>JAFZXE010000030.1 GCA_017616895.1 Bacteroidales bacterium
GAAAGCATCTAAGTGCGAAGCCCGCCCCAAGATGAGACTTCGTTACAGGGTGGTCGAAGACTACGACCTTGATAGGCCGCAGGTGTAAAGCCAGCGATGGCAAAGCCGAGCGGTACTAATTACCCGAAGACTTTCCGTACAAGCATCTCTCTTATGCGTCTCCAACCATGAGTCACCTTGGTGGACCGGAAACCCCTATAGACCTATAAGACCTATAGTCCGGCATGAAACGCCAAGTAACCATTAAACCTCTGGTGGCTATAGAGTGAGTGAACACCTCTTCCCATTCCGAACAGAGAAGTTAAGCCTCACATCGCCGATGATACTGCATTTATTTGTGGAAAAGTAGGTCGCCGCCATCCTTCTAAAGAGCATCACCCCAAAAGTGATGCTCTTTTTTTTGTTTATGGCAAATTCAATTGCAGGAAGCGTTGAATAATACCATCCGTCTAGTTGAACAAAGCCCGTCTAGTTGAACAAAGTATAATATTGGGCGATGCTAGTTGCTCAAAGCGGTGACTTCGTACCAGTCTTTGATTATTTCGTTGCTTGAGGTGAAGTGTCTGGCTGATGGGTAGTGGCCTTTCTTTACCAATTGTTGCAGCATCGGTTGACACATTACCTCTTCGCCTGTCTCGTCACCAATCTGCACCATGCGATTGACGATGCACTTTGGTAGCAGGCGTTTTATGAGTGTTTTCGACAAAGATGCAGGCTTTGCACTTCCTCCAGGTTTCTCGGTAGATAGCCCTAATTCTGCAAATATTTGTTTGACGCAGTCATTATAGAGCTTGCAGTCGCATAGCTGTTCGTAGGGGGCTGTACGGAAAAGGTTTACAAGTTCGTTGTCCCAAAGTGGCAGCAGTACGTCGTGGCCGAAAAAGCCATACACTTTGGTAGAATTTACAATCTGCTGTGCCTGTCGGTTCTGCATGATGAACCATTGGTGGGCAGAAATTGGAGAGAAGCCTGAGTCTATGGCTTTTTTGAATTGGCCGCTTACTTCCTTTATTATTTTTGAGTTGGAGCGATATTCGAAACTGCGCAGCACGAGGGACAAGGCAAGTTCTCTTGCAGAGGAACTCGGCGTGATGCCTCCTTTGCGGATATGGCTTCCGGCAATAAAATCACCCGAATGACCAGGAATGAACACCGTGTCTGGCTTGATGTCTCCGTGTTCAATCATCCGTTTGATGCCGAAATATTCGTACAGCCAGACAAAGTTGGTATAGTCGCCTACATACCTGTAGTAATCCGCAAAATCAGTTTCATCTAGATATCCAGTGTTCTCATCGGCCAGGTCATAGCCGTCTAATAATAAATATCTGAACCCCAGTTTCTCCGCTGTTATGCTAGCATAGCGCTCTTCGTCGCTTCCCTTGTGTCCGATATGGTAGCATACGGCATCGTCAATGCCGTTTTTCCTGAGCATTGCTGCAATCAGACGTGAGTCGTAACCTCCGCTTAGAGGTATGGCGACAGGCCGGTTCCCAATGGCATTGATTGTGCGTGTGAATGTTTCTTCTAGACATCCGCGCAGTTCTTCGATAGTTACCAGCCGTTCTTCACCTCTGTGGCACTCAAGGCTCCAGTATTGTATTGTTTTTTCGACGGTTCCGTGCCAGCATACCATTGCCGCTGCCGGAACTTGACGGATGTCTTTCAAGAGCGTCTTTCCGGCAAAAGTGTTGCCCGAGGCGCGGTATTCCGACAGCGCCATTCGGTCAATGCTCCCATCGTGAGAAAGACTGTATGGCTGATCGGCAATGGTGCTGTCGTTGTAATATATCGGTATGGAGCGAATTTGGTCAACCGCCGCGGCTTTTAGGCTCTCGCGGTTCACTATCACCGCAAACTGTCCGTTAGTCTCCTTCAAGAGGCTTAACAGGGTGGCTTCATCCGATGCTGAAGAAAAGTGTCTGGCCATATTTTGGCCAGACACTACTTGGTTGTTGTTGTCATAACAGAAACCACAGACATACACCCCTTCTTCCTGATGCCATTTCTGTCTAGACAAATCCAGGTGCATAGACTTTCGCAGGTTGGTGGTGTCAGTGGCTTGTTTTTTGGGCTATTTTGCCGAAGTCATGACTACCTGGTTTTCGGAATATATCACATCACCGCCCTGACGCAGTTGCAGGTATCCACGTACGTTATATACTCCAGCATTGTACATTGGGACGAAGAATGTGATGCTGTATTTTCCGTCGTCACCAAGGGTTAGTTCGCCGATATAATCGTCAAACTGGTTCGGCCCGGTAACATGATCCATCACGTTGAAAACTGGGTCGTCGATAGTTGGATAGTCGTTTTCGTCATCGGGATCGTCAAGGCTGTAGCAGATACCAACTGCATACGGCACGTCAACATCGCCGAAGTTGGCTTTCGCAACGACAGTAAGCAGTTCATCCTCTTCGTCGTATCTGGTGTATTCAATCTCAACCGACGCCTCTCCGCTATGTCCAGGCATATCGGCGGGATCCATGTAGAATCGCTCGCTGTAGTAGAAGTCGCCGCTACCCGCTTCGTTTACCAGGTATAGGTATGCCCTTGCCTCTTTGCGGTTGTCGGCCTTTATGTGCGACACAACGGTCAGCTCGGTACTATCGCTGTTGGCACTTATTATGCGGTGGTAGCATCCCGACTGGTCGTTTGAGCCATTGAAATAGCGCGGCAGATTGTTCTCTGCTCCCACGGGGAAATAGCCGATGCCGTAGCTATAGCTTTGCTGCATATCTTCGTCAAAGAACTCGCCCAGGTGCAGCCCTGCGGTCTTGATTTTCGCCGTCCATGTGATGGTGGCGTAAGTGTAGTTGTTCTCTATCGACCATTCGGCGGTGCCGATAGTATATTCCACATCGGTTTGAGTGACCGTTGATGTGTTGTCGTCGGGTGTGACAGTATCCTCGGTCGGATCACATGCCGCAAAGGTGAAAAGCAGCGCGGCGGCTGCCAATAATCTCAATGTCTGTTTCATAATAATAAATATAGTTTAAGGTTTATTGTTTTATTCAAGAATAGATTAATTCAACGGTATGAGCGTACCAACCACCACGTTGTTGTTGGCTTCGGTTTGACTCTGTACGCGAGAGATACCACGCTCAGAACCTGTGACCGGAGTTACGATGGTTACGGATGAGCCGTTGGCCAGGATGACGCTCTCGACAAAAGCTTTCATGCCGCCGTCATAGTAGCAACCCCTATACATGTTGTAGGCTGGAACCTCCGAACGGTTGCAGGTAACCTCTTCCGTCTGAAGGGTGGCAAGGTTGTATATGGTGAAACTCTGGAGTCCTTCGCCTCCGAGGTGGCTTTCATAATAGTGTCCTTCGGCGTCATACATGCTGTATTCTGGCCATCCAGCTGGCAGCGAACTCTCGGTCAGCTCGTATGTGTTGGCGTTGAAGGTGTATAGTGTGGTGCCGTTGTACCATGAGTAGGTTTCCTCGTCGCTGATATATGTTGTCTGGCTGTAGTTGTCGCTGGTGAAGCGGCCTGCGGCTACACCGACCGACGTAACCTGCGTACCGTTGATATCTACGCGGTAGATACTGTCATAGTTTGGAGCGTCCCACGGATCTACGTGGACAGACACGAAGAACTTGCCGCCGATGCAGCGCATCTCGGGCCAATATGTTTCAGTCTCACCTCCTGGCGCTACTGGGATGCCAGGTATGCGTGGCAGCGTGCCGTCAGAGGCCATGATGGAAGCTACGTGGGGAACGTTGGCGCCATAGCTGATGCATGTGCCGAGATGTCCGTTGTTGTCGGTGATGGCGTATGCAAAGTTGGTAACGTATTCTGCTGTTCCGGGTAACACGTCTATCACGCTGAGTGACGAGCCGTTGTCGTGCAGGCGCGAGAGGCCGCCATTCCATGCGCCGGAGGCTAGGAAGATGTCGTCGTTGTGCTGGCAGATGAGGCCGAGCTTGCGAAGGCGGTCGCCTGTGATGTCGCCGTCAAGGGGCACGCCGTCACGCCCACCTATACCGACAACGCCTGCATTCCCGTAGCCGGGCACGTTGACTACGCAGAGCGGAAAGGCGTTGATGCCGTTAAGGTCGAATATCTTTCCGTCGCTCTTGCGGATGAGGAAGTTCTCGGTGCAATCTATACTGTGCTGCACCATATCGCGGATGCGGCTCTGCATACTCTCGCTGAAGCCGCTGTAGTCGTCGCAGTAGTAGCGGCAGCCCACCAGCCAGATGTATTTCTCGCCCACAGGCACTATCTGGGTGATGGTGATGCCGATGTTGCGCTGGATTTCGGTCACCAGGCCGTCGTCGTCGCATTGGTAGTTGTAGGCCACCAGTTGCATGTTGCCGCTCTCGTCGATGCTGTAGAGCATCTGCTGAGTGTCCTGCCCTTTGGCGTTGCCGCCATGCGAACCGAGGGCCAGGTACTTCACCCCGTTAAGGTTGATGCCGTCTAACTTGAAAGCGGCGTCGCCTTTGTCTTTCTTGCACGCCGACAGCGTGAATACCAGCGCTGTGACCAGCAATACTCTGAAAATGTTTCTTGTGTTCATTGTGCTGTTTTTTATACTGTTCAATTTGTGTCTCGTTACTCAACCTCCAGCTTTAACTCACCCTGACTCGAGTGCTTGATTTTGTTGGGCTTTGTGTATCCCACTATGTTCGCACCGAAATACAGGTGCGCCGCCTTCATCTTTGTCACCCGCATATCCGACAGGTAGTCAAGCGTCAGGTATAGTTGGAACACTCGGCCGATGTTGAAGCTTATCGAGGCCGACGGGCTGAAGAAGTCAGGCCTACGTCCGTCGAAGGTGAATGAGTTGGCGGCGGCCAGCTCCAGCCAGTCGTATAGGTTGAAGTGTACCGACAGCGTCGTGTTCTGGCGGAATATCAACTTGCTGTGCTTGCCTGGCTCGAATTCGCCGTGAAACAGCGCCCCGAATCTCAGCATGTTGTTCAGCGACCACGAGGCTCCCAGATACACTTTCGTCGGCACGGCATACCAGAATTTCTCCGTTGTCATCGCCGTATCGAGCAGCGCCATCAGCGAGTCTTTCAGCGAGTTCGTATAGGCTGTATCGACGCCGCCTTGACTGATTACTCGGTTCAGGTCTATTCCTTCGAACGCCACCGTGTCGTTTCCTTTGGTCATGAGCTGCATCGGGTTTTGCGTCCAGTGCAATCCGGGTCCCAGGTCCAGGATGCTTGCCGAAAACACAAAGTTGTTCCATTCGTATTGGGCACCCAGGTCAAAGGTGAATCCCATGCTCTTCGGCATAAACTGCTTCACATTGTTCCAAAGTGTGCCAATGCTGAATGTGCTGACATCTATGTTGCTAAATCCTTTCGAGGCGTTCATCAGCGGCACTATGCCCGCTGTGTAGGCATATAGGTCCGTCGTCGCCATCAAGCGCGTGTTTGCCGAGTCGGTAATCAGGTGCAGCCCAAGCTGGTCCAACGCCACCATCTGCAGTCCGTTCAGCAGGTTCAGCCGTGCTCCCACTGTAGCATCTGTATTTGGTATCTTCATCGCAAATCCAAGCGAGTAGTACATATATGTCTGCAGGCGGAAAATGTTGTCGTCGCCAAGGTTTATGTCTGTCACGTTCCCCTCGCGTCCGTATTCGCCAAAGTTACCGTCCGTAAGGAGCCTCAGCGTGTTCAGCGGCAGCGTTATGGTGGTGTTCATCTTAAAGCCGCTCCCGAAGTTGAAGTACATGTCCTTGATTCTGAATCCGAATCCCATCATGTCCATCCCGAAGTTCAGCCCCAGTCGGGCACGCATCTGGTTCTTGACGGTCATCTTGTTCATTATCGAGTCGATGCGTATCACCGCGCCCTCGCTGTCGTGCATAATCACGTCGCTGAATCCCAGCGGCAGCGAGAAATCGATGTCGAAGCGCGGCATCGTCACGTAGAACTTCGCGTTGTTCGGAAACATGGCTGGGTTCAGCTTTGTCGCCATCGGCGAGCGGAACGAGTGGTAGCCCAAGTCGTTGCTGCTATACAGCTGTGCCTTCGCCGGCAGGCTGGCGGCCATCATAATCAGTAGCGCCGCTAATATGTTGAGTCTTGATGCTTTCATACTGCTAGAAGTCGTTGTTGGTTTTTACTTGTTGGTTAGATTACGGTTGATGCTCACATGAGCGCCAGCCGAGATGAAGAGTCTCAGTTTCAGCATGTCCTGTTCGCGCAGTATCACATACGGGTGGGTCGGGTCGGCTGGATCTACCACCGCTCCGTCGGCCATCGACACTATGTGCATCTTCACCTCAAGGTACTTCGACTTCGAAAGGTCTTTTAGCATCTGCGACGACAGCGGGAACTTCAGTTCCGAGTTTGTGTGCCCCACCGAGCGGTTTGCTATGTAGGCTGTTCCCACGGGGTCGTTCGGGTTCGTGTAGGCTATGTTCGCAGGCACCTGCTCCACTCGCGGCGACTCTATGTAGCTGTCGCCCTTCAGCAGGTTGTCCGTCACGTACGTCCGCTTGTCCTCCGCCATTCCGCGCAACTCCAGTTTCAGGTTGAACGGCATCGAGTTCTCTGCCTTCAGCACCAGGTAGTTGCATGTGTCGTCCTCTCTCAGCGCCACCGATATTCCGTTCTCGTTATACGAGGTGTAGTCAGTATATTGCGCCAATCCCGAGCAGTCAGCCTCTATCGTATCCACTTCGTTCATGTTGCCAACATACAGCAGCGCCGAGTATTCTATCGCCGCGCGTGTCTTCACGTCCATGCTCGACACAAACAGTCGGTCGTCCAGCGTCAGCAGGCTCGGGTCTATCGTGGCCAGCGCAGCCTGGTCGGTGGCTACTATCGACAGCGCCGTGCTTATGTGCATCTGGTACGCATCGTTGAAGATGATGTTCGATATGTCCTCGTTGTTAAGTATGCGTATTGTGCGTGCCTCGTCGCTGGTGGCATTTGCCAATCTCACAAGGCTCAATCTGCTCCCGTCTCCAATGCTCGTCAGAGGTATCTTTTTGGTGTATTTCGTCCCGTCGCCGTCATACACGTAGAACTCGTCGTTTTCGCGGCATTGTTGCATCGCCTCAGCCGTCATCGGCACATGCAGGTCCATCGTCAGCACTATCGTGTCCATATACACCTCCACGCCGTATTTCGACAGCGAGTCGGTCGTGCCCGTGAGGTTCGGACACAGAGCCGCGTCAAACGTCACGAAAAGGTTCTTCAGTCTTATGTCGTTCTCCCTGAGGTAGCGACCCAGCTTCACGGGGTTGTTGTGTCTCAGCGTCGTGCGGTACAGCTCGTAAGGCTCGCTGCCGTCCTTGCGCCCTGCTCGTGCCGACTTCCTTGCCGTCCGCTTCCCCTTGCTGCTGGTGAAGTCCAGGTTGGTCGTGCTGTGATATTCCGCATAAAGCGTCAGCAGGCCCGACTCTGCGTTCGTGTTCACGCTCACATACAGGTTGTCGCTCGAGTCCATTGCCCTGATAAACTCCACCAAGGTGTCCATGTGTGCCTCGAAGTAGGCCAGCGGAAAACCGTATGTCGGGTCGAAATCACCCTGCACACGCAGGTTGTCCAGGTTGAAATCCTCTTTTTTTACGCAGGCGGTGGCAACAAACAGCGTCATCACCAGCGCCGCGATAGTCTTGTATCTCATCATATTGTGTCGATTATTGTTTACGTGTGTTTGTGTGTATATACTATATGACGCTGCAAAGTTACGAAAAAAAGCCCACACCCCAACAATAAAATTTCATCACACCCACAAACCCCACCCAATCCCCTGAGCCAGTGCCACAAACCCCACCACCCCCAACCTATTACCTCCCATAGCTCCCACACCTCCCATAATTCCCATAGTTCCCATAGTTTCCATACCTCCCATAGCTCCCATAATTCCCAAAATCCACCCCCACCCCCCAAACACTCAACCCCACTCAGTTCACAGTTCACAGTTCACAGTTCACAGATCACAGGTCACAGATCACAGGTCACAGTTCACACTAGGAGAAATGTAGGAGGAATACCGAAGGGGTATAGGAGGGGTATATAATGGGTATAGGAGGTGACACGTACTTGATACGGCTTTGATACGGAGTTAATACGGCGTTGATACGGAGGGGAGTGATGTTTAGCACTGTGTGCCAAACTGTTGCAGATGCAGTTTTTGCACCTCTGTTGACAGCGGTATTAGTGAAATACCGCCCAATAAATTGATAGATATGTTCTTACAGGAATCCATATTTATCGTTCTGATTTTACAAAGATACAACTCTCTTCAAATAAATACAAGCGAAAAACAACTTTTTTATCATCATTTTCAACTTTTTTTCACCTCGGCCAACCCCGACTCTCCGCCGCTGGTTCAAATTGCTTTTGCAAAATGGAAATAAAGTGTTATATTTGCAAATTCATAATAGTTACGACACACACATAAATACTTGATAATGAGACCTGATTTTTCTAAAGTTGATTTCAAATCCAACGATGCTGACAGACAGAGCTTCGAGGAGTGGGGAAAACAAAACCACATCGAGAAAAACTGGCTGACTCCCGAGCAGATTAATGTCAAGCCCGTTTATGGCCGCATAGACCTCGACGGCATGGAACACCTCAACTATGCCGCCGGTATCGCGCCCTTCCTCCGTGGACCTTACTCGACCATGTACGTCATGCGCCCCTGGACCATCCGCCAGTACGCCGGATTCTCCACAGCCGAGGAGTCCAACGCCTTCTACCGCCGCAATATCGCCGCCGGTCAGAAAGGTCTTTCCTGTGCCTTCGACCTCGCCACCCACCGCGGCTACGACTCCGACCACGAGCGCGTCGTCGGCGACGTCGGTAAAGCCGGTGTGGCCATCGACAGCATCCTCGATATGAAGATACTTTTCGACCAGATTGACCTCGGCAAGATGTCCGTCTCCATGACCATGAACGGCGCCGTGCTTCCAATCCTGGCCTTCTATATCATCGCCGCCGAAGAGCAGGGCGTCAAGCAGGAGCAGCTGCAGGGCACCATCCAGAACGACATTCTTAAGGAGTTCATGGTGCGTAACACCTACATCTATCCCCCGCTGCCTTCGATGAAGATTATCGCCGACATCTTCGAATACACCTCGAAGAACATGCCTAAGTTCAACTCCATCTCCATCTCCGGCTACCACATGCAGGAGGCCGGCGCCACCGCCGACATCGAGTTGGCCTACACCCTTGCCGACGGACTCGAGTACCTCCGTGCGGGTGTCGGAGCGGGCATGAGTGTTGACGACTTCGCACCGCGTCTGTCCTTCTTCTGGGCCATCGGTATGAACCACTTCATGGAAATCGCAAAGATGCGTGCCGCACGTATGCTTTGGGCCAAGATAGTCAAACAGTTCAACCCCCAGAACCCCAAGTCCCTCGCGCTGCGTACCCACTGCCAGACCTCTGGTTGGTCGCTCACCGAGCAGGACCCCTTCAACAACGTCGGACGTACCTGCATCGAGGCTATGGGAGCCGCACTCGGCCACACTCAGAGCCTCCACACCAACGCCCTCGACGAGGCCATCGCTCTGCCTACCGACTTTTCCGCCCGCATCGCTCGTAACACCCAGATATACATCCAGGAAGAGACCAACGTCTGCCGCGTGGTTGACCCGTGGGCAGGCAGCTACTATGTCGAAACCCTCACCCACGAGCTCGCCCACCGCGCCTGGGCTCACATACAGGAAGTCGAGAAACTCGGCGGTATGGCCAAGGCCATCGAGAGCGGTGTGCCCAAGATGCGCATCGAAGAGGCCTCCGCACGCAAGCAGGGCCGCATCGACAGCAATATCGACACCATCGTCGGTATCAACAAGTACCGTCTCGACCACGAGGACCCCATCGAGACCCTCGAAATCGACAACACCGCCGTGCGTAACGCACAAATAGAGCGTCTGAAGAAACTCCGTGCCGAGCGCGACAGCGACGCCGTCAACGCAGCCCTCGATGCTCTTACCGAGTGCGCCAAGACCGGCAAAGGCAACCTCCTCGAGCTCAGCATCGACGCAGCTCGCAAACGCGCCTCTCTGGGTGAGATCTCCTACGCTCTCGAAAAAGTATATGGACGTTACAAAGCAAAAATCAATCTTATAAGCAACGTGTATAGCTCACAAACCAAATCCAACGACCGCTTCAAGCTCGCCCAGCAGATGACTGACGAGTTTGCCAAGCGCGAAGGTCGCCGCCCGCGTATCATGGTGGCCAAGATGGGACAGGACGGTCACGACCGCGGTGCCAAGGTGGTCGCCACAGGTTATGCCGATATGGGATTCGACGTCGATATGGGACCCCTCTTCCAAACTCCCGCCGAGGCAGCCAAGCAGGCCGTCGAGAACGACGTCCACATCGTGGGTGCCAGTTCCCTCGCCGCAGGCCACAAGACCCTCCTTCCGCAGCTCATTGAGGAACTCAAGAAACTCGGCCGCGAGGATATCATGGTTGTCGCCGGCGGCGTTATACCTCCGCAGGACTACCAGTGCCTCTTCGATGCTGGCGTAGCCGCCGTTTTCGGTCCCGGTACCCCGGTGGCCGAAAGCGCCATCAAGATGATGGAACTCCTCAACGCCGCGAGAGAATAGCGTTATTGATGCTTTAATGACTACAGCCCGCCAAGTGAGCAATCGCCTGGCGGCTGTTTTCTTTTCTACGAGACCAAGAGTTGCCAAAATAAAGAAAAAAATGTATATTTGCATAGTCGCATAGGGGTATGTGATGCTGTAAGATATTTATTATTAATAAAATAGATACGAGATGCGTATTTTTTATTATTGTAAAAGGACTTTAGTTTTGGTTTCTGTGGCGTTTTTCGCTATTCTGATGTCTGGGAAAGTGATGTCTCAGGAGGTGAACATCGATACGCTCATGAAGCACATTATCGAACTTTCGTCTGAGCGCTACGAAGGCCGTCAGGCTGGAACGTATGGTTACAACGCTGCGGTGAAATACTGTGTGGAGGTACTCAGTTCGTACGGCGTGGAGCCTGCCGGCGAGGACGGCGGGTGGCTTCAGGAATTCGATGTGGAGTGCAACGAGATTGACAACTGCACGTTCCACACATACTTGCCTGGGTCTAAAAACCACGACACCTACTCGTTGGGTCGTGACTTCTCGTGTGCTGCTATGACTGGCCGTGGGTATGCTGACGCTAATGTCGTATTCTGCGGATATGGTTTGGATGCAACCGCCTATGACGACTATGCGAATGTTGACGCTCAGGGCAAGATTGTAATAGTGGCGAGTGGTGTGCCAAACTTCCTGCCCAGCGACATAACCGACCGCTACGCCACGTTGCGCGACAAAGCGAGGGTGGCTAAAAGCCACGGCGCTGTGGCTTTGGTCTCAATAAATATGTCGAAAACCTGCGCCGACTTCGAGGTGCAGTGTCGCGGATATAACGGACCTCTGCCGCATTTGGCCACGTTCCCAATCATTCAGCCTACCAAATATTGTGCTGAGTCGTTGTTCCGCGGCGAGGAGATGCCGCTCGACGAGGCTATTGCCAAGATTCAGGACGATCACAAGCCCCATTCGTTTGCGTTCAACAAGAAGTTCGAAATAGAGACCAACGCAAAATATCGCGCCAGCGCTCCTACCTACAACGTCGTGGGCATCATGCACGGCGCAAGCAAGAAGGTGAAACGCGAATATATCGTCATCGGCGCACATCTTGACCATGTCGGTCGTCAAGGCGAGACCTGCTTTTATCCTGGAGCCGACGACGATGCCTCTTCGGTTGCTGCGTTGCTTGAGACAGCCCGACTGCTGTCGGAGTTGCCTGCCGACAAGAAACCGGCCCGCAGTGTGCTGTTTGTCATATTCTCTGGTTCCGAGCAACTTGACAAGGGTACTTACGAATTCATCGACCACTTCCGCTACCAGGGTAGGATAGAGGCGTTCCTCAGTATCGACTGCATCGGCACTGGCGACAGCATCGACGTGCGTGGCAATGCCCGTTACCCGAACCTTTGGAACGTGGCTTGCCACAATGATTCGATTTACACCAAAGCGATGGGCCGCGCCAAGAAGACCATAAAGGTTTATGCAACCGAGGAAGAACTGGCCGAGCGCGCAAGACAGAAGAAACTGGAAGAAAAAGAGGCTGCCAAGGACCCCAAGAAGATGAAGGCTTTGAAGAAACAGAAGCCAACAGGCAACGAGAAGTTCTCTGAGCAGGTCGTCGAAGGCTTCCAGACGATGCCTTCGGGCGATGCGTTGGCATTCCAGCCGCTCGAGATTCCCTCAATTGTGTTCACCACTTTCAACGGCAAGCAGCATCAGCATACGACCAACGACATAACCGAGAATATCAACCGTACGATGCTCACCAAGGCAACCTCGCTGGTCTATCACACGCTGTGCGACCTGACAAGAGGCTACTACCGTGGCCGCACGTATGAGTCGAAGCTGCAAGTCTATGGTCCGCTGATTGACGATTGATTTTGAGAACATCACTTTCTGCTGATTAAATCTCCAAATTATCAATTACAATTTACAATTCGTTCCATGTGGACACTTTATAAGAAAGAACTTTCGGGCTTTTTTTCGTCAATTGTCGGTTATCTCGCCATTATTGTTTTTCTCGTTCTGATAGGGCTGATGCTTTGGGTGTTCAGCACTCCGTTCAACATATTGGACGATGGTTTCTCGGCGATGGACGGCTTCTTCTTCATCGCTCCGCTGATGTATCTTTTCCTCATTCCGGCCATAACGATGCGTATGTTTGCTGAAGAGAAGCGAGGCGGCACTATGGAGTTCCTGCTCACCAAGCCTCTGGGCGACACTGCTATCGTGTGCTCAAAATTCCTAGCTGGCTTGACGTTGGTATTCATTTCGTTGCTGCCCACGCTTGTGGTCTATTTCACGGTATATGCGCTGGGAGATCCGGTCGGCAACATTGACACAGGAAGCGTCTGTGGCTCGTATATCGGCCTTCTCTTTCTCGGTGGTGCATTTGTGGGCATCGGGCTTTTCGCAAGCGCTATAACCAACAACCAGATAGTGGCGTTCATCGTGGCGGTCGTACTTTCGGTGTTTATGTATCTGGGTTTTGAGGGGATATACCAGATGGGCTTTCTTGGCAAAGCCGACCTTTTCATAAAGTCGCTTGGCATGCGCCATCACTATGAGTCCATCAGTCGTGGTGTCATCGACTCGCGCGACCTGCTGTATTACCTCAGTGTGATAGCCGTCACGATAATGGCGACAAGATTGGTACTTCAAAGTCGTAATTGGAAAAAGTAGTCATAATCCATAGAACACACAATGTCTCATAATAAAACAAAACATAACGTCAAGAACAGCGTCAACCGTAAACGGCAAAGTTGGTATGAGTTCGGCATTGTGTTGCTGGTTGTCGTGTTTGTTAATATAATTGGGGCGTTCCTTTTCGGGCGACTCGACCTTACCGATGACCACCGCTACTCGCTGTCTAAATCGACTAAAGAGCTGTTGAAAGGTGTCGATGAACCTATACTGTTCAGGGTATATCTCGACGGTAGCGACCTTCCAGCCGATTTCAAACGGTTGCGTAACGAAACCAAGGAAATTCTGAACCAGTTCAGGGCTTACAACCGCAATGTAGATTATGAGTTTATCGACCCAGGCAAGTTGGCGAGCGACAAAGAGCGCAACGAGCTCTATAAAGACCTCGTTTCTCACGACATCCAGCCTTCTACCGTGAGCCAGCGTACTGGCAATGGTGTGTCGCAGATGGTGCTCATCCCAGCGGCGGAGATAACATACAAAGGCGCCAAGGCTTATGTCCAGCTCTTGCAGAGTCAGCAGTATGTGTCGGAGTCTGACGAGGTGAACAACTCAATACAGAACCTCGAATATCAGCTCTCGAATGCCGTAAGGACGCTCTCACGCTCGATGAAACCTGTGGTGGCGTTCTCTATGGGTCACGGCGAGTTGCCGATGGCTAACCTCTATGAGATTCAGCGTTCGCTGTATGAGAACTACACCCTCGACACCGTGACGCTCAACGAGAACGTCAACGCGTTGCGCAAGGTGGTGAAAGGGGCTGACTCGAGCTATACCTTCCTGCCCAAATACGACGTCCTGGTGGTCGCCAAGCCCACTCAGACTTTCTCCGACAAAGACCTCTTCGTGCTTGACCAGTTTGTGATGCTTGGCGGCAGGGTGTTGTGGCTTATCGATGAGATGGATGCCGATATGGACAGCCTTGCGGTCAATCCGCAGGCGGTATCTACCCGTCTGCCGTTGGGCTTGGACGAGATGTTCTATTCCTACGGAATCAGGATAAACGCCGACTTGGTTATGGATATCCGCTGTCGGCCCATACCGATGGTCGTGGGCCAGGTGGGCGACCGTCCGCAGTATAATTTCACCCCGTGGTTCTATTTCCCCGATTTAATTGCAAATTCAAATCATCCGATTGTCCGCAATCTGGACATCATAAAGAGCGACTTTGTGAGTTCTATCCAGCTGTTGGACAATGCTGATAATCTGACAAAGACCGTGCTACTTTCGACGTCGGAGTATTCTCGTGTCAAGAATGCGCCTGTGATTATAGACCTCAACGAAGCACGGCAAGAACCCGACCAGAGGCTGTACAACAGAAAGAATCTGCCTGTGGCCGTGTTGCTCGAAGGCACTTTCCGCTCGATGTGGGTGCACCGCCTGCCTGTCGGCTTTACAAAACTGCCCGAGATGGGCTATCGTGACACAAGCCAGCCTACCAAGATGATAGTCGTCTCGGATGGTGACATCATTAAGAACCGCTACAACCGCAACGACGGCACCACCTATCCGCTGGGCTACGACAGTTACACCAACACCATGTATGCCAACAAAGAGTTTCTCCTGAACGCGATCAACTATCTTGCAGGCAACGACGACGCTATGGCGTCGCGAGGCAAGAGTGTGCAGCTGCGCAAACTCGACGTGGTGAAGTCTAAGAAGTCCGAAGCCGTGGTGAAGGCTGTAAACATCGTCGTTCCGGTAGTGCTGGTGGCGTTGGCCGGTGTGGTAATCTATTTTGTCAGAAGGGGAAAATACATCAAGAAATCATGAATAAACGGCGCAATATAATAATCCTTGCTGTGACCTGTGCGATAGGACTTGTCGCACTGGTGCTCTACCTCACGCTCAACCATCGCTCCACACTCGACGATTTTGCTGTAAAAAATCCTGAGACCATCACCCGTATCTTTATGGCCGACAACAGGGGCCATCGTGTACTGCTGACTCATGATGCGTCGATTACCAGCGACTCGGCCTGGACGGTGGACGAACACTATTATGCGAGCGAGCCGATGGTGGAGATGTTGGTGAAGACGCTCACCGATATGCGTATCCGTGAGAAAATCAACCGTGCGGCGCTGCCAAACGTGGTGAAAGACCTTTCCACCAACAACGTGAAGGTCGAGATATACCAGATGGTTTACCGCATCGACTGGTTCAAAGGCAAACTGCGCCTCTTCCCTCATGAGAAAAACACGGTTACATACTACGTCGGGCACGAAACCCAAGACATGATGGGTTCTTATATCCTGCGCGATGGCGACCGTGAACCCATCGTGGCCTATATGCCAGGTTTCAGGGGCATGATAAACACTCGTTTTATTGCCGACCCCATTCCATGGCGTAGCCACCGCATTATGCAACTTGACGTGAAGAATATTGAGCGGGTCGAGCTCGACATCGCCGCCGCACCCGACCAGTCCTACTCGGTAGTGCGCGAAGGAGAGGGCTTCTATTTTGAGTGCGGCACACCTCGCCAACGGGTCGAAGGATTCGACACAGCCCGTGTGGCTCAGATGCTTTCGTCGTTCACCAACCTCAACTTTGACGAATACGCCAAGGTGGTGCCGAAGGTCGAGATTGACAGCGTGTTCAGCAAAACTCCCAAGACCATCCTTACCGTCACCGACCGAGCCGGCAACAGGAGGGAGGTGAAAACCTATGTGAAATATACGAATCCTGACGACATTAAGGCGATGCCCGATACGTCAATGTATCAGGTCTTCGACCTCAACCGGCTCTATGCCGTCGTGGATTCGAAAGACACGGTACTTATCCAGTATTTTGTCTTCGACAACATCCTCCAGCCAGCCTCGTTTTTTATGGGCAAGGATAGATACCACGTGGGGTTGTAGCCGCCGGTTGTGTGCGTGTGACATAAGAGGATTAAATTGCTCCGCAAATACATTCGTCAATTCACTATTCACTAATCACTAATCACTAAACTGTCAATCTTGAACAAACCGCTCATACTTATCACCAACGACGATGGCTTTGCGTCTAAAGGGCTTCGTGTGCTCGACGAGGTGGCGCAGGAGTTTGGCGACGTGGTGGTGATGGCGCCCGAACGCAACTCGTCGGGCATGGGTCACTCTATAACCACCAACCGTCCGTTGCGTGTCCGCACCATAAAGCTCTCCGATGGGCTGCAGGTCTATGCCTGTGACGGCACTCCAGTCGATTGTGTGAAACTCGCCACCGAGTATTTCTGTCCTCGCCGTCCCGACTTGGTTCTTTCAGGCATCAATCACGGTAGTAATTCGTCGATAAATGTCATCTACAGCGGCACTATGGGCGCTGTGGTCGAATCCACTATCAACGGCTATGATGCCGTTGGGTTCTCTCTGCTTGACCATAGCGACGATGCCGACTTCGAACCCTGCATACCATATATAAGGCAGATTATAGGTAAGGTGCTCGAGAACGGGCTACCTACCAACGTGTCGCTCAATGTCAATTTTCCCCAAGCGGGCGATGCGGGGTTGAAGGGTATGCGCATTTGCCGCGAGGCGCAGGCCATGTGGGCCGACAGCTTCGAGAAGCGCGTTGATCCGAATGGACGTCCCTATTGGTGGCTTACCGGCAAGTTTGTCTGTGACGACGCCGTCGAGGGTACCGACGAGTGGGCACTTGCCAACGGCTATGTCTCCGTGGTGCCCATACATCCTGACTACACTCGATATGAAGCACTCTCGGAAGTGAAAAATATGCTGTGCAACTGACCGATAGTATGAAGAAACTATTCCAACAAAACAAGGTCTATGTCGGAGTTCTTGCCGAACTGCTCTCGGTGGTGGTTACGGCGGTGCTGCTTTTTGCGGTGCTCACGCTGCTCCACATACCTCCGATGACACGCATACGTTGGTTTGCAGGCATATTCATCCCTGGCGTATTGGTTGTGCGTGCCTACGCCCGAAAGAAAGACTACCCCAAGGCAACGAAGGCCTCGGCGGTCACCTTCGCCCTCTGCTTCATTGCCTTTATTGTTTATCTCGCAAAGACCAGACAACTACTTTAATTTCCACCGACCGCTAACCACTAACCACCAACCACCGACTACTTAAAACTTACAGCTTAAAACTTACCACTTAAAACTTACAGCTTAACTTGAAATACTACATCATAGCAGGCGAATCTTCGGGCGACCTTCACGGCTCCAACCTCATGAAGGCACTCCTTGCGCGCGACCCGTCTGCCGACATACGGTTCTGGGGTGGCGATGCGATGACTGCTGTAGGTGGCACGCGTGTGCGACATATCAAAGAGCTTTCTTTCATGGGCTTCGTCGAAGTGGTGAGGCATCTGCGTCAGGTGTTGGGCAACATCAGCTTCTGCAAAAAAGACTTACTTCAGTTCTGCCCCGATGCTGTCATTTATATCGACTTCCCAGGCTTCAACCTTCGTATAGCCAAGTTCGCCTATAGGAAAGGATTTAAGAACTTCTATTATATCTCTCCGCAGCTCTGGGCGTGGAAGAAAGGCCGCATCAAGGTCATGCGCCGTATCCTCGACCGCCTTTTCTGCATCCTCCCCTTTGAAGAGGATTTCTATGCGAAAAACAACTTTCCGCAGGCCTCCTACGTGGGTCACCCGCTGCTCGACGCAATTGTCAATCCGACAGGTCCGACCAGCCCGACAAGTCCGACCAACGATAAGCCAAGCATCGCCCTTCTCCCAGGTAGCCGTCGGCAGGAACTAGCCAACACCATGCCTGACATGCTTTGGCTTGCGGCTCAGCATCCCGAGTACGACTTCGTAATCGCTGGCATGAATGTGCTGGGCGAGGAACAGTACAGCCGTTACGGGGCGTTGCCCTCCAACGTCAGCATACGCTACAACCAGACCTATCAGATTCTTTCCGAGTCATACGCTGCGGTCGTCTGCTCAGGCACCGCAACACTCGAGACAGCCCTCTTCAATGTACCCCAGGTGGTCTGCTACAAGGCCAACCCTGTCTCCATCGCTATAGCGCGTTGGTTTGTGGGCAAGCGGGTGCGTTTCATTTCGCTTGTCAACCTCATAGCCGACCGTCAGATAGTGAAAGAACTTCTCCAGCAGGATTTCAACCGCCTGGAGCTCGATGCCGAATTCGGCCGCATAACGAAAGACGACTCCTACCGCGAATCTATGCGCGAGGGCTATGCCGAAGTGCGCCGCATCCTCGGTGGCGAAGGAGCTTCCCGTCGTGTGGCGGATGCCATAATCAACTCAATCAGCAACAAGTGAAACCGCGTCTGATCATACTCTGCCTCTTCCTCAGCTGCCTCACGACCGCGATGGCCGAGAAGGTCAAGGTGCGCATCTTCTCAAACAACACCATCAGCGCCGTCACCATATCGTTCGATCTCGGACAGTACAACGTCTATGCCAACGACTCGGTGTTGCTCGAATCCACTCTCGGTGAAGGTGCCACGCTTACGCTGAAACCTGCTGCCGGCAAGGTCTCTGTCGCCTCCGACGGCTACAACTATGGCTCCTTCGACAAGGTCAGATTCCAGGCAACCGACACCGCCTGCATCCTCTGTATCAACCCATCCAACGTCAAGCAGCGCACCTACGAGGGCGACCTCATCGTCTCCTCCAAGCAGAACACCCTCCTGCTCATCAATGAGGTCGAGTTCGAAACCTATATCGCCGGCGTCGTCCAGTCAGAAATCTATGGCAATCTCACCGACATCTTCCGCGTTCAAGCCACTATCTCACGCACTTGGGCGCTCAAGAACATCAATAAGCACATCAAGGAGGGCTACAACTTCTGCGACCACGTCCATTGTCAGGCCTACCTCAACCGTTGCGTACGTCCCGACATCATGCTCGGCACCATGCAGAGCAGCGGCGTCACCATAGTCGATTCCGAAGGCCGCCTCATTGAGACACCCTTCCACTCCAATAGCGGTGGCGAGACCGCCAACTCCGAGGACGTGTGGCGCAATGCGCTGCCCTATCTACGCTCCGTCCAGGATACCTTCTCCTATCGCATGCGACAGTCGGATTGGACTAAGACGATGACAAAAGAACAGTGGCTCGGCTATTTTGCCAAGAAGCACAAACTCAACACCACCGATCCCGCAGTGTGCGACTCGCTGCTCTCCTTCGTCCAGCTCCACCGCAAAGCTCGCATCATGGGTGTTCCACTCACCAAAGTCAGGATGGACCTCCAACTCAAATCGACCTTCTTCAGCGTCTCCTACGACAGCGTCAGTGGCAAAGTTACGCTCCTCGGTCACGGCTACGGTCACGGCGTCGGTCTCTCTCAGGAGGGCACCATACGCATGGCGCAGCTCGGCATCTCCTACGACAGCATCATACGGCATTACTACTCTGGTGCACGGCTCAATGTCAATCCCGACTCGCCCAAAAACTACGTCGAAAACTACATACAGCAGATTGAGAAAATCATCGAGGATGACAAGCAGCGCACCACACAGGTCAAGTCGAAGAAAGACGACTGGCTCGGCCGTCTCTTCCGAGTCCGCGACCGCGAAGAACGCGAGGAGATCTACGACGAAAGCAAGCAGGACAACGAATCCGACTGGCAGTTCAAATTCGGCGAAACCGACACCACAGGAACCTCCAGCGGTCAGCAATCAGTAGGTAGCAGTCAGCAGTAGGCAGAAACCATTTTTAGGTGTTAAAAGAAACAGCGAAGCGCCTTTCAACTTTCGTGTTTTTCGCTTAAGGCGAGTGCGAATCACAAGCCGTTTTTCGTGATTTTAGTGTTTTTCGATGTAAAAAAGTTTTCGCATACTTTCGCAATAAAGAAAAATTAGAGTTTTTCGTGTTTTTCGATGTTAAAAAGATTTTTCGCAATAATAATAAACAGCGGACCTGCTTCCACTTGGTGTGAAAATTGATTTGCTTAGATAATTTGCTTTTCAATGAGTTCAGTGCTTTCGCTACTTGGTCAAGTCAAGTGGTAAGCATGTTGGAGAAATGGAATATGATTGGTGTGTATATAAGTATTACTGAATTACACGACATCTAAAAGAAATTCGTATCTTTGCAGATTACTACAGAAACCATTAACCAATGGGCTAAGAGATATTTAGTCTTATTGATGAAATCATATTATGGCAAAGAAACTGATAAAAGAGAAATCAATTGAAGAGACGCTGTGGGAATCGGCCAACAAGCTGCGTGGCTCTGTGGAGCCGTCTGAGTACAAGCATGTGGTGCTGAGCCTTATCTTCCTGAAATATGCCTACGACCGTTTTACCGAGCGCAGGAATGAACTGGAGGCAGAAGGGAAGTCGAAGTTTGTCGATAACCCCGTGTTCTACAACGCCAAGAACGTTTTTTATCTGGAGCCCGAAAGCCGTTGGGATTTCCTGATAGCCAACGCCAAGCAGAACGACATAGCCATCAAGATAGACAAGGCTTTGGCGAAGGTGGAGGAGAGCAACCCGTCGCTGAAGGGTGCCTTGCCGAGCAACTACTATGCAGGCCTTTCGCTCGACCGTACCAAGTTGGCGGCCTTGCTGGACGAGATAAATAAGATAGACACCCTGAAAGACCCTGAGCACGACCTGATGGGACGAGTGTATGAGTACTTTCTGGGCAAGTTCGCCATCGCCGAGGGTAAGGGTAAAGGCGAATATTACACACCGAAGACCATCGTCAACCTTATTGCGGAGATGATAGAGCCCTATCGAGGCAAGATATACGACCCCTGCTGCGGAAGCGGCGGCATGTTTGTGCAGTCGATGAAGTTCATCGAAGCCCACCACGGCAACAAGCGCGACATCAGCGTCTATGGTCAGGAATACACCAACACCACCTACAAGCTTGCGAAGATGAACCTCGCCATACGCGGCATTGCATGCAACCTGGGCGAGATGGCTGCCGACACATTCCATAACGACCAGCACAAAGAGCTGAAGGCCGACTTTATCATGGCCAACCCACCGTTCAATCAAAAAAGACTGGCGGGCGGATAACGAGCTGACGGACGACCCCCGATGGATCGATACGAAGCAAGGGAATGGTGTCCGATATGATACACCACCCACCAGTAACGCCAACTACGGATGGATACTTAATATCGTAAGCAAGCTTTCTGCGAATGGTACAGCAGGTTTCTTATTGGCCAACGGCGCATTGAGTGGCGACGGCACTGAGCTGGCTATCCGCAAGCAGCTTATCCAGAACCATCTGGTGGAGGCCATCGTCATACTTCCCCGTAACATGTTCTACTCCACCGACATCAGCGTGACGCTGTGGATGCTGAACAACAACAAAAAGGCCCGAACCGTAGAGCAGAATGGCAAGACTGTGAAGTACCGCAACCGCGAGAAGGAAGTGCTCTTCATCGACTTGCGCCAGTGGGGAGAGCCCTTTGAGAAGAAATACATCCAGTTTCCGCCAGAGCAGATACAGCAGATAGCCCAAAACTTCCACAACTGGCAGCGCGAAGGCCACGAAAAGAGCTATCACAACGAGGCAGAATACTGTTATTCAGCCACCATAGACGAGATCGAGGCGAAAGGCTGGAGTTTGGTACCAAGCAAATACATCGAGTTCCTCAACCGCGACGAGCAGATAGACTTCGACACCAAGATGAAGCAGATGCAAGGCGAGATACGCGACCTGCTGCAACAGGAGGAAATAAGCACTCAAGAGTTGAAGTTCCTTTTTGAGAAATTGGGGTATAAAACCTAATAAAGTTTGATAATTTTGCAAGAATTATCAAGAATTATCAAATATTATTCGTATCTTTGCATCTTGAAAACGTAAATAAAGATATGATAGAGACACCTCCAAAAACCAGAGACAGAGCCTGTTTTGATTTTATCACAGGCAATGTTGACAGCGCCATTTATCCATTGATAGACAAGATAAATGACGGATATGAGTATTGGGACAAGGTCAAATACAAGAAACCGCTACCCAAAGGGGTAACCCCCGAAATACTTTGGTCTTACGTCAAAGCGTCTCGTTTACAAGGAAGAATGAATATTTGGCCCAAGTATGGCGTAAAACTGCAAGTCACAAACCAGATGCAGCGCTTCTGTCATGAGTTTGATATGCAATTTGGCAGTTTCTTTGAGAGCGATACCCCTGCAGCCAAAGCTGAAAAAATGCAATATCAAACCTATTCACGTATGGAGGAGGCCATCTATTCCAGTATGATGGAAGGCGCATCCACAACACGCAGGGTGGCCAAAGAGATGCTTGTGCGGGGCATTTCGCCCAAGGACAAGTCACAGCAGATGATATACAACAACTATCAGACCATACAATATATTGCTCAACATAAAGACGAACCTCTTACAGAAAAGAGTCTCTTATATATTCATGGTCTGATGACCCACAAGACGTTGAAAAATGAAGACGACGCAGGTAGATTCAGAGTTGACAAGGACAATATCGTTATTCAGAATGAATTAACGGGCGACATTGTCTTCACCCCTCCGGCAGCCTCTGACATAAAGCAGTTTGTCAAAGAGTTGTGTCATTTCTTCAACAATAGCGACAAAGGCCCCTTCATCCATCCTATTATCCGCGGCATCATAGTCCATTATATGATTGCTTATGTCCATCCTTTTGTTGACGGCAACGGCCGTACAGCCAGAGCACTCTTCTATTGGTATATGATGCGCGAGGGCTACCAACTGACAGAATATATGTCTATCTCCAGAATGATAATGGAGTCAAAGACAAGCTACGAATACGCCTATCGTTATGCGGATTTGGATGACAACGACATTGGCTACTTCGTTGCATACAACCTGCGCATCTTGGGTCGTTCCTATCAGAAGTTGAAAGAATACGTCAATCGGAAACAGCAGGAGAAACGGGCAGCCAAAACCCTTATGACCAAAGGAGGCATCAGTGAACGGCAGTCGATGATATTGCAGCATTTCCACGACAATCCCGACGATATGCTGACGGTCAAGGATGTAGAAAGGAACTTGGCGGTTACGACGATGACTGCACGGAAAGACTTGTCGTTGTTGGTTGAGGCCGGGTATCTCGAAGAAGTACAAATAAACAATGTCAAACGCGGTTATATTCGTGGAAGTCAATTTGAAGAGTTAATTGGGAAATAATCAATGGGCACAGAATATCACAGATTAGGCGACTATATCTATATCAGGGAGATTAATGTCCACAACACATAATTAAAACAGTAAAAAAGACTATGGCAATTATCACATCAGAATATAAGGATTGGATTGGTGAACTGAAGCAACAAATCCGTCAGAGCCAGATAAAGGCGGCAGTCAAGGTGAATACCGAGTTGTTGCAGCTCTATTGGCAGTTGGGAGGTGAGATTGTGGAGAGACAGCAGAATGCCAAATGGGGTGACGGTTTCCTAAAACAGCTCAGTGAAGATTTGAATGCCGAGTTCCCTGAAATGAAGGGATTCTCCCTCCGTAATCTGGAAAGAATACGAAATTGGTATCTTTTTTATTATGAATGTAATACAATTACGGCACAAGCTGTGCCGCAATTGGGAAACACAAAACGCCAACAACCTGTTGACATAATTGAGAATATAAATACGAAACAGGTTGTTTCGCAATTTGAGAATGAATTCTTCTCCATCCCCTGGGGACATCATATTCTTATTATGCAGCGTTGCAAAGAGATGGATAAGGCGATGTTCTACATTCACAAAACGCTGGAGAACAATTGGAGTCGGAGCGTGCTCGACTGGCAAATCGACAGCAACCTTTTTGAACGTCAAGGCAAGGCTGTGAGCAATTTCTCACTCACTCTTCCCAAGCCCCAGAGCGACCTCGCACAACAGATCACCAAAGACCCTTACATAATTGACATTATGGGAGTCCGTCAGGAAATGCAGGAACGGGAGCTGGAAGCACATTTGGACAAACACATCTCGCAATATCTTCTGGAACTTGGCAAAGGATTTACCTATTATGGTCATCAAATACCGTTGAGAGTCGGGGATGAAACATTTTATATTGACCAGTTGTTCTATCATGTCCGACTGCATTGTTATGTTGTGGTAGAACTCAAGGCAACTGTCTTCAAGCCCGAACATATTGGACAACTTAACTTCTATGTAAATGCAGTTAACGCGTTGATGCGTTCCGAAGGTGACAATCCTACCATCGGGCTGTTGATTTGCAAGGACAAAAACGATGTAGTGGCCGAATACACCTTACAAAGTGTCAATTCGCCGATAGGGGTGTCGTCGATGAAGATTTACGATCAGTTGACCGCCGACTACAAGTCAGCCTTGCCGACCACCGAAGAAATCGAGGCCGAAATTAAGAGAATGGAGGAATGATGAAAAACTTGCTAATTCTTTCCAGTTTTGCAAATATTGGAAAGAATTGGAATGAATGACAAGAATAATGGCGACAAACGAAACACATAGATTAGGCGACTATATCAGACCTGTGGATGTCCGCAACCGAGACTTGAAGGTTACGGAGCCAATGGGCATTAATATTGACAAACATTTTATGCCTTCGGTGGCTAATGTCATTGGAACGGATTTGTCTACATATAAACTTGTTTCAAAAAATCAGTTTGCCTGCAACCTTATGCACGTTGGAAGAGACGAGAAGATTCCGATGGCAATGCATACGGATAATGACCCTATTATTGTTTCACCAGCCTATTTCGTTTTTGAAATAACCAATACAGAATTGTTGCTGCCGGAGTATCTAATGATGTGGTTCCGCCGTCCAGAGTTCGATAGAAATGCATGGTTCCATACGGCAGGTGATGTTCGTGGTGGTTTGGATAAAAACGAGTTAATGGACATGCAGCTTCCTGTGCCGGACATTGAGCGGCAGCGGGAAATCGTGTCGGAATACGAGACGCTGACGAGCCGCATCCGCCTCAACGAGCAGATGATTGAAAAACTCGAAGCCACCGCCCAAGCCCTCTACCGCCACACCTTCGTCGACAACATCGACAAACAAAACCTCCCCCAAGGCTGGCACCTCGCCACCCTCGGAGAGGTTTGCAGTGTGATTACAAAGGGGACTACGCCATCAGATTATAGTGAAAATAGGCCTGTAAACTTTGTTAAAGCGGAATCGATATCGCCGAATCATTGTATAGATAATAAGATGCTCGCCCATATTGACGGCAACACTCACAACAGCGAATTAAAGAGGTCAATAATAAAAGAAAACGATATACTGTTTACAATAGCAGGAACCTTGGGGAAGTTTTGCATCGCAGATAAAACTTTTTTACCTGCAAACACAAACCAAGCAGTAGCAATCATCCGCGTTGACAAAAGCAAGATTCATCCAATTGATATTTATGCGATGTTTGTCGGAGGTGTACATGAAGATTATTGCAAAAGGAACATTCAGCAAGCCGTTCAAGCGAATCTCAACCTTGAAACAATATCCAAGATTCCCATAGTGTTGCCACCTAATGACATTATGAATATATTTCAAAAAAAAGTATTATCAGTTTTTAATGCAATATATTTAAAACAACAAGAAAACATAAAACTAATCGAATTACAGTCTTTGCTTTTGGCAAAGATGGGGAAGGAAAAAATATGATAATGAAGAATAAGGAGCAAACAATGAAAAAGTATCCAGTATTTTTAGAGAATAAACCATGTGGTCAGGATCTGTTAGGGGGATCGCATAGTACGATTGCAGAGAATATCGCAAATGTTATTGCAAATGATGAAGCGAGAATCATTGGTATAGATGGTGGTTGGGGATCAGGAAAGTCCAATCTAGTAGATTTAATTCAAGATAAATTAGATAAAAACAAGTTTCATTTCTTCATATATGATGCATGGGGGCATCAGGAAGATATGCAACGACGTTCTATTTTGGAAGAATTAACCAAAAAACTAACAACAAGAAGAAAAAATCATAAAGCTGTTTTAGATAATTGGAAATGGGAAAAAAAATTAAAAGAGTTACTGTCAAGAAAACGAGAAGTTGAAACAAAAACAATTCCCAAACTTAGTTGTGGTATTATTTTGGCAGCTTTAGCAATTATCACAACTCCTATTCTGGACATTGTCTCCGAAAAAATAGAATCAACTTTTTGGAAAATACTTATAATTAGTATTCCATTATGCCTCATATTACTGTTGTTGATTGTGTTGCTAATAAAAAACGTGTTTAAATATTGCAAACGAAAAAGTTTATTGTGGTGTGTAAGGTTGTCAATGACAGAAGCGTTTAATGTATATACCGATAGACAAAAGGAAGATACAACTTTTGAAACTATTTCAGAAGAAGAACCGTCTTCTCGGAAGTTTAGAGATTGGATGCATGAAATTGACGATGATCTTAAAAATAACATTCTTGTTATTGTATTTGATAATATGGACAGGCTGCCTTCTCATAGAGTACAAGATCTTTGGGCTTCTATCCATACTTTTTTTGCAGATGAGAAATACAAAAATATAAAAGTGATTGTTCCGTTCGATAGAGAACATATTATTACCTCTTTTAAAAACGAGGATAATAGCGCATCTAGAAAGTGTTTCGGAAATGATTTCATAAACAAAACGTTTGATGCAGTTTATCGTGTGTCTCCTCCAATTATGTCTGACTGGAAGAAATATTTCTCCGACTGTTGGATGGATTCTTTGGGAATTGATGTAGATGGCAAAGTCACGCAAATATATGATTTGCTCTCAGAAACGATCACTCCAAGAGAAATAATAGCTTTCATCAATGAATTTGTTTCAATAAAACAAACAACTGACAAATCCATTCCGGATGAGTATATTGCATTGTTTATTAAAGGTAAAGATATTATTTCATCGCATCCTAAAGAGGAAATCCTTAATCCCTCGTATTTAGGATCTATGAATTTTATGTACCAGAATGATCCTGCCTTGCCCCAATATATTTCAGCGCTGTATTATCAATTACCACCAGAAGACGCGCTGGACATTATTTATACGGAAAACCTAAAAAGAGCATTGGATAACAATGATATTCAACAGATTAAAACAATTCAATCCAAGCCCAATGTATTCTATTCTCTTTTGGAAAATGTAATTACAAGTATCACGAATATTCCAAATACTGTTAACGCATTGAGCCAATGTATGGTTGATGGTAAAACCGAACAGATTCAACTTGTATGGGACTGCGTTTATAAACGTGAAAAAGAGCAAGAAATAACAAATCCTCTACAAGAATATCAAAAGATATTGATACAACATATCTCAAATAAAAATGAGTATTTAAAAAAGCTGATTACTGGATTCTATAAACTGCATGATGTTGATGTCATCAACTATTACGATAGTATTCAACAATTGTCTGAAATTGGAGGAATTAATCCTTTCGAATATCTGATAGAAAAAGAGGCTGATGCAGAACCCTTTATTGGGTTCGTAGAGCAGGCCAAAGAGACCTATAAGCAATATAAGATTATATGCGAGCAAGAGAAACTTAATGAATATTTATCGGGGTTAAATGTTGACCAGTTGGGAACCCTAAGAGCTATTCCCTTTATAAAAAACGAATATGATCTAACGGCATATTCGGCTCACTTAGCCTCGTTGGTTGATGCAAACGTTAGTAAAAAAGAAAATATCAGAATCATATATGAAAGACTAAAGGAACTAGAACGTCCGATAGAAAAGAAACTTCCAGACGCTCAAATTCATTCTTTCTTTAGCAACACTAAAGAAACAGATGAATTTTATTACGATTTGATATGTATGCGAATCTCTCGTTTAAATCATTTCCATCCCAATTATCAGAATGTATTTAATACAGTAATGAATAAAATCGAGGATGATTTTGTGGAAAATATAGCAGAGCGAATAGAATATTATATTAATTATGGCAATATCCTCTTGAATGTAGAAAACATAAATCATCCACTGTTTCATGCTGTTGCAAAAAAACTTATCGAAAAGAATTATGGTGCATCTATAATAGATATCGTCGCTATTCTTCAAAAATATAATTCAATAAAAACCATTTTAGCAGTTGAACCGAGATTGTTGTTGAACCGTTTGGATGGGTTATGCGGTGGAGTTTTTTCAAATATCACGTTAGAAAATATTAATACATTTTCTCTCAGTTTATTTGAAGATGCAAAAGAATTCAACAATGGCCTTACAGCTCATTGCATAGAGATTGCCAAACAATACTTGAATTCAAAAACAAAAGAAGAATGGAGACAAACGATCAATGAAGGTAAACAAGATTACCAACTTCTTATGACATTGAGATCGGATAGTCAAGCATGTTTTGACGCATTTAAGGAACTACTTGTCGAAAACACTCAAATTAACAACAATAGTTTTACCAAAGATAAGTGCCAATCATTAATTAATCTATTTGAAGACAATGGGAGAAAAATGCTTATTGCATTTAACGATATTCGAGATCGTTTTTGTGGAGGCATTTGCACTATGACAAAAGATTTGTTTGATTATTATGGTGAATGGTTACTGCAATATTCAAAACTCGAGGAAAAAACATCATCATTGCGAACAATTTTTCCGTCAGTGGTACTTGATAAAAAGGAGAATGTCCAATTAATATTGAACAATAAGGAAAAAATGATTAGAGTTGTTGAGACAGCTGGGGAAGAAAACGAAGATTTTAAAGCAAAAATAAAATCATTATTGGAAGGTGATTATAAGGATTCCGATGATTTAAAAAACTTTGCAAAAAGAATTGGAGTTAAAATATCCATAATTGATGACATTACTGAAAAACTGAAAACAAATTCATAAATTGATAGTTCTATATACACGGGGAAAATATAGGTGATGAACGGAATTTTAGTTTTTGACGACTATAATACCCCAAGTGAGGACGGCACAACGAGAAAGAACGGAGGTTTGAAGCGTAGCCATCGGCTTGCAGGAGGTGGACGGTAGGACAACCGTCGAAGGCTCACCGAAGGATCGTAGAAGGGACATAGAAGGAGAACCGAACAAATAGAATTGTGAAAAATGTGATTTTTTGATATTATTATGGTCGAAAAATGTGATAATATAAAGAATAGACAATGAAGGATGGATATTTAAATTTTGATGAGTATATACGCCAAGGGGAGCCGGCACAACGTGAAAGAGCGGAGGCATGGAGCGTTGCTATCGGTTTGCAGGCCGTCGATGGGTTACAGGTGTCGAACTATCTCCTTGAACTTGCCCGAAGGAATATCGAGGGAGAAATTACCATCGATGAAGTTATAGAA
>JAFZXE010000031.1 GCA_017616895.1 Bacteroidales bacterium
AATTCACAATTCACAATTCACAATTCACACAATTCAATTCCCATCTCCGCCGTCCGCAAAGGCGAAGTGGCCGGCATACACGAGATACGCTACGACAGCCCGCTCGACACCATCACCCTCACCCACGAGGCCAAAGGACGCGAAGGACTCGCCCTCGGCGCCACCCTCGCCGCCGAATTCCTCGCCGGCAAACAGGGATTCTTCACCATGAAAGACCTGCTGGCGAATTAGCAGTCAGCAAGACCTATAAGACCTATAAGGCCCATAAGACCCATTCACAATTGAACCATAACCGCTCATCCCTCTGGATCACCGTCACGCTGCTGTGTCTGCTGCTTGTCGCCGCCGTCGTGGCGAGCTCGTTGCTGGGCGTCGCCAAGATACAGCCCTCCGAGCTGCTGCACTCGCAGATTTTCCTCAAACTGCGTCTGCCCCGCATACTCCTCTGCCTCCTGGCCGGAGCCGGCCTGTCGGTGTGCGGCGCCGCCTACCAGTCGGTGTTCCGCAACCCCCTGACCGACCCCTACGTGCTGGGCGTCTCGTCGGGCGCGTCGCTCGGCGCCTCCCTCGCCATCCTCTTCGGACTTCAAAGCCACGTGTGGGGCATCGGCATCTGCGCCCTCGCCACCGCCCTGCTCACCGTGTGGCTCGTCTACCGCATAGCCTCCATCGGCAACCGCCTCCACACCACCACGCTGCTGCTCACCGGCGTATGCCTCACCTTCCTCATCACCGCACTCATCTCGTTCATCATGGTCCTGCGGCAGGACAAGATGGACAGCATCATCTTCTGGACGATGGGCAGCTTCGCCAGCGCCTCGTGGTTCGACATCGCGGTGGTCGCCCCGGTGGTGCTCGTCGGCGTCGTGGTCGTACTCTACTTTTCCAAAGACCTCAACCTGCTGCTCGCCGGCAGCGAGACCGCCAAAAGTCTCGGCGTCGAAGTCGAGAAAGTCAAACGCATACTGCTTTTCTTCACCACCCTCATGGTCGCCTTCGTGGTGGCCAGCTGCGGCGTCATAGGCTTCGTCGGACTCGTGGTGCCCCACTGCCTGCGACTCGTCCTGGGGCCTGACAACCGCCGTATCGTGCCCTGCTCCGTCGTCGCCGGAGCGCTCTTCGTGCTGGTTTGCGACACCCTCGCCCGCACCGTCCTGCAGCCATCCGAACTGCCCGTCGGCTCACTCACCGCCCTCGTCGGCGCCCCCCTCTTCATATACCTCCTCTACAAGAATAAGAAGAAATATTAAGTAGTCAGTAGTCAGTAGTCAGTAGTCAGCACCACTTAAAACTTTAAACTTACAGCTTAAAACTCAAAATAACATATCAACAAACCTGAAACTTGAAACTTGAAACTTGAAACCAATAACCTCTCCCTTCGGTTCGGCCACAAAGAAGTGCTCTCCGACATCAATCTCGCCGTCGAGACCGGCGGCTTCTACGCCATCATGGGTTCCAACGGCTGCGGCAAGACCACCCTTCTGCGCTGCCTCGGAGGACTCCTTGAGCCCACGTCGGGCGAAGTGCAGCTGATGTCACGCGACCTGCGCTCCTACAGCGCACGCCAGCTCGCCCAAACCATCGCCGTCGTGCGGCAGCACGCCACCACCGACCTCGAGTTCTCCGCCTTCGAGATCGTACTCATGGGGCGCAACCCCTACCAGCACCGCCTCGAAAACGAGTCGCAGGGCGACTACGACATCGTCGAACAAGCCATGCGCATGACCAACATCTGGCATCTGCGCCACTCCAAGCCCCACGAGATGAGCGGCGGCGAGCTGCAGCGCGTCATGCTCGCACGAGCCCTCGCACAGCAGACACCCATAATGCTCCTCGACGAACCCACCTCCAACCTCGACATAGCCCACCAATACGAGATTATGTCGCTCCTGCGCGATTTCAACCGCAACCAGAAGAAGACCATTCTCATCGTCGTCCACGACCTCAACCTCGCCTACCGCTACTGCCCCCAGCTCATACTCCTTGCCGACCGCCACATCGCCTACCAAGGCCCGATGGCCGAAGGGCTCACCCCCGACCGCATCAAGGAGATCTTCCACGTCCAAGCCACCATCGTAGATGGCAATATCATCAGCAGGCAGCAGTCGAATTGAAAGATGAAAGTTGAAAGTTGAAAATTAGTAGCCAGTCACCGATCACTGATCACTGGTCACTGATCACCAGTCACAAAAAAAAGAGGCTTTTTCGAAGCCTCTTTTTTCTGTGGAGTAGATGGGACTCGAACCCACTACCTTTTGATTGCGAACCAAATGCTCTACCAGATGAGCTACTACCCCGCTTTGTATCACATCGTTGCGCTATCATTAGACATATCGCACCGTTCTTTTCGGCTTGCAAAGATACAAAAAAGTTTAGAATGGACGAAATTAGTTTTAAGCTGTGATGAGATCGTATGAGCGGACATTAAAAAGAAAAACACCACCTTCGGCTGAAGATGGTGTTTTTCTATACTGGTTTTCCAATTACCTCAACAGTAGCACCTGTCCGACAATCTCATGCGTCACATCAGGATAAACCTCAGTGCTATAGATGATGCGCCACACATAGCTGCCCGAGATGCAGGGCGAACCGTTGTGCGAGCCGTCCCACCACTCGTTGATGTCCTCGGTGCGGAACACTAGCGCACCTGTGCGGTTGTACACATCCAACTTAAACGAGGTGATGCCCGTGCCAACTGCACCGAACTTGCGGTTTATCTTCAAGTCGGGAGTGAACACATTGGGTACAAACAGGCCTTCGCGCAGCATCGGGATTACAACCCGTGAAGTATCAGTACACTGCTCGGTTCCGACTATCAGCACCAGCACTATCGAGTCGTTGTCCTCGTTTGCCCTGCCACCGATCTCCTTGTCATCACCGTAGAAGAACCCGTCAACATACCACTGCCTCCAGGTTTCCGTCTCGGTAAGGTCTGTCGCTGTCCAGTCGAGCATGTCGTGATACACCGCCTGCGGAGTGACCACCATGCGTGCATCCACCACAGACACTGGCTCGAGAGAAATAGTGTCTCTCATGGCGCACTGCATCAGGCCTTCGTAGCCGGCCAGCACAGTAAACAGCGTGTGGTGAGTCGGATATACCGTTATAGAACGGTTGGTCGCCTGCTCAGGCAGTTCCTCAATAGAAGGCACCGAATGCCACTGGAAATATGTGGCCTGAGATACCGCAGTCAAAGTGTAGCTAGCCAACTCGCAATCGTAGTCCGCATCGATACTCACACCCGGTCGCGGAACAACCAAGAGATACAGAGTTATAACGCTGTCGCATCCGTTCACACTGCTTATCGTATGGCTGTATGAGCCTGTCGATGTTAACGTCTGATTGAAGAAACGATACTGCTCGCCCTCACAAATTGTGTCGTCATAGAACGATGCCTGACTGTAGTTCACCGTGAGGTGCAGATGCAGCAAACTGTCGCATCCATAACGGTCGGCAAGCGTGTGGTCTGCCTCGGCGCTGCTGTCGAACGACTGTCCGTACCACTCGTAGTGGTCGCATACCGACACCACCACATCGGTCTCCGACGGCTGATGAACCGTTATCAGGAAGTTGTCATTGACCGAGCAACCGTTGCCGTCTATAAAGTTTACCGTATAGGTGGTGGTCTGAGCTGGTGTCGCGATGGCTGACGCCCCATTTATGGAAAGTCCAGCCGAAGGTGCCCACAGATACTGCCGCTCGCCGTTGTTCGACGTCGATTGTGCCACCAGCGTCACCGACTCGCCCAAGCATATCGAGGCTGCCTGAGACGCCTGTCCGTTGTCGTCCATACTCACCATGTCAACCGAAATCGATGAACCGGGTATCACAATATCTACATACGCTGTGTCTCGGTTCTGACATGCGTCGCGTACTATGAGACGCACATGGACAGTCGAATCGTTCATAGGCTGATTGAACAACTGAGTGCTTGGCGGTGTCTGCTCGACGAAGAACACATTATTCGAGCAGTTCTCGCTGGCCACATCGGTTGTCACCTGCATCGTAGCTTCCGAGAGGTCCGGCATACTGTACTGACAGTTGCCCATCGCCACCGAATTGGTAACACCCATATTGACCAACGCAGCCACGTCTATCTGAGGAGCAACAGTGTCATGCACAATATAGCGGTAATTCCATACAAACTCTACATTATCGCAATCGACAAAGGTATAACGGAAGTTCTTCCATCCTTCGCAGTCGGTTCCTCCCTGAGTCACTACAGCCTGCGGACGTTCTATCGTCCTACCGCAAACATCCTCCACCTCCGGTACAACAAATGTTTCGTTGGCATCGGCAAAGCAAGCCACACTCCTCACCGTGTCGGGTTCTGTTCCAACAATATGAGGGATGGTGGTATGGTGTACCACATGCGTGAAACTCCACTCCAACGTGCTGCCGCTACAGTCGGTATAAGTGTAGTTATACACTATGTTACCGTGACAACGGTCATGCATCACGTAGTCAGAACTGTCTATCACCAGCGCCGGCGGGTTGGTGTATGTCGAGTTGATGGTGTCGCCACAGCTGTTTATCACAACTGGCAACGTGGGCAACACATCGGGATCATTCACGTCATAGCACTCAATGGTATCGCGCGTAGCCACCTCGGGTATTGTAAACTCTGGTGGGTCGAGCGTATAGATGTAGCTCCATGTGTATTGCTCGCCATGTATGGTGTAAGTATAAGTGTAAGTGATGGTTCCACAAGTGTCGTTATAATCCACCGAATAGGTCGTGTCAGGGTATTCGCCGCTGTCCCACGGACGGTCAAACGGGATTCGGACACCACACTCCTCGATGTCGGGATACTGTGTTGCTGTAGGCACCGTAGCCTGTGCAAGGCAGTTCACCGTGCGGGTACTATCGTCTGGAGCCAGAAACTCATCAGGCTTCACGTCGCAGATGTAAGCCCAGTCATATACCCTTCCATCGCAGTCGGTATAGGTGTAGTGGTATATTACCGTGCCAGTATCGTGTACGTTGATGTTCTCTATCGGGTTGTTCGGGTCGGCCACTGGCAATATACTGTCGCCGCACTGGTTGACCAATGTGTCGGGATGTGGCTCGTATGCTCTTGCCGCATTCACACAGGTATATGACTCCGTCACCGAATCAGGCACCGTCAAGGCGGGATGTACCACATACCGCGTATATCTTAACGTGTCATACAGTGTGCCCGAACAATCGACATACACATATCTGTATTCTCGCTTGCCCGTGCAGTTAGCCATATCGTCGTTGGTGTGCGTATCGACCGAATCCACAATCGGTTCAATCGCCACTCCGCAGGCATCGACCACCACTGGTTGCTGGGTCGGTCTCACTGCATCGGCAAAGCATGCCACCGTGTCGTGGTCGGGGTCAAAGCCCTGCACCACATTCGGCGCCAATGCCTTGTCTATGTAGTAGGTGAACGACCAATGATAGACCAGCTCATTTGACGGATCGTCTGTGCCTGGTATATACGACGGGTCATAGTAGTTATAGTAGTAAGTCACCGTGTCCTTGCAGTCGTGGTTTGTCCTCACTATCAACGAGTCGGCGTAGGGTTGCAGAACTCCGCCGCACACATCGACCACACGCGGCATCACGGGCCGCACCACAAGCGTGTCACAATTGACGTAAGCCTCGGTATCAACCTCAGAGTTTCCTACTTCCGGCAACTGTAATGGGTCAGTGTGGCGTATCACTGTGTAAACGAAAGTCCAGTCGAAGTCGTTACCCTTGCAATCAGTATATATGAAATGATACGTGCGCGTTCCTGTCACCGTGTCGTGTGTTGCGTCAAACATTGTGTCGGCGTATGATATCAAACGCGGACTCAAAGTGTCGCCACAAACCGACACTATCACCGGCAAGTCTCCACCGCATACAGTGTCGCCATCGACAAAACACTCCACAGTTTCGCCCGTTCGTGCATACCTATGCGTTATCGGATTCTCGACCTCGTGTGGCGGTGTCGTCGGGAGCACCACATGCGTGAAGCTCCATTGCTTTGTGTTACCACCGCAATCGGTGTAGGTGTAGTTATACACAATGTTGCCGTAGCAGTAGTCGTGTGCCACATAGTCGGAACTGTCTATCACCAGCGTCGGTGGATTGGCCGGCGACAGGTTGATTGTGTCGCCGCAACTGTTTACCACATCAGGCAGCGTTGGCAGCATCGCAGGATCGTTCACGCTGTAACACTCCACCGTATCGATTGTGTCAATCTCTGGTATGGTAAACTCCGGCGGCTCGATGGTGTAGATGAAGCTCCAGTCGTACTGCTGACCATAGACGGTGTAAGTGTAGGTATAAGTCACAACACCGCAGGTGTCGTTATAATCGACCGAATAGTTTGTGTCGGGATATTCACCACTGTCCCACGGACGGTCAAACGGAATCCGAACACCGCACTCCTCGATATCGGGATATTGCGACGCCGTAGGCACCGTCGCCTGTGCCAGACAGTTCACCGTACGAGTGCTGTCGGCTGGCTCGTGGAACTCGTCTGGACGCACGTCGCACACATAATACCAGTCATAAGTCCTACCGTCACAGTCGGTGTAGCGATACAAGTACGACACATATCCCGAGTCATGGGCGTTGAGATACGAAGTTCTGCTTATCGAATCGGGCACCATAACATCGCCGCAATGGTTAGTCAGCGTGTCAGGTATTGGACGGTAGTCCATAGCCGCATTGGCGCAGACATACGACACCGTATCGTTGGCAGGTACAATCAGTTCAGGATGCTCAACATAGCGTATGTAGTTAAGCGTAATCTGATATGCACCCGAGCAGTCGGTATAAACATAGTGGAATGTGCGGTAACCTGTGCAGTTGTTCAGGTCGTCATTAGTGTGCGTATCGACCGAATCTATGACTGGCGTGAGCTGTTCTCCGCAGGCGTCAATCACAATGGGTGTCTGTGTCGGACGGCTGGCCGAGTCGAAACACGGCACCGTGTCATGGTCGGGGTCGAATCCCTGCACCACCGTCGGTACTTCTCCCTTGTCTATATAGTACCTGAAATACCAGTGGTATGCCAGTTCGTCAGCCGGGTCATCCACTCCTGGTATATACGACGGGTCGTAGTAGTTGTAGTAGTAAGTCACCGTGTCCTTGCAGTTGTGGTCGGTCCTCACTATCGACGAATCGGCGTAGGGCTCCACCACATTGCCGCACACATCCACCACCGTGGGCAGCGTGGGCCACACCACCAGCGTGTCGCAGTTCACATACGCCACCGTATCGACAAACGATGTCGGGTTCATCGGGTCTTGCGGCATCTCGTGCGGGTCGGTGTGGCGGCTCACATCGAAGCGGTAAGTCCACTCGTATGTGTTCTCGCCCGTGCAGTCGGTATATACATAATGGTACGTTCTAGTGCCTGTAACGTTGTCGTGCGTAGCATCCGTCAACGTGTCGGCGTAGGTCGGCGTAGGTGTTGCCAACGTGTCGCCGCACTGCGACACGATTATCGGCAGCGTGGCTCCCCATATCGTATCGGCATCGGCATAGCACGAGTCGAAGCACTGTGCATCGCCACTCCTCGATGCCATCGTACCTGTCTCGGGATTCATCACCTCATGCGGTACCGTTGTAGGCGCAATGTTGTACTGGAAGTGCCAATACTTCTCGCGTCCTGCACAGTCTTTGTAGTGGAAGGTGTATATCACCGTATCTTTACATCCGTTGCTTATAATGGTACGCGCCGTGTCAAGTGGCTGTAACGTGCCGCCGCAACCGTCCGACACCGCCTCAAGCACTGGCAGCACAGTATCTCTTATACACTCAAGGTCTATGTTCACCGAATCGGGCGGCAACACAAACTCTGGAGGTTCCACTTCATACACATAGTTCCATTCGTAGGTTATTCCGTGTACATCGTAGTGATACCTGAACGAAACCGTTCCGCAATGGTTGTCAAAGTCGTTCGACAGAACCACCGTCGAGTCCTTCATCGGTATTATATCCATACAATCCACAAAGTCGGGACGCTGGTCTGCCCGTGGTGTCGCGGTATCGCTTATGCAGCTCACCTGACGCAAACTGTCAGCCGGCGGATTGAACTGTTCTGGTGTCACATTGCACACATACGCCCAGTCATACACGCTGTCGTCGCAGTCGGTATATGTGTAGTGGTATATCACCGTACCCGTATCATGCACCAGGCTCACTATCGGGTTCAGCGGGTCTGCCACAGGCTTGATTGTGTCTCCACACTGGTTAATCAATGTGTCGGGATGCGGTTCGTATGCCATGGCGGCATTCACGCAGGTATATGCCTCCGTCACCGTGTCTGGAACATCGGGCGTCAACAACGGGTGCGCCACATATCGTGTATATTCCCAAGTAAGGACATTAGTGTTCGTGCAGTCCTTGTACTTGAAGGTGTATCTCACAGAGCCTGTACACAGCTCGTTGCCTCCTCTTGTGTCGTGATGTTCATCCACTATCGTATCAAACGGCACCAGAGTGTCAAGACAGCCATCCAAGACCACTGGCATCACCGACGGCAGCACAGCATCGGCAAAGCAATTCACCGTGTCGTAGTTCGGCGTCACATCATCCACTATCTCTGGCATCTGAGTGCGGTCAATATAGTATCTGAAATACCAATGGTAGGCCAGCTCGTTTGCTGGGTCATCCACTCCTGGTATATACGACGGGTCGTAGTAGTTGTAGTAGTAGGTCACCGTGTCTTGGCAGTGGTGGTTGGTTCTCACCACAGACGAGTCAGCGTAGGGCTGCAGCACATTGCCGCACACATCCACCACCGTGGGCAGCGTCGGACGCACCGCCATCGAGTCGCACTTCACGTTTGCCACCGTATCGACAAGCGATGTCGGATCCATCGGATCTTGCGGCACCTCGTGTGGGTCGGTATGGCGGCTCACATCGAAGCGGTAGGTCCACTCGTATGTGTTCGATCCCGTGCAGTCGGTATATACATAATGATACGTTCTCGTACCTGTCACGTTGTCGTGAGTTGCATCCGTCAGCGTGTCGGCGCGGGTTGGTGTAGGCGTTGCCAGCGTGTCGCCACACTGCGACACTATTATCGGCAGAGTGGCTCCCCATATCGTGTCGGCATCGGCATAGCACGAGTCGAAGCACTGTGCATCGCCACTCCTCGACGCCATCGTACCAGTCTCTGGATTCAGAACCTCGTGCGGGGCTGTGGTCGGAACTATGTAGTAGATATAGCTCCAGTCGCCCGAACGTGCGCAGTCCTCATAATGGTATGTGTATATCACCGTGTCGTTGCAGCCGTCACCCTTGATGGTACGTACCGGGCCTGTCGGTGTGATATACTCGTCGATGCCGCCCTCGCAGCCCGAATGTATTACTGCTGGCAAATCTCCTGGACCTGGCACCACTGTGTCAGCAATACACTGCAGCGTTCGGTTCTCCGTGTTGGCGGGTATGGTGAATGCCGGCGGGTTATAAATGTATGCGTAGGTATAGTAGTAGTCTTGTGAAAACACCACATAGTGACTCGTGTAGGTTATCATGTAGCAACCTCTTTCGCTATCCACGCTGTCTCGCACAAAATCGTCAAACACAACGGCATTTCCGCACACTTCCTCACTTGGCTTCGTCGGCTCAACTATTAAACCCACACAGGTTACCGTAACCGTGTCACTCGGGTAGCCGTCAAACGCATCAGGTTTTATCACATGCTTCCTCCTCCATATGTACTCCCTACCCGAGCAGTCTGTATATTTCCAATTGTATGATACCGTGCCGTTACCTGTTCCATCTACGTCTATTACCGCCGAAGCATCCGTCAATGGATTGCCTGCTCCGTCAAGTATCGGGTCGCCATTTTCATCAACGGGTATAGGTGTAACCACACGTCCACAGGCATCTCGCATCTCTCCACTCGGAGTATTGAACGACACCGCAGCCAATGCTGCGTTCGTACACGGCAACGTATCGACCAGCTCTGTAGGATTGTTCATCGCCAACACTGGCAGTGTTACGTTGTAGGTAAACGTCCACGTTGTATCGTGATCCTCGCAGTCTCTATATGTATATGTGAATTTCGTGGTGTCCATACATGCGCGTCCCGTCATCACAGGTGTCGGCGTGTAGGTATCTGGTGTTATCGTATGTCCGCAACCGTCTGTCACCGTAGGCAGCACAATGCGTGTATAGTTATAGTTCAATCCCACCGCACTATCGACACAACCTATCTCCACCTCCGTCGGCACATCCGATATCGTGAACGCATGCTCTGCTATATGTACGTTGATATGCTGATACACCGAATCCTGGTTGCCGCACGAGTCGGTCACCACATAGTAACGACGTATCCTGTAGCCGCAGGTAACACTGGCAAACACGCTGTCTCTGTGGCTTACTATCAGCGCCGCGGTCTCTATGCAGTTGTCGTCCAATTCCACGCCTAAATCGTTATGCAGTGCAGTCGGAGTGGTAACTGCTGGATAGAGAGTCGTCAAATCCGAAGTACATCCGTCAATGTTCACCTCGTCGAGTTCCTTGCCTCCGCCAGCTGCAGTCACCGCAGGTGCTGTGGTGTCTATGGCGCTTATAGTCATGCTGTCCGTCACCGAGCAGCCGTGGTTGTCCATAACCGTAACCCCTACCCTGTAATCAACTCCGCAGGTATGCGGTATCGTAGCAGTGTCGCGGCTGTCGAGTGCCTGCTGCACAAAGGTCACACCCGTTCCTCCGTATGTATAGGTATATGTCGCCGTCGGGTCTGAACCTCCAAGCGTCGAGTTAAACGACAGAGTATCTCTATTTGGACATATTGGGTAGGTATCCGTGCCTGCATCATATTCTGCCGAGGCGGCATTGTCCATCGTCAGCGTCGGCACTGGCTGGACATATATATGTTTCACAGCCTTCGACGTACATGCGCCTCTCGTCACGCTCACCGTCACCGTCTTGTCGCCTTCCGTGGCCCAGGCTACAGTTATCTCCCTCGTTCCCGCACCGCTCGTTATCGTGCCACCATCGACAGTCCACGCATAGCTGTCACCCACCATCGTCGCCGTTTCTCTTATAGTCATCTCGTTGTTGGTCAGCGACGTGCTTGAACTGATACACACCGTGTCTTTGTCGGCCACACCGCCAACTTCTGTCACTATCACTGGTTTCACCGTGTCGGCTACGTTGAACGTTATCTTCACCGAGTCTTTGTTACATGCCGGCGACTGGTCGCTCAGCACCCTTATCCAGTACTCGTTCGTGTCTTTCGGGTTGCCAAGCACTAGCACCGTGTCATATACTCCAGCCTCATCGTGGTGCCTGTTCACCACCGTCACTCTCTCCGCCGATGCTATGCTGCTCGTCGGGTCAAAAGTGCCGTATCTTATCTCTACCTTTATCGTGTCTATCGAGTCGCCAAGGCATATATCCTGTGTCAACTCGTTATATCCCGCCAATGGCGTTATCACTGGCGACGGGTTCAAATCAACCCTTATCTTCGCCGTGTCCGTACAGCCATTGTTGTCTATCACCACTGCCTGGTACGTCGTGTCCGGTCCCAGTCCTATCGGATTGGCTGGGTCGGTATGCGTGAATCCTGCAGGCGTCGAAGTCCAATACACATGCTCCGAGCCGTTAGGCTGCGTCACCGTAGCCGTCAACGACACCTGCTCACCATGACAAGCCGACGTATCCACCCTGTTCGTCGTCAGCGACAGGTTCGTCATCAGGTGCACCGTGTCTTGCGGTATAACCACCTTCACATGCACTTGCGCGCTGTCGCTGCAGGTGTCCTTAACCGCTATCATCACATCTATCGTATCGTTCTGGAGCGGGTTTTGCAGATATTCGCTCAGCGCTGCCGGACTCTGCTCGATGATGCGCAGATATGCATCGCTGCAGTTGCCGTGGGCATTGGTGAGTACCGTTGCGCTCAAGTCTGGTATGAGATATTTACATTCGCTGTTTTTAGGTGTTGCGGTTACCGCAGCGATAGCATCCACTGTCGGCTTGGTCGATGGGAACTGTACATATATCTCTTCGTATATCGAGTCTTTGTTGCCGCAGAGGTCGGTCACCACATAGTATCTCCTTATCTTGTTGCCGCAGGTCACTCCTTCAGTCATCACGCTGTCGCGGTGTGAGAGTGCGAGCTGCGATACTGGCGTACATTCGTCAGCAACCGTCACATTGAGTGTATCCTGCAGTCCTGCCGCCGTCTGCACCGTCGGGTGCAAGGTGGTCAGTGCCGAGAGGTCGCAGCCTGTCACCGTCACTGGCGAGAGTACATTGGTTCCAGTCGGAGTGGTGAAGGTCGGCGCCATCACATCGCTGGCATGCACCGTCATGCTGTCCGTCACCGAGCAGCCGTGATTGTCCATCGCCGTCACACCTACCCTGTAATCAACGCCGCAGACATTGGGTATCGTCGCCGTGTCGCGGCTGTCGTGCACCACCTGCGCAAACGTCAGGTCGCCTCCGTAGGTATAGGTGTATGTCGCTGTGCCGTCAGCGCCGCCAAGCGTCGTGTTGAACGACAACGTGTCGCGGTTCGGGCATATCGTCACCTCGTCGCCACCGCCTGTTATCGAACTCATATCTATCGTCGGCACAAGCTGAACATGTATTATCTTGCTCTTCACAGACGTGCATGCTCCTCTAGTCACACTCACCGTCACAGTCTTGTCGCCATCCGAAGTCCACATCACCGTTATCTCTCTCGTTCCTGCACCGCTCGTTATCGTGCCACCATCGACGGTCCACGCATAGCTGTCACCCACCATCGCTGCCGTCTCTCTTATGGTCATCTCGCTATTGGTCAGCGACGTGCTTGAACTGATACAAACAGTGTCCTTGTCGGCCACTCCACCCACTTCTGTCACTATCACTGGCTGCACCGTGTCGGCCACATTGAAGGTGACGGTGACGCTCTTTGCGTCGCACACAGGCGACTGGTCACTCAGCATATTAAGCACGTAGCTGGCGGTGTCCGAAGGATGTCCCGAGATGATGAGGGTGTCGGGAGCGTCGGCGTGGTGATGCACATCGACAGTCACACCACCGTCGGTTATGGTGTTTGCCTCAAGATAGGCATTTTCCACCTTTATCTTAATAGGTGTAATAGACTCGCCCAAGCAAATCGACTGCTCGTAAGCGCCGCTGCCCTCGGCCTGGCTTATCACTGGGTCGGGGTTGAGTGCGATGTGTATCTTGGCAGAGTCGGTACAGCCGTTGCCGTCGGTCACCACCACCCGATAAGTAGTGTCGGGTGTACCCGGGTTGAGCGAGAGCGGATAGGTCGGGTCGGTGCTGGTGAAGCCTGTGGGAGTCGACGTCCACTCGCTGTGGGCTGTGCCGCTGGGGTTGTTCACCGTCACCGTGGTAGCCACATTGTAGCCATCGCAAGCCGAGGTGTCGATAATGTTAGAGGTTGCCGAGAGGTTGGTGGAGATGGTCAGCTTGTTCTGCGGTATCACCACCTTCACATGAACTTGTGCGCTGTCGCTGCAGGTGTCCTTAACCGCTATCATCACATCTATCGTATCGTTCTTGAGCGGGTTTTGCAGATATTCGCTCAGCGCTGCCGGACTCTGCTCGATGATGCGCAGATAGGCATCGCTGCAGTTGCCGTGGGCATTGGCGAGTACCGTGGCACTCAGGTCGGGTATGAGATATTTACATTCGCTGTTCTTAGGTGTTGCGGTTACCGCAGCAATAGCATCGACGGTCGGTTTGGTCGATGGGAACTGGACATATATCTCTTCGTATATCGAGTCTTTGTTGCCGCAGAGGTCGGTCACAACATAGTATCTCCTTATCTTGTTGCCGCAGGTCACGCCTTCGGTCATCACGCTGTCTCTGTGCGTCAGCGCCAGCTGGTTCACTGGCGTACATTCGTCAGATACCGTCACATTGAGTGTATCCTGCAGTCCTGCCGCCGTCTGCACCGTCGGGTGCAAGGTGGTCAATGCCGAGAGGTCGCAGCCTGTCACCGTCACTGGCGAGAGTGCATTGGTTCCAGTCGGCGTTGTGAAGGTCGGCGCCGCCACGTCGCTGGCATGCACCGTCATGCTGTCCGTCACCGAGCAGCCATGGTTGTCCATCGCCGTCACACCTACCCTGTAGTCAACTCCGCAGACGTTGGGTATCGTAGCAGTGTCGCGGCTGTCGTTCACCACCTGCGCAAAGGTCAGGTCGCCTCCGTAAGTATAGCTGTATGTCGCTGTGCCGTCAGCGCCTCCCAGCGTCGTGTTGAACGACAGCGTGTCGCGGTTCGGGCATATCGTCACCTCATCGCCACCGCCTGCTATCGAACTCACATCTATCGTCGGCACTGGCTGCACATATATTATCTTGCTCTTCACCGACGTGCAGTTCAACGCTCCGTGCGTCACCGTAACTGTCACCGTCTTGTTGCCACCTGATGTCCACTTCACCGTTATCTCTCTCGTGTCATTGCCGCTTACTATCGTGCCGCCATCGACTGTCCAACTCCAAGAGTCGCCATCGACACCTGCGGTCTCACGGATGGTCATCACAGTGTCGGTCAACGACGTACTGCTCGTGATACACACCGTGTCCTTCCCACTCGTTCCGCCTACTGCGGTCACTATCACCGGCTCGATGGTGTCAGTCACGTTGAATTTTATCTCCGCCGACTTCGCATCGCACACTGGCGACTGGTTGCTGATGGTCGCAAGAGAATAGGTGCCTGAACCCACAGGCTTGCCTGTTATAATCACAGTGTCGGGAGCTGCATCGTGGTGGCGCACCGTCACCGTCACACCTGCCGCTGAACCAATGGTGCTCGACGCATCGTAGGTAGCGTTCTCTATCTTAACCTTTATCGTGTCTATAGCCTTACCCTCGCATATCGACTGTTCCAACTCGTCATATCCCGTCACTGGCGTAATAACAGGATCGGGGTTCAACGCCACATGCACGTCAGCTGAAGCCGTACAGCCATTCGCATCCGTAACTACCACATGATAGGTCGTGTCGGGGTTGCCAGGTTTCAACGCCAACGGATAGGTCGGATCTGTCTCGCTGAAGCCCGCTGGTGTTGAACTCCACTCACTGTGAGCCGTGCCACTGGGGTTGTTCACCGTCACCGTTGTCGAAACCGCATAGCCCGTGCAGGCCGAAGTGTCGATGGTATTGGATGTAGTCGAGAGATTTGTTTCGATTGTCAATTCGTTCTGAGGTATGACCACCTTCACATGAGCATGAGCCGTGTCGCCACAGGTGTCTCTAACTACAACCGTCACATCTATCGTGTCGTTCCTATCGGCACGCTGCAGATATTCCGCCAACGAAGCAGGTGTCTGCGACAACACCCGCAGGCTTGAGTTCTCACAGCCGTGAGTGCGTGGCAACACCGTGTCGGTCAAGTCGGGTATCGTGTATTTACATTCGCTGCCTTTAGCCTCCGCCGTAACCACCGGCATGACGTCGAATGTAGGTTTCGTGGTCACCAGCCAGGCGTGGCGTATTGTGTCGCCCGCTGCTGCCATTCCACACGAGTTCGTGTAGGCCGCCGCCCAGTAGTTAGAGTGGTGGCAACCGTTGACCACCTCCGTGCCGGCCGTCACAGTGGCAACTGCCGACGGGTTACAGGCATCCGTCACCGTAAAGCTCGCAGCCGTGGGAGTAAACATACCATCACCGCATCCCCAATCCTTGTTGGCATCCACCCCCGCCTTCACAGCAATAGTAGGCGGCGTGGCAATGGTTATAAAAGAACTGGTGAATGTATCGACGCAGTGGTGTAATGTCTCGGTCACAATAAGGGTGTCGTAGTAAGTGCCGCACGAGCCATCGCTGGCAATCGTCGCCGACACATGGTTGCCCGACGGGGTGCCAGGCGTTATAGTATGCGACGAGCGCCACTCGTAGCTGTAGGAACCTGTTCCAACAACATCGGCACTGACAGCATAGCTGCCAGTCAACAACGGACATCCACTCACCATAGGCTGCACCAAAGTGTCATTCTCAAGGGTTGGCGATGGAATCGTTATACCTATAACAACCGCCAACTGTTCCTCCGGACAGGAGTTGTGACTATCTGTTATCTTCACAACATAATTGCCAGCCGGAACATTGTTAAAGACTCCAGTAGTATTAGTGTCAAGTCCATCTACTGCATAAGTAAAAACATTACCCGCTATTGGTTGTGCCAACGACGCTGTCACTACGAAGCTACCATCCCCAGAGGTTCTGCATGTGGCATTGCTATACGATGTCACACTGGATTCAATCTGATTCATGCCAATGACGACATTCTGCATCTTGATACAGCCTTCGTTGTCCATCACCAACACCTCATGGGGGCCATCTGACACATCTCTAAATCGACGGCTATCCCACGGGCCTTGCGCCGCACTTTCTAAACTATCTATCGAATGCACATCAGAACGGAACACCGGATCAAGCGCATAGACCATATCATCTCCATGATAGTCAGTGACATCAACCTCAATAAAACCATGTTCTCCGTTGCAATCTGCATTTGAGTCAATAGTTTCGACTATTATGTTCTTGACAATGAAATTGAGATCAACTGGGTTTTCTCTTTCACATCCATACTCATCTATAGTATGCACATTACAGGGAACAATACCACCAGTGAAACCATCCGGAGCCAGTACAGTGAAATGATCGTTGTATTTTGTAGAGGATGGCCACGAACACTCTGCCCACGAACTGTCGAGAGCAATACTGTATGTCCAACTTTCACGCATCTGATCCTCGTTCAAAGCAAGGGACCAATTAAAAATCCAGCCGTTGTCTAGTTTCCATCCATCAATTACTGTTATGGTCCAAGCTTGGTCGGGGTCGTTGGGATCGCCGTTCAGCGGACATCCTACCAAACCCGACAAGCTCTGGTCTGGGTGATATATCTGCCGTCTATGACTAAGGTCGGACGAATCGACTATTGCAGTAGCACTGGTGGATGGGCTCACCGACGCACCTGATGGAGTATGCTGGTTTACTTTCCTGTATATATATCCATCGTTCCCTGCGTACGTAAAGCCTAAATCATTATTGTTCGACCACACATAGTTCCATCCTGTTCCCGGCCTGTTTTCGGGATGAGTCACAACCCCCAATTCATTTTTATACTTACATAAATCATCATTCGTATAATTATAGCTGTCAGGATCGTAAACCTGACCCAAACGAGCTCTACGGTTGTTTTTATTGTTGCTGTTTGTATGCTGGTTATCCGTCCATATTTCACCACCACTTGCCCATCCTGTCATTTCTGCGGTAATTGAGGATGCACACTCGGTAGCCGTTCCTCCGTTGTATTTTTTTAGTATTGCAACCTCTCTTCGTCTGCCAATCAAAGGGTCGTATGGACATTTAAGTGTTATCACCAAATCGCCGATATATGAATGTTCTATATTCATTTTCAAATATAGAATGTCATCTGCACTTCGAACCCTTGCATCATCCTGAAAGTCCGTGAACCATACAGACGATTCATATTCGCAACCCGTAGGTGGACAACTACGTCCGTCAGGAAGAAATACGGTGTCTCCAACAGACTGGATTGAGGTTGTCTGAGGATGTTGACGATCAACCATCACGTAGTCCTTTTGATCTTTGGCATACCCTATAGTCACATCTGTTGGACTACCTGGACATATCTTGAACGGCTCATCGCCACAATCAGCCACATAGATGCCTTTTGACACTCTTACACGACCAGGCACCTGCAATTCACAACCACCAGGACCCGTTGCCGAAAACACCAAATCAAAACCTGACATTGTGTCGAATTTGGCATCGTATGGTGCAGGAGGTGTAAAAGTATTACCACCAACTCTTCGCAATGTTTCACCACTACCATAACAGAATGACCAATCCCCTCCTGTAAATGAACATCCAGTCTTCGACTGAACATTGGCTGTAAAATCAGTCTCATTATTAATCTGGAAATGGCAGATGTTGAAATTGTAGAAGCCATCCCTGTCACGCTCAACAGTATGCGTTGAACCACCACGAGTGTATGTAACCGTCAAAGCCGAGTCGGCCACACAACAGCGATTCCTGTATATGGCATAGAGCACGGTGTCCTTCAATAGCGGGAATGGACTTCCAGGATAATAAGCATCGCCAGAACCGTCGGCCTTTGTATTCCAATGCATGAATATCGTGCCATCTTCCGAGCAGGTGGGAACTTCCGACGACAAAGTTACCGTGCCCAAGCCCATCTGTTCATCAGGTGGGTCAGATGGTGTTCCACCACATGTTGCACCGCTGGTCTGGTATCTGAGTTTTACATACTTTCGAGCACGAACGATATATTGTGAACTGCTTGTGCAATAGCCTCCAGCTGCATCTATTGTAGCAGATATAATAGCCTCTCCCGTCTGCGTAGGGCTCATCGTAACGGTTCCGTCAGACGAGACTGTGGCGACCGACACATCAGACGACTCATAGTGGACATCCGAACTTCCTGTTGTGTTAGTAAGAACAGGAGCATTGAATGGTGTCCCAACAACATGGTTGGCCTCATTGGTATCGTAGGCAAACACATTCGGTCGCAACGAACAGCAATAAACGCAAATATCAATCTGAGGGAGTGATTGAACTCTACCAACAAATCTCTGAAGTGCAGCATTGGGGAACTCATCCCAATGCCCATCGTAATACCCAGGTTCCGGCTCTTCTCTCCAGTTGTCGGTATATGCGTATATCGAAGTATAACCTGTGGTTTCATCATTCTTAAAGCTTGTCGGCGTCACATAAGAGCCCTCCAGAAACTCGGAATATATGGCAACTACAAGATTTTTAGTGTTGTCAAAATCGAACGACTCCGCCTCATTGAATTCAAATCGGTTCCAACCCGCTTCTATCTTCCAACGCCCACTATACACCATCGTGAACTGGTCAATCGGAATGAAATCTGCATCATTGTCAAACTGTTCCTTGGTAGTCTGCGCAAGTAAAACGCTCACCTTACGCATATATGGATTAGCAGCGAATGCCTGGAATGACAATGCATGGATTCGGCATGACTCCCCAACTTCGGAGCCCTTGTATATCATCTGGTTCCATGAGTAATTATAGCCTGCCGCCACCGGAGTATAATTGTTAGCCTCAGCGCCAGTTCCAATCACATTACAATTATCCCTAACATTGAGTTTATAACTTGCAAATTTTGCACACTTTCCACCCGAAGCAGGCCACTCTACCGTGATGCTGTCAATACCCACAGCACCAGTAAAAGAAACTCTTCCAGATGATGAGTTCACTGTTGCAACGTATGGGTTTGATGCTGTATAGTAAAGCTGTGTGCTCCCATAGGCTCCAGTTGGAGTGGGCGATGTAAAAGGATCGCCAGGGTCAATTTCATAGTAGTTTGGCGAAAAAGAGAATGCGCCTGTTCGAGCGGTGCAGTTCACTTGGTAGAACTTCAGGTTTGGACGGTAATTACGCACAACGGTTGTCACATCGCCCGACGAGATCTGAGGCACGTTAGTAAGACGCAACGGCACTGTGGCATCATCGTTAAGTGACGTGACCGACATATTCGGCATCGCTGTACAGAAGAAATCACAGTCCAAACGGTCGGATACATTAAGCTGCTGGATTGAAACTGCAATATTAGAGACACCGTCCCAACTAAAAGGCTCATCAAGAATTATCTCTATTGGAACGCCTGATTCATCGGGCAATGGATTTCTCAACTGAAGATTATAGCTTTGAGCCACACGCCTCAAACCAGATGTGTAATATCCATTGGAAAGGTCGTCGTGATCGGCAGGCACAAGAACCATATAGACATCCACCAAAACACTGAGGCTCTCCGTTCCGTAGTAGTTAAATGCAATCTTGGTAATAGTCTTATTGGTCGCCAATCCTGCAGATGCAAGTTCCTCTTTTAAGTACAATTGCTGCGTATAAGGATACTCCGTATACCACGAGTAGATTGGCACCGTCGATTCCTTCTGCATTCCCGTACCGACCCAACTTGTCCACGCACCTTGCGCCTGCAAAGTCTGCTGGAACGACAGTGTTAGAAACATCAGGAAGAGCGGGAGGGCTTTCGACACTACTCCCACTATTTTTCGCATCCGACTGCAACTAATACTTTTTATATTCATATATAGCTATTTTTTACAACAAACAATACGCTTATTTTCAGCCTTTCACGGACATAATAAGCATAATATGAGATACTACAAATATACGTAATATTTCTGCATCTTGTTATATAAAAAACATTAAATAAACCTAATGCATTTTAACACTCTAGTGTTCAAAACTTTATAACAACACCCATCCTCACATTCCTCAAACTATAAATTAGTCCTTTTTCAAGGCTAATTATTACGATAAAGTTATCAACCAAAGTTGCAAAACCGAAAGTTGACTGATGACTGCCGTATCAAAGTCATGGTAAAGTCATATCAAAGTCATGGTAAAGTCATATCAAAGTCATGGTAAAGTCACTGCAAAAAAATAGCCGATGGAAACCCACCGGCTATTATCATTGGTCTCTGACCACTGGTCACTCGATCATCACCTCATCAGTATCACCGTACCGATCTGACTATGCCAGACATCTGGCTCAATCTCGTTACGATAGCGAGCGATATAGGTGTAGGCTGCACGGGGACACTCTACGCCGTTGTGGTCGCCCTTCCATCCCTCTTCGAGAGTAGTGGTGTGGAACACTAGCAGACCCTCGCGAGTATAAACGTAGAGCTCGTACTCGACGATGCCATGTCCGATGGCGTTGAATGTCTTGTTGATGTTGAGGTTAGGAGTAAACACATTGGGGAACCAAAGCTGGCTCTTGCGGACGTAGATGACCGTGTCGTGCACATCTGTGCAGATGCCGTTGACTGCCACTATCGAAATACGCACGGAGTCGTCGTCACATTCTGCTCTTCCATTAATAGTTTCATCATGGGAAACCTCGATATCGTTGACATACCACGTCACCGATTCGGCGTTCTGACTAGCAGAGTGGGCCGTCCAGTCAAGGCTTTCGCAAGTGAGGAATGTGGGATTGAATGTGAGGTCAGCTATCGGTAGGTCAAGCGGTGTAAGGTTGATGGCCTGCGACACTGCACACAGCCTGTTAGGACCATAGCCCGCCGTGATAGTATATTCAGTATTTCGTGTCGGGTTCACCATTATTTCGAGGTCGTTGCTTTGTGGCGCAACATCCGGGTCATTGGGACGCGACGTCCATACATGACTGATGTTACTATTAGTACTGTTGAGTGTAGCGGTAACATGATAGTGCCCCAGCTCACACGAATGGAACTCCTCAATGCTGATAGAGAGGGGCTGACGAGCCACAACCTGCAGTGCCACGACACTGTCGCAGCCGTTGGTGCCAGGGATGGTCACAGTGTGCTGGCCAGCAGGATAGCGGTTGCCACGGTAAGTCAGCTGCTCACCCGAGCAGACGGTGTCGATATATGAGCCATAACGCGTGTTGTTGATGGTCAAACGCAGCGTTACTGTACTGTCGCAGCCCGCACGGTTGGTTATCACCACCTCAGGCTCGTTGGTCGAATAGGTGTAGGTCTGTCCGTTGAGCGGCCAGGTGTAGCTGTCGCATGCGGTATGCACGTCGTTGCTGGCAGTGCTGTGGTTGATGGTCAGATGAAGCGTCACAGTTGAGTCGCAACCCGCAGCATTCAGTCCTGCCGAAACCGTAGGTGCAGTAGTAGGAGTCTCATAGTATTCACGACTGTTCATAGGCCACATGTAGTGGTCGCACTCGGTTACAGTGAACACTCCCGACGTGCTGTGATTAATGGTCAGGTTAAGCACGATGGTCGAGTCGCAACCATATTGGTTGGCGTTCTGCATCGTCACCCTCGGGGCTGACGGACTGGTAGCCGAGATTGAAGATGTGTAAGTTTGCCCGTTGAGAGACCACGGATACTGGTCACAGGCCTCCTCATTGTCAATACCAGTCGATGAGTTGTTTATTGTCAGGTGAAGAATGTCGGTACCTGTACAGGTTCCTATTGTATAGGTGTCGGTCACATCGCATGAAGAAGTGCGTGTATATGAATTGCCACGAATCGTCCATGTGTATGTGTCACAGGCAGTCACATTGTGCTCAATTGTTTCACTGTGATACACCGTCAAATGCAGAGTTGTCACCGAATCACACCCTGCCGCGTTCGTACTTGTGAACGTGGGCGTTGTGGTGCTTTGCGTGTATGTATTTCCGTGCCAATCGTATGTCTCGCACGCCTCAGCCTCAAACACCGCAACGTTGGAGTAGTTGATGGTAAGGTTAAGCGTAACTATTGAGTCACAACCCGCCGCACTTGTAGTGGTGTACGTAGCAGTATTGTTAGAGGCTGTAAATGTTTGACCATGCCATGTAAAACTGTTGCAAGCCGTCTGGACATCTACACTTGCAGTATTCTGTGTCACATTGACCGTGGTTTCGGCTGTAGCCGTACATTCATTGGCATCCGTAACCGTTACAGAATATACAGTGGTGTTACTGGGCGAAACGACCTGTGCAGCCTGAGTGGAGCCATTACTCCATAGGTAATCATAGTGTGTGGGCAAGCCACCTTGTGCCGTCACCGAAATGGTGACACTGGTGCCCGTACATATCGGATTAGCAGTGGCTGACGCACCTGCCGTCAATGGATCCGGGACCTTTACAAAAACCCGTTTTTCCACAACGTTACCACAACGATCCTCGATAGTCACTGTCACAGAATCGCTAACTAAGATATCGTTTCCAGGCAGAGGTGTCTGTGTCTGAATCGCAAGACCGCAATTGTCGGCCGGTGAAAGCATTCCTATCAAGTCAGGAATACGGTAACGGCAGTCATAGCCCATAGGCTCCGCATCAACTTCTTCAATATTGGGATTCTGGAAATAGGGTGGTTGATCATCAATAGCGCTGAACTGGACCGATGCCGTGTCCTTGCATCCATGCGCATCAGTGAAATACAATGTCTCTTCAAAGTCTCCACAGGTGCCAGTGGCAGGAATCGACGCAGTGGCAGCTGTGCCTGTGTAGCTGTTTGCGTTACCGATCCAGTTATATATATAAGGTGTGGTAGCACCAGTAATCGTTGGCGTAATGACATAGCTGCCAGCCGTGATAGGACAACTATTGGCTCCCGTCGGCAACGGTAGTGTGACATTGGGTTTGGAATAGGCGCGTACATGCAAGACCACCAGCGAGTCACATCCACTTGATGTTGTGAAATGTTGCTGCAAATCTCCAGCCGCAGTAAAATCACCCCAATCTCCGTGCCAGTTGTTAAGCGGGAAATTGTCTGGGCAGATGGTGGTATCAAACTCCACCGTTATTTCGTTGCTGATTGTAAGGTTGAGAGTCAAATTGCTATCACACCCCATTGCTGTGGTCAAATGAGCCTCATACGTACCAGACTGTGTATATGTTTGACCGTTGGCATCCCATGTGTAGGATTCGCACGCCTGAGCGTTAATAGTTTCATTGATTGAGCCTGCAACAGTGAGAACCAATGTTGCAGTGTCTGGGCAACCCTGAGGTGTCAAGCCTGCGTCAACATAGGTACCAGACACCGAATAGGTCTGGTTGTTACGAGCCCATGTATAGGGTTCGCACTGCCCCTCATCCACAACCAATTCGGAGTGGACTGTTGGATTCATCGTGACTGTGACAATATTCTCGTATGTGCTGACACAACCGTATTCGTCGCGGAGGAAAAGGTCGCACGTCTCGGTTCCGTTGAAGTTGTCCGGCGGTGTGATTTCCATATATACGCCGCTCTTGGTGGAGTTCCAACCGCAGGTAACCCACGAGGAATCAAGGTCAACCTCATAGCTCCAACTGTCTGGCAACAGTTCCTCGTTAAGGCCAAGCTCCCAGTGAAAAATATTGCCATCATCAATAGACCATCCGTCAACAACCTCTATCGACCACGTACCGTTCAATGGGCAGGTTACTAAGTTCGAAAAAGGCTCGTAAGGATGGTATATCTGTGTCATATCCTCATAATGCGAAGAGTCTATGGAACTGCTGTTGTCGTGCCCCACATTGGCACCCTCATAAACATAGCCGTAGGTCCCGCCCGCATATACATAGCCGCGGTCGGTGTTGTTCGACCAGATGTAGTTCCACCCCGTGCCTATCGTACTTGGGGAATCGCAACTGGATGAATACCCTGATCCAGATATTCCAAAATCATAATTATCATACGTAGTTGCAACATCACCCCACGAATTGTATCCAGACGGAACAAGATCATGACATGTTGTACTACTTGAACTACCACCACCACTCTGAGGTAAAATTACAGCTGTGCGTCCACTAGGACAGGTCAATGCAATATAAATATCACCAATATAAGAATGTTCAAGATTAAGCAAAACATACAGAATATCGTTTGCATTACGCACCGTGGCATTTGACGAAAAGTCGGTAAACGTCACACTTGAACGGTATGTACATTCACCATTGCAGGGAACATTATCTGGAATCCAAACTGTGTCGGTGACACCAAGTGTGGTGGACGCACCACCACTGGGACGTACCACATCGATAGCTCCAACACCATCGGTCGACACATATATATTAAAGGGTTCGCCATGACAGAGGTTAAAGCTGGGACGTGTAGCGACCTGGAATACACCAGCCACTCGTACACGCACTGGAATTGAAACACAGTCAGAATTGTTTCTTCTGACCTGAAGAGTAACACCATAACCTGCAGTACGATCGTAGGTATAGGTCATCTGGGTGCCGGTAGTTTCCTGAATAAGACCGCCAGTGGAGGATGCCAGCTTCCATGTGTAGGTGTAGGTACCGTTGCAGGTGTTCAGTTTCTGCACACGGAGCGTCATCGGCGTATTAAGACAGACATCGGCATAGTAGTAACCGTCGTCAGCAAGATGCAACGGGAATGGTTTGTTGTCCTGATAGATGTAGAACGACTCGAAGTCGCAGCATCCAAGGTTGTTGGCCGTCACCGTCCAGTTGATGATGCGTGTAACGGAACAGCCCATCGCATTGGTGGCGGTAATGGTGAACGAGCCAGAGCCAGCTGCCGTAGGTGTGCCAGTGAAGGAGCCGTCGCTGTTCAATGTCAACCAAGCAGGCATTCCATTGGCGGTGAAGGTTGCACCCTCATGAGAGCCTTCGGGAGGATAGCCGTACATAGGTACTCCCACATAACCGCTCACATTGGTCGTGGTTGCATCATATTGCACATCGAATACGTGAACCGTAGATGGCACCCTCGAGCTGTAGCAATGCTGATCAGTATTGTAAGCTGCCACATAGTATGTCGTCGTGGTAGTTGCATTCGTGTGATAAGTGCCGCCAGTGTTGACATACGTATCAGCCAGCACATTGTCAAACCAACGCAACTCCAAATTACCATCGTCGTCACGCACTGTGGCGGTGAGGTCCACCGCCTGCGGGGCACACACCCATACACTCTGGGCCGACGGAATTGCAGCCGGGCATATCACCTCCAAGTCATAAGAATCCCGCGCCGAACAGATATCTCCGTCAATCGGTGCTATCACTGAAATCGTCGTAGTTCCCAACGAATGAGTGGTGATGACTCCGTTTTCATCAACGGTTGCAACCGACGGATCGGACGACGACCATACCAGAACTCCATTGTTGCCGTCACGGTCGAGAGTAATGGTCGGCTGACCTCCAAGATAGCACATCGCCAACGAGTTCGAGAAGCCGAAATTCTCAGGACGTGTATGGCACGGTTCAATACATATCTTGACATTGGGACGCGAAGAACTCGTGCTCGTAGATCCCGAATAACTGGATATCGTGGACGGCACAGCGTCGTATGTGTCATCGTATGCGTATATTACCGTTGTACCGCTGGTTGATGTATAATAGAAAGAGTGTGAGCTATAACTCGTTGTAGCGCAGTCCATGGCTATCACCAAATTGCCAACTCCCGAGTAAACGAAAGGCTCGTCAAGCGAGAACATGTTCCACCCATCAGATATTGTCCACGACACCGGACCATAAACATGCTCCAGCTGGTTGACTGGTATCCAATCCGAGGATGACGAGAAGGTGCTGCGGGTGGTCTCGCCTATGTATATATCTACCGTTCTCGGTTGCGTGTTGTTCCCAGAAGCATTAAAACCGATAGAAGTGATGAGTCCAGCCGTACCTATCTCGTCGGCAGTGTAAATTATCTGGTCATAACTATTCCTGTATAGGCCATACAACGGAGCTGTACTCTGCGTACTTGAGCCCGTACCGATTTTACGGCAGCCATCGCCAGAATTGATAGTATAGGAAACAGACTTAGGACAGGTACTGCCACTACCGGCAATGTATGCGGTTATAACTGCAAGACCCTCAACATCATGAAAAGTCAATGCACCTGTGTTGGGGTTCACTTCGACAACATCAGGATTCGAGGAGGTAAAGGTCGGTGTACCAGCCGGAGTCAGGTTGTTCACGAGAGTAGGTGCCACAAACGGACTACCAATAATGTAATCAACGTAGGTCACAGGATTGTTTGATTCATTGCGGAACTCAAAAATACCAGTGCGCTGCACTGTACAACAGTTTGAGTATGTAAACCTCGTATTTGCACGGTATCCATACTGCGAGCCTGTATTTGAACCAGGGTGAGTGGTTCCATAGGTACCGTCGCTGTCATTTCCTCGATAAAGGCCAGGATACTGCGAACCGGTAACCTCGGAGTAATAATAGGTCACGCTACTTGTCCAGCCAGAGCCTGCGGTCTTCGCCACCACAACCACCAAATTCTCATCCCCATCGTATGCAAATGGGGTGTCAAGGGTGAAGGTATGCCAACCATCGACACCACCAATTGTGGTTGTGCCATGGTTATACACTAGCTGCAAATTGCTTACAGGGGTCCAATCCGACGTGCTTTCATGCGTTGCTGTTGGACGCGTTCCCATGTAAATTCTCAATCCCGATAGCGACATCGTACTCGATGGACTTGCACACTGGAAAGCAATCTTTGTAATAGAGCATCCAGCGGCCGCACCAAGCTCAGACGGCTGATAAATCATTTCGTGCCACGAATTGTTGTATAGACAATAGAACGGCGATGTGTAACTCGACGCTGTGCCCGTACCGCACGTAATAGTTTGGGCACTTGTTGTTGCCACAAAAACACCAATCATCAGCGCAAGCGCGAAAATAAACTTGTTAAAACGCATAGTAGTGCTTCTCATATCGTTGATTGTTTATTAGTTACGCAACAATTAATTATTTTATTCTATATATAGTCGGGGCAAAGATAGGAATTATTTCTGACAATTGCAAGATTTGCCGTGTTTTTTTCACTTTATTTCATTTAACGTAAAAAAAAACTGTATGGTAGTTAATTTTTAGTTAAAAGTGAGTACCTGTTTGAAAAGCTGTTTTTCGAAACTGTTTTGAAGCCTATCCAACGATTTCCGAACTGTCGGTCCTCAGCCGGGATGACACCCTGATTTCCGTAGAACAGGAACAAAGGCGGAGATTTGGAACTGAACTGGGAACGGGCTTGGGATGGGGATAATCCGCAATCACTACTTTTAGTGATTGCGATGTAGGGTTATAGTTATTATCTTTGCAAAACGCAAGAATCACTACATAAGATATGTTACTTTCTGAATTACAAACAGGTGAACGCGGTGTCGTTGTTCGTGTCGCTGGTCACGGGGCCTTCCGCAAACGCATCATCGAGATGGGATTCATCAAGGGTGCCACCGTGGAGTCGGTTCAGAACGCTCCTCTCAACGACCCGATAAAATACCGCATATTGAATTTCGAGGTGTCGCTGCGCCGCAGCGATGCCGAAAAGGTTGAAATTGTCAGCGAACATGAGGCCGAACGCGAGATTGTAAACCACGACGACTACCGCCCCATCGACAACCCCGACTGCGACGCCATGCACCATATCGCCGAAGAACGTGGCAAGACTATAAACGTGGCGTTGGTTGGCAACCCTAACTGCGGCAAGACTTCCATCTTCAACATTGCCGCCCACGCCCACGAGCGCGTCGGAAACTACAGCGGAGTCACCGTCGATGAGAAGGTCGGCACCTTCCAGCACGGCGGCTACACATTCAACCTCATCGACCTTCCAGGAACCTACTCACTCAGCGCCTACTCGCCCGAAGAACTCTACGTGCGCAAACACATCTTGGAGAAGAACCCCGACATCATACTCAACGTGGTCGATGGCTCCAACCTCGAGCGAAACCTCTACCTCACCACTCAGCTCATCGATATGGACATCACGATGGTGATGGCGCTCAACATGTACGACGAGCTGCAACGCAGCGGCGACAAACTCGACATCGACCAACTCTCCACCCTGCTTGGAATGCCCATAGAGCCCACCACCGGACGCAACGGCGACGGAATCGACCGACTCTTCGACACGATAATCGAAGTATTTCTGGGTAATCGGAGTGGTCTGAGTGATCGGAGTAATCTGAATAATCAGAGCTTTCGCCATATTCATGTCAACCACGGGCGCGAGCTGGAACGCTGCATAACAACCCTGCGCTCCGAACTCCGCGATCACGGTTTCAGCGACACCCTCTCGACCCGTTTTCTCGCCATCAAACTGTTGGAAAACGATAAACAACTCGAACAGTATGTTGAAGAACGCGACCCCGACGGCAGCGTGCTGAAGATGCGCGACGAAATCGCCGACAAATTCCAGAAAGAAATCGGGCGACGACTGGTGGACAAAGAGATAAGCAACGGACACCAGGTCACAGTCGAAGATGAGCATCAGGATATCGAGAGTGCCATAACCGATGCAAAATACGCTTTCGTGCGCGGAGCCTTGGCCGAGTGCTACGTGAAAAACAAAAAGAGCACACTACATGCCCACACCGACAAAATCGACGCCATTGCCACACACAAGTGGCTTGGGTACCCGGTATTCCTGTGTGTACTTTTCTTCACATTTTTCTGCACCTTCTTCATCGGGCAGTATCCCATGAATTGGATAGATGCACTGTTCGAATGGATTGGCTCGTTGGTGGAGAAAGCCATGCCCGACGGGCCTCTGCAAAGCCTTCTGGTTGACGGCATCATTAGCGGCGTTGGCTCGGTGATTGTCTTCCTGCCGCAGATACTCATTCTCTACCTCTTCATCTCGGCGATGGAAGACAGCGGTTATATGGCACGCGCGGCGTTTATCATGGACAAGTTCATGCACAGGATGGGGTTGCACGGCAAGAGTTTCATACCCATGATTATGGGCTTCGGATGCAACGTGCCCGCCATCATGGCGACCCGCACCATCGAGGACCGCAAGAGCCGCCTGCTCACCATGCTGATAATCCCGATGATGAGTTGCTCTGCCCGCATTCCCGTCTATGTCATACTTACCGGTGCATTCTTCGGCGGCGTGAAGGCTGCATTCATCATGATGGGCCTGTATATGATAGGCATGATTATGGCAGTGCTGATGGCGAAATTGTTCAGCCGTTTCTTCGTCAAAGGCGAAAGCCTGCCCTTCGTGATGGAACTGCCGCCCTACCGCATGCCTACGGCAAAAGCCGTCCTGCGCCACACCTGGGAGAAAGGCAAGGAATACCTCAAGAAGATGGCAACCATCATACTCGGCGCAAGCATCATCGTATGGGCGCTGAGCTACTACCCCACCCACGAGAATCCACACTATCAAGCCGAACACAGCTATATGGCGCAAATCGGAAAGGCGATCGAACCCGCCATGAAACCCTGCGGCTTCGACTGGCGCCAGAGCGTGTCGCTGCTCGCTGGAGTAGGTGCCAAAGAGGTGGTGGCCAGCACGATGGGAGTGCTGTACAGCACTGGGGCAGAACTGTCCGACCCGTCCAACCTGTCCTATCTGTCCGACTCGTCTGACTCGTCCGACTCGTCTGACAAGTCAGACCTCTCTGACCAGGCTAACAAGGCCGAGCTGTCAGACCTTATCCGCCACAATATGACCCCCCTATCGGCACTCTCGATGCTACTGTTCATACTGCTATACATGCCATGCGTGAGCACTATCGTAGCCATCAAGAACGAAAGCGGAAAGTGGAAATGGGCGTTGTTCACGGTGGCATATACCATCATACTGGCATGGGTGGCTGCAACAGCGTTCTACCAACTCGGTTCACTAATCGTTTAACGACAACCGGTATAACGGAATAACGATATATCGGGATAACGAATCCCAAAAGGATGCTCCAAACAATCATAGTAATCCTGATAGTAGTAACGGCGGTGGTGTTCGCCGTGCGAGGATTGGTGCGCACCATAAAAGGAAAACGCAGCTGCAACTGCAACTGCGATAACTGTCCAAACAAATCCTGCAACAAGTAAAAAGTAACCCCATACAGGTCACAGATCACTGGTCACAGGTCACTTGTACTTAAACTCCTCTATCTCTCGCCTATCCCGTTTGGTAGGTCTCCCCGACCCTCTGTCACGTTTTTCGAAGCCGTACTGCCGCACCATCTGTATGCGCTCGTATTCCTCCTGCGGGGTGAGGTCGGTCATATAGTCGGGCACCAGCTTTGCCGCCACACGGTTATGCAGCAGCGCTTTGACTTCGATGACCTTATGCACCTGCTCGATGGAGAGCTCATACCTCTCTCCTACCCTCACAACATGCGACGCCTTCAGTGTCTGCTCACCCATCTTCACCTTACCCGCACGGCAAGCATCGGAGGCGTTGCTGCGAGTCTTGTACAGCCTCACCGACCAAAGATACTTGTCTAACCGTAAAGGTTCCTGTTCTTTATCCATTCTGACAGATGACTACTGACCACTAACCACTATCTATTCACATAATTATAACGAATGCGTCCTTTCTGACGTTCTGGTGCTTTGGAATCAGGCTTAAACGTAGTGCGCTTGGCAGCCGCCACGGCCTCATCACGGAGAGAACTCACTGGAGGGTCATACTTGTCAACATAAGCATCTACAACCTTTCCTTCTCTGTCCACCAACACAACTACTTCTATTGAGCCTTCTTTCCCTCTGTTTTCCGACGGGCGAGATTTGTTGACCACACTTCGACCCGCAAGATAATAGGAATCCCCGCCACCACCGTTGCCAGTATAGTTTGTCGAGTTGGGGTTACCGTTGGGCTTACCCATATTGCCGCTGCCGTAGGTGTTGCCACTGCTGCCGGCATTGGAGTTTGAGCCCGTGTTTGAGGAAGAATTACGATTGCCTGGGAACAGAGCATTCTTGTTAATCTCAGGCTCCTTAGGTTTCTCGGGTTGCTTGGTTTCAGTGGGAGTAGTTGTAGGCTTCTCGGTAGGCTTGGTCTTGTCGGTTTTCTTAGGCATTGCTACAGTCTCTTCTGTTGACTGCGTTGCCACGTTGTCGTTAGACGCGGCTGGTGTAGGTTGCGGTGCTGCCGTGGTGTTCTGAGCCAGCGCTGGCATGGGATTGTCTCCCAAGCCGAAGTCGGTATTGCCCAAAGCCACCTCCACGCCGCGCTCGGCGATAGGCGGGTCGGGCGGGAAATGCTTGACCAAAATCAAAATAACGACAGTGAGAGCCGTGACAAAGAGAGTCACCGCCGCCGCTATCAGCTTATTTTTATTGGAATTAAAGTCGATATGTGGCATATACTCTTAGAAGCTGTTTAGATTTGATTGATGGATTTTGTTATGGACATGGACGAGCAGATTTTCTGCCTTATCGAAGGCGCAATGAGTGCCCATTGTAACTGAGATAAGGTGGGAAATATGCCGTTCATGTTCTTTAAGAAAAACATTGAATTAAATTTAAACAGTTTCTCATTTTGATGCTGTTGCCAAGATAACCTTGTGCTGGGTGCCAAACTGCTCGTTTATGGCGTTGACGGCGTCGATTACGGTAACAACACACTGAACAGGCACCTTGCGGTCAGAACGTAGCACTACGCAGGCGTTCTGCACGGTGTCGATGCCACTGACAATAAGCGACTGAAGGCTTGCCGAGTCGGCTGGCACATCGCCCACCTGATAGTTCTGGTTCTCATCGATATACACCGTTACATTCTGCTTGGCCATCGTCTTGCTGTTGTTGGCAGTAGGAAGCAGCAACTTCACCGCATTAGGGCTGATAAGCGTCGAGGTTATCATGAAGAAAATCAGCAGCAGAAACACCAAGTCCGACATCGACGAACTCGACATTTCCACATTGATTTTATTTCTGGATTTTATCATGAAACGGTTGGAAGGTTTAAAAGGTTAAAAAGTTGGAAAGGTATGAGACTATGTTCATCAACCATTGACCGGTTCGTGGAGAAGGTCCATAAACTCGGTGGCACGCGTTTCAAGCGCGAACACCACCTTGTTGATACGGGTGATAAGAATATTGTAAAGGAAGTAGCAGATGATACCGACAATAAGACCGCCGACGGTGGTGACCATAGCGGTATAGATACCCGATGCCAACACTCCTATCTCGATATTGTTGCCAGCCTCGGCCATATCGCGGAATGCAACAATCATACCTGTTACTGTGCCGAGGAAACCAATCATGGGTCCCAACGAAGCCACTGTGGCGACCAGCGACACTCCTTTCTCAAGGCGTGCGACCTCCATCTGACCTTCATTCTCGATGGCAGCCTGGATGTCGGGCAGCGGACGACCAAGACGCGAAAGACCCTTATCGACCATACGTCCGATTGGTGTCTGCGTATGTTTTGCCAACGAACGGGCTTCGTCTATCTTGTCCTCGTGAATATACTGACGTATGTTGTTCATGAACTGGTTGTCCGATTCGGCTTTCATGGCATTGCGGAGTGCAAGGTAGCGCTCAACCGAAATATAGATAGCCAAAATAAGCAGCAAAACCAGCACACCCATAATCCAGCCTCCCTTCAAGGCCATATCCCACATAGAAGTACCGCCGACTTTTTCTGCGGCACCAGCCACCGCCTGAGCTGTCTCTTCGGTGGCAACCTGATTAAGAATCAACAAAATAGAATTCATAGTATAACTTTTAATTTTGACGTAAAAATACATCAAATAAAAATCATACAAACGCACGCCTGCGTTTAATATCAACACACCTCTGTTAAAATGTGAGCGTGAGCGACAAGCCGGGCGCCGAGGGCAACGGATAATCGGGCAACGTCAGCATGGTCGGACTCGCCCGAAGCGAGATATCATCCGAGATATCGTAGTCAAAAAGATGTCCGAAAACGTATGCATCAATAAGGTTGAGGCCATAGAATGCGGCTGCTACTATAATGCTCAACTGAAAATACTGGTTATACGACTGATAGAGGTTGTAGATATTCGACGTGGGATAGTTGGCATAGCTTGCCAACCGCGTCGCACCGCCGTTGTTGACCCTATAAAGATACTCTTTCTTGAACTTCACCATATTGGTGCCGTTGGTGTAGATGAAATAACCCGCACCAGCAAAGCAAGTATATATAATAGGTATCTTCCAAGCCTGATGGTTATAGACCTGACCTGCACCTGGAATCAAAGACCAAAGAAGAGCCTTCGTGGCGGAATGTTCTTTCTTGACTGTGGTGGTGGATTGCTTGGGTGTCACCCGATTTTTCTTAGATCTCGGTACTGGCTGGTCTTTCTGAGTTATCTGAGTGTTCTGAGTAATCTGAGCGTTCTGAATGTTCTGAGTAATCTGATTGTTCTGAGTATTCAGAGTATCTTGCACTCCCTGAATAGACTCCGAACCATGATTTTTCACCCATCCAGTCACCGTGTCCTGACCGAACATCACGCCGCCTCCAACAACCAAAAACAAAGCCAGAAGAAAAACTCTGGCTCTGCTCGTTCTCATTATGTTTACAATCTGTATGATACCTATCAAGATTATTTTTTCAATAGCCCTATCAGCCTCTCGAAGTCGGCATCGGTATTGAAATGAATGGTCAAAGTACCCTTGCCTCGGTTGTTGCGTTTCACCTCAACCTCGGACTGCAGATATTTCTTCAACCCGCTGCACGCCTCGGTATAGGCTTTCGGCAACGACTGCTTTTTATCAGCCTTTGCCGTAACCTTGGGTTTTGCTGTAACCTTGGCCATCTCCTCGGTGTCGTGAACCGAGAGCCCTTTCTCTATGACAGCGTGTAGAATAGCGGTATGCCTGTCAATATCCTTCACGCCCGCAAGCACACGCGCGTGAGCCATACTAATAGCATCTTGCTGGAGAGCCAGTTGTGTCTCGGCAGGCAACGCAAGCAGACGCAGATAGTTGGTGATTACCGAGCGTGATTTTCCAAGACGCTCACTGAGCTGCTCATGGGTAAGGCTGCACTCCTCTATCAAAGCGTTATAGGAGAAAGCCACCTCCATCGCGTTAAGGTTCTCGCGTTGTATGTTCTCGACAAGTGCCATCTCCATCATCTGGCCGTCGGTGGCAACGCGCACGTATGCCGGGACCTCTTTCAAACCCGCCATCTTGGACGCACGAATACGACGCTCGCCGGCGATAAGCTGGTATTTGCCGTCGGGCATCTGACGAACAGTTACAGGAGTGATGACACCCTGCTGCTTTATCGACTGCGACAACTCTTTGAGCGCATCCTCGTCAAACTCCTTGCGGGGTTGGAAAGGGTTCGCCTCAATCTTGTCGATAGGAATCAAAGATATGGCGGCTGTGACAGATGCCTTCGTCTGTATGGCATCGATGTTGATATCGCCCAAAATAGCGTCAAGGCCGCGGCCTTTCACGGGAGGTTTCTTTGTGGCCATTATTTCTTGAGATTGTTTCTACGCAAAATCTCGTTTGCGAGATTGATGTAGTTTATGGCGCCGCTACAGGTGGCGTCGTACATTATGACTGATTTGCCGTAGCTCGGAGCCTCGGCCAGTTTGGTGTTACGGTAGATAAGTGTGTCGAAAACCATGTGCTTGAAGTGTCCGCGCACATCGTCAACGACCTGACGGGCAAGACGCAGACGAGAGTCATACATGGTGATAAGCAGGCCTTCTATGCCAAGCTGCGGGTTGAGCCGTGTCTGCACAATACGGATGGTATTGAGCAGCTTGCCAAGACCTTCCAATGCGAAATACTCGCTCTGGATGGGTATGATGACCGAGTCGCTGGCTGCAAGTGCGTTGAGGGTAATAAGGCCCAAAGAAGGGCTGCAGTCAATAATGACAAAATCATAGTTTTCCTTAATCGGCTCAATAGCTTTCTTGAGGAAGTACTCACGCTGTTTCTCGTTGACCAGTTCCAACTCTGCTCCCACCAAGTCGATGCGCGTGGGCAACAGTGAGAGATTCGGGGTATCGGTGTCGATGATACAGTCGTCGGCAGATGCGTGCCCGAGCAGGCACTCATAGACGCCTTTGTCAACAGATTCGGGATCGATACCGAGACCCGATGTGGCGTTTGCCTGCGGGTCGGCGTCGATAAGCAGCACCTGATACTCCAACACCGCAAGAGCGGCGCTGAGGTTGGTTGCCGTTGTTGTTTTACCCACTCCGCCTTTTTGGTTGGCGATTGATATGATTTTACCCATAGTTTCGATGTTCTCGCATTAAGACAGCCACTGCTGCCAGCCCGACCACGTCGGAAAAAGTCAATGCGCCGACACCAAAGCATCGGCGCAAAGGAATTTAGTAAGAGAGGTTCATATCGTCGAGCGGAGCCGAACCGTCAATATTGATAGGTTCGTTGTGACGCTCTTCAACGACGACTGGAGGAGGAACGATACCTGTCTCGATGAACGAGAAGGCATTCTCAAGGCCCTGTTTGAACTTCTCGAAATCCTCTTTGTAGAGGAACATCTTGTTTTTGTCGATATAGAATTGGCCCGTGGCGTTGTCAAACACCTTGCGGCTTTCTGCAATGGTAATGAATTTATCACCACCTCTAGTCTCCTTCACGTCAAAGAAATAGCGGCGTTTGCCCGCAGGAATCGACTGTGAATACAACTCTTCTTTTCTGTTTTCTGTGTAATCCATTTCTACTTGTTTATATACGTTGAACGAAATGCAAAAGTAAATATTTTTTTTAACATTATAGGCACTAGCCTGCAAAAATATCAACAACCACCGTTTAGAACCTCAACACGTCTCCTGTAACTAATCACATCCTCTTGTGCGTCATGATGTCCAACACGACGTCGTCGGTTTCGTTCATTCCGTCGTGGCCTAGGCGGCCGAGATTGGAGATGGAGCAGTCAACATCGCGCTCCGACAAGCCGTCGGTTGCATCGACCACCTTGTCATGACAGGCGAGCTCGGCGCTGACGAAGGCGCTGTACAATCCTGTGGACATCTTGAGTGCGCAGCTGGGTTTGGCTCCGTCACAAACCATTCCGGCTATCGTGTTTATGAGGTTTTTCACCGCATAGCACACCTGCTCGTAACCGCCACCTTGTAGGTAGGTGATGGCAGAGGTCACTCCTATCGAGGCGTTGACGATGCCGCAGAGCGCCGACAGGCGCCCTATGCCCTGTTTGACATATATCGACATCAGGTGACTGATAATCAGCGCACGAATCATGCGTTCCTCATCGACGCCGTTGATTTTGGCATACTCATAGACGGGCAACGTGCAGCAGATGCCCTGGTTGCCAGAACCCGAATTGCTATAGACGGGCAAGGTGCAGCCATCCATACGGGCGTCGCTGGCAGCCACGGTGTTGGAAACCACAGTGTGGACGACGTCGCCGCTACGGTTTGCCTCCATCAATATCTTGCCGACGCAGAGGCCGTAGCCTTTCTTACCCTCTTCGGCAGCGGCGGCGTTGTAGCGCACGGTGTCGTGTATGAAACGGAGCTCGTCGATGGGGCTTGTGGTCGCAAACTCGAGGACTTTCTCAACCGAAAGTTTGCAGCAACCCTCTTCGTCTTCGCCGCATGGCATGGAGCCAGCATCCTGCGTCAACGAATGCTTCTTCTCGCCGTTCTTCTCGACCAAGGTAAAGTTTGTATGGCGACCTGAGATGACGGCACGGGCGGTATCATCGCCAGACGTGCAGACGCACTCGATATAGAGCTTGTCGCAGATAACCTTTACCCCGATAGAGACATCGTCCGCATGGCGTTCGAGCCATCGTTTGGCTTTCAACACTTCGTACTCGTCAACATTGAGCACTTCGAGCTGTCGGTCGGAGTCGCCCGCCACAATGCCTATGGCTACCGCAATGGGAAGGCCTATCATCCCCGTGCCGGGTATTCCGACTCCCATAGCGTTCTTATAGACGTTCTTGCTCAGAAAGAGTTCAACCTTCTCTGGCTCTCTACCAAGCACTTCCCGAGCCTTGGTGGCACACAGCGCCACCGCCACTGGCTCGGTACAGCCGGTCGCTAGCACGACTTCTCTCTTAATGAGGTCTATCAGTTGTCGGCGGGTACAGTCGTCCATGGGTTTTTGTTGATATGTTTTATGTTGATATGTTGATATGTTGATACGTTGATATGTTTTTTGCTTATTTGTTGAATATCTTCTGCCAGTTCTTGTATTCGCGATCTTTCCATGCGCCGTTGTGATAGACGTAGGAGGCAATAGCGGGGATAACGGTGGTACCTTCGGCATAGACCATCTGCTGCAGTTCTTCGCTCACCTTGCCCCAGCTGCCGGCTTCGAGCAGAGTGCTGGAAGAGCAGGCACCGTCACGCACGTCGGCAACGGTTATCTGGATGGCGTATTTGTGCATAGGCACCTCGTGTCCGAGAATCTCGGCGCACACAACGGTGTCCTGTGCGAAGTTCTTAGGCGTACCGCCGCCCACCATGAACAATCCCGTCTGCGAGGCGGACATCTTGATACGGGTAAGTTCGACGAAGTCGCACACCGAGTCGATGCTCAGGTATTTCTCGCCCTTGTTGGCGCGCTCCCACTGGTGTTTTCCGATGCCGAAACCTGCGCTGCTGTCGCTGAAAGCGGGGCAGAAGATAGGCACTCCGCACTCGTAGCAGGTCTGTATCAGGCTGTCTTTCTTCACGGCGCGGCCGTTGTGCAGCCATTTACCCAGCTCATACAGGAACTCGCGGCTGCTGTACGGACGAGCTTCAAGCATGTTGGAAAGCTCGTAGGTGGCGTTGTCGCAAGCCTGCAGCTCTTCCTCGTCGATGAAGGTATCGTAGATACGGTCGATATAAAGCTCACGCAGAACGGTGTCGGGTATGACATTCTCCTTTGTGCCCACATAGTGTTTGAAGCCCAAGGCCTCGAAGAGGTCCATATCGATGATTGAGGCGCCGGTGGAAACGACGACGTCGATCATCTTGTTTTTCACCATATCCACATAAACCTGCATGCAGCCAGCGGCACTGGTCGAGCCGGCGAGGGTGAGGATGTTGGTGCAGTCATGCTCTTTGCACATCATGGTCAGGATGTCGGCAGCACGGGCGGTGTCGCGACTGGTGAACGACATACCGCGCATAGCGTCGATAAGTTCTGTGGAATCGTACTTCTTGATGTCGATGTGTTTGATGGTTTCTTTTAAAAGATCTTTCTTTTCCATATTGTGTTATTTTTGATTATTTCAACTTGAAACCTGAATTCCAATCGCCCTGTGCGGGCACGCACCTAAAAACTTAGAACGGAACATCGCCGTCGATAGGTGGCGTGTCGTCGTCGGGTGAACTTAAACCGTCTGGGTTGTCGTAATTCACGTCGTTCATCTTCGACTCGAATATCTGGATGTGACCGCCGCCACCTTGGTCGAAGCCCTCGTTGACAGGCATCGAGAAAGGACTTGAGTCGTGGTTTTCATCCTCTGGCAGGTTCTCGAAACGCGCATACTCGCCCACGAAGCGCAGCTGCACCTTGGCCTGCGCACCACTGCGGTGCTTTGCCAAGTTAACCTCGGCAAGTCCTTCAACCGAATGTCCATCCGCATCCTGGTCGAGGTGGTAGTACTCCGGACGGTATATGAACATCACTATGTCGGCGTCCTGCTCTATGGCGCCCGACTCGCGGAGGTCGCTAAGCTGTGGTTCCTTCGACCCGCCTCGCGTCTCAACCGCACGGCTGAGCTGCGAAAGTGCCAGTACGGGCAGCGAAAGCTCCTTCGAGAGGGCTTTAAGCTGACGCGAGATTGTGCTTATCTCCTGCTCGCGGTTGCCGCCGCGCACCATATCGCCGCCTGCCTGCATAAGCTGGAGGTAGTCGATGATGACCATCGCCAGGTCGGGATGCTGCTGCTTCAGTCGGCGGCACTTGGCACGAAGCTCGAATATGGTAAGCTGCGGGGTGTCGTCGATGAACAGCGGGGCGTCGTTGAGCGCCTCCACTCGTGCCGCCATCACTTCACGCTCGCGGTCGGTGAGGAGGTCGCCTTTCTTGAGTCGTGCACCCGATATTTCGGCCGTGCTGGAGATAAGTCGCATGGCCAGATCGACGCCCGACATCTCGAGAGAAAAAACGGCGACGGGCTTTCTGAAATCGACGGCTATGTTTTTAGCTATGCTGAGGGCAAAGGCGGTCTTACCCATACCCGGACGAGCGGCCAAAATGATGAGGGTGCCTGGCTGAAAGCCTGCGGTAACGCGGTCGAGCGCGGTGAAACCCGTCTGCTGACCGCTCACGCCACCCTCTTTTTTCTTAAGCTCTTCAATCTGCTTTATGGCGGAAGCCACCAACGAGCCGACCGGCTGGTAGTCGGTGCGGAAGTTCTTGTCGTTGATGTCCATCAGCTTCTGCTCGGTCGAGTCGAGGAGCCAGACGACATCCGTCGTTTCGTCGTAAGCCTTGGTGATGGTCTCCGTAGAGGTGCGTATCAGCTCGCGCTGGATGTATTTCTCGCTGAGGATTCGTGCGTGATACTCGATATGCGCGCTGCTGACAACGTTGTTGGTAAGCTGCGCCACATTGTAGGCTCCGCCTGCGAGTTCAAGCGTGCCGTCTTTACGGAGCCGCTCGACTACCGTCTGAAGGTCAACCGGATAGGACTCCTGAAAAAGCCTCATGATAGCATCGAAAATATACTGATGCTCAGGCTTATAGAAATACTCGCGATGCAGGGATTCTATGGAAGTGTTGAGCGCGTTGCTGTCGAGCATGAGCGCACCCAAAACGGCCTCCTCAATCTCAATAGCCTGCGGCGGTGTCTTACCGTTGAGGTCAAACACCGTGTTGTAATTCATTCTTTTCTTATCCCTTACACTAGTTGCCGTTGTGTTTTCCATAAGTGCAAAGGTACAACTTTTTTCTTAATTACATTTTCAATCACAATATTTATTTATTGACATGAGGAGAGTGGATATTTATTGAAAAAAAATATGTTTTTTTCTTGTTTATGGCGGGAAAAGTTAGTATATTTGTAAGGTCGAAAGGATTATTATGACATATTCCAACGAGATAAATATCAGCCGATTGGAGTGTATTCTAAGAATACAGCCAATGACTGTGGTCGATTTTTCAGCATTACAAGAAGCTGAAAGACAGTGCCAAGAATAGTTCCCCTCCGTATCAACGCCGTATCAACTACGTATTAACTCCGTATCAAGTACGTATCACCTCTAAGACCCCTTCTATACCCCTCCTATACCCCTTCAGGGTTTCTCCATGGTTGGCTTTAGGGAGGTGTGAAGATGTGAAGATGTGAAGATGTTGAGATGTTAAGATGTTAAGATGTTAAGGTGTGAATGCGTTAGTGCGTTAATGTGTTAGTGCGTTAGCGTGGGATTGTGGGATTGTGTTAATGCGTTATTGCGTTAGGGGGTTATTGTGTTAGGGGGGATTGTTGGCGGATTTGTGGGGTTGGGGAGGGACAAAGTGTGGCGGTTGTGTTTTTTTTCGTATCTTTGCAATTTGTTTGGAACTACGAGCGATAAATGAAACGTGCGCTAACCATACTTGCAGCCATACTGTGGCTTGTGCCGTACCAACTTGCGGCACAGGAGGATACCATCGTTTCGGGTCTTATAAAGAAGGCCAAGAACGCCGAGGGATTGCACCTTATCGACCTGGCTCAACAATACTATGAACAGGCGGTGGCGCTGGAACCTACGACGGCTGAGCCTTACGTGAGCCTCGGGAAACTGATGGAACGGCAGGAGCACTACCAGAACGCGATTGACCTTTACCGCAAGGCGATTGGCTACGACGCGAACTCGGCTGAGGCCTACGAACACCTCGCCTACTGCCTGACGGAGAAAGAGAAATACGACGAGGCGGAACAGGCGGCACAGAAAGCGATTGAACTGAACCCCAAGTCGGCGTCGGCAATGGCGTCGATGGCGCTGGTGTTCAACTCGCGAGGCAGCAACACCAACGCGCTGACTTGGGCGAAACGCGCGGTGGAGGCCGACCCGAAATACAGCCGCGGGTATAACGTGTGGGGCATAATCTGCTACAGCCGAGGCAACGACGCGGAGGCGATAGGACACTTCAAGAAGGCCATAGCCACAGAGCCAGAGAACATAGACGCATACGCCAACATCGGCACCATGTTCTGCATCCGCAACAACTTCGAATCGGCGCTGATATATCTGAAGAAGGGTTTGCAGAAAGAGCCAAAGTCGATAAAGCTGTACTACTGCCTGGGGTGGGCATACCGACTCAAGGGCGACCGTGCGATGGCGATACAATGCTATGAGACCATCATCAACTACGACAGCCTTTACGTCAAGGCTTATAACCGCCTGGGCGAAATATACAACGACAAAGCCGACTACGACCGCTCTATCGCCTACCACAAGAAGGCAACCCGCATAGCGCCCGACGACCCCAACGGTTTCAAGGGCATGGGCAAGACCTACTCGGACAAGGGCGACTACCCGAAGGCACTCCACTCCTACCAGAAGGCGGTGCTGATAAACGACAAAGACCACGAGACATACTGCCTGATGGCGGAACTATACCAAAGACAGGGCAACAGCCAGAGAGAGATGAACTCGTACAAGAAAGCGGCCAAACTGGGCAACAAAAAAGCCCAACAATGGCTGGTGAAACGCGGAGCAACGTGGTAGGTGCGTGCCCGCACAGGGCAATTTTGAATTTTGAACTTTGAATTTTGAATTTTTGAACCCTTAAACACTCGCCCCCCTTGAACTCTTTGAACTCTTGAACAAAAACACCCGCAACTCACTTAAAACTTAAAACTTACAGCTTAAAACTTAACATGAGCAACATAGTAGCAATAGTAGGACGGCCTAATGTGGGCAAATCGACGCTTTTCAACCGCCTGACGGGCGAGCGAAAGGCTATTGTCGATAGCGTGAGCGGCGTGACAAGAGACCGCCAGTACGGCCACAGCGACTGGAACGGCAAGCAGTTCTCCGTCATAGACACGGGCGGCTATGTGGTCGGCGGCGACGACACGTTTGAGACGGAAATAAGGCGGCAGGTACAGCTGGCAATCGACGAGGCCGACGTGATACTCTTCTTGGTGGATGTGCGCGAAGGGCTCACCCCGATGGACGAAGACGTGGCGGCTATGCTGCGCAAGACAACGAAGAAGGTGCTGCTGGTGGCGAACAAGGTTGACGACACCAACGTTGCAAACGACGTGGCCGAGTTCTACCAGCTGGGGCTTGGCGAGATATATCCCATCGCAGGCATCAGCGGAAGCGGCACGGGCGACCTGCTCGACGAGGTGGTCAAAGACTTCAAAGATGTGGAAATCGACAACGGCGACAATCTGCCGAGAATAGCGGTGGTGGGAAGGCCCAACGTGGGCAAGTCGTCGTTTATCAACATGATAACCGGACAGGACCGCAATATCGTGACACCGATTGCTGGCACCACTCGCGACTCGATATACACCCACTACAACATGTTCGGCTTCGACTTCAACTTCGTCGATACCGCCGGCCTCCGCAAGAAAAGCAAGGTGGAGGAAGACCTGGAGTTCTACTCGGTGATGAGGTCGATACGCGCCATAGAGAACAGCGACGTCTGCATCCTTATGCTCGACGCTTCGCAAGGCATTGAACAACAGGATTTGAACATATTCTCGCTGGTGAGCCGCAACAACAAAGGCGTGGTGGTGGTTGCCAACAAATGGGACCTGATTGAGAAAAGCAACCAGACCCACAAGGAGTTCGAGCAGATGATACGCGAACGCATCTCACCCTTCGAGGATGTTCCCATCATCTTCACGTCAGTCATAAACAAACAACGCATATTCAAGGTATTGGAAGCAGCCAAACAGGTATATGAGGCCCGCAGTCGCAGGATAAGCACCGCCGAGCTGAACGAAAAGCTGCTACCGATTGTAAAGGAACAGAACCCACCGCCGGCAGTCAAAGGCAAATGGGTAAAAATAAAATACATCACACAACTGCCAACCGCCTACCCACAATTCGTGTTTTTCTGCAACCTACCGCAGTATGTCAGAGACCCTTACAAACGATTTGTAGAGAATCGGATGAGAGAGCTGTGGGATTTCCACGGGGTTCCGATGACAATTTATTTCAGAGAAAAATAATAAAAGTTGCAAGTTTTTTCGCAATAGTAGTACTTATAATAAGCAAAGGCCAGTGAGCGAACAAGAACTCATACAGAAAATCCTGGACGGAAAGACAGACCTTTTTGCACAGATAGTGGATGAGAATCAGATGAATGTGGTGAATCTGTGCTACAAGCTGTGCGGAAACAGGCTGGACATAGACGAGGTGACACAACAGGTGTTCGTTGAGCTATACCAAGCGCTGCCAAGATTCAGGAACGAGTCGAAACTGAGCACGTTCATATACCGGATAACGGTGAACGTAGTGTCGAAAATGCTCTCGAGAGAGAAAAGGATAGTGCCGGAGGACGACAGCTCCAGATTCGACCAAATGAGCGAGGACAGAAACATTGAAGAGGACATCATATACAACGAGAAAGTAACACAACTGCAAAACGCAATACAAAAACTAAAAGAAGACCAGAGAACAGCCCTAGTGCTCTACACATTTGAAGAAAAGTCGTACAACGAGATAGCCGAATCGATGGGCTGGAGCCTGGCAAAAGTGGAATCGCTGATATTCCGCGCAAAGAATAACCTAAGAAAAATGCTAGTGAAATGAAATACACTGAAACAGAACTGGAAAAAGCACTCAACGAACTGGCCAAGGCTAAGTATGCCAGACAGGTAGATGTGGTGGACCAGGTGATGGAGCGCCTGAAAGAGGCTGAAAACAAAGAAAAATTCAGCATAAAGAGAGAACGTCGCGTGCGCTGGACAATCGGAACCATGAGCCTCGCAGCCGCATCGGTGGCCCTGCTGCTGTTTATCGGAAACAGCTCTTCGTCGCAGGCTCAGAACGAGAACGACGGCATGGCGAAATTCATCTCTGAGATTTACAACCGCCAAAACCAGGCCGACGTGGTCTATTACGCACCCGACTATATCGACATACTCCTGGATATAGACGAAACTATCTGACCGTAGATTGAGTCATGAAAAGAATTGCAGCGATAGTACTTTTCTGCGCGATAGCCAGCGTGACTATGGCGCAGTCAGGATATGACAACGCCTATACGCCGCCTGATGTTGCAAAATTTGTGAAAACTCTGACGAAGCAACAGCAGGAAGAGCTGAAAGCGGTTACAACTGAAAGCAAGAAAACGCTGGAAGAATACCGCAGGCAACTGATCGATATGCACAAAGAGATTCAGCACTACTACGGCTTGCCGGGCGACAGAAGCTCGGAGCTGTTTCCTCTTTATGCCCAACGGTCAGCCCTATACGTCAAAATCGACCAGGCGAAATACCGCACAAAGATGCGCATTGACAAAATCCTGACCGAAGATCAACAGAAAGAGCTACGGGAAAACCTCGAACATGAGCGTCAGAAACGCGAAATCAAAAAGCAGCTGACCATGTTCCTGCACCCCTCAACCCAGAAATAGCAGACAAAGAAAACAATAGCAGACACAATAAAAAAGAGAGGACAGCAAAACTGCCTCTCTTTTTTATTTCCTTCCCATATATTACATCGTACATCCAACATCAGACTTCTTACGATACACCACATATCCGGCTTCGGTAGGGTGGTCGTAGATGAGTGCGTCTTTCGGCTCGTGGCGGATTTTCCATATTATCATTATGTCGCCTATCGCACAAACGATAAATATGACTCCGAACACAAGCCAGAAGGTACTACCTACGGCGATAGCGATTATTGTCGGCATGATGCCCAACAGAAGCAGCGGCATAAGGCCACCTATGACGTAATGGTTCTTCCGCATCGGCACATCGATGTGACAGTAAACCGCTCCCGACATCGTACCGAAAGCCAGATGGCTGAACGACTGACGAGTGACCAGAATCCAAGTCAAGCCGTGAATCAACTCGTGTACGACAATTCCAACCACTATCGCGATAAATAGCCATAAGGCGTTACCCATACCGTTCCACTCGAAAGAGTGCCACACCTTATAGTATATGTATGCACACAAGCCGCCAACGATGATGAGAAAAGGGATGCTGATGAGATTGGCTGCAAGTATGCTTATCGTTTTCTGTTCATATTCATAGCCCTCGACGTCGGGTATCGGTTCTGCCTGTTTTGTGCGCATAATGCCAAGTTTTTTGGGGAATTCTGTTTTTTGCAAAGATACACCATATTTCCGTATATCGAATAATTTGTTTATCTTTGCAGTGTTGAAAGATTATTATTAACCCATAAAACTAACTATTATGAAAAAGACATTTTACGTTTTAGCATGCATTATGGCAGTTGCGGCAATGGTCATGACCGGCTGCCAGAAAGACAACGATGGCGACAACAACGGTGGTAACGGCGGTACAAATACCGACACGCCAACCACACCTGACACACCCGGCGGTGGACAGACCACGACATTCAACGAATGGACCGTAGGTGCCGACAGCATGGCGGTTGCCAACGGCAACGGCACACTCACTATCGGCGGCCAGACGCACAGCATCGTAATCGGTCACCTATCGGAAGTCAATGTCGGCGGCTCGGTGCACACAACACTACAATTCTACGATTCGTACAAACCTTCCATTTACCTTGCGGGCGACTACAGCGTTTCGTTCAGTCTCGACCAGGCTCTTGAGACCGGCACTTACACCTGCGACAACACGGAGACTAATTATGTCAACGACAAAAATGTCGGCACATACAGGTTCCCGGCTGGCACGACCTTCAATGTCACCCGCATAGGAAACTATGTGACGGTCTCGATCGAGGCAACAAATGTGGGAGCCTCCAACATGAGCGGCAATGAGGTTGCGAGAAACGACATCAGCTTCAGCTATTCTGGCTCGGTTTACTATATGAGTTACGGAATGTAGGCAATTGACTCAATAAAGAGAGCGCCCCGTGCCGACGGCACGGGGCGCTTCTTGTTTATGTGGCCGCTGGTGGATTAATCCATCACGGTGTTCCAGTTGTGCTTGTCTTCGGCTTCGCCGAGCTGGATAGCACGGAGAGCGTGATAGAGCTTGGTGCTGATAGGACCGGGCTCCTTGCCGAATTTGTAAGACTTGCCTGTCTCGGGGTCGTCAAGACGCTCGATGGGGCTTATGACGGCAGCTGTGCCGCAAGCGCCGGCTTCCTGGAAGGTGGCAAGCTCCTCGACGTCGATAGGACGACGCTCGACCTTCATGCCCATATCCTCGGCAAGCTGCATGAGGCTCTTGTTGGTGATGGAGGGAAGTATGGAGGTTGATTTCGGAGTGACATAGACACCGTCCTTGATGCCGAAGAAGTTGGCAGCGCCGGCTTCGTCAACATATTTCTTCTCCTTGGCGTCGAGATAGAACTCGCAGGCGTATTCGCCACCGTGACAAGCTTCGACGTGAGCGCGGAGGGAAGCAGCGTAGTTGCCGCCGACCTTATAGACACCAGTTCCGAGAGGAGCGGAACGGTCGAACTTGCGGGTGATGACGTAGGGGTTGGCTTTGAAGCCGCCTTTGAAGTAAGGTCCCACGGGGGTGACGAAAATCATGAACAGATACTCGTCGGCGGGTTTCACACCCACGGTGATGCCGGTGCCGATGAGCAGCGGACGCAGGTAGAGGCTGGCGCCGGTGCCGTAAGGCGGGATGAAACGCTCGTTGAGTTTGACGACCTGTTTGCACATCTCGACGAATTTCTCAGTTGAGAGTTCGGGCATCATGATGCCGCGACAGGTGCTCTGCAGACGCTCGGCGTTAGCTTCGGGGCGGAAGATGCGGATTTTGCCGTCTTTGCAGCGATAGGCTTTGAGACCTTCGAAAGCCTCCTGACCGTAGTGAAGGCTCGAAGCAGCCATGTGCATCTCGATATGTTCGGAGGAAGAGACCTCGACTTCACCCCAAGCACCGTTGCGGTACCAGCAGCGAACATTGTAATCCGTTTTCACATAACCAAACGGAAGGTTTTGCCAATCTATATTCATGTTTTTTAATTTGTTAGGTATTAAACAAAGATGATTGATAGTCGCAAAGGTACGAAAAAAAAAACGTTAATACCACATGTACGTTCCCTATTTTTATCTGTAATGTGAATAATTTTTTTTGACGTACTGAAAATCAAACATTTTAAGTCGTAGTAAAAAATCTCCATAAATTGGGCCAAACGTACAGGCTCGGATTAATCGGATAGATACAAGATATTGTAACCACTACTCATAGTATTCGATGATGCGAGTGGTGGTTCCGGCGGTATATTCGTAGCCCTCGCTGGTACGTTTCGTCCAGTTGCCTTGTTTGTCCACTTCGGGATAGGAGAACGCCTCGACCGACACTTCGCCATCGTCAGAGTGATTTATCTCCACCACAAAACCACGCTCGTCGTATGTATAGGACTCCCTAAGGGTCATCCCTTCGGCTTGCGCCTCGCTTCCAACGGGACGCTCATCGCCCCATTCATAAACGACATGATTCTCATAGCCGTTCATTTCGACTATACGCCCCTGTTTGTCGCGATTGTATCGCTGCGATGCCGGAGTGCCGAAAACAGACACCAACAAGCCGTTTTGGTCAAATTCCAAACTCAAAACCCCATCCTCAGTCACCGATTTCACACGGCCGTAAAGCCCGAAGAAAGCGAGGTCTGAAGACAAGTAGCGAGGATTTTCAGCGCCAACGGCGGTTGAATCAGAGGTTTCGTCTGCAGATTTTGAGACAGAAGACGTGCAAGAGACACAAACCAATCCGATTAAAGCAATGATTGCGAGAATGTATTTTTTCATAGGAAATATGTTGATATGATTAAATGTTTAAAAGGTTTAAAAGGTTTGAAAGGTTTAAAAGGTAACTGACTGCTGACTACTGACCACAAACAGCTACCGCCTTAAAAAAATCTCATAAATCAAACGACTTATGAGATTCTGTGGGCGGAAAGAGAGGGATTCGAACCCCCGGACCCGTGAAGGTCAACGGTTTTCAAGACCGCCGCATTCGACCACTCTGCCATCTTTCCAATGCTTTAAGGACGAAGATTGATGTCCCGAATGCGGATGCAAAGATACGAAATATTCTTGAATTTTGAATTTAGAAAGTTGAATTTTGAATATAGAAAAACGAAAACTGTTAGCATTCAGCGCACTTACGCGATGTGTACCGACGGTACACTACAATTGAATTGCAAAATTGTTTAAGGGGTTACAAATCCCACGAAAAAAAGTGCCGGATTTTTCGCTTGATTTAATTTATTAAGCGGTGCTCAAGGTCGTGACCTACGGCCAGACAGACAAATCCGGCACAACTGGAAAAGTAAAAACAAGAATATTCCTCAATACAAAACAAATTTAGTATCTTTGCAATCGGTTTCAAAGGAAACCACGAAGCGTTATGCTCGTTCTGCGTATGGGAACGTAGGAAATTCCAAAGTGATGCAGAATCAGTGTAATGGCTCTTCGCTGTCAAGCGTGGGCTTATTGCATCTTCTCATCACAAGGTTATTCCTACGACCTCCATACAGGAAGCTGCATCCAGTACCACGCTTCGTTATTATCAACCATATAGACATTGGTGCTGTGTCTAATGAGGCAGTTATGAAGAAAATTTGTCTATTATTTTCTCTATTCCTATTTGCAAATCTTCTGTCCAATGCTCAGGATACGATAATCTTCCGTAATGGGGATGAGGTTGTTTCAAAGATATTGGAAGTTAGTGACTCCGAAATCAAATACCACTTATGGAAAAATCAGGATGGACCACTGTTTATAAAGAAAGTGGCTGATATCTTTATGGTGAAATATAGAGGAGGTCACAAAGAGGTTTATGACAAAGTGGGTTATACATCCACAAAAGATGAATTCTCCGAAATGTATTTAAGAGCAGGTTACTTAAGAATAGGCGACGAAATATTAAGTGATGAGGAATTGAAAAAAATCCTCACGCCTGATGAGTTTAATACCTATAAGTCGGCAAGCGTGCAAAGGAAAATAAGTTCTGCTATTTTTACAACAGGAATTGTATTAGATATCGTTGGCGGTTTTATAGTTGCAGATATTGGTAATGCTTCCAATCAAAATACACTAGGGATAACATTTATCATAGTAGGTTCAGTTTTGGAGTTGGCTGGTTTTCCTGCGTTTTTCATTAATAACAGCCGACTACATTGGGTTGTTAGAAGTTATAATGGGAGGATTTCTGGGGACAATGTGTCTCTTTCAATCGAACCTACATTTTTCCATGATTATAATATTGGCGGTCAATCATCCGCCTATGGGGTGGGGATCACTTTGAATTTTTAATCTTTATGCTATGAATAAAACCTTTTTTGGCTTTCATTTTTTTTTGTTTATTGGTATTTTGTCATTTGCACAAGACACCATAATATTCCGCAACGGAGACGAAGTTGTGGCAAAAGTCGCAGAAGTAAGTGACTCTGAAATAAAATATCATTTATGGAACAATCAAAGTGGCCCGATATATGTTAAAAAGACTTCCGACATATTTATGGTGAAGTATGAAGGAGGTTACAAAGAAGTATATGGTAACAACATTTCTCATACAGAGGATGATGACTTAAGGGCCTATGCGATATCAAAGTATGGGTCAAGTCCTATTTATATGCGAGCTGGGTATCTAAGGATCGGTGGTAGAACATTGAGTAGGGAAGAGTTGTCTAGCATCCTTATGTCTGATGAATTGAATACTTATTATTCTGCAATAGGACAATCAACAGCAGGCGCGATAATGACATTGTTTGGATTGGCTGTCGGAATTACTGGTGGAATTCTTACATTTGCGGCCATAAACACTAAAGTTGGCTTGCCATTATTCATAGTTGGTGATGTTTTGACAACTGTGGGGATTCCTCTATGGGCAATAGGGGGCGCTCGCTTGAATTGGGTAATTGATAGCTATAATAATCGAGTTGCCGGAAGGCCCTATTCTATGTATGTAGAACCTCGTATAATGAACTATCGCAATATAGGTGGTCATAATACTGCTTACGGATTAGGACTTACCTTGAATTTTTAACAAGGATTTAGTAACTTTCATTGTTCCTTGTAATAATCCTGGGACAAGCCTACATTATTATCAGTCGACGGTCAGCAAAGTAGGAAGACATATTCAACGTAGTACCAACTCCGTAGTTTGTCAAAATTTATGGGGATTATGGGTTATAAGCGGTGTGTCTTCGACACACTTTTGCTTGGGTTGGCGATACCCCACACTACGAGTGCGGGGTTAATAGGATGGTGTGTCTTCGACACACCTGTCCGTGTGTGCCAAGTGGAAAAAATCACCGAATCTGACAAAAAACAACAAAAAAGCGTCAAAAGAACAGTAAAAAACTGTTAAAATTCTGTTAAAACAACGGCTAAAAACAGGGATTTTTTGCATTTGAAAATCAACCGCAACGGCACAATCTTCTTAAAATCAACAATTGACGCCTTACCGTTGCAGTTAGTTTTTCCTTAAAGGGAATTTTGAGTCGAACTGCAACGGTGTAACGGTCATATTCTGTCTTTAAGCTTTAGATTTTGAGTTTCAAGTGATTAGTATCCAGTGGTCAGCATTGTTGATTTCAATTATGAAAGTTGGGAGGATATAGGGAGTTTATTCGGAGTTAGTGCGGAGTTTATTCGGAGTTACTAGGGAGGAGATTTTTCTAATGTTGAATTTTGAATTTTGAAAGGGAGGTGGTTGATAGGTTATTTGATAGCTTCAAGTTTTAGGCTGTAAGTTTTAAGTGGCGTACCTTCGGCACGCTTTTGCATGGGTTGGCTAATCCCCACACTTGGAGTGTGGGGTTAATAGGATAGTGTGTCTTCGACACACGTGGTCGGTGGCTGATGCTCGCTCAGCGATACCCCACACTACGAGTGTGGGGTTAATAGGATGGTGCGTCTTCGACACTCTTGATCTTGTGGGATTAATTGAATAGAGCGAAACGCAATCTAATGACATATTGTCAGTGGTTAGTAGTTAGTGGTCAGTGGTTAGTAGTCAGTAGTCGGAGATGATTAATTTTGAATTTTGAAAGTTGAATTTTGAAGTGCCGACGAATCACACATGTCATTTTGTCATAAAATATAATAATGGTGTTGAAATTGTGGGAAACGATAACGATAACGTTAACGATAACGATAACGATAAAAATAACAATAAC
>JAFZXE010000004.1 GCA_017616895.1 Bacteroidales bacterium
CGGCAGCAGTGATGATGGTTTTGGTGGCTGTCGGCGGCGTGTCATCCTTGATTCTCTGCACATGCCATACATCCTTGGTGTTGCCGCAAGAGTCGGCAATGGTGTATTTGATGATGATACTGTCGTTGCACATGTCGTTGTGCTTGACCGTGCGGGTTACACCTTCTAAGGTGAAGTTCACCTTTGTGCAGTTGTCCTCAATGCCGTAGCCGAGGGCGTTAACAGCTGCAAAGTTGTCAAGCACCGTTATGCTATCGCTGATACACTGCTTGTCGGCAGCAGTGATGATTGTTTGCGTCGCTGTCGGCGGCGTGTCGTCCTTAATCCTCTGCACATGCCACACATCTTTAGTGTTGCCGCAAGAGTCGGCGACGGTGTATTTGATGATGATGCTGTCGTTGCACCTGTCATTGTGCTTGACCGTGCGGGTCACACCTTCCAGGGTGAAGTTCACTTTTGTGCAGTTGTCCTCAATGCCGTAGCCGAGGGCGTTAACAGCCGCAAAGTTGTCGAGTACCGTTATGCTGTCGCCAATGCACTGCTTGTCAGTTGCAGTTATGATTGTTTGTGTCGCGGTCGGCGGCGTATCGTCTTTAATCTTTTGCACATGCCACACATCCTTGGTGTTTCCGCAAGAGTCGGCGATGGTGTACTTGATAATGATGCTGTCGTTGCACATGTCGTTGTGTTTGACCGTGCGTGTCACACCTTCAATAGTGAAAGCATTCTTTGTGCAGTTGTCAGTGATGCCGTAACCGAGTGCGTTGACAGTTGCGAAGCTGCCAAGTACCGTTATGCTGTCGCTGATACACTGCTTGGCATCGGCAACGATGGTGTCGTGTTCAGCCGTCGGTGCATAGGTATCCTGTATCTTCTGCACATGCCACACATCCTTGGTGTTGCCGCAGGAGTCGGCGATGGTATATTTGATTATGATGCTGTCGTTACACCTGTCGTTGTGCTTAACCGTGCGTGTCACACCTTCAATAGTGAAGTTCACTTTTGTGCAGTTGTCCTCAATGCCGTAGCCGAGGGCGTTAACAGCTGCAAAGTTGTCAAGCACCGTTATGCTGTCGCTGATACACTGCTTGTCGGCAGCAGTGATGATTGTTTGCGTCGCAGTCGGCGGTGTGTCATCCTTAATTAGCTGCACGTGCCACACATCCTTGGTGTTGCCGCAAGAGTCGGCGATGGTGTACTTGATTATGATGCTGTCGTTGCACCTGTCGTTGTGCTTAACCGTGCGTGTCACACCTTCAATAGTGAAGGCGTTCTTTGTGCAGTTGTCAGTGATGCCGTAGCCGAGGGCGTTGACAGTTGCGAAACTTCCAAGCACCGTGATGCTGTCTGATATGCACTGCTTGGCCTCGGCAATGATGATGTCGTGTTCAGCAGTCGGCGGCGTGTCGTCCTTGATTCTCTGGACATGCCACACATCTTTAGTATTGCCGCAAGAGTCGGCGATGGTGTATTTGATGATGATGCTGTCATTGCACATGGCATTGTGCTTGACCGTGCGGGTTACACCATCCAGGGTGAAGTTCACCTTTGTGCAGTTGTCCTCAATGCCGTAGCCGAGGGCGTTAACAGCCGCAAAGTTGTCAAGTACCGTTATGCTGTCGCTGATACACTGTTTGTTGGCAGCAGTGATGATTGTTTGTGTCGCAGTCGGCGGCGTGTCGTCCTTGATCCTCTGCACATGCCACACATCTTTAGTGTTACCGCAAGAGTCGGCGATGGTGTATTTGATGATGATGCTGTCGTTGCATCTGTCGTTGTGCTTGACCGTGCGTGTCACACCTTCGATAGTGAAGTCCACTTTTGTGCAGTTGTCCTCAATGCCATAACCCAACGCATTCACGGCTGCAAAATTGTTAAGCACCGTTATGCTGTCGCTGATGCACTGCTTGTCAGTTGCAGTTATGATTGTTTGTGTCGCGGTCGGTGGAGTGTCATCCTTAATCTGTTGAACATGCCATAATTCTTTCTCGTTGCCGCAAGAGTCGGCGATGGTGTACTTGATAATGATGCTGTCATTGCACATGGCATTGTGCTTGACCGTGCGTGTCACACCTTCAATAGTGAAGGCGTTCTTTGTGCAGTTGTCAGTGATACCGTAGCCGAGGGACATCAGGTTGGCTACGTTGGTTTGCACCTTGATGCTGTCGCTTAGACATTGTGCAGATGCTGCCACTATTGTGTCATGTTCGGCCGCTGGTGCTAAGCTGTCGTAAATTCTCTGGTAAAGTGTTACTGTGACTTCGCGATGGCAAGCGTCTTCTACCGTATATGTTATCACCAATGTGTCAAGGCAGCTGTTTCCGCCATGTTTGAATGTACGGTCAGTACTCTTGAGAGTCACATAGCTGCACCCGTCGGTGAACGTGAAGCCTTGTGCGGCAAGGCCAGCCATATCAGTGGCCGATACCTCTGCAGCACTAATACAGGCTACGGCATCAGCGTAAATCTCTGTAACATTTGGCACTGGCGGCGTGTTATCCGTGACCCTTACAGTTGTCGTAGCCGTATCTTTACATCCATTATCATCTGCCACATATAATGTTATAGTATATGTGCCGTCGCAGGTGTTTGGCATGTTGGCATATATGGTATCTGTTGTTTGCTCACGTGTATGAGAAGTCGGAGATGTAAGTGTTATGCCGCTTTCTGCTGTCCAAGTATATGTATAGTCAGGATCTGTACCCGTTGTGAGGGCAGCGGTAATCTCGACATTCTCCGCATTGGGGCACTGGTCTTCTATCGAAGCAATGGATACCTCGGGTTTTGCACTGACCGATACTGTTACTTCGGTAGAGTCTTTACATCCGTTGTCATCGGTCACCACAACCCTATATACAACGTTGCCAGATGTAGATGGTGTGGCTGTCGCTGTAATGCCGCTCGGGTCGCCAGTCGGTGTCGGGTCAGCGTTTCCAGGAGTTACCGCCGTCCAAGTGTAGCTGGTAAAGGTACCGCTACCACCCCTGACATCTGTCACCTCCAAATTCGCAGGATCACCAGCACAGGCCGTTGCAGTTGCAGTTGCGGAGACCTCTATTGAATCGGGTTGCGTTAGATTAAGAGTAATTGTGTTGTCGCAATTTTCAGGACTTCTGTTATCTCTGAGATATAGTGTATGGTTTCCTGCGCGCAAACCTGTCCAAGTGTATTCGTCTCCAGATTGTGTATAGTCGTCGCGATTGTCAAGCAAAATCTCAACAACATCTACCATTGGGTCTGGACTTACAACAGTAACAGTGATACTACCATCATCTCCTCCATAACATGAAGGTTGATTGTATGTGACAGCGCCAACGGTAGGAATGTCATATACTTCAACTTCGATATTCCTTGTAAATCTACAGTTTCTAGAATCCCTGACCTCGACGGAATAGTAGTAAACATCTGCTTCTGTCGGAGTTACTGATATGTGATCAACATTATGCGTTGTATTGGATCCTATATGCCATATTGTATCCAAATACGGTTGAGTTCCGTCACTGACTTCTGTTAGCAGTAGTGTTACAGGTTGACCAAGACATGCGTTTTCAGCCTCTGCGTCAACGAAAGGAACTGGATATACTGATACAGTTGTGCTGGTTGAGTCTTTACATCCGTTTGCGTCTGTTACTATAAGCCAGAATGTGATTTCAGAACTTCCTGCTGTGGCAACTCCTCTAGCATATGCTACTTCTGGTGGTGTGGGTGTTCTGGGAGTAACGGTTCCACCTGCTGCTCTCCATGTATAAGTATAATTTGGTGTGCCTCCAGTGGCACTTGTGATACCAGTATGCAACTGAACATTGCCATCAGAACATATAGAACTGCTGGACGGGGAGATAACAAGACTTGATGTCGAAAGGTCGGACGCTGGTATTGTTACCGGCTCTTCGCTTATGCAACCGTTGGCATCTCTAACCTGAAGAGTATATGTACCTTCGGCAGGAAGATTCTCAAATGTGTGTGATGTTGCATCGGTCGCTGGTGATGTCCATGTCGTGCCGCCGTCGCTTGAATATTGATACGGCGCTGTGCCACTTGTCACGGTGATTGTCGCCGTGCCGTTGTCTATATTATTGCACGAAGGGGTTGTTGTGAACTCGGCAGAACATGTCAAACAAGCGTCAGGTGCTGTGTAGTCCTGATTCTTGGTGCAGTTGATGTCGTTTGACGTGAAAACGGCAACGAGGTTATGTGCTGCACCGTCCGAGTTGAGTCCTGTGAGTGTATATGATATAGGAGATGTGAACGGTGCAAAAAATACTGCCTGACTTCCAGTGACAGGGTCTTCTATGGTCAATACGCCGTCGTCAGGGATAGGTTGGTTGCTGGTGAGGTAGATAAGACCATCAACGGTATAGGTGTTGTCAGAGGTGTTGCAGGCTGATGCGTTTATCGTTATGGCATTTACGATACAGTCGGAGACATTCTTGCATTTCAACACGGCCGAGCCTGATTGGCCATAGTTGGTCTGCTCGAAATTGATATAGCCGGGATCGTTGGAATAGTTGGCAACCACAATCATATAAACTTTGCCAGCTTCGGCATTGGGTATTTGTAGATACTCGGTTCCAGCCACAGAACCTCCGAAATCGACTAGATTGCCTGAGGGGTGTGCTAATTCTCCAAGCATACACACGTTGCCGTCTCCATTGTTGGAGGCTGAGTTGGGATTGCTTTGCCACTGGGCATTCAGTATGGCACCTGAGTGATAGTCTGCTTCTGAAGTGTGTCCGTCTCCATACCATTCTGGATGCCATGGTCCAGGGGCGTTGCGTGTGTCGAAATAGAAATCTGCGGTACTTGCATTCGAAAGGTCTGCTTGAGCACAGGTGAATTCATCGAATGGACCCCAGCAGGCAAAGTCCACGTCCAAGTTCCCACCACCAGTTCGGGTGCCGCTGATGGTTATTTCGAGGTTTCCACCTTCTTCGACTTCTATATACCACCACGAGGCATCGTGGAAGTAGGAGCACATGCCAGACGGTACGGCTACGTTTGTCACAGCCTCAAGCACAACTCCATTGTTTTGTTCGGAACTGGTGCAGAAAGCCATAGCTTCGCAAGGCGACTGCGAACCAGTGAGGGTGTCTTTGGTATATTTATAGATGGCATACAACTCCATATTGCCACAGGATAGGTCAATGTACTGTCCAGGCATATATGTTGTTCCGCTACCGTTAGCAGCTGTGTTCCATTCCACAAAGCGGCAAGGGCTGGGTGTGGCTGGTGTGCACTGAGGCGTTTCGTAGGTGATGGCTGTGGATGAAGCAGTTTCGGTCCAGTCGGATGGGGTTACGGTGCCTGTGCAGTTGGTTCCAGTATGATAGGTGATGGTGCCTGGTGTATCACCGCAGTGGACGATGACACGGTAGGAGGCACGAGTGTCGCAATAGGTGGACGAACCCGTAACGTTGGCAGTGATATATGCGATGCCGGGTCCTCTCACTTCAAGTGCTCCAGTAGTGGGGTTGACAGCGACAACACTAGTATTGTTGGATGAGTATTCTACATCACCGTCACCATAGGTGTTGACAGTTTGTCCTGAGTAGTTGCCATTTTCGGTAAACTCTAGGGTGTGTTCGGTGAAGTTGCAATAGGTACGAGTAGTACAAGAGTGACTGAAGCAAATGTTGTCAAGGAATACGCCATAATTAGGTGACCTGTCATAACACCATCTAAATACGATATGTGCTCCGTCTGGAATGTTAGGCAGGATTATTGTGTCAGCACCATGCGCACCAGAATAATAAACTAATGATACATTTTGAATGGTTGTAAAATCGCTTGCACCAGTCAGATCTGTTGTATATCCAACCGTGAGTGTGGCATTAGATGTTGTTTGGGCACGATGGTCAAATGTCAAGGTATCACCTGCTGATAATCCAGAAATCTGAGGTACAATAACATAGTTGCAGGCATTTCTTCCATAATCACTCGAACTATAATATCCTCCCTCAATCAATATTCCATTACTATTGCCCCATGAAGATCCCCCATTAAATATTTGAGGTGCGCCATTCGCAGCTGTACCATTATATATTCCCGTCCATCCAGATGGCAACCCTGTAGTTCTTAATGAGTATAAACTTGTTGTAACTGTTCCCGTCCAATCCTCAAAGTCGAAGCAGATGGGCATGGAATAGGAGCCCGAAGGGGTAGTTGTAAGGCGAATCCTTGGGCGTTCGGCGACATTGGTGGCAATCCCGGTGAATGCAGAATTATTATAATTGTATCCAAGGAGATTTCCATCAGTTGGTGATGTCCCCCACAAATCGTCGCATGTCGCCGTACGTTCTTCATAAATTGAAACCAGTAGATTTCTACCAGTGTACTCATAGTCGGCTATATCGATTGTAACCCAACCTTCGGATGTACAATTTAATGTAAGGTTGGCAGATGGTGTCGCTGGCCTTGGTAGCCAAGATGTAGTCATTGTGTTGTTGTCGGTTTCGCTGACCCATATTGTTACCGTAGGATTTCCATTTCTTGCAGTCCTTAGATAAAAAGACAGTGTTGAAATTGTGGTTCCAGCTGTTATTCCACAAGCAGATAGCTCGGATGCTTTGTAGATAAATTGGCAGTTGCCTCGGGTATATGACGAGATGGGGAAGTTCTTGTCTATGTATTCTGCAGGATCTGGATATGACACTGTCATCGGTTCAGAACAAGAGGCTCCATGAGGTATGTAGCTGGTTGTCTGCCCAAGTGATAGTGGCGGTATTGACAGCAATAGGGTTAGAATGGCTATCCAGTGGGCATGTATTCCCTTGGCTGAAAGATTCAATCCTTTCAGTCTTGTTTTGTTTTCGAATTTATGATTTACGGTTTTTGTGCCGCAGATGTTACCGCAGCACTTCTGGCTGAGACGGTAATTTTCAATCATATCTTTTAATTTTTGTTGTTTACGACTAATACTTTTTTTCTCGTCCCTGTCGTTCTCTCGGTTGCGTGTGTTTGTGCTTACTTTCGGCTGCGGATCGCTTCCTGCAAACCCAGCAGCCGTTATTTGTCCGCGTCGGGCAACTCCCTGTGTGGCTTGGGCACACAGGCGAATCTTCGCCTCGTGCGACGCAGCTTTCCTAGTCGCATGGCCGGTATTCCGCTTATGTACCCTGTGTTAGTCATTTATATGATTGTTTGTTGGCTTAGTGGTGAATTGACAAATTTTAGTTTCCCGTAGTGAGTGTTGGTAGGTAGCTGGTAGGTAGGAATGTTTTCTTGTGGTCAGTTCTTGGTTGTGTTATGTGTGTTTTAAGATGTTGTCCCTGTTATATAACGGCCGACTGCCGATTACTAACTACAGTTACGGTGCCCTCTCACCTATTTAGTGCGTTTTATTTCGATTTTATTACAAATTTTGTTCAAATATATATAATGCAACGGCAACTGTTTCCGATGGTTGCCCTTTTATGCACATGTGATGTTCATTATGCAAATATAATAAACGTTTTCAACGTGTGACTGTTGAAAACGTTAAAAAATCCGAAATTATTTGTCAGTGACTGGTTGTCAGCGGTCAGCGTGCTACTTGGCTTGCCGAAGCATTATCAGCCGGTCGTGGGTGTCGTTGGGGCCGCGGTAGTAGATGTAGGCGGTGTAGGTGTTGGGGGTGCCGTAGTGGTCGCCTTCGATGGTGGATGTCATCCCCTCGCGGTCGCCGAAGGGTCGGTATATCAGCTGATAGGCGTAGTAGCCTTGCTTGAGTTCGAGGCGTTTGGTGTAGGCTTTGTATTCGGGATTCCACTCCATCTGGCTCTCTTCGTCGAGCCGCCAGTCGGTGAGTTGTCCCACAATATACACCCCGCCTCCGATATATGGTCTTTCAAGTGGTAATGAAAAGTTTACCCACACGTATTCGCTTTCGAGAGTCGGGTTGTTGCGGTCTCGTGCGTTGATTTTATATCCGCCGTTGAGCGACTCGATTGGGCTGTAGTTCTTGTGTGAGCGGTCTTCGTCGGGACGCAATACCGCGAATATCTCGCCGCCGTATGTTTCTACACGCTGTATGTTGTACATTGTTGCTCTGAGGTTGCTCATGTCGAAATAGCGGAAGCAGTTGCCTCCTGGATATATGTTCTCGGGTTTCCACTGGTAGCAGAGTGTACTGCCGGAATAGTTGGAAAAGGGCAGCAAGCGAATGTTGTCGAGGCGTCCATTCTGCTGGACAACGACTTTGATGTATTGCGGCTGGAAGATAACTCCGCTGCGAGGGCTGCGCTGCTTGTTCCAGTCGAGGGTTACGCTCACCTCTTGGTTCTGCATAAGCCCTTCGCTGGCACGGCTGACGGTTACTGAGGCGTCGATGGCTTGCTCCGTTACCCAAAAGCGGCGGGTAAAGAGCACACTGTCGGGGCGGTCTTCGGGTGTAACGGTGAGTAGGTAGTTGCCTGAAACAATGAATCGGGTGTAGGTGGCGGGCAGTTGGCAGGTATAGTGCATGTATGGCATGAGGGTGGTGAACGACGATTCAAAGTCGTTGATGTAGCCCTCCTCAAATCCGTCGATATACTGATATGGTTCCAATCCGTCTGGCCTCCAGTTGGCGTCGCAGTGGGTTATGCGGTATTTGAACGAGTGGTTTTCGTCAGACAGTTCGTCGAAGCTTAGTTGCAGGCGTTGCGGACCATCCAATGGCAGTAAGGGCGGTTGCGTCTCCGAGCCGGCGAGGGTGAACTGAACCGTGCGGATAAATTCCGTCCCGATGGAGTCATGCATCACCTGTGCAAAAAGAGGGGGTGCAAAGAATAATATGAATGTTGAAAAAAATGTTGAAAATATGTTGAAAACTTTCATTGATTTCGCGATTTTATCGGAGTTTTAAGGGTTATGTTTCACGTGAAACAAGATTGTTGATAAGTTTGAACGTTGATACGTTGAGATGTTTTATGTTGATAGGTGAAGTTGTGAATTGACAAAACTGACTGCTAACCTTGTTTTGAACGGAGCGATATAAGATTTTCGCTATTTTCGCCAATTAAGCATGTTTTCGCAATCAAGAATTTAGGGTTTTTAGTGTCATTTGATGTTAACTTGTGTGCTGCTAAAAAAGTTTCCAATAGTGCTACTAATTACGAACCTGGTACGAACCTGGTAGGGCGTTACTCGGGTGGCTGTGTTTGTGCATTTTCGCCGACTGCTTTAATCATAGTCACCTCCGCCGTCTTCTCTGTCACCGCAAACCGTCCATCGGCTCGCATACCTACAATCCATACTATCTCTCCGTCAGCGTCGCATAGAATCCATTGCTGTTGCTTTTCTAGGATGGAGAGTTTCGTGTCGCTGAAATAGTCGCTTACCAGCCGGCTCCCTTTCATTCCGAAAGGGTGGAAACGGTCACCTTCTTTCCACTTGCGTAGGGACAGGGGGTGCCTCAGCCTCTCAGCATCACAAAGTATGGTGTCTTTTGCGGTCTTTAAGGTGGAAATTTTCTCCCGCTTAACCGGCTCGCTGATTTCGATGACTGGTTGTGTGTTGTCTTTGTGTAATGGTGTGATTTGTAGTGTTTCTCTGTCTTTTACCAACTTGTGGGTTGGGGAGAGAAACTGCCGTCCGCTCTCACTATGCAAACTTGCCAATATTTCGTTGACGGTGTCGCCGTTGAAACAATATGGACGCAACAGCTCGAAAAGTAGTGTGCCCTGTGGTTTTAAATTTTCGATGTCGCTGACAGCGATTTCGTCGATGCCATCTACACGTTTCGTTATGGTTTTGTTCCTCAGCGTTTCTATGGTTTTAAGAAAAACCTCGTTGGCATCGCTGAGGTTGTGAAGGTTCTGTTCCATTGTGGCGTCGAACGACGGATTGAGTTCTCGCAGCAAAGGCATCAGCTGGTGGCGTATGCGGTTGCGCAGGTAGAGGTCGGTTGCGTTGGTGTGGTCATCGACATAATCGAGTTTCTCGTCTGCTACAAACTTGTTTATCTCTTCGCGACTTACGTGCAGCAACGGGCGCACCGCATGTCCGTTTTGGGCTTTCATGCCGCATAAGCCGGCAAGTCCTGCTCCTCGCAGCAGATTGATAAAGAAAGTCTCTATTGCATCGTCTCTATGATGTGCTACAGCTATCAGGTCGAGGCCTCGCTCTTGACGCACTTTCTCGAACCATTCGTACCGCAGTTCGCGGGCAGCCATCTCGGTAGATATCTTCTTTTCGGCTGCGTAGGCGTTGGCGTCGAACTGCGCCACATGGATGGGGATACAATAACGCTTTGCGAGTGTTCGCACAAACTGTTCGTCGCGGTCGCTCTCATCACCCCGAAGGTGGAAGTTGCAGTGGGCAATCTCGAAACGGTAGCCGCCACGGTGAAGCAGCTCGGCCAACACAACAGAATCACGCCCGCCGCTAACAGCAGCGAGAACGGATTGCTTTATGTCAAGAGTTTCAAGTTTGACTCGCTTCATTTGGTTTTATTAAGATGTGCTCACAGCCTTCGGCACAAGCTTCAGATTTCAATTTTTTTTGAGAGCCGACAACTATTGTCAATTCACAATTCACTCTTCACTATTATTCTGCCTCATCGCTTCGTAGAAGAACAATGCTGCTGCAACCGACACGTTGAGTGACTGTACCTCGCCTTTCATGGGCAGTTTTGCTCGCACCGTGCAGAGTTTCATTAGTTCGTTGCTGATGCCCGTCTCTTCGGCTCCCATTATCAGTATGGTGGGTTTTCTGAAATCAACGCTGGTGTACAGCTGCTCGCATTTTTCGGTGGCGGCGCATATCTGCCATCCGCTCTGGCGGGCCAGATGTATGACGGTCTTGAGGTTCTCCTCGCGACAGACGGGAACTCGCAAGAGGGCTCCAGATGAGCTTTTCACAGCTTCGTCACCTATCTGTGCGCTTCCGTGCTGCGGTACTATTATGCCTTCCACTCCGGCACATTCGGCACTTCTGGCAATGGCTCCGAGGTTGCGCACATCGGTCACGTGGTCGAGCATCACCATCATCGGAGACTCGCTGTGCCACTGTCCATCTTCAATCATCTCGGCGAAGGTGCGGTAGGTGATGGGCGAAATCAGGGCCACAACTCCTTGGTGGTTGGCTTTGGCGGTGCGGTTAAGCTTTTCTATAGGCACATACTGCATCGTCACACCAGCTTCTTTCAGCTGCCATTTCAGCTCGCTGAGCAGGGGGCCTGAAAGGCCGTTCTGTATCATCACTTTGTCGATGGACCGTTCTGCAGCAAGGGCTTCCATAATGGGCCGAATGCCGCAGATGACAAAGCTTTCTTTCGATGGTTTGGGTGCGCTATTGTTTTTCTGAATCATTATTTTCTCGTTATAGCGTTATCACGAAATCTCGTTATTACATCAATGCTGTTTTTCAACTCTCAATCTGTCCGTCTTTGACGGTGATACGTCTGTCTGTCGTCGCGGCCAGTTCTTCGTTGTGGGTCACTATCATGAAGGTCTGGTTGTATTGTTTCCGCAGTTCGAAGAAGAGCTGGTGCAGCTCTTGTGCATGTATGGAGTCGAGGTTGCCGCTTGGTTCGTCGGCAAGAACCACCGACGGTTTGTTTATAAGCGCTCTCGCCACAGCAACACGCTGCTGCTCGCCTCCCGAAAGTTCCGACGGCTTATGGTCGGCACGGCCGCGTATGTTCAAGAAATCCATCAGCTCTTCGGCTTTTGACTTTGCCTCTTTTAGGCTCTCGCCTTTGATAAGCGCTGGCATGCAGATGTTCTCTAAGGCGGTGAACTCTGGTAGCAGGTTGTGGAACTGGAACACGAACCCGATATGTTCGTTGCGGAAGCGTGAGAGCTTGGTTTCTGAGAGTTTCGTCACGTCCTGTCCGTCGTAGAGGATGCTGCCGCTGTCGGGACGGTCGAGAGTGCCGATAATCTGCAACAGGGTTGTCTTGCCAGCTCCAGATGCTCCCACCACCGACACCACCTCGCCTTGGTTTATGGTGAGGTTGATATCGCGCAGCACATGCAGAGAGCCGTATGATTTGTTGATGTTCTTAACTTCAAGCATGAAATATGTTGATATGTTTTATGTTGATAGGTTGATATGTTTTAGGTTGATATGTTAAGATGTGAATTGGCTGCTGACTGCGAATTACTGTTTATATGTTGATAGGTTTATACAAGAGTTTCTATTGTCTATTCACAATTTAACAACTTCACAATTTCACAAAATATATTGCCCTGTCCGGGCACGGACCCCTGTGTGGGCACGCACCTAAACCCTTTTTCCTTTCAAAAACACTGTCTCCACCTTGTTCTCGCCGTAGGCGTAAGGCATGTATTCGTAGCTGGGTATCGGCTTGGTGATATAGAAGTTCGCCTGCTTGCCTACTGCTATCGAGCCGAGTCGGTCGCTCACGCCCATCGCGTAGGCGGTATTGATTGTTGTGGCATTAAAAGCCTCTTCGGGAGTGAGGCGGTAACGGATGCAAGCCATCGAGAGGACGAGCTGCATGTTGAATGATGGCGCTGTGCCTGGGTTGTAGTCGGAGGCCATAGCTACGGACAGGCCTGCATCGATCATCTTGCGCGCTGGCGAGAGCGGCAGATTGAGGAAGAAGGCGCATCCGGGAAGGATGGTGGGCATCGTCTCTGAACCTTTCAGGCACTCGATTTCGGCGTCGCCCATCTGCTCGAGGTGGTCAACAGATATGGCTCCATATTTCACTCCCACCTGCACGCCTCCCGATACGGCCATCTCGTTGGCATGAATTTTCGGTCTCATGCCGTATTTGATGCCGGCTTCTAGGATGCGTTCGGTGTCTTCGACGGTGAAGAAGCCTTGGTCGCAGAACACATCGATATAGTCGGCCAATCCCTCGGCCGCCACTTTGGGTATCATCTCGTTGATGACCAGATCGACATAGTCTTCCTGATGCCCGCGATACTCCATCGGGATGCCGTGTGCGCCGAGAAAGTTCGACTTGATAGTCAGCGGTGAGTTTTCTTTCAGGCGGCGGATCACGCGCAGCAGTTTCAGCTCGCTCTCGGTGGTCAAGCCATAGCCGCTCTTGATTTCGATTGCACCCGTACCTAAACTTTTCACCGTCTCGAGGCGCTGAATTGCCATATTGTAGAGTTCGTCTTCCGATGTTGCAGCCGTCGCCTTTGCCGAGTTGAGAATGCCTCCGCCGCGTTTTGCTATCTCCTCGTAGCTGAGGCCGCGAATCTTATCGACAAACTCGTGTTCACGCGAGTTGGCATACACAAGATGCGTGTGCGAGTCGCAGAACGACGGGAACAACATCCGTCCCGTAGCGTCGTATTCGTGGTCGAACGTATGATCCTTGAGTTCGCTCATCGGGCCGAACGCTTTTATATTCTCGTCCTCGACTATGAGGTAGGCGTCGCTAAGTGTTTCAAGTTGCGACATCTCCTTTCCTTGAATGCGCAGACGGTTTGTGCGGTCGATGCCGACTATCTGTTTGATATTTTTGATAAGTGTGAGCATGATATGTTGTTGATAGGTTGGATGTTGATATGGTTAATGTTGCTATGTTTGAATGTTTAAAAGGTAACAGGTTGCTGACAGCGAATTACTGTTTATATGTTGATTTATACAAGAGTTTCTATTGTCTATTCACAATTTCACAACTTCACAATTTCACAAAATTAATTGCCCAGTCCGGGCACGGACTTAGAACAGCGCCTGCTGGTCGCCCATCGTCTTTATCTTTCCCAGGTGTTGGTATGCGAGCGGCGTCGCTTCGCGTCCTCGCGGAGTCCTCATCAGGTAGCCCTCCTGAATGAGGAACGGCTCATAGACCTCTTCGATGGTGCCTGCGTCGTCGGCAACAGCGGTAGCTATGGTGTTCAGACCTACGGGGCCTCCCTTGAATTTCTCTATGATGGTCGAGAGTATGCGGATATCCATCTCGTCAAGTCCGTGACTGTCAACGTTCAACGCGTTCAATCCATAACGTGCGATATCCAGAGTTATGGTGCCGTCGCCTTTCACCTGAGCGAAATCTCTCACCCTCCTCAGCAGCAGGTTGGCGATACGCGGGGTTCCGCGACTGCGGCGGGCAATCTCCAATGCCGACTCGCTGGTTATCTTCACGTCGAGCAGGTTGGCCGAGCGGTTCACAATATGCGAAAGCGTCTCTGCGTCGTAGTAGTGCAGGCGGCAGTTGATGCCGAACCTCGCACGCAGCGGTGCCGTCAGCATGCCGCTTCTCGTGGTTGCTCCAATCAGCGTGAACGGCTTCAAGGGCAGCACCACACTCCGCGCTGCGGGTCCCGATTCCACCATGATGTCTATCTTGTAGTCCTCCATCGCCGAATAGAGGTATTCCTCGATGATAGGAGAGAGACGATGGATTTCGTCTATGAAGAGCACGTCGTTCTCTTCCAAGCTGGTAAGCAATCCGGCCAAGTCGCCGGGTTTGTCCAATACCGGCCCTGATGTCATTCTGAGGCTGACTCCCAGTTCGTTAGCTATGATATGGGCCAGCGTAGTCTTTCCGAGACCGGGAGGGCCGTATAGGAGCACGTGGTCGAGTGCCTCGTGACGGCTTTTGGCGGCGTGGACAAACACCTTCAGGTTGTCCAACACTTGCTGCTGGCCGGCAAACGACTCGAAGGCGGTTGGCCTCAACGCGCGTTCCACCTCTCGCTCTTGCGCACTCTGGCTATGTCCTGTGGGATCTAAGTTGTCGTTCATCTGCTTTTTGAAAAAATACTCTATAAAAAACGCAAAACCCCTCCCTTTATTGTATCTCGTCCATCCCCCAAACACTCTCCTCAACAAACGCTGCCGTTTTTCCTTTTTTTGTCTCATTATAGTCTTGTAACATCGAGATAATCAGTGGTATATGCTTTGAATTTCTTGAATTGCAATTTTTTTTGCCAAACCTTCAAAAAAACACATATACAGCAAATACCTAACAGACACATTTCCAGCGTACAGCTCTGTATCAACTCTATGATATGTCTATATCAAAGCTATACCAAAGACGTGGTCGGGTTCATGTTCAGTTCACCGCACCTTAATCCAGTTTTCATCTAGTATCGGAATGGAATGGGAGGGGGCAATGGGTTTAGCGAGATGTGTTTTCTTAATAAATATAAAAAAACATTGCCTCACGTACAATATTTGTAACAATGGCTCGTTTTAAGACGTATAACATTGAAAAAGCACAAAAAATGAGTTCTATCATTGTAGGAACAGACTTCTCCAACGGATCATACATGGCTCTTGAATTGGCTATAGATATCGCCAACAAGATGAAAACCGACATAAAGTTGATCTGGGTCAAACGCGAGAAAAAACTTTTCACCGACGAGCAGCTGGAGTCGGCCATCCACTTGGCAGGCGACAAGTTGGTCGAACTGAAAGAAAAATATAGCCGCAAACTTACCGGTGGAGTTATCACAACCGAGGTCCGCAGCGGAAAAGTTGCTCAGGTTCTCGGCACCGCTGCAAGCGAAGAGAAAGCTCCCATGATTGTCTGCGGTACCAACGGTGCCTCCGGATTCGAGCGCTACTTCATGGGCAGCACCGCCGTGCGTATCGTGATGGACTCGCCCTGTCCCGTACTTACCGTACGTGAGGGCTTCAACTTCCATAAACCTCTGGAGAGGATCGTGATGCCTATCCGCGTCAACGAGACTTCCCGTCAGAAAGTCCCCTTCACCACCGATTTGGCCCGCATCTTCGGCTCCAAAGTCCACATTCTCGGCCTCATCGACTCCACGGTTTACGCCTCCGACCTGCGTACCTACATCTTCCAAATCGAAGAATACCTTAAACAGAATGGTGTCAGACATACCAGCGTGGTGAAACGCTACTCCAACTACTGCGACACCGTTCTGAAATATGCAGAAGATATCGATGCCGACCTCGTGGCTATCAACACCGAACAGAACAACCCCCTCAACGTATCACGTATCTTCCTCGGCACGAATGCTCAGCAGATAGTTCACCATTCGCAGATGCCCGTCCTCTGCATACACCCCCACGACATTGGATGGTTCGAAAGATAACGATGTAATCGTTGTCGGCGCCGGCGCCGCCGGCTTAATGGCTGCTACCGTAGCCGCCGAACAAGGCCGCCAGGTGGTGTTGCTCGAAAAAATGGACCAACCTGGACGCAAGTTGCGCATAACCGGCAAAGGCCGTTGCAACCTCACCAACACTTCAACCCTAAAAGATTTCTTGACGCACGTCGGCTCCGACGCGCGTTTTCTGCGTAATTGCTTCGCCCGTTTCTTCAACTCAGAGCTGATGGACTTCTTCGAGCAACGGGGCGTCCCTCTCACCATCGAACGCGGCAACCGCGTGTTCCCATCCAGCAGCAAGGCGCTCGACATATTCCTCGCTCTGGTCGAATGGCTCGAGAAATCTCCCAACGTGGAGATACGCAAAAACTGCTCCGTCAAAAGCCTTATCATTGTAGATGAGGATGATGGCCGTAAGAGAGTCGGCGGCGTAAGGCTGCTCAACGGCTCGACAATATTCGCCCCCAAGGTAATAGTCGCTACGGGAGGAATGAGTTACCCGACTACCGGCTCGACGGGTGCGGGATACCAGCTGGCGAAAGAGGCCGGCCATACGGTCATCGACACCGTCCCTTCTCTCGTTCCGCTCGTATGCGAAGAGAAGTTGCCCGAAGAACTGGAGGCGTTCACTTTGAAGAACGTGCGCCTGTGGATAGCACCTCAAGAGGGTAAGAAACTCTATGACGGCTTCGGTGAACTCTCTTTCACCGACGACGGCATCGGCGGCCCTCTCGCTCTCAGCGCAAGCCGATTTGTGAGCCGTCGCCTACAGAACGGCGAGAAACTGGTGGCTCACATCGACTTCAAGCCTGCCATCGAAACCGACGAATTGGACCGCCGCCTGATTAACGACCTCAACGCTAACGGTACGCGCATCTTCAACGACGCCCTGCGTCTTTGGCTTCCTGCCGAAGTCATCCCGCTGGCCCTCAAGTCGATGCATATAGAATACTACAAGCGGCTCAACCAGATAAACGCAGCCGAGCGCAAACGTCTCCTCACCTTCCTCAAAGACTGCCGCCTCACCCTCGTCGCCACTCGCGACTACACCGAGGCGATAGTGACGCAAGGCGGTGTGAGCCTCAAAGAAATAAACCCAAAGACGATGGAGTCGAAACTGGTGAGTGGGTTGTATTTTGCAGGCGAAGTGCTCGACCTCGACGGCGACACCGGCGGCTACAATCTCCAAATAGCCTTCTCAACCGGTTGGGCAGCGGGGCAGTCGAATTGAATAAATGATAGTTGAACATTGAAATACCGTCGGCTCATATTACTACTGTTTCTTCTCCTGTCGGCAAGTGCGCTGCAGGCACAAGACCCTCTTGAGCAGTCGCCCAACTACCAGCTGGCGGTCATCATCGGAGGCGACACCATACCGCGCTACTACCTGCGCGAACTCAACGTGGTGAAGCGGGTAAGCCTCACCGAGGACGAAATCAAGAGGAACAAAAAGCTTATCCGCAACATCAAGAAGATGCTTCCTTACGCCAAAGCTGCCCGCAGAGAGCTGGACATAGTGGAGCGCGATGTGAAGAATATGTCGAAAGGCGAGCGCCGCAAGTATATGAAAGCAAAGGAGGACGAGATAACGGCACGCTATGCTGAGGAATTGAAGAAATGCACTATCTCGCAAGGCAAGGTGCTCCTGAAGCTCCTCGACCGCGAGACGGGCAAGTCGGCTTACATGTGTGTCGGCGAGCTGCGCGGAAAGGTGCGTGCCGGCTTCTATCAGTCGTTTGCCTGGATATTCGGCTTCAAACTCAAAGCTCGCTACGACCCCGAGCACAACAAAGAAGACAACCTCATAGAACGTATAACCCTCTACGTCGAAAGCGGAAGACTATAATTTTGTTGAAGTGTTTGGAGAGAAATATGACAGATGAATCTGACCCACATGCAATATGGAATGTTAGTTAATCTCAGCCCTAAGAATTTGTACACAGAATGGTATGAGAGAAATAGCGTTTCTGGGGATATTGATAAGATAAACTAAATGAAGTATTTCTTCTCAAAATTTTGTAATATTTCTCTCCCGAAAATAATATATGTACGGAATTTGCACATTACCACTTTGCCCAGTAAGGGCTGAAGCCTCGGATAAGGCTGAGCTTGTTGACGAACTGCTGTTCGGCGACCGGATTACAGTACTTGATCGTCAAGAGAAATGGAGCAGGATTCGCTGCTCTGAATACGACTACGAGGGTTGGGTTGACAACAAGCAATACACCGTCGTCGAATTGGCGGAATATGAGGCAATCGGCCAGTGGAAAGGATTTGTGACAGAACCGCTTATGAACGTCTCTTTGGGCGACGACTCTTTCCTCGTTCCGATGGGTGCCCGCCTTCCGGAAACAACGGAACAGGTTCTCTGCAATCCTGTTGACTTAGCCGTCAAACTCCTTCACACGCCCTATCTCTGGGGCGGCAAGAGCTGTATGGGTATCGACTGCTCAGGGTTGACCCAGGTGGTCTTCCGCGTCTGTGGCATGCAACTTCCGCGCGACGCCTCTCAACAGGCTCTCTGTGGCGATGAAGTGAAGTCAATTGACGACGCTGTGCAGAACGACCTCTGCTTCTTCAAAAATGACAGCGGAAAGATTATTCACGTGGGTATAAATATGGGTGAGAACAGCATAATCCACGCCTCTGGTCAGGTACGTATCGACAAAATAGACGGCAAGGGTATATTCAACGTTGATAGGGGTCAATACACGCACACGCTCGCCTCTGTGAGGAGGGTGTTGTAGTATCTGAGACAAATGCTGTTTGTCGGATTGAGAAATTATAGTTATCTTTGCATTTCAAAAGAGAAAACAATAATAACATGAAATACTTTCGTATCCTTTCGGTATTGTGCGTAATGCTGCTTATGTGCGGCGCAGTTGATGCTCAGAAACTTACACTCGTAAAGAAACACCCGGCCATCGGCGACCAGTGGGAGACGCGATTTGGGTTGACCGGCAAGAACAAGCCCGCCGGTTTCTACTACCGTCTGCGCGAGGAGGTGCGAGTGCCGACTCTTATGCGTTCGGCTACTACCGAGCAGATGCAGCTTATCATATCCGAGAACACCGATTTTGGTTCGTTCGGACTTTTCAGAAGCTCTATGAACGACGAGACCTATGCTTTTGTGCTGGCTCTCTATAACAAGAACGGTAAATTGTCCAAAGAATACGACCTGTGCCGCATTACAGGTGAATATATGACCGAACTTCAGGACATCCGCTACGAAAACGGACGTTTCTATTTCAACATGGCCTGCCCCACCTATTCCAATCAGCTCAGCGGACAGTGCTCACGCCTATTTTGCTTCGATGCAAAAGCCGAAAAACTTGTCTGGCAAACGGATTACCTGATAAGCAATGACATCCTGATTTTGGGTGACAAATTTATCGTATGTGGGTATGGCTTCACCGACGAGAGGGATTTTGTCTATCTCCTTGACAAGAAATCAGGCGATGTCACTTGCCGGATGTCACTCGACAAGAAGGCCGATTATCTTGAAATAAAAGAGAATCAGCTGTTCGTTATCGATGCCGCGCAGAACGTCTATGTGTTCAACATCGAGAACGAGTAAAAACAATACTTACTGCTTTTATTCTTTTGGCAACTCTGCCTCGTAGGCAGAGAGTAGCGGTGTCGGCCACCAGAATGTGGTATCGACAAAGAGGTGCTGCATCTCTTTGAGACAGTCGGCCATGAGTGTGTGCCGATGCCAGAAATGCATCGGATAGAAGTTGTCGGTGTATATCTTATTCAACCACTGCATCACTCCGCGCAGCATGTTCGACTCGAGTCGTGGGTCGATAGGCAACATCACATGTGTGAAATGCGGTATGTCGGCCCTCACCGAGCGGACAACCGACATATACATCCCTTCCATCTCGTCAAGCGACACTTTTAGGTGGTCGCCTTGTTCAAAATACCAGTTGTTCAGGTCCCCAGAGTGGAACGCGGTGGTGCCGTCGGAGAAGGTGAGTGCGATGGCTACGCCTATGTCGGTCGAGCGGTAGTAGTTGGCCCTCAGATATTCGTCTTCATAGAACCGATCGGGGTTCATGATGTCTCGCACCATAGTGCGTGGCACTCGACGTTTCCTTACGGTGTCGTATGAGAGCATCAAACGCGGCTGTACGGTTATCCTCTCATCCCCGTTTCCCCAGGTCAGTATCTCTGGATTGTAGTGGTCTTCGTGGAAGTGTGAGACGAAAACATATACTGTCTTTTCTGTTTTGGAAAGTATGTCGTGCAGATACCCCATCGGATCTTTCCAATAGTCAATCACCACGACTACGTCGTCGTTCTCGAGCACAAAACAGCTATGGTATATGTATCTTACTGTGGTCATCAGCTTCTTCCCACCTCTTCGCTGTCGTCGGGTATGTTGATTGATTGGAATCGGCGTTGGCGTTGTTCCCAACGTTCTCGTGCATACTGCTGCATGTCGCTCACTTCGTCGTTCTCGTCTATAATCTCCAATCCGAAGATGGTCTCAATGATGTCTTCGAGGGTGAGTATGCCCTGAAAACTGCCATACTCGTCGATGGCAATGGCTATCTGAACTTTCTGTTTCAACATTGACTCCCATGCACTGCTGATCGAGTCTTCCTCGTTGAAGTAGGGTAGGGGTCGCTTTATCTCCGACAGGCGGCTTGAGAATTTGTCTTCAGCCAGGTACTCCAGTGCTTCGCTGCGTAGGATATATCCTGTGATGTCGTCGGCGCTCTCCGCATATACTGGAATACGTGAGAAATGCGAGTAGTCGTCGTCGCGGTAGAACGACTTGATGGTCATGTTCTCTGGCGCTATGGCGGCAACCGAGCGAGGCGTCATCACATCGTAGATATGTATGTCATCAAGCTTGAAGATGTTTTGGATAATCTTGTTCTCGTCCTCGTCAATCACACCTTCGTCCTCGCCCACATCTGCCATCGCTGCAACCTCTTCTCTGCTTACCGCCGTTTCCTCGTCGTTTTTGGGGGCAAATACCTTCGTGAATAATTCTATGAGAACCACGAAGGGGAACATGAGCACTATGAGCACCTGTATCGTGTTGGAAGCGAAGCCTATAAGCTTGCGCCAATGGCGAGTGCCGATTGTCTTGGGAATTATCTCGGAAAAAAGGAGAATCAGTATTGTGGTGACAACGGATACCAGCGTGAACCACCCTTCGCCAAAGGCTGCGTTGATTTGGTGTCCCACGCCTGCCGCACCTATTGTGTTGGCTATGGTGTTGAGCGACAATATGGCGGCTATGGGTCGTGCGTTGTCGGTCTTGTATTGTTTGAACCGTATGGCGGGTTTGTATCCTTCATCCTCCCTCATGGTGATGTACGATATGGGAGTTGACAGTAGTGTCGATTCCAATATCGAGCAGAGGAAGGAGATGGACATCGCCCCAAAGAGAAAGATAAGCAGTAGAAGCATGTGAGTTAAGTTAATGTCAACGTCAAGGTTAAAGTTAATGTCAAGTTCAACGTCTCACTACCACTTTGTGTGACTCGCCGTCAATACGAATGATATATATGCCGGCATGCGGCATTGGGATAGTAAGCGCCGACGCCATCTTTCCGTCGAAGTCGGCCACCTTGCGCCCCATCGTGTCGTAGATGCAGCCTTTGCCTACATTCGTTCCTCTCATCATGATGTTATTGTCTTTAGCGTAAACCACCAGATTGCTGGCATTGCGGTTGGCAGCGTCTATAGCGAGATCATCGGTGTCGAAGAGAACTCTAAATGTGACATCGTCTTCGATTGTAGAAAAATCGTAGGTTATGTTTTTTTGACTCTGGACGGTAAGGTTTTCAGGATTATGAACTGAGCCGTAGTTGTATATGATATCGTTGTTCACAACAATGACGCTGATAATCTGTCCCTCTCCTGCCTCGATGTTGAGAACACTTTCAGAATCGCCGTTGGTCATGTTGACAAATGAGTCGCACACTGGCGTTTGACCGTAAAATACTCCACTGTTTTCGTTATTACCGCCGCTACACACCACATGGACACTCGAGAACTGAGGCGGTCGCATGCCGATGATTGCCTGTTGGCGGCAGTTGAAGTTAAATCCGCGATCCGTTATGGCACTTACGCGATACTCACCGTCATACGAACCGCCCCATCCCATGTTGATGTGAAAGAAAAGTCTGGGGTTGACTCCGTCAATGACAAAACAGTGTCCCGCCGACGGTCCTTCGGCTGCAGCACCGGCAAACACTATGGGGCGTCCTTTCTGAAGGTCATCGCGTAGTAGGTTTACCCATTCGGTACCATTATTGAATTCGCTGCTCAGTCGTCCATCCAATGCTGAGGAATAACCAAAGAACCGAGGTATAATATTTTCTGCAGCAATACGAGTCGGGTAATAATTGGTGTCGAAAAGTATGTTGTCCTCGATTGTGACGAAAGCCATGCTTCCTCCAGGAGCATAGAGCATGTTCAGCGCTATGCCGCAGTGGTAGTTGAGTAGGGCAACGGCTTTGATGTTGGCACTATCCGAACTCTCCAGAAGTGTGTCCACCATGTTGTCCCAGTCATAGTATGTGTTTTCGAAATCGGCGCTGAGAGTGCCGTAGGTCCATCCGAAATTTGTGTCGGTAATGTCGGCATAGTTGTACGAGTTCTGACCGATACCGTGTTCGGGATATTTCCAGTAGTTCATTACCTGTGCAATTGCGGTGGCCACGCATCCAGTCGGAGCCTTGCTGTTGCCTTCGCCTGGGCAGTAAAGGTTGAAAGGCTTGTCTTGGTTCCAAATGGAAGTCATCAGCGGATCTACCTGTATTGCGGCTTTGGGTTCCGGTAGGGTGGTTCCGTTTTTCAGCGCATTCCACTCTTCAATTCCCGTCTCGTCGGCTTTTATGTCGTTATCGCGGGCGTAGGCTATCTGCTCTTCATAGGAACGCAGCCATGAAACCATCGATGGGCAGATATTGTGCGTTACGAACGCGCGCCGTGAATATCCAAGAACAGGCACCGCACGGTCGTCTGCCGAGATTATAATATACCCTCTGTCATTGCTCTCTTCAAACAGATATATTTCTTTCAAATTTAGCAATCCGGAATAGTCGGTGAAAGTTACATGCTCTTTGAACTCCTGCCACCAGAAGTTTTCTGCAACCCGCATGGCTGTACTTTTGTCAACAGGATTTGCCTGCAAAAATAAAGGAATAAAAGCCAATGCAAAGAAAAAACGTTTCATGATAATTATGTTGAAGTGTTGGATGTTTATATGATTTATGTTGATAGGTTGGTGTTTGGTATGTAGAAATGTTTGAATGTTCAAATGGTTAAAAGGTATCAGATTGCTAATGTCTGACCCCAGACTACTGACAGCTTGCTTGCTATGTACGGGCGTGCACCTAACTACTACTGCACCACCACCTTGTGAGTCTCGTTTCCGTAGCGGACTATATATACGCCGCGTCTATTCATAACTATGGTTGCGGTGTTTCCCCCTTGAGCGTTATGTGTCGCTACACGGCGGCCTACTACGTCATACACGTTGACCTCGTCTATAACACCGCCTCTCAATTCGATGTTATTCCCTTTGACCGAAACCTTGGTGACATTTGCCTTGCCGTCTGCCGCTGTTATCGATAGCGGCTCCTCATTGGGATTGACACCGAACGACACTTTCAGGTTCACATCGCTCTTGCGGTTGCTGAAGTCGCATACAACAATATGTGGATCGTCACCTATGGTGCATATAATGTCGTGGCCGTTCCTAGGGGTGTCGTTTTTATACAGAGTGTCCTTGTCGGCAATAATTCTCCTTATAAGAAATCCCTGTTCGGCAATTGCCCTCAATGTTCTACCATCTTCGCCTATGGTCATCAGTATAGTGCTGTCACATACGACAGTCTCTCCGTCAAAAACTCTGCCGCCGTCTCCAGTGCAGGTCACGGTCACACCGAAGCGTCCCTCTCCTGGAGGGTACATCCAGAATATTCCCGTCTGTTTGTCTGAAAAAACGTGCCCTGTGTTTGATGGCGCTATCTCGCTTATGCGGAAATCGCCGTCATACGTACCGCCCCAGCCGAAGTTGCAGTGGAAGAAACTGCGTGCGTTGTATCCGTCTAGCACAAATGCGTGGCCATAGTCGCTTCCGGGGTCGTTGCCGGCGTATATGATTGGGCGTCCGTTGCTGAGTTCGCTCTTCAGTAGCGCCAGCCACTCTGCAGCTTCGTATTCAGAGCGAAAAAGGCCTTTGGTGTTTTCCGAGTACCCGAAATATTGCGGTATAACAACCTCCGCCGCAATCTCGGTTGAATAGTTCACCGAGTCGAAATTCAAAACCTCCTGCCGTGTCATGAACGCTCCGCTGCCACTCGGGGTGTAAACCATATCCACCGCCACTCCGCAGTGATACACCAGTGTCGCCACCGCCGCTTTTACAGAATCAGGGCTTGCAGGTGTTGCCACATCGGGCATATTGTCCCAGTCATAATAGGTGTTTTCATAGTCAACTGTCAACGTGTCGTACAGCCACACAGCGTTTGAGTCGCCCAGCATGTGCGTCACTGCAATTGGGCGATCGTTATATGAGTACGAGTGTTGTCCCACGCCGTGCACAGGATATTGCCAGTATCGCATTACTTGCGCCATCGCCGTTGCTACACAGCCGGTAACACAGCGGTTCATTCCATCCGCTTTCGGACACATATCGTTGTACGGCTCATTCTGTGACCATTTGCTGGTAATCATTTGCGGCACCTCGGTACTACTTTTGGGTTCCAATGCTATGCCCTTCTCCAGTGCATCCCACTCCTTTGTCACATCCTCCACTGCTCCTTCGCCAAGTTCGCGAGCATATACTATCTGGTTTTCATAGTATCCCAGCATGTATCTCACCGCCGGCGCTATGTTGTCGGTGTCGAAGGGGCTGTTGAGGGAATATGCTACCACAGGGTAGGCTACGTCGTCGGCTGAGACCACGATATAACCCTTGCCCCCATCGACATCAAAAAGGTAGAGCTCGCTGAGGTTCGCCGCTGCGCTCAAGTCTGTGAGCTGCGGTATTGTCCCACTCTCCTGTTTCCAGAAATTCTGTGCCACCTGCATGGCACGCTCCACGCTCACCTTGTCGGCCAATGCCGTTGCTGCCAAAAGTGTTGCTATCGCTGCGAGAACAATCTTACGCATAGTCGTTGAATATTCGTTTTTATCGGTTCTTTTGTTGTTTTGTCGCGTGCGCATGTGCGCAAGAACAATTTGCAAAAGTACGAAAAATTATTCGTAATATTGCACTCGCTTTTGATACGACTTTTTTTACCGTAACACACAAAGTATGACCACTCCAGTACTATGCGCAAAACTGACCGACTATGCCGCCCGCTATGAGACGGCCGATTTCCTCGTCGGCGACCCCTCTTGGTTCATGCATCAGGTCTCTGGCTGCGAAAATCAGGAAGCGATGGCCTTTTTGGCGTCGGCTTTGAGTTACGGTAGCCGCAAGCAGTTTTTGCCCAAGATACGGCTTTTCCTTGATTGGAGCGGGGGAGAGGTGTCGCGATGGGTTGCTGATGGGGCTTATCGTGAGTTTTTTGGCTTGAACGATAGTTGTTGTTTCTACCGCCTTTACGATAGGCACACTATGAGGCTTTTTCTCGATGCCTATCGTGAGTTGCTGCTGTCGCATGGGAGTATGGGGGATTACTTGCGCTTGATGGGGGTGCATGAGGGGCTGGCTGCGGTGGAGCTGATATGCAGCTGGTTTGCTGAACATGGCTCTACGGGTGTGGTGCCGAAAGATGCCTCGTCGTCATGCAAGCGGGTGTGCATGTTTCTGCGGTGGATGGTGAGGGATGGGTCGCCTGTGGATTTGGGGTTGTGGGGGGATTTTATCGACAAGAGGACGCTTATCATGCCGCTGGACACGCATGTGCTGACTGAGGCGTGCGGGATGGGGCTGCTGCATAGCCGCAGTGCATCGATGTCGGCTGCGTTGAGGTTGACGGCTGTTATGGCGGAAATCTTTCCTGGCGACCCGCTTAGGGGTGACTTTGCTTTGTTTGGGGTGGGAGCCTTACCCTCTGTCCCCCTCACCTGAAGGGAAGGGGGTGCTTGTATGGGTTGAGTGAGGGTTGAGTGGGTTTTGAGTGTGCGTTGAGTGAGGGTTGAGTGGGCGTTGAGTGAGCGATGAGTGAGGGTTGAGTGGGTTTTGAGTGTGTTTTGAGTGGGCGATGAGTGGGCGATGAGTGGGCGATGAGTGGGCGTTGAGTGGGCGTTGAGTGAGGGTTGGATGGGTGTTGTGTGGGCGGTGGGTGTAGGTGGTTGATTTTGTTTTGGTTTGGTGGAATTGAGGCTTATTAACAGGTGTTGATAAGTTTCGGTTGCGTATGTCGTTTTTTTTTTTTTTTTTTTGCAAGCGGAAACTCGGATTGGATTTTGAGTTTTCGGTTTTCTACGGAAACGAACATTATTATAAATTAAACATAGATTAATATGGAAAGGTTTTACAGGAACGGTCGTCAGCGGTTTGCTACAAAGGTGACGCTGGTATTCTTTTTGTTGTTGGGCTCGGTTTTTGCAACGGGTTGCAAGAAGACTGACGATTTGGACGATGACGACACTGTTGCGGAACAGGTTGTGGTCAATCCGGACTATGTGGCGATAGACTGGGAGAGAGCAAATCTGGAGACGGCCGACGACAGCGCGGGTACGTACACGATAACGTTTGACGGAGAGGAGATGCCAGGGATACGAGCGGGCTCAATAATAGCGATAGACAGGGACACGGTAGTGAACTATAGATATGTGGTGTCGGTGGAATGGAACGGTAACAGGGTGAATTTGACGACGGTGGAGGCATATTTGACGGATATATTCTATGATTCGGGTTTTACGCTGGCGACGTCGCCGGAGGCCAAGAAGGGAGGGAAGGGCAGAAAAGGCAAGGTGATATATGCGGAGGCGGCGTATGTGACGGGAGAGGACGGGAAATACCATATGGTGAGGCTGAACGGCGGAGGGAAGGCGAGCACGGAGTTTACGCACAATCTGTGGCAGTCGCCGACATTCAACTATGACGGAGAGGTTCTGTATGAGAGCAACAACATGAAGATATGGATGGAGAGGATGAACATGAGCATGAGCATAGACATGGAGATGTATATGAATTTCGGAGGGAGGACGGAGCTGGAGGTTGTGGGCGACGCGATAAGCAGATACAGGAGCCGTGCGCTGAGAGTGGAGGCGGCATTTGTGGGCAAGTTTGAGACGGAGCAGGAGATAAGATGCAAGGTTACGGGGCAATGCGCATGGTCGCCGGACTATGATTTATGGAAGCACAACTTGTTTCGTCCGATACCGATAAGGTTTTTGGTTGGCGGTGTGCCTATAGTGCTGACTTTGAGGTGTGACTTGTTCAGGCAGGTGGAGGTGACGGCGAGCGGAGAGATGGAGTTTTACACGGGTGTGGAGGACAGGGCAGAGGGAAGAGTGGGTTTTGAGTGGGAGCAGTCGGGAAGGATGACGCCGGTGTCGAGTTTCAGCAACGACTTTGAGTTTACGCCGCCCACGGTGGAGGGACGAGGGACGGTGCAGGCGAAGGTGTGGGCATTTCCGAGGGTGAGCGTGATGCTGTATGACGTGTTGGGACCGTCGGTGGATTTTATGCCATATCTTTCGGCGAGGGTGAGCGGAGGATTCAGGGAGCAGATGCTCGGGACGAGCAACGACTACTGCGCATGGAGCCTGGACTGCAACACGGGACTGGACCTGCGGTGCGGGTTGAGCGCACGATTTTTCGGCTATGAGGTAGGGAACTGGTCAACGAACAGATGGAATTTCATAGACATAAACCTATACCATTCGCCGAAACGGGTGGAGCATGTGTCGGGAGAGGGCCGAGTTGGGGAGAGCAGGACGATAAGTTTTGCGGTGTATGACCAGAATAACCTGCTGGGCCGAGAGTCGGTGACACCGTTGCCGCAGCTGGTGAAATTCGAGGCGAGAGGCGGATTGTCGTCGGAGTATGGCATAGCGCGAGGAGGCGTGGTGAGCGTGGACTGGACGGCGACGGAGAATGATGTGCTGTATGCGAAGCTGTATGATATAGAGGGGAATGTGATGTCGATGGCGTCGGTAGGGAGTGCAGGAGGAGGGGAGCCAGGCGGAGGAGGATTGACTGGAGGAGAGTGGATAGACCTTGGGTTGCCGAGCGGATTGCTGTGGAGGGCATATAACTTGGGAGCGACGAGCCCGGAGGGGTATGGAAACTATTATGCGTGGGGGGAGACCAGCCCTAAGAGTGTGTATACTTGGGAAACATACATCTACGGTGAGGTTAATCTCTACAAATACAACACCAATGTCAGTTATGGCACTGTGGATAACCTGACCACGCTTGAGGCGATGGACGACGCCGCAACGGCAGCATTGGGTTCGGGAGCAAGAATTCCGACCAAAGCGGAGTGGCAGGAACTGCTTGACAACACCACCAGTGTGTGGACGACGGTGAACAACGTCAATGGCAGAAAGTTAACGGGCACTAATGGCAATAGCCTGTTCCTGCCCGCCGCCGGTTACCTGAGTGGCACGGAGCTCTACTACGCAGGCGAGAACGGCAGCTGCTGGTCGTCGTCGCTCGACGAGAGCGTTCCGCACCGTGCGTGGAGCATGCTCTTCGATTCGGGCGGCCGGTACGGGATCAACTACAACCGCTACTGTGGGCAACCTGTTCGCGCGGTGCGTTCTCGGAACTGACCTTTGTTTCGTTCCGCCCCGCAACGGGCAGACGGTCAGAAGGGAAAGCGCACGGGCGTGGGCGCTCGCGGGAGCGAGCTACGCGGCCCACGCGCGGGGAGGCTTGTGGAGGGGGGCTAGATTTACTAGAGGGAGTAGAGAGACTAGATTTACTAGAGGGAGTAGAGGGACTAGATTTACTAGAGGGAGTAGAGGGGCTAGATTTACTAGAGGGACTAGATTTACTAGATTTACTAGAGGGACTAGATTTACTAGATTTACTAGAGGGACTAGATTTACTAGATTTACTAGAGGGACTAGATTTACTAGATTTACTAGAGGGACTAGA
>JAFZXE010000005.1 GCA_017616895.1 Bacteroidales bacterium
GTAAACCGTAAACCCTAAACCGTAAACCGTAAACCGTAAACTGTAAACCAAAAACAGTAAACAGTAAACCCTAAACCGTAAACAGTAACCCCTAAACCCTAAACGGTAAACAGTAAACCGTAAACCCTAAACAGTAAACCGTAAACTGTAAACTGTAAACTGTAAACTGTAAACTAAAACCCCTAAACAGTAATGTCAAATATAATAGATATATATCACGGTTCTGTCAATAAGATTGAGCATCCGGTTTTTGGAGCAGGCAAGTCATACAACGACTATGGACGAGGCTTTTACTGCACCGAGCATGTGGAGCTGGCCAAGGAATGGGCTTGCTCGGCCGACAGTGATGGCTATGCCAACCACTATCAGCTTGACATAACTGGACTTAGTGTGCTAAATCTCAATGGACCAGGATACAATATCTTGAATTGGCTTGCCATATTGCTCGAAAATCGCAAGTTCAACGTGGCCGAAGGTCTGCCGCAGCGGGCAAGGGCATACATTCTGGAGAACTTCAATGTAGATTACAAGAAGTACGACATCATCATTGGCTACCGTGCTAACGACTCTTACTTTTCCTACGCAGGCGACTTTGTGAACGGCACGCTTTCGTTAGCTGATCTCTCTGAGGCCATGCGCCTGGGCAAGTTGGGCGAGCAGGTGGTGCTGAAGTCTAAGAAGGCTTTCGAAGCGCTCACCTTTGTGGAGGCCATCAAGGCTCCTCGTCAGGAGTACTTTGCCAAGTACAAGTATCGTGATGAGGAGGCTCGCGGCAAGTACCGTCAGATTGCGGCTAAACCGTTGGCCGAGAATCAGACCTATGTAATTGATATCATTAGAAATAATTGGAAAAATGGCCAGAGCATATAAGAAGACATATCTTAACGGAGCGATGCACAATCTTGCCGTGATGCTCGATTGCGGTGTGCGCAAGTACGGCTACCCCATCGAAGAATTCTATGAGAAGTTCCTCGCCTCCGACGTGTCGAGACAGTTTGCTGGTGGCAATCCCCGTTATCTGGTTGGCATGTCGGGTGCCGAGTTGGCCGACAGTGTTGTGGAGGCCTCCGGTGGGACGGTGAAGAGTGATAATGATGGAACCTATACAGTCGGTCCCGAGTATTGGGCCGGATGGGTGATGGCATACTATCAGTGGCTTTCGCGACGTAGCTTCGCTTATATGCACAGTATGGGCTTGGGTATTAGTGAGGTTGTGAGTATGTATTACCCGCTTCACGAGGCCGACATCTCGAAATTCGCCGCCGCCGCTGACAGCATTATCGAAAGAAACAGAAGGTGAATCTAGCTTCTCGATTAAGAGAGAGCAGAGGAGAAGAAAGTCCGGAGGACTCTCAATAGCGAAGCAGAGAACAAAGATTGTTCACTATGCCGAGCAAGAAAAAGACAACGAAGTCAAACCGTAAACAGTAAACAGTAAACAGTAACCCCTAAACCCTAAACCCTAAACAGTAAACTATAAACAGTAAACCCTAAACGGTAAACTATAAACCGTAAACCGTAAACCGTAAACGGTAAACCATAAACCCTAAGCAAATAAACATACCCGCAATGATACAATCTATAATAATAGATAATTTCAGAGGAATTCGCCACCTCGACGTCAAGTTGGGTGGGCGCATGAACCTCTTTGCTGGTGAAAACGGAGCCGGCAAATCAACCGTGCTCCAGGCACTGCGCTACCTCTTGTCATGGTATGTGGCACGACTGCTCAACCGCGACGGAAGAGGCCTGATGCTCTCCCAAAACGATATCACCAAGGGCCAACCCTTTTGCCGTCTGGTCATCACGCTCGACGACGGCACCTCATGGAAACTCTACAAGAAAAGCAACAAATACAGAGGCAAACCTACTGACCGAACCGATCTCTCATCCTTGACCACCCTCACTGACGTCATGGTGAACGATCATGAGCGCTTCAGCGGATATGTGCATTTCCCTGTCGTCGGTTGCTATGGCGTGGACCGGGCCGTGGCCGAGGTGAAGCCCCGACTCTCCAAGAAAAGTAATATGGAGCCATTGGACGCTTACGAGGCACGCCTCAGCAACGGCCATAACTTCTCCAAATTCTTCAACTGGTTTCGCGAGGCCGAGGACTTGGAAAACGAGGAACTAAGGGACAACGGGACCATCAAGACTGATGGGCAGTTGAATGCGGTCAGAGTCGCCCTCGAACAGGTTTCACCCGACTATAGCCAATTCCGAGTGAGCCGTAGCCCGCGCGATTTCCTGATGGACAAAGATGGGCAACAGTTCAGCATCAATCAGCTGTCGGACGGCGAGAAATGCTATCTCACCCTGGTGGGCGACATAGCGCGCATGTTGGCGATGACCAACCGAGGGGCAGGCAATCCATTACAAGGCAAAGGGTGCATACTGGTCGACGAGGTTGACCTGCACTTGCATCCCGTTTGGCAGTCTGAGATACTGGGCCGCCTGACACAGATCTTCCCCGGATGCCAGTTCGTGATAACCACACACTCGCCCTTCGTCGTGTCCAACGTCAAGACGTTTGCCGACGACAAATTCTTCCTTATGGAGCAGTGCGAAGCGCGTGAGGTTGCTGGCAATACCTACGGAAGGCGCATCGATCAGATACTGCTGGAATTCTTCCATGTCGAGAGTCTCAGAAACGCAGAGGTGGAAGCAACGATCAACAAGATTTGGAGCCTACTCTCCACCAAGGATTATGAATCGGAAGAGTATAAGCGGCAGAAAGCACTGCTTCGCACCCAAATCGACAGCAGCGACGAGGCAATAGCAAAAATTAATCTGGAGGAAATCAAACAGAGAAAGGCTGCAAAATGAGGAAGATTAACAAGCAGGTCCCACCAGAGGATTTGGCCAGATATGTGAGGAGGGAGAACCCTCAGAAATTTGAAGAAATCCATCACACCTCTCACTATCCCGAACTGTATGGAGAGTGCGTTGAGTATCTGAAGACCGAGCAGGACAACCTAAGCGGCTACACCGAGAAACCATTGAGAAACGGAGTCCATATTGACCACTATCGAAAACAGGCTTTGTTCAACACACAGGATATGGTGTTTGGCTGGGAGAACCTGATAGCTGACGAGCACAACTCCAGCTATGGCGCTGATTACAAAGACAGGCTTGTGACGATGAGGGAAGAGTATGCCAAGCTGATCAATCCGGTGTTGGACGACCCTCACCACTACCTCACCTATATGGACGAGGGAATCATCAAGCCCGTTGACGGATTGGCTGAGCAAGATCGGGAAAAGGCCGAAAAGACCATCGAAGTGTTCAATCTGCGTCATCCCCTGCTGAAAGAGCTCCGTGAACGGGCCATCAGGATGGTGAAGGACTACAAGGTTCAAGGCCTCACCGATGCCGAGATACTCGAGGCTCTCCACGACTTCGGCTTCACCAGCGCCGTAGAGTACGCCCTGCAAGGCAACTGAGGGAATAAATCCACACCCTCAGCGACCTTCGTATGATGTGAGATGGCTGATGTATTAACCAAAACGAAAAACAGTAAGTTTCTAAGCAACTAAGCAACTAAGCCCCTAAGCAATTAAACCACTAAACAATTAAACCACTAAGCTACTAAGTTTTCAATAAACCCTAAACCCTAAACGGTAAACTGTAAACGGTAAACTGTAAACCGTAAACTATAACCCTTAACCACTAACCCTTAACTTTTAACTCTTAACTCTTAACTAAACGGGAACTGCTTCGTATGTTGGCATCAATAGTTAAGAATTCAAAAAAAGAAGATTAACTTTTAACTCTTAACTCTTAACTCTTAACTGTCGTAATCCTGCGGTAATCCATCCGTAATCCTGTCCTAAGTAAAAACTTTTCACTTTTTTTTAACTGAATTACTCCCTCGCACCGCCTCACAAGTACCGCTCCAGGCACATTTGCGGTGCGAGGCACACGCAAAAGAGTCTTCCGCTATATAAGTAAGGTGTCAGCCAGAGGCCTCGCAGGCTACGCCACAGGCGGCTACGAACGTAGAACGCGAGATAAAGAATATGAACGACGAAGAATATTGCCGAATAGTAAAGCTGGACACATTGGAGTCTTGTCGTGACTATATGAAAGTCATGACCGATTTCTATTTCGACACCATCTTTGTAACATGTGGTAAACCAGTTCATTCTGTTAATCTTAACGATGCACGGACGTGGCTCCAGATGATGTTTTCGAAGAGTGTTCACTTCGCAAGGGCACTCGAAGGCTTCGACTATTATAAAGGGTTCCTCCATTTGAATCGAATCACAGACCATACGGTTTTGTTCTCGCTTGTTCGCGATATGTTTGAGAGTTATATATCCTTTGGGCTCATCTATACGCTCCCAAGTACAGAGCAGCAAAGCGACTTGCTTTATTACCTCTTTGCTCATGCTGGACTCCAAGAGCGTTTTGACAACTTATCGGAGGATGCCCAAAGTAATAACCCAGAGTGGCTTCGCGATCAAAAGCAACAAATAGATGCCTGTAAGCAGAACATATATGAGAATGAACTCTACAAAAACAATGAGGGCGTCCGTAAGGTTGTAGATAATGCGCTAAAGTCAAAGGTTAATAAGTACCGTTATCGTTTTGCTGATGACAATCTGATGGTATTTGTGCCATACGAGCAGGATGAAACGCTCAAGTTGCTTGGAATAAACTCTTCAGTATTTGAAGGGATATACCATTATTTTAGCTTGATGACCCATCCTTCAGCTGTCGCTATCGATCAATTCTCTGTTGCATACAAGAACCTCGAAGAGGGTTCTATCATGCTTGCATCAACAGCCACACGATATGCAATATCGATATTGAGCCTTTTCATTCGTGAATATGCAAAGTTGTTCCCAGAAGTTCAGACTCTGTTTTCTATGCTGTCCAAATCTAAATGTCACCTCCTATCGCTTTATGGCGATATTGTGATAAAAGATGCACACAGGAGTTACTAGGAGGATTGCGACTTAATACCGTTTTTGGATCGATCTTAAACATAGGGTTTGTCAATCGGTATGGATAATAACGAATAATAAAAAGGATGAGTGATATAGTAGCAAATTATCAGAAAATAATTGAGATAATGACAGAGTCTCAGTTTAGAGACTTTGTCCTTCTCTATCATAAGGAGTATTATGCTCCTTGTGAAGTTACTATTGTTGATGGACCTTATGATGGAGGTCAAGATATCGAGATTCGTAAGCAGCATCGTGTGTTAAAATGTCAAATACAGGTTACTGTTCAAGAAAAGAATATTGAGACAAAGATAATGAGTGATGTTAGAAAGGCTTTTCTCAATTGTGAACAATACGATCATCTCGATACGCTATATTTCTTTGTTAACCATCCAATTTCTAACTCTGTGCAAATGCGTATTCGTAAGCAGGCTCAGGCTGAAGGGATTAATCTACAAATACAAGATTCCAAGTTTATGGCAGAAAGATCATCAGAGTATTCTTCTCTGAGGGATTTTTTGTCTAACATACTTGATGTGTCCTTACCCAAATCTGATACAATCGATTCTAAGGTTCAAATTGTATATGAAGCGGTTTCGCAACAGAGTGGTATAAAAGCTATAAAAGAGGAACTAATAAAGACTTTCTTTCTAAAAGTTCTTTATGATAAAGGTGAGGCGACAGTGGCTGAAATATCAGCAGAGTTGGATGACGTGTTTATGAATGTCGTAAAACACCATTATTATGAAACGTTGGCTGGTAAATTGAATGGTGTATATATTGAACAGATTCCTGACACTAAACCTAAAAGGTACACATTATTGCCAGAAGCAAAGGAATATGTAACTTCAGTTTATCTATCCGAAAAAACAAAAATACTAGAGTTACGTAACAGATATGAAACTGTTAGTAAAGAAAACGGAGTTTCTATTTCATTTGATAATATTTACCCATACATTGAACAACTTTATGATGACAACTGTAATCCGGAAAATGGAATGTTTTCGGATGTCGTTGAAGAACATCTGAATCAGCTGACCAATTATGTGAAGGAAAATATCAATGTTACCTCTGGTGAAATTGACAAAATAACCACACAGCTTTTATCCGTCTTTGATATTAATGACTATACAGGTAAACAGAGTGCAACAAAAATGTTGATTAACCTTTTTAAGGACAATCAAATTGATGGCTATCTTGCACAGAAGAATCGTAGTTTGCTTTTTGACACACCAGTCTTGATTCAGTATTTATGCTATCTTTTTAAGGATTTGGAGGATTATAAGTATCAACCTTTCCAGAATGTGCGTACTCTGATAAAAACAATAGAGGATCCACGGCTAAATGTAACAACATTTACATTAGAGGGCTATTTTAAAGAGATGGTGTCGCATTTGAGTAGTGCGATACTAATTGGACGCTATTTGGAAGTACCAGAGATACGAGAACTTGGAAAATCAAAAAACAGCTTTTATAATTTCTATATAGAGGTTTCCTCTCGCGAAGAGGTGGGTGGGATGGATGAATTCATAGAAAGTGTTCTTGATATAGATGAACTCCCGGATTCTCGAAATAAACTCGAGAGCATTCTAGAACAAAAGTTGCGTGAACAGCTTGAAATACTCGGATTGAGAGAAGAAAGAAGATATGAAATAGAAAACTGGCAGGAATATAAAAAAGAGTATGACTATGCGTTGTTAAATACAAGTGGAGAACGTAAATCTAATACCGCTCGGATTAATGATTTAAATGCAATAATATATCTTTCATACGTCCCCTTTGATAGCGACTATTATCTAGTTACATGGGATGCAACTTTTGATAAGGCACGTACAGAATTGAAGATCAGACATTCAGATATGAGTGATTGGTATCTATACTCACCGCAGCAGTTATCAGGAACATTCTCGTTGTTAAACTTTAAAATCAATCCCACATTCATCACAAGTAATATACTGTCGCTTATTGATGGCAGTCTTGCTTCTAATTTAGATGCAAAAAGTTTTGTGGATACCGTAATAGAGTTTCTGCAGGGTTCTTCTGATTCAAAGATGAAAGTGGCTAAAAATCTTGCAAAATTGCGTAAATCATTATATAGGGCAGAAGTAACAGGATATGAGGCTGAGGATGAGAAACCTATAGATGACTTGCTGACTGATATATTAGACTATACAATAAAAGATGAGCAAAAATATGAATTATTTGTTCAGATAATGCAATCCGAGGAATGTATAAAAGGCATTGCTGACATATTAGAGAAAAACCTTGTGCTTTGGGAACAGGGCAATTATAACAAAGATACTTTGAATAAAGGTGTCGAAGATTATTTGAATGGTTTTGAACGTACGTAATAATTAAGGGTATTTATTTGAGACTTCGAGCCGACAGGTCTTTACACGCAGCCTGTGGCTCAATAGATGACGGCAGGCATCCCGTGGTCCTCCGCACAGTTACGGGTTCTGTCTGATAGCCGCAGACAAGATAGTACAGAAGGGGAAAAATCACATCTTCCATCTTAACAATCTTCTGCGAAACTGATTGGATTTCACGAACAAACAATATGAATTTATAGATGTTAATCACATCATTAATCTATAACCAATGGTTCCCTATTGCGTAGTCGGTGGTAACTGAATGTGCTAGGAGGATTATTCCATACAAACTAACAGTTTCTCTTTAAAGAATACTATTATTAATATTCAATAATGCGCTATCGTGTGAATCATGTGGCAGTGAGGCGTGGTTGGAGCGGGAATTTGAAGGCATTGTACGAGTTGGGTGGATATGGCAAAGTATAGAACCAACGAATATAATTCGATTTATTGTGACAAATGAGAAACAGTGATTTGTGAAATTGTTATTTAATTAATCTTTTTTATCATTTATTACATCATGAAATACAAACTTCTTTCTGTTGGGAAAGATAAAGAATTACCCCCATCGATCAATATAGGTGATTATGTACAGGCATTGGCGGCATCTCAGTTTTTACCAACAATAGATGGTTTTATAGATAGGGATAACGATTTAAAATCATATGATGGTGATGAGTGTAAAGTAATAATGAATGGATGGTACATGCATAAACCGCAAAATTGGCCTCCTTCATCAAAAATCATACCTTTATTTGTCGCGTTCCATATAAACTCAGCATATAAAGAATTCTTCAAAAAAAAGAGCAGTATAGACTATTTAAAGCAATATGAGCCTATTGGATGTCGTGATCCGTACACTCTAGAGTTCTTAAAATCGCAAAATGTAAAAGCTTATTTTTCTGCTTGTTTAACATTAACGCTTGGGGAAAAATACACTTCAATAGAAAAGGGTGAGAATATATATTTTGTTGACCCTTATGTTTATTATTGCATTTCATTATCAGAAATAGTCAATACTCTTTTTTCTTATATTTTCAACTTTAGATGTATTAATAGTTTGGCAAAAAAATTCGTTCCATATAAAATGGAAAAGAACCTGATTCGCAGGATATATGGTGTATCATGTTTCTACAGACAATACAGCAAGGTGTTTCCCAAAAATATTCTATTGAATGCAAGATACATATCTCATATAAGTAAAGAATATAGAGAAAGATGTCCTACTGAACGTGAATTGCTTAAAGAAGCAGAACGTTTAATTATAAATTATTCTAAAGCTAAACTTGTCATTACATCTAGAATTCATTGCGCATTGCCATGTTTAGGCATTGGTACTAATGTTATATTTGTAAAAGATGCTAATTTAGATGAAAGCAATGCCTCTAGATTAAATGGTTTGACATCATTCTTTAATATTTTAGACTCGAGAAAAGGTATTCTGAGTTATAATAATAAGAAGGTAAATTATGAAACAATCTTAAATCTTCATAACGACAACAGTTGGGAGAAATATTCGGATGATTTAAAAAGGAGATGCTCAGAATTTGTTAATTCCTAAAGTGTATATAAAGTGTTGCGATCATTTCGGGGAGGTTGGATATGGAGTCAAGATACAAACGATTAGGAAAAAATTCAATAATAGTTTTTTTGGGCAATGCCGGTAGTAAGATTATTGGCATATTGATGTTGCCATTTTATACTCATTATTTATCCACTTCTGGATATGGAACGTATGATATTGTAAATACATATTCGGCGGTTTTGCTTCCTTTTGTGACCTGTTGTATAGCTGATAGCATATTTATTTTCCCTAAGGATAAAAGTATATTAGATAAAACAAGATATTTCACATCTGGACTTATTTTTTGCTCATTTACTTTAGCTATTGTTCTTTTTTTATCATATCTTATAAGCATTGCGTTTCCTTGTAGTTTTATTGGCAGATATGTTTGGTGGATTGTCGGTTTGACATTTTCAACATTTATATTGAATTATGTACAACAATTTACAAGAAGTATAGACAAAATGATAGTCTATAGTCTTACTGGGATAGTGCATGTTTTGGCAATAGCTCTTCTATCACTGGTTTTACTACCGACTTACAAGTTAAATGGATATCTTTTAGCCTTGATTATTTCCTCTCTAATTTCTGCCGTTTTTGCTCTTTTATTTTCCAAGTCTCTTAAATATTTTAGACTAAAAGAATACAACAAGAGGCATCTAATTGAATTGTTACGATATGGTGTGCCACTTATACCAAATACAGTTATGTGGTGGCTTGTGGATGGAATTAATCGTCCGATAATGATGAGTGAAATAGGAACAGACGCAATAGGTATATATGCGATAGCGAATAAGATGCCAGGTTTTATATCTATGTTATTCGTTGTTTTTTCTAACGCTTGGGGCATATCAATGCTTGAGGAATATGGAAAAAAAGACTTTAATTTGTTCTTCAATAGGACAATGAAAAATCTTGTTTTCGTAATTGCCATAGGATCTTCATTATTGATAACTTGTAGCAAATTAATGGTTTCTATTTTGGCATCTTCTGAATTCAACTCTGCATGGAAATATGTTCCAATTCTCATTGTGGGTGTAATGTTTCAATATATTTCAACTCTTGTTGGTGGTGTGTTCATGGCAGAACGTAAAAGCAAGTATTTCTTTTATTCAAGCGTTCTGGGAGCGACTGTTTCTGTTTTGATGACATTTGCTTTAATCAAGGTTTGTGCTCTCTATGGCGTTTGTATTGCAGTTACACTTTCTTTTATGTGCATGGCAATAGTTCGTATAAAGTATGCATGGAAAAGTATTAACCTATTTGATATTCGATATTATGTTTTTACATTTTTTGTTTTAATACTACAAGCTTGCATATATATATTCAATTGGGGGGTATTGGTTGATATTGTAACGATGGTGGTGTCCATTACACTTATAGTTATGCTTAATAGAAAAGAACTATCTGCAGTAATGTTACTATTAAAAAGAATAATAAAAAAAGATGAATTATGAAAATAATTGAACTAATCCCAAGCTTGGACTTTGGAGGTGCTGAAAGATTTGTTGCTGATATATGCAATTCTTTTGTATCCAAAGGGAATCACGTTGTTCTTATCACTTTTTGTAATGCCAAAGGCAAAGATTCTTTTTATCCCGTATTATCAGATAAAGTAGAATTGAAATGTTTGGGTAACATGACAAAAGTCAAATTATTATATCCATTTTTTATATTATACTACATTCTCAAAGAAAGGCCAACGGTAGTTCATTCACATCTGAATAGTGTCATGTATTTATTTTTTTCTTTGTTTTTATCAAAAAAAATCAAATTTGTGCACACCGTTCATAATGATGCCTATAAAGAGGCTGGAGGCTATTGGGGACGCGTGTATAGGAAATTTACCATGGGGCGTTTCATCCTCCCTGTAACGATATCCAAAGAATCTCAAAAATCTTTTTACTCAATGTATAATAGGTCTTCTTGTCTTATCTATAATGGAAGATCCTTGGATGAATCGGATAAAGCGGTTGAAAAACAAATATTTGATGAAATACTAAGATTAAAAGACAATCCGGACTCATTTGTTATTGTTAATTTGGCCAGATTTGCAGAACAAAAAAACCAATTAAGTCTTGTAAAGGCAGTAAACAGGATTAATGAAAAAAAACAAATTATTGATTTGTATATCATAGGTAGTTATAGCCATTCTAAGGAGGCGATTGACATTTACAATAATATATCTAGGATAAGAACCAGTAATATTCATTTACTTGGAGCTAAAAATAATGCATCAATTTACTTGAATTTTGCAGATGCATTTTGTCTCAGTTCGATTTTTGAAGGTATGCCTATTTCGATAATTGAAAGTTTTTCAAAAGGATGCCCTGTTTTATCTACACCTGTTGGTGGTGTTGTCGACATGGTAGAGGATGGCGTTAATGGACTTTTATCTAAAGATACAAATATTGAAAGTATCGTGGATATGCTGGATAGATTTTGTGGTATGAGCTCAGGTGAAAGAGCAAGGTTAAGTGAAAATGCAAAAGAATCCTATGCTTTGTATTCAATGGATACTTGTACATCTGCATATTTATCATGCTTTTATAACAATACACAATATTAATTAAAAACATTAATTTGAAATGATCAGACCAATTATAATTGCTGGTCCTTGCGTCATTGAATCGCAGGAATGCTTAAATGAAGTTGCAGAAGAACTTGTTCGTCTGAACAAGAAATACGGCTTGGACATTATTTTCAAGTCATCCTTTGATAAGGCAAACCGTACATCTATCAGTTCATATCGTGGTCCGGGTATGGAAAAAGGACTGACGATGTTAAACGATATACGTGAGAAGTATGGTCTAAAACTTCTGACGGATATACATGAATCATATCAGGCAGCACCAGTAGGGGAGGTGGTTGACGTACTCCAGATACCTGCATTCCTTTGCCGTCAGACAGATCTATTGGTGGCAGCTGCCAAGACAGGAAAGGTGGTGAACATAAAGAAAGCTCAGTTCTTGAGTGGTATGGATATGGAGTTTCCAGTGCAAAAAGTACGGGAAGGTGGTAATAATAATGTATGGCTCACAGAGAGAGGGAATATGTATGGCTACAATAACCTTGCAGTAGACTTCCGTAATATTGCTGATATGAAGAAGTTTTCAGATACTGTTATTATGGATTGCACCCACTCTGTGCAGAGACCCGGTGCTGCAGGTGGCAAAACGGGTGGCAACCGTGAGTTTGTGCCTGCAATGGCTCTTGCGGCAAAAGCCTTTGGAGCAACTGGGTATTTCTTTGAGGTACACCCCAATCCAGAGAATGCAAAAAGCGATGGACCGAACATGCTTTATCTAAAAGATTTTGAAAGTGTTGTGAAATCCCTACTTGACTGATATGGATATTAAGATGTTAGTCCTTGACGTTGACGGCACGTTAACGGACGGTAAAATATACATGTCGGCCAATGGCGAATTGATGAAGGCTTTCAATATCAAGGATGGCTTTGCTCTTGCTAATTTATGTAAGCACGGTATAGAACCCATCATTATTACAGGGAGGTCTTCTGAGATTGTAAAACGTCGTTGCGAGGAACTTGGTATCCAGGAACTGCATCAAGGCGTGGCAGACAAGGCTGAATGCTTGAAAGAAGTTTGCGAAAAGAAAGGGATATCCACAAAACAATGTGCATATATTGGTGATGACATTAACGACATCGATTGCATGATGCTTTGCGGTCATAAGGCCGCCCCATCTGATGCATTGAATGGTGTTAAAGATGTAGTTGACTATATCTGTGAAACTCGTGGTGGCGAGGGTGCAGTACGTGAGTATTGTAATTATATCATTGAAAAACTTAAATAAAATCATAATGAAAGATTACAACAAATATGCAGTCAAGTGCTTCAAGGATGAGGCAGAATCGATTCTTGATCTGATACCGCAATTAACGGATGACTTTTCAAAGGCAGTAGAGCTTGTGCTCAAAAGTAAAGGCCGTTTTATCATCACCGGTGTAGGCAAATCTGGTCATGTGGGTGCAAAGATTGCCGCCACCTTGGCAAGTACAGGAACACCATCATTCTTTGTAAATCCTTTGGATGCATATCATGGCGATTTGGGTATGTTTACGCCTGATGATGTGGTTATGGCTATCAGTTACTCTGGTAATACAGATGAGCTTCTTCGTTTCTTGCCATTGTTGATTGACAGAAAAATACCTATCATTGGTGTATCAGGTAATCCTCAGTCTTTATTGGCACAGTATTCCACATGTCATTTGAATATTAAGGTTAAGAGAGAAGCTGATCCCAATAACTTGGCACCTACTTCATCAACAACAGCTACTATTGCTATGGGGGATGCTATAGCCTGTGCTTTGATTGAGGCACGTAACTTTCAGCCTATGGACTTTGCACAATTTCATCCAGGCGGTAGTCTTGGAAAGAAATTGTTGTCAAGGGTAAAAGATTTCATGGTGTCAAAGAATTTACCCAGGGTGACTCTTAATCAGAAGATTTCGGAAACCATTATTGAGATTAGTAAAACAAAGCAAGGTATTGCAGTTGCGATAGAAAATGGAAAGATTGCAGGTGTGGTTACTGACGGAGATGTGCGTCGCGCTATGCAAAACCATCAGGACAAGTTCTTTGACTTAACTGTCAATGACATTATGAGTACAGCTCCGAAACTTATTAAAGATACAGCGAAACTGCAAGAAGCAGGCGATATGATGAGAAAGTATAATATTCATTCACTAGTTGTCGTAAACGATGCTAATGAACTTGTTGGTATTATAGATGCCTTCAGTTGCATTTAAACTATAAATACAGATAATTAATATGAAAGTAGTGGCTTTTGTTCCCATCCGTTTGAACAGCAAGAGGGTGGTTGGAAAGAACTTAAAGTTGTTGGGAAATAAACCGTTGCTGTGCTATATCCTTGACACACTTGTAAAGGTAAAGCGCATAGACGAAGTTTATGTGTATTGCAGTAACGAAGATATTATCAAGTATCTGCCTACCGGTGTGAAGTTTTTGAAACGCCCAGAGTTTCTGGATAGAGATGAGACATTGGGGAAAGAAATATATGAAGAGTTTACAAAAACAGTAGATGCTGATGTCTATATACTCGCTCACACTACTTCTCCATTCCTGAAAGTGTCAACTGTTGAAAATGCATTGAACAAGATACTTGACGAGGATTATGATTCTGCATTCAGTGCAGAGAAGATTCAGACCTTTGCATGGTACAATGGCAAGACATTGAACTATGATTTGAAAGATATTCCTAGGACTCAAACAATAGAACCTGTCTATTTTGAGACAAGTGCTTTCTTTATGTTCAAAAGAGACGTTTGGAAAGTTCATAAACAGCGTATCGGTTTTAAACCATATTTTGCCATAGTGGAAAAAATTGAAGGTGTTGATATAGACTGGCCGGAAGATTTTGAATTTGCGGAGAAAATTATTAAAACATATTGAAGTTTATTTGCGAGTATTTATAGTGGAGTGTAAGGGTGTAGTACATAATATTTGATATCGTGGAAATTTTGATTTTTCAACTGATATTTATTGCGTTATGGGGTGGGCTTGTTTATAAGATCATGTATAAAAGTCCACAGAAGAATGCATTGTTTTTATCGGTGGCTTTTTTTTCAATGTGGTATATTCACTCAATGGTGAATCCAGATACATTTAATGACTTGCCTAAATACAGAGAAGTTTTTAATTCAATAGGTATTACACAATGGGGTAGAATATCAAACCATTGGGCTGCAGTCGATATGGAGTTGGGATATTTATATATGAATAAACTAGTATATAAACTAACTTCATCCTTTTCTGTTTTCTTATGGATATATAGTTTTATTATGCTTATCTTGTATTTCCGTACAATAGATAAATATTCTCCGTATTTGGTTCTATCTGTATTGTTGGTTTTGTTAATTCCATATAATCAGTCTCTTTTTGTTATAAGGCAACATATGGCGGTTGCTATTTATTTTGCGTCTATCCCACTAATTTTGGAACGAAAGCTTTTTTCTTTTTTGTTGGTGGCAATATTGGCTTTTTTTATACACAGATCTTCAATTATTTTTATTCCTGTATATTTCCTTTATTTTTTCAATGGAAGGCGGTTGGTTTATGTTTTATTGTCTTTTATAGTGTTGTTTGTGGTTTTTTGGGGTAGTATAACGGTATTAAGTGCATCTTTTTTTGATTATGGTTGGTTTGCACAGCAAGCGGAAGGTAGAACGAATATATCAACATTTATTCAGGTTTTAATGTTTTTTTTATTATATGTGTTTGCCCTTGGAAAATCAGTTTTCAATATAGGAATAAATAAATTAATTTTTTGTATTTTATTTCTGTCTCTTTTTTTTAATGGTATTAGTATTGGTCTAAATATTGGAAGAATGGCTATTTATTATAATGTTATAAGTATTTTGTCCATTCCGATCTCTCTAAAATATATAAAAAGCACAGTTGTTAGATCTGTTATCAGCGTAACAATTGTTTTATTACTTTTTGTCCAGATGATATATGGGAGTAATAGCCAGTATTATGAAAAAATGGAATTAATTTCTTTTTTTTAAGTAATTGATGAATAAAATATTATTTTTTGATACGACATGGAATCAGATGATGCGCGTGGGTAATATGGTATCTGCTGAGATGAAGGAAATGGCAGACATACAAACCTATGGGCTCGTTTTTGAAACCTCTGAAAAACCTTTATCGCCAGAGGGATGTAAACATACTTTTGATGACATTCTTGTTACCCACAACATATATGATGTAGAAGGGTTTATTAGAAGAATAAAACCTGACGTGGCAATATTTGCACAGAACACAACTCCTGACCTTGGCGCAATCTATTTTGCTCAGAAACAGGGAGTAAAAATTGCAATGATGCAGCATGGATTGTTGTATGATGGAGCCAGCCTGAATAATGTACGTGTAGGAGAAATATTCGCGGCCATGAAGATGGCGAAAAAAACGGCCTCTTACTTCAATATCATGCGAGTGATGTGCAAGAAAGAGGGAAAGTCTTTTGGCAAACTTATTAAGAACATTATTTCTGAAAAAAAGAATGTAACGACTACGGTGCAGAATTATTTCAATCCTCCACTAAGAGGAGAGTGTGCTTTTGTGATTGGTGAACACTGGCGCGACTATTATCATAATAATTATGGTTACGACAAAGATAAAATCTACGTTATGGGCAATCATGATTTGGATGATTTGGATGAAAACGCCACAATTGAAAATGCCATCTGCTATATTCCCAGCGTTCACGTAGAAGATGGAAAGGTGCAATTGGATGTTTTTAATGAGTATCTGAAATGTTTGAAGGATGCGATTCCTGCTGGTACAAAGATGTATATTAAGCTCCATCCACGTAGTAATAAGAAGATATATACAGACATCCTTGGTGAGGAACACATTGTATATGTTTCGGGTAACGAACTACCCTATGTGAACACATATATCGGTCACAACTCATCGCTACTTTCGAAAGCACTACAGATTTCAGGAAAACTCATACTTTGGGGGTTTAAAGAAGAGAAGGAACTTTTCTATGAGGATTTTGCGTATGCCGTATGCCATGATGGAGAGTCTCTGAAGACAGCAGTCGCCAAAGCCCTTCAAGACAAAGGGAATGGAAGAAAAAACGATATTGTACGTTTCTCATACAGGAATCCTATTGGGGCGTATAAATATTGTGGTACAAAACTATTGGAATTGTACGGTAAATGATAAAGGTATTACAATTAGTGGGAGGAGGAGAGGCTATTGGCGGTGTCGAGAAGATGCTGCTGAGTTACTATTCTTTTATGGATAGAGAAAAAGTTTGTTTTGACTTTTGTTTTTATAGGAAATCGACAGTTGAGGCAGACCAGAATGTGACAAATGGATTATTGTCCATGTCACAAGTTTTTGATTTAAGGGCTTTTGAAAACACTGGCGTTTTTTCTGGATATGTGCGGTCAATCAAGAGAGTTGCTGAGATAATAAAGAATAATGGATATGATATAGTGCATATTAATGCAGGGCGGCCTCCATTGTTAATTTGCGGACTAATATCGGCAAAAAAGGCAGGTGTAAAAAAAATCATCATACACTCACACAGTACTAAGGGGGTTTCGAACCGATCGACTATAACTGACTTCGTATATAGGATGATGTCATTGGCTCTACAATCTGTTTTCAGGCGTAATGCAACCATACTAGCTGGGTGCTCTAAGGAGGCTGCACAATTTATGTTTGGGAAGAGTGTGACTTCGACTTCTAAATATATGCCCATTAGAAATGCGATAGTAGTAAACCCATTTCTTTTTAACAAAGGATTACGACAACAAGTAAGAGAAGAGATGCAAGCTGACGAGAAAACCCTTGTTGTCGGACATGTGGGTAGTTTTTCTACTCCGAAGAATCATTTGTTTCTGATAGATGTCTATTATGAGATAAAGAAAAGGATACCCAATAGCAAATTATGGCTTGCTGGTAATGGAAACTTAAAAGAAGGAGCAGAGCAATATGCGAAAGATCTTGGATTACAAAATGATGTGTTGTTCCTTGGAGAGCGAAAAGACGCGAACAGGTTATACCAAGGCATGGATATGATGGTATTTCCTTCTTTATGGGAAGGCCTATCAGTTTCTATTGTAGAAGCACAAGCGGCATCGCTTCCTGTATTTGCCTCATCCAACATATCGCCCGAGCACAAAATAACGAATAAACTCCGTTTTGTTGATTTGTCAAAAGGGGCTGAATTCTGGGCCGAATATATCATTAAAGAAATGCAGAATGAGGTAAATCGGAAAGATATGACAGATCAAATAACTCAGAGAGGATATAACATTGAGGTAGAAGCTGCGGCGTTGCAAAATACCTACATCAAAATGATAAATGTTAATTAATATTGTCGTTGACATGAAACTTAGAAATATACCTTTTTCACCGCCAGACATGACGGATGTCGAGTGTAATGAAGTAAGGGAAGCAATTCTTTCTGGTTGGATTACCACAGGTCCTCGTACAAAAAAACTGGAACGGGAACTCTCGGAGTTTGTTCATACAGATAAAACGGTGTGTTTGAACTCCGCTACCGCCGCTATGGAGATGGTACTGCATCTGCTGGACCTTGGCCCTGATGACGAGGTGATAGTGCCGGCTTATACTTATACTGCTACGGCGTCTGTTACGCAACATGTGGGTTGTAAACTGGTTATGGTGGATTCGCAGAAAGACTCTGTCGAAATGGACTACGACCAACTGGAACGTGCCATAACGGAACATACCAAGGTGATAGTGCCTGTGGATTTGGCTGGCATCATCGCTGACTATGACCGTGTGTTTGAGATTGTGGAGGCAAAGAAGGGTTTGTTTAAGCCTAACAATGCTTTGCAGGCTAAGATTGGTAGGATAGTGGTGTCTGCTGACTGTGCACATAGCTTTGGCGCAAGCCGCAAAGGCAAGATGGCTGGTGAGATTGCAGACTTCTCTTCATTCAGTTTCCATGCGGTTAAGAATTTCACTACGGCTGAAGGTGGTGCTATGACTTGGAATCTTCCTTTCGGGAACGAAATGGTTAAGGTTAACGTCAACGTTAAGGTGGAAGATTATTTCCCGAATGTGCCTAAGAAGGAGGGGGGGGCTTGGAATGAGTTGCTTTATCGCTTGAGCCAGTTGTTCTCGTTGCATGGCCAGAACAAGGATGCGTTGGCTAAGACAAAGCTGGGCGCCTGGGAGTATGACATCATTGGCCCTTGGTATAAGTGCAATATGACTGATATCATGGCCGCACTTGGATTGGTTCAGATGGAACGCTATCCTAAGCTTTTGGAACGTCGTTTCGAGATTGTCGCTAAGTATAATGAGGCTCTTAAAGACCTACCAGTGGCGGTGCTGAATCATAAGGGTGCTGACCATTGCTCTTCTCACCACCTTTATCTGGTACGTCTGCTTGGTAAGACTCGTGACGAGGTCAATAAGGTGGTAGAAAAGATGGCTGAACGTGGCATTGCTACCAATGTCCACTACAAGCCGCTGCCTATGATGACAGCATACAAGGCACTGGGCTTCGATATCAAGGACTATCCCAACGCTTACCACCTCTTCGAGAACGAAATCACCCTGCCGCTGCACACAAATCTGACGGACGAGGATGTTGAATATGTGATTAGCAACTTCGTTGAGGTGATTGAGAACATGTAATTACCACGAAATATTCGTGTAATTTATCATTAATTTTATGACCGATTTCTCCCAATATGCCAATAAGGTCTATAAGATTATAGGTGCTGCAATGACCGTACATTCTGAATTAGGGTGGGGTTTGCTTGAGCCTGTCTATCAGGAGGCGCTGCATTTAGAACTGCTCGAACGTGGTGTTGCCAATGATAGAGAGATTGAGGTTCCGATATATTACAAAAAGCACCTCTTGGAGAAGAAGTATAGGATGGATATTGTTGTGGATGATATTGTTGTAGAATTGAAGTCAGTCACTAATCTGATTCCAGCACACCGGGCACAGTTGTGCAACTACTTACGATTAACTCGTAAACCTCTCGGTCTTTTGATTAACTTTGGCGAAGAGTGTCTGATTGGTGAGCGATGGGCTTATGATGCAGATAGCAACGTGTGTTTTATTGTGAATCGCAACATGGAACCAATTGATGAGGCGGATTATAGTTATCTGCTTGATACTGTCGTGAATGAGTGAATGTCGATTGCTATGTAATTTGATCACGAATCGCTGTCTCAGAAATAATTAATGAGAAATTAATGATATAATTAATGTGAATTAACGTAATAAATGAAAAGGGTATTCGATGTGATTGCGAGCGGACTTGGACTCATAGTGCTGAGTCCGCTCTTTTTGATTCTTGCTATCTGGATTAAGCTGGACAGCAAAGGGCCTGTTTTTTATCGTCAGGTGCGTGTGGGCAAAGACAACAAAGACTTCCGTATCTTCAAGTTCCGCTCCATGAGAGTGGGAGCGGACAAAGGAAGTCTTGTGACTATTGGCGGTCATGATTCTCGTATCACTCGAAGCGGGTATTTTATCCGTAAGTTCAAGTTCGATGAGCTCCCCCAATTAATCAATGTCTTTGTTGGGGACATGTCGTTGGTAGGCCCTCGCCCTGAGGTACGTCATTATGTGGATTACTGGACACCAGAGCAGATGCATGTGCTCGATGTCAGGCCCGGCATCACCGACCCTGCATCCATCAAATTCAGGAATGAGAATGAACTGATGGAAAAGGCTGAAGATCCTGAAAAGTACTACATCGAGGTCATCATGCAGGAAAAGATCAAGTTATATCTGGAATACGTGAAACATCATTCATTTTTGGGTGATATCGGATTGATATTTAAAACATTTTGGGTGATTGTAACAGAACGGTGATTTATAATGAAGTGCTGTTATTCTCCATGGATTTTGGGTGTGTGACACCTTTGTAAGTCTATCGTATGTGGGGAGGATGTGTGCAGCTCAAAGGGATTGAAGTTACAATGTTTGATGTCAGAAAATTGTTGTAAGATGAAGATAATCGACCGGTCTTTACTTGATAAGGTTTCATCGGAGGCAAAAGAATCACCACGTTTGCGGATGAACTACAACTTCCATCAGTCGTTGGATGATAAGTGCCATCGTATGCTGAATGCCGTTGAACAAGGTGCTGATATTCCTATCCACAAGCATCCAGACAAAGATGAATCATTTGTGGTCCTTAGAGGCAAGGTAAGGTCTACGACATACAATGACGACGGCACTGTTATCGACAGTGTTGTTCTCTCCCTTGAAAATGGCATCTACGGCGTTGACATTCCCAAAGGAGTTTGGCATAAACTCGAATCCCTCGAACCCGCCAGCGTCATCTTCGAATGCAAAGCCGGCCCGTTCGTGGAGCATGAGGAGGAAGGGGTTCTGGAAGTGAAAAGTGAAGGCTGCGGTTAAGCAAGAGGAGAGCTAAGTTTGCTTAGGCTATCCCGAGCGTGAGCAGTCTCGACTGGAGGTCAGGAATGAAGAGTGAAAAGTTTAGATCAATCATAAAAGGTATTTGGGCTTTTTGCTCTTTTGTGAGTTGGAAGGAGAGGGGGCACTTGAAGAGTGGAACCGCATAGGCAAAGAACTAAAGGAATAATAAATAACCGCCACATAATGCTTACAATAAAAGATCTATACGACATTGTTGAGGACAAGATTGCTAATGAAGCTCAAAAGACCATCATTCGGAATAACATGCCGCCATATATAGCAGAGAGGATGTGCGCCGCCATTGACGGAAAAGAAAAAGCAGAACACTTTCAACGGCTGTTGATGGAGTATAACGAATGGCTGGCAGAACAACAACGCCAGCAAGAGGCGGTGTTGCGGTTTTGAGGGAGTATTATGGGTGAGGAATACAGATGTCACAGAGAGGACAGAAATACTATACATTGTATTTTGATAGGGAAAAGTAATCGCAAGAAAAGCTGCATATTTGACAATGGAACTCTTTGAAAGCCAAGTGGCTCATAATAAGGAATATCAATCGCACAAGATATTTCCTCTGTTAGACTCCCTTGTGGAGTTTTACAGCGTTGTTTATATGCTTGGTCCGGATTTCCTTACCCATGGTGTACTGTCGGGACTGCTGAATATCGACAAGGTCGTATGCAGTTCGTTATCGGGAACACTTGACTCAGTAAGGGTAGTGCTGAAAGAGGGCAGACTAAACGATGCGTATGCGCTGTTGAGGAAGTATTATGATGGTATCATTATCGCGATATATGTCAATGTATATATTGCCGAGAATTATAGTTTGGACAACTTTATTGTTGAAAAGATTCAGAATTGGGTCAAGAACAAGCAGAAACTTCCTTCATCTGAGAAGATGCTCAAGGCGATAAGAAATCATAAACCGCTGGAGGACTTGGAAAAACTGTTTGATTTTGACGGTTTATACTACAGGATAAGACGGTTGACAAATGGAAATACGCACTATAATAAGTTGTATTACCTTTGGCTGAATAATAATATGGTTCATAACCCAAGGCGGTTAAAGGAACTTGACAACATATACGCCTGCACGCTGCACTTGTTTATCTTGCATTTCGCCTATATGTATTCTCTTAACCCGCATTATATGATGTCAACTGATTATGTGGATGCGTTGGATGTGGGAGCGCAGCCTGAAGAAGGCTCTCAATATTGGGTGGCACCCTACGTGAAGGAAGTGTTTGATAAGTATGTTGTGACAATACGGCCTGATGTGGCTGAGTATATGAGAAATCATACAGAAATGGAACTGTGAGGGGGGGGCTTCAAAAAGGATGTTGAATCATGACGCAAGATGAAAGATGGATGGTATGGAATAATGAGGTGAACGACTTCATTGAAAGAGAGCATAGGAATCCATCGAAGCACTGCATAGAGGAGCATCTGATGCTAAACTTCATTAAGCACAATCGCAAGCTGTTTAATGCGGAAAAATGAAAGCAGGTAGAGTTGGAAAGTTTAATGAACTGATGAGGTTGGTAGAGAAGTATAGGAGGAAGAATCAGTATGAATAATTAAAACACTATGCTAAAACTTATTGCGATTCAAAACATCAAGCCCGGTAAAAAGGAGATACAAAATCCGAGACGGTATAATAATATCTGTAAGATATTACAACCCGACTCGACCTATTTCCTATATAAGGGATATTCTATTGCAAAAGGGAAAATTACCAAAAGACCCAAACCAGTGTTGGGGGGCCATCTATATTCTGATACGACTCCAAACATAGACATTTGTGCAATAGTTGGTAGGAATGGTAGCGGAAAGAGTTCGATAATAGAGCTTTATTTGCGTTTGATGAATAATCTTGCTTATGTTTGCCATCCGGCAATTAATAATGGAAGATTATTCAATACCCAATTTGTGTGTGATGTCTTTGCAGTTGCTTATTTTGACGATACGGAAACTGGTAGATGTCATATTGTGAAACAGTGTGGTGCAATCATTGAGTATATGATTGATGGTGAGGTCATTTTCAGGCATGATTATAATAAACCTTTAAAGGAACCAGGAATGCCATTGGATGAGTTCCCTTCCTCTGATTTGGCTAGGGAATGCTTGAGTTCTTTGTGCTATACAATGGTAATTAATTATTCAGCCTATTCTTACAACAATGAAGACTATTTGCCTGAATGGAATACGGAGTTTAATAACAGCACTAAAGACGAGAGGACTGAAGCTGAACGTATGGAGGATAGATGCTGGATAGATTCCCTTTTTCATAAGAATGATGGTTATCAACTACCGATAGTTCTTAATCCATTCAGAGAAAATGGTATGGTTGATTATAACAACGAACGAGAGTTAACTCAAGAACGGCTGTATGGTATGTCGTTGTTGTCGGAATCACCTTTGGATTTAATATTGGATGGTTTGGTGGTTGACTCTTTTGTATTTGACGTTGATGATGACCTAAATCCAGTAGGTAAAACGACGTATGCATCTTATAAGGTACTTTCGGAAATGTTCATCTTGCGTGCTAATAGTAAAATGAGTGGCAGCCAAACAGAACATAAGGCAGACGAGGTGGGTAAACAAATTGTTGGAACATGGAGTAAGTGTTTTGGTGTTGATTTGGAGGCTTGTATCGTTGATGAGATATTTGATGATGGTAATAAGCGAAATTCCAATGTGTTACAGGCTGTTAATTATATTGTGTATAAAACATTAAAAATAGCTCATACATACCCCAATTATCAATATTACAGTAATATAGGGCAAAATCTGCATAAAATCGAGAAATTCGTAAAAGAGTTATATCAAGATAATAGCCATATCACACTTAAGATTAGAAGAAGCATAGCTTTTATCATATTTCGACATTATAAAAACGGGGAGTACTCTGTTAATAAGTTTAGGAAGTCATTATCGCGAACCTTACATAATCGAAAGTCAAAATGTGCGAAGGCAAAAAAACAATACCCAGTGGAACGCTTTGCAGATTTGCCAGAGTATGAGTGGATGGATAATGATTTTATGCCTGCACCTTCGTTTAAGGTCAATATGTACCTTAAGGACACAAAAACAGGTGGTTCCCTTATAAGTTTATCGGCAATGAGTTCGGGCGAGCGCCAAATTATTAATTCGTTGTCAACAATGGCATATCATCTTTCGAATATTGATTCGGTTTGGGATAGAGTCTCTGATGTTTCCAATGAGATAACTTATAAAAATATTTGTGTGTTTTTTGACGAGATGGATTTATATCTACATCCTGAGTTTCAGACAAGGATGATTGATGTAATGATTAAGATTGTTCAAGGACTTCATCTGAAACATATAAAAGGAATTCAAGTGATTTGTGCCACCCACTCTCCATTTATACTCTCGGATATTTTAAGAAACAATGTTTTGTATTTGCAAAAAGGAAGTGAATACAAGTCAGATAAAAAAATACGCACATTTGCAGCTAATATAGGGGATTTGCTGTGTGACTCATTCTTTATGAAAGAAGGGTTGATAGGTTGCTTCGCCAGGGACAATGTGGAATCTCTTGTGGACTGGCTGGAAGATGAAGGAGATAATGCAAAATGGGATGTTAGGACGGCAGATGATTTTGTTGATATAGTAGATGACCCATTAGTTAGAATGCAATTAAAGATGATGTTGATGGAATACAAGAAGGAAAAGGAACTTGCAAATGCGTAAAATAAGGATTGATGCTGATGTTGAAAGTATAGCCGACGAGTTTCAGCTGGAGCTGGATAAACATAAAACAGAAATATTGCAGGCTATAAGAGAACTTAAGGAAAAGTTTGACGGCAGTCATTCTTTGACCAGAAAAGGCACGGCCATGGATGCGGCTGAAGTGAAGAAGTGCTATGATTACATAGACCAATTAGAAAATGACTATGATAACGGCTCGCTGACACTAATGAAACCAAATGATTTCGAGAAGACCCATCAGACATATAAAGGTTATTTGAAAGACCAGGAACTAAAATGGAGTATCAGCATAGATCGCGATAAGGCAACACCGTTGCATAGACGCCTGACGGGAGCGATGGGATATCAGACAATAGTAAGAGATGAAATCTATCCACCGCTGATGAGGAAAATGGGCATCAAGGCCTGCGTGTATTGCAATGCCAACTATACGGTTTCGGCAGAAAAAGGTAGCGGGAAAGGCTATTTTGAGTTGGATCATTGGAAACCTGAATCGAAGTATCCGTTTCTATGTACATCGTTCTACAATTTGCAACCATGTTGCCCTCATTGCAATAAACGCAAAAGTGCAAGTGACAAATATGAGTTCTTGAAATTGTACGAAGAAGATCAGAATGTACCGCTTGACGTTTTTGAGTTCCAGATAACAAAGGGTAGTATTGTTCGGTATTTTAATAAATTGGATACCAGTCATATTAAGGTGTCATTCAAGGCAACTGATGCCAGTGTGAAAAAACTAAGGAATGACGCAGAACAGAAGTTCGGAATTGAGGGTATATATAACGAGCATATCGATGTGATTGAAGAAATGTTGTGGCGGGCTAAATTCTATGATAATGTTATAGTAGGATCGATGACATGGTTATATGGTAAACGCAATTCAATAGTGGATGTTGCGCGTTTCAAACTTGGAACTTATGCCGAAGAGGACGAAATTCATAAACGTCCGTTGACGAAGATGATGCAGGATTTAGGAAAACAATTGGGGATTATTTAATTCAATATTTTGATTAAGATTTTTTTCGAATATGAAAGAATACAAAATAATCAGTGTCGAATCCAGAAAAGGTGGTGTGGGTAAGACTACTGCAGCGTTGAATATCGGCTATCTTTTGAAAAAAAGATACCATGTTCTTTTGCTGGACATTGACATTACTGGTACAAGTATCAGAGCCATTCAGGAGTCTAGATTTTGGATGAATGATACTCGCCTTCTGACTGAGGAAGGGGACCAACCCATCAATCTGTTACAATATTTTACTAATTCGTATTTAAAGGGGGAGGATTTGTTTTCTTTTACATCCAAACAAGAGGCTGGGAAAGTATGCGTTTATGATGACGAGATCAATGTAATAGCTTCTGAACTATATGGCGATGATGCTGCGTTGCTTTACGACCCCTCATTACTATTGGATAATCTTCATGTTTACTGGCTTACAAAACTTATCACATCTATCTGCGAAGGATTTGCTGGCTGCTTTAAAGACCGAAAACCGAGTGTTATTATCCTCGATAATTCACCAGGGTTTGTTGGGATTGGAAAGGCCGTGCATGATATAATGACAGATATGGGGCCGGAAAGGGCTAAATTTATTACGGTATCGTCACTTGACATACAAGATTTCGAATCGAGTTTGAAATCGGTGTGTGCTTTGCATCAGCAATATACGGATAAGTATTATGGCGCAAGGTATCCAGAGACTCAAAAAGGTGATGAGAAGTTTTACGCACAGGTGCAATTGTCAGGAACTACCAAATATGTTTACTATCGTACACATACGAGAGAATCTTATTTGAAGTCATATCAGGGGCTGATAATTAATAAAGTTGCCAAGGGTATTGTGGAAGGCCGTACTAGGTATGATTTTAAGAAGAAACTGACTCCAAAGCTTGAAGAAATATATGAGGGTTTGTACGAAGACAAAATCAAAGATTATCTGGTTCCTTTCGACAATGTGTTGTTAACCCAGTTTTACGGTGTTTTTGAGGAGAAGTTGGGAGTGCAAAATGAAAATCTGTCAACATTAAAGAAACGTTTGGCAACCATTGAATGGCAGATTAAGATGTTGGATGAATTGGATGCCAAAGTATTGCCTTACGATTTATTGCGTCGTGCAGATGGTTTTGACAAAACTATTGATACATTAAAAGGTGCCCTGATTGCCAGTGGCTATGATGTGATTGCCTCAAAATTCAATCCTGATTGGTCGCCAGTGGAACCATTGCGAAAGATGATTGCTGTCTTGAAAGACATTGGCTTTACTTCAGAAAGCTTCGAATTATATGTTCCGAGAAGAAACCGTATGGAGCGTGAAATGGGTTATTTTCACGGAATAGCATCAAAGGCCGTAACCTATGCGGGTGAGCAGCAACAGGAGCTAGTGTGGCTCGCTTCTGCCGTTGCCTCGGTTGCTTGTGAATTGAGTTTCTGTTACTCGAATAAGATATTGTGGAACAACAATCGAGCATGGAGCAGCGACGAGACTTGGGGCGCCAGTAAGGAAAAATGGGCAAATATGGTAAACGATGCTTTAACTGACTGGATGTTGGGGATTGCTGACGGCTATTCTAATCATAGAAGTGAGAGACCGGCATTGGCCGCTTATGTGTTGAGCGACGATGCATCAGTTTACGACAAGTACTTAGGTGAGTTATTTGACAGGGCGGAGTTTTTCTCAACCTTGAAGTCGTTTGTAAGTAGATTGATGGATTTAGGATCAGATATGCAGACATTGGTAAACTTGATTCGTGCAATAACAGTCAACAATGAAGGAAGCTACACTGTGGATGTTGATTTCGTACCATTTCTCAATCGTAAAATAATCGAAAAAAAATATGACTATTCACTGGCTAATGATGTGATGTATAGTGAATTGCGTGATTCTGACTATATGGCTGCCTTTAAGGAGGTTATTGATAGAGTTATTCACAATTGGGGATTATAGCAAATGAAAATGAAATTCTCTTATGATGATTTCCGGGAGAACTATCTTCATAGCGATGCTTTGATGCCTCTATCGCCACTCAAGCCATTGGAAATAATTGATATGGGCAAGTATGACAAGGCTTTGGATGATTGGGGGATTGAGCGGCGTATCAGAAAAACCTTCGATGAGCTGGAAAGGAGATTAGGCTCCAAGTATTTCTCAGAATTCGAACGCGTTCAAACAAAAGTTAAGGAGTATGGCTCGTTCATGTTCCCTTTATATAAAATACTCTTCCTAGATATTGCGTGCGAAGACTGGTTGTCGTTAGTTGATTTTCACAAAGGGTTTAGTCGAGACCATTCGGTACACCAACCTTTGACAGCGTATATTGTATGCAAGCTATTGGGTGGTGGAGATATCGCGGAATCGTTTCAAATACAAGATGCTTCCTTATTAGACAAGGCGCTTGATGTTATAATTGATGGGCAGGGCACCAAATATCTTCGAGACAGGCTTGCTTTTTATGATTCTTCATCAAAGCTTCTGTCTGGAGATAGGAATGCATGGAAAGCTGTTTTTTATCAAACTGCAATAATCACAGCCATGTATCATGACTTGGGTTATCCATGGCAGTTCATCGACAGGATGCACGATTTTTTAAAAGATGATATTTTGCTTTGTGGGCGTTTGCCAAAAGGTAGCTCTGCAATACATTCATACATTACTGCGCACAACGAAGAGTTGATGTTTCGCCCTTTCTATAATTATGGGGAAAGCGGCGCTTCAACTGATGATATAAAAGAAGATCTGTTTGAGCATATTCTACATAATTCACATGGGTTACCGGGTGCACTTGCTTATCATGCCTATAATAACGAGTACTGTTCAAAAACCCCAACTGACTCTTTTGGGCTCATCAAATTCTGTCAGGAGTGGAGTTGCCTCGCAATTTTGATGCATGATATGCAAAAAGCACACGCTACAAAGGATTCGAGTTTTCCACGACTTGATTTCAATACAGACCCGCTGTCGTACATTATTGCACTGGCAGATACTTTGGAAGATTTCAATCGGCCAAGTGCCAGTATCGACAAAACAGAGACGGGATGTGAGATAAAATATACCTTTCCTTCGTTATCTGTTGAATTAAGGTGTATGTACAGCAGGACGTATTTGAGAATAAGGCGGTAGTTCTTATTACCATTCCTAAAGGCAGTTTGACGCCATACACATATCGGGCTCGCTATTATGTGTTACAAGGCGAAGAACCGGCTGTGGCAACGAATGATTATCTGGCACGTCTGCTACGGGATTCATCGGCCATGCAGTCGGCTTGGGAGCGGGTAAATAATCTATATGCCAATGAAGAGGATTTGGACGAAAGGTTAATGTCTGATGTATATGACAAAGGCCTTTCGTTAGGACGTTTGTCAAAATCTTCTAATGGGCTAAGAGGACTATTATCTGAGCTTCATTTATTGCGGACTTCTGAGATGGCAAATGGTACTGTGGCTCTTTTTGCTCGTGAAACAAAGGGCTTGTTGCCTCAATGCCGGTTGAGGATTCAGTTGATGTCGCGTGGCAAGATTGCAGACCAATATGATGACCTGTATTTCATTGAGGGGAATATTTTCAATGTTCAAAAGGAGGCGATAAGCTACTTCAAAGAACGTCTTCCCAGGGTGGCTTATTTCTTTAAAGACAGGGCAGGACGTTACAATGATTTCGAGTACCCGATAGATGTTCTGGATGAAGCTATTTCAAATGCATTGATTCATAGGGACTATGAGGATATCTCGGATGAAGTGACTGTGTTTATCTATACTGATAGGATAGAGATTACAAATTCAGGTGTTTTGCCGGATAATCTTGTTTCCGGTAAGAGTAGGGTTTTGCCTCATGGTTCCGTGTTGAGGAACCCGTTGATGGCTGAGATATTCTATGTGGCCGGTGAGATGGAAAAGACAGGTCGCGGAATGTATCTTATCTCTAATACGATGAAAGAGGCGGGACGGAAACTTCCGGAATGGTTGTCTGCCAACGGGAAGACGACCTTGATGATTTATAGCAAAAAGGAAGAATTAACCATTAATGAACGAATCCGTTATTTCCTGTCTTGTTGGGAAACGGGTAAGGAGTTTACCAGGACGGACTATATGGACTCGTTTGAGAAGAAACCTTCAAAGGGAACGGTCCAAAATGATTTACTTCTAATGCTCAAGCTGGGCCTGACTGAGAAGTCTGGAGCTGGTCCTTCTACAAAGTATAGGATCAAATAATTGTCCGATTTTGTCCGATTTGTAATGTAAGTTGCTGAAAAAAAGGTTGTTTATATAATGATTGGAAATGGGATTGTTGTTCGATAATCGGACAATTATATTGTGTGGCTAATGCAGGCTTTCAAAAGGGGAAGGGGGATAGGTGGCGATGAACCCGAACGTTGGGCTGATTTACGACACAAGGATAGTGGCTTGCAGTGCCCAACAATTCCTATTAAATCCGTAGCATTTATTAGTAAATGTATAAAGAGTCAGAGCTGGTCTCCACAACGTGGAACCGACTCTGATTCCCCCTGACATCTGATTGCTGGATACCTCAAACCAGCATCTATGCCGACAGCTGCCTGCTAACTGCTAATGTTATCCTCCTCATCATCCTCCGTTCCAGCTGGTACACCTCCCGCATCGTGAGATGCAGATGGATTGAGATTTCTTTATAGTCGTTGTATTCCCGCACTGCCTTCAGGTACTCTTCCAGTTCTTGGATGCCCCTCACGTTCTCGAACGCAATCGCGTATGCGGCATCTGTCATGTCGAGATTCTCTTCCGCCGCAACCTCTTGCGTCAGATCTTCGAGTGATACTGTCTCTGGTTTGTTCGCATACTGTTCAGCGTGTTTCGAGATCAGGTTAGAGGCAATCGCTATCAGCTGTAGGGCGAGCGACCGTCTCGGGTTCCACTGCCATGCCCCGCTGATGAGTTTGTAGCAGGCTTCGCTGCGGAAGTAATCGACGGCGGGCATGCCGAGGACTGCTTCGCTGAAGGCTCCGTTCTTGCTCATGTTACGCAGTTTCCACCGCAGGAATACTAGGAGTTGTTTGATGGATGTCTGCCATTCGGTTTCGCTGATGTTTTTCAGACTTTCTTTTGCTTCGCATCTCTGAGATGCCATGTTTCTTTTCTTAATGTTGTTCATCTTTTTTGTTTTTTTGTGTTTATGAAAATGTTTCCATAAAACAACGTTTCCCTTACCCCCCCCCCAGACCCTCGCCCCTAGACTCTAGACAAAAAACCAAACAGTAAACCGTAAACTGTTAACCGTAAACTAAAACAACAGTAAACGGTAAACAGTAAACCCTCAGCCTTGCTTTACGCCACCAGGTACGAGCCCGTGATGATGCCGTGGATGATGCGGTTCGCGTCCGAAAGCTCGCCCAGCAGGATGCTATACACTTTCGTGTCGATTGTGAATGGGTCGTTGCCGTTGATGTTCCCGATAGGACCGTTCCATGTACTTGAGTTCGTCAGCGTCGTGTTGAACGCTATGATGTCATAGCGTACTGCGTTCCCTTTTATTCGGGGCAGATATACCGTCTGCGGTGTGCCGTCCGACTCGAAGGTCGTCATGTTTGAACCTATCGGAGTGCTTTTCTCGTCGAATGCCGTCACCTGGTAGGCTACGATCTCTCCGTCAGGTGCCGTGATGCTTTGGTTTGCCGAGGTGAACGTCAGCTCCAGGTCAGGGGAGATGACTTGTTGTGTTTTGGAGTTGAATTTGTTTTCGAAGTCGTCCAGAGATAACTTGGCCTGGTCGTTCGATACGGTCGAGGCGTGGTATGCTATTGAACGAATCAGGTTTTGTGCCTTGCTGGCGTCTCTCTCGATTTTGACGAGGTTCGCCATCAGGATGTCATCCCAGAGTTTCGTGAACTGCGAGGCAAGTTTGAATCTCATGCGCACTTGCATCTGTTTCTCGCTTTTCGGGTCCTTCCTCGACGCCGCCAACTTTGAGATAATCTGGTTCCCGTCGCGGACACTGTAGGTGAAACCGCCGATTTGTCCTTTCCAAGGGCTTGTGATTGGGTTGAATGCTGTCTTTCCCATGATGATTGTGTTTTGGTGAATAAAAAAGGTTAGTCGTTTTGGAGATATATCTTCACTTATGTAATGGCCCTGCGAAATGTTAAATTGGTCAAAGCCCCTGTTAAAAGATGTTAAGATTGCGAAAAAAAGCGCTTTTGGCGCCATGCCAAACGTTAATAACCACGACTTAACCATGACTTAACTATGACTTAACTATGACTTAACCACAACTTAACCATGACTTAACTATGACTTAACCACAACTTAACAACGACTTAACTACGACTTAACCCCCAAAACAACCGTAAACCGTAAGCCAGCAACCCGCTGCCCCTGTTTTTTTTGTTTTTTGTTTTTGTTATCGTTATTATCCTCTTGCCCTGAGACCCTAGACTCTTGACCCTAGACGATTGACCCTGGACTCTTGACCCTAGACTCTTGCCCCTAGACTCTAGCCCCAAGCCCTAAGGCGTGCCTCACCGCTATCTCGAACACCAAAGACTGTAAGCCATAAATGATAGCCGGAAAAACTGTAAACCTTATCACTCGAAAATCTAACTTTTTAGCTGTTCCCTAAAAAAGTAGTAATTTTGTACCTCGTAATTCATCATTCGCAACAAGTAATATCTTGATATGTCTGAGAGAAAACGAATCTACCTCTGCCTTGCTCACATGAGCGACGCTGGACTTGAACAGAAATACATTCAGGAGGCTTTTGACACCAACTGGGTCGTCCCCCTGGGTCCTAATATTAATGGCTTTGAGAAAGACCTTGAAGACTTCGTTAACAACCGTGAACCATCAACCACAAACCTTGAACCTTTGGCTAAACGTGTTGTGGCTTTGAGCTCTGGCACGGCAGCTGTCCATCTCGCACTCATCGCCTGTGGTGTGCAGCCTGGTGACGAGGTATGTGTGCAGAGTTTCACCTTCTGTGCTTCGGCAAATCCTATTGCTTATTTGGGTGCTACCCCTGTTTTCATTGACTCCGAGCAGGACACCTGGAACATGGATCCCGACCTGCTGGAAGAAGCCATCAAAGACCGCATCGCTAAGACTGGCAAGAAACCTAAAGCCATCATCCCTGTTTCGCTGTATGGTATGCCGTATAGGATCGACCGTATCATGGAAATCGCCGACAAATATGGTATATCCGTGATAGAGGACTCGGCAGAAGGTTTAGGTACGCGCTATAACGGACAGTCGTTAGGCACATTCGGCAAATATGGGGTGCTCAGCTTCAACGGCAACAAGATGATAACCACCTCCGGCGGTGGTGCCTTGGTATGTCCTGATGCGGATGCTTGGAAAAAGATTATGTGGTTAGCCACTCAGGCGAGAGAGAGCTACCCGTATTATCAGCATGAGACAATCGGTTACAACTATCGCATGAGTAATATCTGTGCTGGTATCGGTCGTGGGCAGATGACCGTCGTGAACGACCACATCAACCACCACAAGCACGTGCAGAAGATGTATGAGGAACTGCTCGCCGACGTAAAAGGCATAACCGTCCACTCCCAACCCATCCTTAACTCTAACCATTCGGTGGGTAACCCAGAGGTGGCTTCCAATTTCAAGTCTCACCCTTCAGTGGGTGAACCAGAGGGGTCTTCCAATTTTAAGTCTCACCCTTTAGGGGGAGATTTAGAGGGGGCTTCGGGCGCTTTCGACAGCAACTACTGGCTCTGCACCATCACCCTAGACCCGGATTTGAAAATCAAAGGGCAGGAGAACGCCTACAAGACCGTCGTGACTGGTGCTGTAGGTGGTGCCGCCGGTGTTATACATGTGGCTGATTCTGCAACAACCGACTGCCAGCCCAACGACAACGTAGAGGCTTTGCGTGTATTCATGGATGCCGCAGCTGTCGAGGCAAGACCAGTATGGAAGCCCATGCACAAGCAGCCGGTGTACAAAGATGCCCCAGCTTATGTCAATGGTGTTTCCGAGTCCATCTTCAAAGTAGGCATGTGTCTCCCCGCCGGCCCCTATGTGAGCGACGAAGATGTGAAGTACATAGTTGAAACCATCAAGAGTGCAATAGTTGGATAAGACATTCCATAAAAAAAGTCGGATAGAAAGGACATCCTATAGATATAAATAGTCGGAAAGAAAGGCATTCTATCGAACTATAAAAAGTCGGATAGAAAGATATTCCAAAGAATCAAAAATGTTCGGACAGAACGACATTCTATATGAAAAAAAGTGGGGCAGGTAACAACCACCAGTCCCACGCATTTTTTATATAGTATCCCACAAATATCAACCCAAGCTCCCCAACCATCCCAACAACTCCGACCATCCCAATCCGCCAAACAAAAAAACATATTAGCCTTTTTTCGTGATTTTCGAGTCTTTCGATGTGAAAAATAAAAAGAGTTTTCGCCCCCCTTTCGTCCTTTTCGCAAGATTTCGCAATCAAAAAAACTTTCGTGTCTTTCGATGTTAAAAAAAGAAAAGTTTTCGCATCCTTTCGCAATTTTCGTCCTTTTTTGCAATCAAAAAAAACGTATTTTTCGGTGATATAAAAACAGAAGAAACAGCGAAGCGCATTTCATTTTCGCAAATTTCGCAAAAGCAATAAACCAGCCCCCCCCCAAAAAAAATCTTTTCGTGAATTTTCGAGTTTTTCGATGTTATAAAAAAACGCAAAGCAACAAGTGAAAAATCTTTTCGTGTCTTTCGTGTCTTTCGTGTCTTTCGATGTTAAAAAAAAAAATTCGCACCCTTTCGTCATTTACGCACCTTTTCGCAATCAAAAAAACGTATTTTTCGGTGATATAAAAACAGAAGAAACAGCGAAGCGCATTTCATTTTCGCAAATTTCGCAAAAGCAAGTAAAAATCTTTTCGTGAATTTTCGAGTTTTTCGATGTTTAAGAAAAAAAGTGTCTTTCGATGTTACCCCCCAAAAGAGCGCCTTAGCACCCCTCGCGTAGCCTGTACATCTTACCTGGCAGACAGCGGATGATGTTCTCCAGTTCCAAGTTGAGCAGAATCCCAGCCACCTTAGGTAGAGGAAATGCCGTCCGTTCGCATATTGCTTCAATCCCGAGCATGTCCTCTTGGCGCAGCATCTCCACGACAGACTGTTCTTCAGAGCTGAGGGTAGGGAAGAGTTTCTGCTGTTCACCCCCTTGAGAGGAAAGACGCTCCCAACCGAGGTTGAAGTAGAAGTTGTCAGAGTTGGTGTAGATGATTGCCTTGTTGTTGGCGAGCAGATTGTTGCATCCGCGTGAGTAGGTGTCAGATATGCGGCCTGGAACGGCAAACACCTCGCGGTGGTAGCTGTTGGCTATGTTCGCCGTGATGAGGGCACCGCCTTTCTCGCTGGCCTCCACCACTATGACGGCGTCAGCAAGAGCCGCTATGATGCGGTTGCGAGCGGGAAAGTTAGAGGGACTGATTTGCGTATAGCTCAGGTATTCGGTAAGCAGGCACCCTCCATGTTCCAGCATATTCATCGCCAGCTTGCGGTTCTGAGTGGGGTAGAGCCTGTCTAGGCCGTGTCCCAGTACACCTACTGTGGGTAGGTTGTTTGAAATGGCTGCGCTGTGTGCGGCTGTATCGACCCCGTATGCCAAACCGCTGACTATGACCATATCGTCACATTTCAGCTCCCCAACTATCTTCTCCGTCATATCACGTCCGTATGGCGTAATCCTGCGTGTGCCCACCACGCCTACTATTCGTTTGGCATTAAGGTTGCATTGTCCTTGACTGTAGAGCAGTGGTGGAGTATCGGCGCAGTCGCTACGGTTGAGCCGTTGTGGATAGTCAGCATCTGTACAGAAGAGAGGGGTGATGTTGTTGCGCTCGATGAAGGCACATTCCTCTTCAGCACGTTTTAGCGTAGCTTTGCTTGCTATGGATTCGGTAATGTCTCTGTGGTTTCCGAATATCTGGTTGAGTCCTTTACGAGACATGTTGAACAGCTGAGCAGGTTCACCACATAGTTCTATGAGCTGCCTGTAGCTTTTGCAGCCTATGCCTGGTGTGATGGCCAGCGCTATTCTGTATATCAGGTCGCTATTCGGCATCGGCAACGGGTAAGGGTTCGCTGTCGCTGATGGCTTGGTCGAGTAGGGCGGAGGTCTCGCCTTTCACGATGTCGAAGGATATTTTCTCATCCGCACCTTCGCCGCTGGCTGTGATGTTGATGGTGTCGCCTGGCAGGATGTCTGACTTGATGATTTCATCGGCCAAGTCATCCTCTATATATCGTTGGATGGCTCGTTTCAGCGGACGTGCGCCATATTGCTCGTCCCAACCTTTCTTGAGGATATAGTCTTTGGCGGCCTCGTCGATATTGACTTCATATCCCATATCTTTGATGCGTGTGAAAAGACCTTTCAGCTCAATTGAGATGATTTTGTGTATGTCGGTGCGTCCCAAGGAGTTGAAGTAAACGATATCGTCAATGCGGTTGAGAAATTCGGGTGCAAAGGCTTTCTTCAAAGCTTTGTCAATCACATCGCGTTTCATTGCATCCTTCTCCGACTCACGTGCCGCTGTGCTGAAACCAACTCCTGTGCCGAAATCTTTAAGCTGACGGCTGCCGATGTTGGAGGTCATAATGATAATGGTGTTCTTGAAATCGACCTTGCGGCCCATGCCGTCGGTGAGTTGTCCGTCGTCAAGGACTTGGAGCAACACGTTGAACACATCGGGGTGGGCTTTCTCTATTTCGTCCAGCAGCACTATTGAGTATGGTTTACGGCGCACACGCTCGGTAAGTTGGCCGCCCTCTTCGTATCCGACGTATCCCGGAGGCGCTCCAATGAGGCGGCTGACGGCGAACTTCTCCATATATTCGCTCATGTCGATGCGTATCATTGAATTCTCGCTGTCGAACAGGTACTTGGCCAGCACTTTGGTGAGGTAGGTCTTGCCGACGCCTGTCGGACCGAGGAAGAGGAATGAACCTATTGGTTTTCCTGGGTCTTTCAGGCCTGCACGGTTGCGGCGTATGGCTTTGCTTATCTGTTTGATAGCCTCATCCTGACCTATCACTTTGCCTTGCAACTCGCTTTCCATCTGCAGCAGGCGGGTGCTCTCGTTTTCGGCTATGCGCTGCACGGGCACGCCGGTCATCATGGCAATGACTTCGGATATGTCGTTTTCGGTCACTTTCGGACGGTTCTTCTTCTGCTCGTTGAGCCATGCCTCTTCGACGCGATGCTTCTCTTCGTTGAGTTCGCGAAGTTTGTCTCGGTATGTCGCCATATCGAGGAATTTCTTCTGCTCTTTGAGTCGCTGCTTGGCTTCGGTGGCTTCGGCAATCTGCTTCTCGAGCTCGGCTATCTCGGGCGGCACCTCGATGTTGGCTATGCGTATGCGCGCACCCGCTTCGTCCATGACATCTATAGCCTTGTCGGGCAGCAGGCGGTCGGTGACATATCGTTCCGAGAGTGCCACACAGGCCTCAAGCGCAGCCTCTGTATATTCCACTATGTGGTGGTCTTCGTATTTCGGAGCAATGTTCTTCAGTATTTGAAGAGTCTCGTCGGGTGTGGCGGGTTCGACCAGTACTTTCTGGAAACGGCGTTCGAGGGCTCCGTCTTTCTCTATGTACTGGCGGTACTCGTCGAGAGTGGTGGCTCCGATGCACTGTAGTTCCCCGCGGGCCAATGCCGGCTTGAACATATTTGATGCGTCGAGCGATCCACTTGCGCTGCCTGCACCCACTATGGTGTGAATCTCGTCGATGAATATGATTATGTCGCGGTTCTTCTCCAGCTCGTTCAGGATGGCTTTCATACGCTCCTCAAACTGTCCGCGGTATTTGGTGCCAGCTACAAGCGAGCCTAAATCCAACGTGATTATACGTTTGTTATACAACGTCATAGGAACTCTGCCCTCAACTATCCTTTGTGCCAGCCCTTCGGCAATGGACGACTTGCCCACGCCGGGTTCTCCTATGAGTATGGGGTTGTTTTTCTTGCGGCGGGAGAGTATCTGGGCGATACGTTCTATTTCTTTCTCGCGTCCCACGATGGGGTCGAGGTTGCCTTGACGCGCCATCTCGGTCAGGTCGCGTCCGAAGTTCTCCAATGCAGGGGTTTTCGAGTCGGCTGCAGAGTGCGAGCGCTTCGGAGCCTCGTCCGGGTCGGGAAAGGGGTTGTCGTTGTCGTCCTCGCTGGTTTGGTTGCTGAAGTCGAATCCCGAATCCTCTGCGGGGTCGTCTGCAGGCAGGTTGCTTTCCAGAAGTTTGTAGAATGTCTCGTATGTCACGCCCGATTTGACGAGCATCTGCGCTACGAGGTTCACGTCTTCTTTGAGTATGGCGAGTATCAGGTGTTCGGTCTTGATTTCCTTGGCCTTTAGCTTTGTTGACTCAAGGTAACTGAGGCGGAGCACTTTCTCGGCCTGTCTGAGCATCGGTATCTGGCTGTCGTCCGAGTAACGTATGTCGCTTTCGGGCTGTCCCACACGATTTTCTATCTCCCGTTTAAGGGCAGCCATATCCACATCGAGGGTGGCTAGATACATGACGGCCGAACATTCCTTCTCCCTCAGTATTCCGAGGAACAGGTGTTCTACGCCGATGGAGTTGTTCTTTAATCTGATGGCTTCGTCGCGGCTATTGGCGACTGCATTCTTCACGTTTTGGCTGAGCCGTGCTTCCATATTGAATAGTTAGCATTTATATACATATTGGTTGTTCCTGCGCGGAAAACCGAATGCAAAGGTACAACCAATCGTTTGTCCGCAGGAGTGTGTGTCAGGAGTATTTTCAACAGACAAGTGTTGATTTGATAAAACAGGCGGCAATCGTCGGACAGCCGCCTGTTGTTAAGCAATAATACAGCACATGCTCCAATGGTCGGAGGTACTGTGAAAAATCGACGCTATGTCGAAGGAATTTACTGCTGAACGTTTTCGACAACCGAACCGCGATAAGCGGGGCAGGTGTGGTGCATCGACTCGCAGGAAGCAAGAACTAATACTGCTGCAGCGACAGAAAGGATTGCGATAACTTTTTTCATAATGGTGTTGCGTTTACTTATTTTGTGCTGCAAAAGTACTACTTGTTGCGCAATGGGTAGTGAGTTTTAAGATAATTTATTAAATGCCCAATGTTGATAACCTGTTGATAAGTTTGTCCTATGCCTCTGCCGAGTGGTGTGGATTATGGTACGATATTTGTGGTTCAAGGTAGTCGGAGAGCCTTTTCTGAACGGCTCGTTAAGTGGATTCAAACCCCAACGACCTCCCTGCCGACCACCATGTATTCTATGCGCTGCCGTGAAGCCATCTCGCGACAATATCTATGTCATAGTCTCTTATGGTCAAGGTTCACTCGGCTATGAGTCGAGGTTGAGTCGAAGTTGAGTCGAAGTTGACTGCTCTTTAATCTAGAATTACCCTATAATTATCCTAGAGTTATCCTAGAATTACCCTAGAATTGCACAAACCGTCCAAATGGCTAATATGCAGGTCTTTATTATTATATCTTTGATATAATAATCGGTGTTCTCAAAGCGTGTTGGCAAAACGACAGAAGTGGTTCGTATGGTCAACGGTCAATTTCAAATGTTTTTAGTATCTTTGCAGTCGTAAAACTAAAAAACATGACATAATCAGAACATAGTCAAATAACATACTAAAGCGTATTCGCTTTTCTTTTGCGTACGGAAATTCTGGTAAAATTTCTTAATCTTTCAGCACGAGAAAGGGGAAACGCTCACGACCACCGTGAGCTTTCTTGTTTGCTGAAAGGGTTTACCAGAGCCTCCGTACGAACAAATCAAGTTCACGGCTTTTTTATTGTACAAAACGAATAATCAATTAAAATCTAAAACACAATGAAAAAAACATTATTTATCACAGCAATCGCCCTGCTTACTTTAAGTATGGTATCCTGCCACAAAGAAGAAGAAAACAATAATAACTCAACTCCACAAGACACCACTCAAACACAAAAACACAATGTAGAATTGGAATACAATGGTTCCACAACAGAGGGATTAATAAATATATCCATGGATACTATTTACAAATATAATGCTGACAAATACGTTGATACAATATTTATGATACCCGTTCCAAACGATCAATTTGCAACATTCAATGCTCAAAAGATGAAAAATGTAGTTAATACTTTGCGTCCACGTCATGAAATAAACCCAAATAAAGTCTTCGGCAAGGGGGATTTACAGTTGAGTAGCGTGATTCCAGAACATCCAGAGATTGTTCGTTTCTTTGCTGATACTCTAGGGTATAATGTAATTTTCAATGGCACCAAATCCAGATAAATAACTTTAATAAAAAAAGGCGGCAGTTGCCGTCTTTTTTTATTGCGTTATTTTTTGATATTTTTTACCATATGCTACGTAGGCAAGGAAAACATGAAATTGATCTTCAAAATTTTACCAATTTTTATATATGTATTGATACCGGCAACTGTCAATGCAGAAGAGTGCAATTATGATTCACAATTAGAATGCGAAAACCATACAGACTTGTGTATCTGGGACACAACCAATAACCCGTTGTGCCGGATTTGCAATCCGGCACTTCTTTTTCTCGGGATTACAAATTCTAGTAAGATGATGTTGCGGGTTTTTCGCGTGAGATGATTTGTTTCAGCGGAGCTCAAGACCATGCCCTGCGGTCAGGCACGGAAATCCGCAACAACGGTACATATCGTTAGCAACTAATCACTAAACGTGTGAAGGGGTGTCAACAGGTTGTCTAAGTGTCTCATCATCGAGTAGGAACTTTGGAGGGCTTGGTGGCGTTCTTGGGGTGTTAACCACACGGCTTGGGTGATGCCTTCTTCCGATTGCGGCTTGGTGGGCGAGGGGAGATGTGTGGTCATCAGATACCACCAGGTTTGTTTGAGCGTCCAGTCTCCGTAGGTGTTGTAGATATGGAAGGTGGAGGTGAGCAGCGGCCCAATTGTGAGGTTCTCAACTCCCGTCTCTTCGCTCACTTCTCGTAGTGCTGCCTGGCTGGTGGATTCGCCGTCTTCGACTTTGCCTTTGGGCAGGTCCCAGCGGTCGTTGCGGTTGATGAGAAGGGTCCTTCCGTCGGGTGCGGAAACTATTCCTCCTGCTGCCTCGATGAAAAGAAAATGGCGTTTGAGGTGGGCTAGAAAATCGTCTTCGCTGACGCCGACAAGCTGAACCGATTGTCTGCGTTTAACGAGCGTGTCGAGAGCATCGGCGATGTCGTCGGAGGTTACGACGCCTTCTGGGGCGGCTTCGCCGACGTAGAGCGTTTGGGTTTGGTAGAAGAGTAGCATTTTGTGGGTTTTTTAGCTGTAAGCTGTAAGTTTTAAGTGATTAGCGGCGGTGGTTGGAGAGCGAAATCTCTTAATTATATGAAGAAATAATAATAAATAACGTGGTTATAAAAAAAAAGTGTATTTTTGCGGTATGAAAACAAACGAAATTACAGCAGTACAGACAGCGAAATCGCTGTTACAGGTGAAAGCTATAAAGCTTAACAACGAAAATCCTTTTACTTGGGCCTCTGGCCGTAAATCTCCCATTTATTGCGACAACCGCGTGACGTTGTCGTATCCCGAGATTCGCACCTATATCCGCCAGCAGTTTGTCGAAGCACTCAACGAGTATTTCGGTGATTGCGAGATGATAGCAGGTGTGGCGACGGGCGGTATTGCGCAGGGTGTGCTGGTGGCACAGGACCTTTGCAAACCGTTTTGCTATGTGCGCTCTGAACAGAAATCGCACGGCTTGACCAACCAGATCGAGGGCGATGTCCACGAAGGTCAGTCGGTGGTGGTGATAGAGGACTTGGTATCGACGGGCAAAAGCAGCCTTATTGCGGTGAACGCCTTGAGGGAGAAGGGATGCAAAGTGAAGGGAATGTTGGCGATATTCACCTACGGGCTTGATGTGGCGCTGAAAAACTTCGCCGAGGCGAAGGTGGAGCTGCACACGCTTACTAACTACAACACTCTTATTGGGGTTGCTCGCGACGAAAACTATATCTCTAACGAGGAGATGTCGTCGTTGGCCGACTGGAGAGTGAACCCCGAGAAGTGGTCTGACGAGAGAATCGCAATGGGTAAATAGCTGTCAGCAGTCAGCAGTTAGCAGTCTGCAGTTAGTGGTTGAAAAGTCAAAAAGGTTGAAAGGTTTGAAAAGGAATAAGATTATTGGTCTATTGTTCTGGGGCCTGATAATGGGTTCTTCGATGTCGGCTGTGGGCCAGACGGTCTCCGATGTGTCTTTCTCGCTTAAAGATAAGGAACTCACGGTGACCTACTCGCTCGACGCTCCTGCGGCCATACGTCTGCGTGTGGTGTCGCACATTGGCGACCAGATATATGTGAGCGACCCCATACAGAACCTCAGCGGCGATGTCGGCCCCAAGGTTGCGGCTGGCACGGAGAAACATATTATGGCATACGATATGCCCGAAATCCGTGGATTGGACACCAACGAGTTCCACTTCATCGTCGAGGTTGACGACGGCTCGGTTAATGTCTATGTCAACGACTTTGTGCTGAAGATGTTGCCGGTCGAAGGTGGCACGTTTGTGATGGGACACGGTAAGAAAGACGGCACTTTGTATCATTGTGAGTCGTCTGAACCGGCCCACAAGGTGACTGTGAGCGATTTCTACCTGGGTCAGTACGAGGTTACTCAGAAACTCTGGGAGACGGTCATGGGCGAGAACCCGTCGAAATGGAAAGACAACGACAGCCTTCCGGTAGAGTCGGTCTCGTGGAACGACGCACAGGTGTTCATCGCACGTCTCAGCCAGATGACCGGCTACCGTTTCCGCCTTCCCACCGAAGCCGAATGGGAATATGCGGCACGCGGGGGGAAGAAAAGCAAAGGTTATACATATCCTGGCACTACCAAGAATCTGTCCGACTATGCGTGGCTGGGCGTCAACTCGGGCAACCGTACCCACCCTGTCGGACAGAAGCTGCCCAACGAGCTGGGTCTCTACGATATGGCCGGCAACGTGTGGGAATGGTGCAACGACTGGGTGTCCGACTACACCTCAGCCGAGCAATACAACCCCCAAGGACCTAAGACGGGCGAAAACAAGATTGCGCGTGGCGGCTGTATGATAAGTCCGGCGTGGGGTTGCTCGGTGAGCGACCGCTGCTGGTATCTGCCCGATCACGGCTACGGCTTCTACGGCTTCCGCCTGGCACTCGACTCAGTCGAACGCGACACTGGTGAGGAAGAAGAAGAGGTGTATTAATTTTGAATTTTGAAAGTTGAATTTTGAAAAATAGTTTTAAGCTGTAAGTTTTAAGTAGTCGGCAGTCGGTATTGTCAATTCACAATTCACAATTCACAACTTCACAATTTCGCAACTTCACAGATTACATCATGATTCAGGTTCTCGATAAGAAGTTCAAACCATATATCTCGGCGGCGGAGGTGGCTGAGATTGTTAGGGATCTGGCTGCGCGTCTGTCGGCCGACTATAAGGGCAAGTTCCCGCTTATGATGCCTATACTTAACGGCACCATCTTCTTTGCGGCCGACCTTCTGCGTGCGATGGACATCGACAGCGAGGTCTCCTTCGTGAAGATGTCGTCATATTCGGGCACTCAGAGCTCGGGACAGGTGAAAGAGCTTATAGGCTTCTCCGAAAATGTTACAGGACGTGATGTGGTGTTGATCGAGGACGTTATCGAAACCGGCATCTCGATGGATTATACGTTGAAGCGCCTCTGGGAGCTGAAGCCTGCGAGCGTGAAGATATGCACGCTGGTGTTCAAACCTCACATGTTCCAGAAAGACTTTAAGATCGACTATATCGGCCGCGAAATCGGCGATGCCTTCATCGTCGGCTACGGCTTCGACTACAACGGTCACGGAAGGACATACAAGGACATCTATGTGTTGGATGAATAGTGTTTAGTAGTCAGCAGTCAGTGGTCAGCAGTCCTTCGGACAACGAAAACACAAACGATAACGATAACCTATCAACATATCCACATATCAACATAATTCAAACCGATGAAACGGATAAAGATAGTTCTTTTAATGGCAGGCGCGATACTGATGGCTGTATCGTGTCAGAAACCGTTTGTTCCTGAAAAGACGATGCTTTACGGCACTTGGGTTAGCGGAGACACGCACTATCGGTTTGACAACACCTACCGCGACTACGAGCTGTTCGACAGCACCACCGTTAAGGTCAATGGCGCCTACTGGAACCCCTCCGACGACGTGAGCGAGGACGAGGCCCAGGCGGTCATCTGGTCGCTCGACGAAGCGGATATCACCGTGGTCAAGCAGATGTATATGGGTGGCAAGGTGCCTCATAGCTACACCATTACCGCTCTCACCCCGACCACTATGACCTGGAAAGACAACTATAACGCAACCACAACATTCACAAAGCAATGACAACCGAGGTTACAGAGCGACCGACGAAACGCATGCCCAAATGGCTTAAGGCCACACTCATCTCGCTGGGCGGCATCCTGGGTTTGGTGGTTGTGGCCGTCGCGGTGGTTTGCTGGATAGTGTTCTCGCCCTCCAAGCTCACCTCGATAGTCAACAAGGTGGCGAAAGACGTGGTTACTTGCGAGGTCGATTTCGAGCGGGTGAGTCTCTCACTCTTCAAGACCTTCCCCTACGCGGGATTGGATGTGCACAACGTCACGTTGGTCAACCCCGTCGAGGGTGCGCCAAGCGACACCTTGGCTCATATCTCCGACCTGATTCTCGCCGTCAACGCCAAACAGTTCATCCATCACGGCGACATCGTGGTGAAACAGCTTCTGCTCGAAGGCACGATGGCCAACATCTACGTCTCCGACAACGGTGTAGCCAACTACGACATACTTCCGCCCGACGAGGACACCACCTCCGAAAGCAAACCTTTCAAGTTGCCCGACTATATCGATATCGAGAAGGTGAAGATTAGCCACCTCGACGCCAACTACAACGACTATCACAGCGGCCTGTTCGCCGAGGTCAACGATTTCGGAGCCACCGTCAAAGGCGGCTGGCAGGATGCCAAAGCCAACCTCGACGCCGAAATCAAATCCAAAGAGCTCTCCCTCGTCACCGCCGACAGTCTTCAGAACGAGAAGCTTACCGTCTCGCTCTCCAAACTCAAAATCAGCGCCGACGGCAAGATGAAAGACTCCACTTCGGCCGACGCGAAACTGAAGGTCAACCTCTCCGACATAGTGCTGTACACCTGCGACACCGCCGGTGCCGAGGTCGTCTCGGCGACTTTCGACAAGCTGCAGCTTTCGGCCGACGCACGCGGCTGGCTCAACGATATGGCCGGCTCGCTCAAGCTCTCGCTGCCCAAAGGCGATGTGTCGGTCTCTGGTATGGATTATGTCACCGAGCCGCTCAAGTCGCGCAAAGGCGACCTCCTCTCTCTGAAAGCTCCCTTCAAGCTTAATCTCGACAACCGCTCGCTCTCCCTCACCGACGCCGAGCTCTCGGTTGCCGAATGGGCGCTGCAGGTGGCCGGCGACGTCGAGTTGCCCCGCGAAGAGCGTCCGCTCAACCTCAACCTCGCCTTCAACACCAGCCGCTGGGATGCCGGCGAACTGCTCAAAGTCCTACCGGCCAAGTTCACCTCTTGGAAAAAAGGTATGACGCTCGACGCCGACCTCCAGGTTACCGACGGCAAAGTCGTGGGTGTGGTCACCGACAGCACGATGCCTAAAATCGACGCACGAGTCGAGCTGCGCGACGGCAAGTTCTACTACTCCAAGGCCGTCCCCTATCATATAAATAATGTGGCGGGCGATGTCGTCGCCGACCTCGACCTGAACAAAGGCGCCGTCTCTAACGTCAAGATTGAACGCCTCGATGCCGACGTCGATAAGAACCACGTGAGCGTCAAAGGAACCCTCCTCGACCTCATGGGCCGTCAGGATTTGGACGCCGACCTCAAAGCCCGACTCGATATAGCCGACCTCGAACCCTTCCTCGACAGCGTGCCCGTCGATGTTAAGGGCAATGCCAACATAGCGGTACACCTCAGAGCGCTCGTCAAAAACCTCACCGCCCTCGACCTCACCAAGATCAAGGCCCAAGGCTCGGTGGTGGTCGATAAGCTCGATGTGGTTTACGACACAATCCACGCCACTTCGCCCAGGTTGAATGTTGACCTGCAGCTGCCGGCCATCCGCCGCACCGCCAAAGTGGGCGAGGTCTTGTCGGCCCAAATTTCCAGCCAGACACTCAACGTCGAGATGCCCAACCAGAAAATCGACGCCTCGCTCAACAACGTGATCATCGACGTGGGACTCTCCAATGTGCTCGAGAAAGGCACGCCGCTGGCCGTCGCCTTCGACATCAAGACCGCCGCCGTCAAAGCCTCGATGGACACCATCGACCTCAACACCAACTCCCTCGCCCTCGACGGCAGCATCAAGTACGACTCCACCAAGCGCAACCTCCTCAAACAGCTCAACCCCGACCTCGACATCGACCTGCGCAACGCGCGCCTGAAGCTGCCCGGAAGCAACGAGCCGCTCATCATGCCCGTCTTCAAGTTCAACTACAAGCCCGAGCTTTGTCAGATTCAGGAACTCGACCTCCATTTCGGCATGAGCGACTACCATCTCGACGGCTCCGTCACCGGACTTGAAGATTGGCTCAACCACGAAGCCATGCTCAAGGGCACACTCAACTTCACCTCCAACTATACCGACCTCGACCAGCTCCTCGACATTATAAGCGGCATCGGCGTCGAGAAAGACACCCTCGAGCGGCAGCGCCAGGAAGACCACGTAGCCAAGGAGGCCAACCCCTTCATCGTACCCAAGGATGTCGATTTCCGCCTCAACACACGCATCAACCACACCTCCGCATTTGGCAACGAGCTCAGCTCTGTCGCCGGCGGCATCACCATCAAGGACGGCACCATGCTCTGCGACCAGATCGGTTTCGTATGCAAAGCCGCCAAGATGCAGCTTACCGCTGTCTATAAATCGCCGCGCGTCAACCACCTCTTCCTCGGTTTCGACTTCCATCTGCTTGACATACAGATTGCCGAACTCATCGACATGATACCCTATATCGACACCATCGTGCCGATGCTCGCCTCCTTCGACGGCAACGCCGACTTCCACCTCGCCGCCGAGACCTACCTCAACGCCTACTACAAACCCAAGATGAGCACCCTCCTCGGCGCCGCCGCCATCACGGGTAAAGACCTCGTGGTGCTCGACAGCAAGACCTTCGACCAGATCGCCAAGCTCCTCATGTTCAAGAAGAGCACCGTCAACAAGATCGACACCCTCGATGTCGAGATCGCTGTCTTCGACCGCGAAGCCGAGGTCTATCCCTTCGTCATCACTATGGACAAGTACAAGGTCTGTGCCGCCGGCCGCCACAACCTCGACAACGCCTACGACTACCATATCGAGCTCCTCAAGAGTCCGTTGCCCACTCGTCTCGCCGTTGACATCAACGGAGTGATGCCAAAGCTCAACTTCAAGCTCGGCAAAGTCAAATACGCCGAACTCTACAAGCCCGAGCGTCAGAACGCCGTGCAGCAGCGCACGATGGCCCTGAAAAACATGATACGCCAATCCCTCGAACGCAACGTAAAAGAAGAAACCCGCAACGCAAAGAGGTTCGATTAGGTGCGTGGGTAATTGAAAATTGAAAAGACAATATTGCCCCCTCGACCATTGACTCATCAGTTAAAAGATAAGAAAACTGGAATATTTCTTCAATAATTTGAATTATTTCTCTCCGAAAACAAACAATTAAACAATAAACAATCATGAACGAAAAAATCCTCCAAGACCTCGCCCAGCTGGGCATCACCGACGTCAAGTCCCTTCACTATAACCCCACCTACGAAGAACTCTTCGACTTCGAGATGGACCCCTCACTCGAGGGCTACGACAAAGGCCAGCTCACCGAGCTCGACGCCGTCAACGTCATGACCGGCATCTATACCGGCCGCTCGCCCAAAGACAAATATATCGTCATGGACGAGAACTCCAAGGACACCGTCTGGTGGACCACCGACGGCTATAAGAACGACAACCACCCCATGAGCGAAGAAGTGTGGCGTCAGATGCGCGACCTCGCCAAACGTCAGCTCTGCGGCAAAGACCTCTTCGTCGTCGATGCCTTCTGCGGCGCCAACAAAGACACCCGCATGTCCGTCCGCTTCGTCATGGAAGTCGCTTGGCAGGCCCATTTCGTCCGCAATATGTTCATCAAACCCACCGACGACGAGCTCAAGACCTTCACCCCCAACTTCACCGTCTATGCCGCCTCCAAGGCCAAGGTCGAAAACTATAAAGAGCTCGGCCTCAACAGCGACACCTGCGTCGCCTTCAACGTCACCTCGCGCGAGCAGGTCATCCTCAACACCTGGTACGGCGGTGAGATGAAGAAAGGCATGTTCTCCATGATGAACTACTACCTCCCCCTTCAGGGCATCGCAGCCATGCACTGCTCCGCCAATACCGACATGCAGGGCAAACATACCGCCATCTTCTTCGGCCTCTCCGGCACAGGCAAGACCACCCTCTCCACCGACCCCAAACGTCTCCTCATCGGCGACGACGAGCACGGCTGGGATGACGACGGCGTCTTCAACTTCGAAGGCGGCTGCTACGCCAAAGTCATCAACCTCGACAAAGACAGCGAGCCCGACATCTACAACGCCATACGCCGCAACGCTCTCCTCGAGAACGTCACCGTTGACAAAGACGGCAAGATAGACTTCGCCGACAAATCCGTCACCGAGAACACCCGCGTCTCCTATCCCATCGACCATATCGAGAAGATCGTCCGTCCCGTCTCCGCAGCACCCGCTGCCGACAACGTCATCTTCCTCTCGGCCGACGCTTTCGGCGTCCTGCCTCCCGTCTCGGTGCTCACCCCCGACCAGTGCAAATACTACTTCCTCAGCGGCTTCACCGCTAAGCTCGCCGGCACCGAACGCGGCATCACCGAGCCCACGCCCACCTTCAGTGCCTGCTTCGGCCAGGCCTTCCTCGAGCTCCATCCCACCAAGTATGCCGAAGAGCTCGTGAAGCGTATGGAGAAATCCGGCGCCAAGGCTTATCTCGTCAATACCGGCTGGAACGGAACCGGCAAGCGCATCTCCATCAAGGACACCCGCGGCATCATCGACGCCATCCTCGACGGCTCCATCCTTAAGGCTCAAACCAAGAAGATACCCTATTTCGACTTCGAGGTGCCCACCGCACTCCCAGGCGTTGACCCCAAGATTCTCGACCCGCGCGACACCTATGCCGACGCAAAGGTGTGGGACGAGAAAGCACGCGACCTCGCAGCCCGTTTCATCAAAAACTTCGAGAAGTTCACCACCAACCCCGAAGGCAAGAAACTCGTCGCCGCCGGCCCGAAAAACAATGAAACACCAACAAATAATAGTATTAACCAAAATTCAAAAAATATGGAAAAACTACGTACCAACCGCGGTCTGCTCAAAACCATCCTGCTCTCCGCAATCACCTTCGGCATCTATGCTCTCGTTGTGTACTGCCACATGTCGAGCGAAATCAACAAGATCGCTACCAAGTATGACGGCAAGCACACCATGTTCTTCCTCTGGGTATGCCTGCTCTCTGGCCTCACCCTGGGCATCCTCCCGCTTGTGTGGATTCACAAGTTCTGCAACCGTATCGACGCCGAAATGACCCGTCGCGGCATTGAGCACAACTTCAGCTCCAATACCTGGTGGGGTTGGGGATTCTTCGGTTCACTCATCATCGTCGGACCCTTCATCTTCATGTACAGACTTTTCAAGAACTTCAACGCCCTCTGCGCCAACTTCAACGAGAAAGGCGAATAAAAGTTCAACCCTACACAACAAACAAAAGCCGTGCCCTCAAAAAGCACGGCTTTTCCTTTAGCCCATCACACCACAACTCTGGTCACAGGTCACTGATCACAGGTCACAGGTTATATGTTATAGGTTATAGGTCACAGATCATAGGTCACAGGTAACTTGAAACTTGTGTCGAAGACCATGAGTACCGCTAATTAATTGAATTTTTCGAGTGCAGCCAGCGTCAAAAGCGATCCTACGCCTCCACGAAGATGGCGTCGTAGAATCTACCAAATACAGTCTCTGCTGAAAACTGAAGAAAGAACTGTAACACAATAAAACCAACAACCCAGTGTGCACAAAAGGAAAGCCCTTTCCATAGGGCTTTCCGCGTTTTAATCGCCTAACATAATGGAGGTATTACAACTAAACATATATTTTAATTACAGCTTCTCCAATAGCAGTTCTATTGTACGTTCGTTAACAGCCTTATTAAGCTGATAATCTCTTTCAGAAACCTTGCCCTCTAAATGTTGCAGTTCAAGGTCATCAAGTTCTTGTTGTATGGTTTTTATCTGTTCTAAAAGTGCATCATCCATGGAAGTGGTGTTTGTCTGTGAAACAGAATCTAGCACTGATTCATATTTGTTTGAACCCGTGTTGTTACAGCCACACAGCAACAATGAGGATAAGAGTAGTAACGTGCCAATTATTGAAAAAACTTTATGTCTCATCTTTTATAGTTTGTTCTTATTGAATATTTTAACAACCTGATACTGCGAATCGAAATCATCCACTGTTAAATTTGAAGCCATGTCACTGCCGTTTGAAACATAACCAACAGGAGGATTTGAGAGTATGGAAGCATGTCTTTCCAAACAACCAGTCTTTTTCATTACAACAAAGATTACCTCATTTTGATATGACTTTTTTATTGCGGCGGCATTTGAGAATGAAATCGTTGATGTATGAGCAAAGTCATTCCCGTAATCAGCGTAATTGCCTAAATACTCACCATAACCTGCCCAACGAGAAAATCTGTATGACATTTCTGACAATTTTACAAGTTTTCCATTGGAATAGGAATAAACGCCTATTGGGGGTAATTTGGGGTCTTTATCTTTTGATGTGATTGATAGTTTGGTAAGGACAAATATTTCGTCTTTTTCAGCATCTTGATAATGCCATGAATCATCATAGGCATCAGATACCCATCGTTTGCCCATAGAAATTGATTTAATATTTGCAGTGTTATTATCAAATGTAATGTTTGTACTTTCTTTTAATATCTTAAATCCCAATGCTCTTTTTTGAGCTTCTTTCTCAGCTTTTTCCTTGGATTCTTTTTCGGCCTTTTCTCTGGCTTCTTTTTCAGCTTTTTCTATCTTGTTAACGATACCTTCTGCCTCTGAAGCCTCAGGAGAAGATGGGAACTTTTTGATTAATTTGTTCAATACGACCTTCGCAGAATCGTTACGATTGTTAGCAATAAGCTCGTGACCTAGTGCAAGAAGATTTGTCGGAGTGTTTTGAAGTTCCTCGACCTGTTCTTTGAGAGCCTGATTCTCTTTTTGTAATGCTTCATACTCATCTCGACTAAAATTGTCGCAAGAAACAATAATTAGAACCAGACTTAACCATAGTAAACCTTTTTTCATAATTGTTTGTTTTTTGTATTATAGTTTTAGTTACCTAACATAATGGAGGTGTTATAACTGTATGGTTCGCCGTTTCGTATTAATTTCATCATAGCATTATTATTATTGCAGGTTGAAAGAATTTCTTTACTACTTTATCTTCCTAATATCCCCGTAATAGGGTTTTACAATCTTGTGCAATTCCATCATCGTCTTATGCATCCAATCAAACAGTCTCAACCAATCTGATTTGTCCCTGATGTCTGCTTCCAATTTAACACCCACATAGGAGGCATTCTTCTCATCCAACCTTTTCCATTCAATTTTCTTGCATTGGAGACCGTCTATCTGAACCTTGCACTTGTTCTCTATCAAATCATATCTTGATTTGTTCTGGGATGGATTGTCTCCACCCAAATATATCTGTACCCCAATCCAGTTCTTAACTGTAAGGATGTTAGCATAGTGGAAGCCGGCAATGCCCACACGGAAATCACTCCAATGGTCAGTGGTGGCACGAGCGTGTGTAAGAGAATCAAGCCCCTTTTTATCCACGAAGTCAAAGTAGGCATTCCAGAAATCAAGTCTCAACTTTTCGGTCTCTGTATTACCGGAAACCTGTTTCTTGATGGTTTTTGACCAGTTGTTCGGTTTGGCAACGATGTCAAACTGCGGCGCCAATGCACTATCACCAATCTTGAATAGTCTTACCTCAATGCCGAAGAAGTTATAGTTGTCATCGGTAATGCTGTTGAGCCAGTCGATGGCAGCCCTGTGCTCTTCATCAAAAGATTTTGCGATCCAGATGGCAGTGTATGCATCAAGTCCGGAACAGTATGTGATTACCTTACCAAGATGGTCGTGGTCTGTCTTTTCTAACTGGTTCTCTATAACAACACACCTGTCTGTGTTGATGTCCTTGCAGAGTATGTCAGCAGAGAATGTCCCGACCTTTGCTTCTTGCTCCTGTACCTCCAATTCCATTCCTACTGTATCTCCAAGAAGGTTGATGTTGTCATCTTCTGCAAGCCAAGGTGTGAAATCCTTAGCCTCGTCTTTCCAGAAGTCTCGTAGTTCTACTTTTTCAAGTCTTCCAAGTTGTGCTTTCATATATTGAAGTGCTTTATTTTCGTAATAAGATTATTTTAGTTTTGCCAGCCCTGTGAGTTTTAATTGCTTAGCATAATGGAGGTATTACAACATGGTCACTGACCGCAGGTCACAGGTTATAGGTCACAGGTCACTGAGATTTATCCATCGACTGTCATGTTTCAGATATACTTGTGGATTCCAGTTTTTTTTGTCGGAGTATTTTTGAGGTTTCCAGAAACGATGGCTTTTGTGTGTCCTTTTGAAATATCGGCAATCGATATCCTTATCAGTCAACAGAAAGTAACGTCCATGCCATTTGACATACCCGTATATCGGACGATAGTCATTCACCGTTTCAATCCGCACAAATGTCAGCAACTTCTCAGAACCGTCAACCTGTATCGTCGAATCCCCCAAAAACTCTTTTATCCCCTCCGCCGCATCGGTGTCGATTTCTTGAATATCCCTTAACGAGAGATTCCACATCCATTTAGCCTTCTCCCCGTCGGGGTCGGAATCCCATTTCCCACGATTCAGTATTTTCCGAAGACCACTGTCGGTGACTTTGTATCGCCGTACTGCACATGTTGCCGTGTCCGGTGGCGGCACAAGGGTAGTATCGAACCTCCGCCATCCGCTGTCCACCGAGTGAAGGTGGTCGTAATAAAACTCCAGAATCGTTCCTGACATATCATCTGGATGGTAAACACCTCGCTGCTTCATGTAAGTATTCAGCCTCGAGCCACCCCATAGGCCCCAGTTGTTTCGCATCCACAGCCCCAGGCCGAAATGGAATTTAGACATCTCCTTCCGGCTGAATTGCGCCCTTATGGTCAGACGGTCCTTTGTATAGAGCAGGGTGTCCAGGACGTTGAAACATTCTTGGAGGTTGCGGGGTATGTATATGCCGTCGATTGTGTCTGCCACAAGCCTACGTTTGTATTCCGCTTGCCTTCGCCTTTCCACAATCCTCCCCTCCCTTTTCGCCGTCACTTCGTTCCTTTTCCGCATCGACACCCAAAACCTCTTGTGCCATATCTCTATCTCGTCAGGGTAGTCTATGACGTCGAAAACCATCTTGCTGACGATTTGGCGGATTTTGGCTTCCGGCAGGCTGTCGCGGTTCTCCAGATTCACAATCTCCGCATGGCCCCTCCTGTCTATACGCAGTAAAAGCCTTACATAGTAGTATTTATATCTTGGAGAGAAAGAGCCGCCCTCAGTTACCATACCCATCCGCTTAGCAAATTCAACCTCGCTCTCATCGTCGGTGTAGTTCCTTGGACTGTTGAACATGGTCTCTATGCGGCGCTGCTCGGGAATAGCCTGCAGTTGCTCCAGAGATAGCGTTTCGAACGGCTGAATGTCTATTCTGGCGGATGGAAGGTGGACACAAGCGAGCCTGTGGGTGGCGGTGAATATTAAAACGGAGTCGCCGACGGCGAAGGTGGGCGTTTGGGAAACCAAGCTGTCGCGACTCGTAAGCGGGCGCCTCCAGTCTCGCTCCATGTCGTAAAACAGCCTGCAGGTTGAAGAGTCGTTATTGCATCCAGTCACCTCCCGTAGCGTTAATTGCTTGAAAACGGAGTCCCTGTGATAAAGAGTGAACGAGTGTGTGTGCGATGGCCCATCCTGCGGACCAAAATCATAGTTAAGCAGGTGGAGCACGTATTGACCGTCGTTGCTGACAAAAAGTTTGCCAGAGGACAGACAAAAGGGGATGGAGTAGAGTAGTTGAGAGGAGCGGGAGTCGTATATGTCGGTGCGGCCAAGGGTGGTGATGTCGAGGTTTGCGGCAGGCGTGGATTTTGCGTAATATAGGCCGTTAGGGGAATAGACGGTGACGATGGTGTTATATAAAGGATAGAATTGAGCGAATCCCGAATTGGCCACCATCAGGAGAAAGAAGATGAATGATATGTTCGGTTTGCTGTTGATGGGCAATTGTTTAATTATAAAGATGATACGTTGTTTTACGCTGACTCGGAACGAGAATGTAAAAATACGAAAAAAAGGGTGAATAGAAAAATGAAAATTGAAAATCGAAATTATGTTGTATCTTTGCACTCGGTTTGGTTGCCGATAGGAGAGGGGAGAGATCTGGGAAACGACACATCCATAGCTCTTTAGGCATCAAAAGGGAAGTACGGTGAAAGTCCGTCGCAGTCCCGCTGCTGTAAGTTCATCACACACATCCGCAGTCCGTTTCGTGGTCACTATGCGTCGCCATAGGCGTATGGGAAGGCCGAGACAGCGGAGAACGAGCCAGAAGACCTGCCAAACCATATTTTGAATCGGCTACGCTTTCGAGGAAAAAGCAAGTCAGTGTTCCTTTGTGGACGTCAGTTGACTGTTGGGTACATACGCCCAATCTTTAGTTTTTTTTCCATTCATGGTGTTGGCCGTTCGAAAACAGAAAGGTCAACATTATTAACTTTTTAAAACATATTATTATGGTAAAAAAACTACTTACATTTTTCTTCGGTATCTGCCTTATGGCAGGTGCAGCTACTGCACAGACCGAATCGTCCATCGATGCCGACAGCATTGTCTATTGGATTGGTGAAGGTGAGGATCAGGCAATCTTGGTTGTCGATTTTGGTACCACCGCTCTCGCATGGGGTTACCGTTTCGACGAGTCGGACGGTTTGACCGTTGACGACATGATTGGCGACATTTTGGAGGCGGACCCGCGTTTCTATGATGGCTATGACGAGAACTACGACGATGCTTACATCTTCATCCAGCGTCCTCAGTATCAGCTTTCGTGCGCATACGCCGCTTTCAAGATTGGCGAAACAATCTATGATCTGGACGATTATGATTTCGACGAAGTTGACCTTGCTGATGGCATGTTGGTTAAGGTGAGCTCGGAGACGTCGGGTGTTTGGAGCACTCCTATTGTGGCCATTTCCATCAAGGAAGTCCCTGTTGACGCTACAATTGATGCTGCGGATGTGACCTACTGGGTTGGCGAAGGTGCAAACAGCGCCGTCATCGCCGTCGATTGGTCGAATCCCGGTGTTGCTATGGCTTGGGGAATCCATTACGATGGAACTCTGGATGTTGAAGACGCTCTCAACTATCTTGCATCCAATGACAGCCGTGTTACCGTTGAATCCAACTCAATCAACTTTGACGAGGGTTCGCTCCACTTTGCTTTCCAGGATGTTGACGGCAACTACCTCCAGTTCGTCCTCGATGGAAACGGCTATGCCGGTTGGAGCGACGAAATCAGCAACGGCTCGTTCCTTAAGGTTGGAGAATCACTCTTCGCCGAGGGTGTTGACTCTGTCTATTGGGATGGCTATGGTTGGTTCCCGACGTATGTTGTGTGGCCTACTGAAATCCTCCCTGTTTTCGAGCCGCTGCCAACCCCGCTGCCTACCGATGCAACCATCTCGGCTGACGCTATCACCTACTGGGTTGGCGAAGGCAATAACAAGATGATCTTTGTGGTCAACTGGCCCGACACCGCTTTGGCTTGGGGCTACAAATTCGCTACCGAGACCGTCTCCATGACCACCGTGATGGACGCTATCAAGGCTGCCGACAGCCGTTTCGACTATGTTGTGGGCCAATATGGTCTTGAAAATATCACCTTCACTGATGGCAATGTGAACCTCACAGGTGCTCAGTACAGCTACTGGGAGCAACACAAAAACGGACTCGGTGGATATGCAGCTTTTGGTATGGGTGATTCCTTCCAGAACGGTGACATCAACCTCTGGGCCGATGCTGCAGCTGGTGAAGTTGCTGACAGAGGTTTCTATGCTGGATATGGATTCTATGATATCAATGCCTATCCTATGACCATTCACCCCGTCAGCGCTCCTGCTGATCCTCAGCCACAGGGCATCGACGAGGTCGCGGGCATCAATGTGAAGGTTTATCCTAACCCCGCTTCGAGCGTACTCAACGTGATGTGTGGTTCGATGGAAGGCGACGCCGTCATCTACGACATGACCGGCCGCAAGGTCTATAGCCAGGCTATCAATGGCGAAAGCATGACCATCAACACCTCTGTGCTTGCCAACGGTGTCTATATGCTCCACATCGGCAACACCACCACCAAAGTGGTCGTAAGACACTAGGTGAGAATGCGTTAATGCGTTAACGTGTTAATGCATTAACGTGTTAATGTGTTAGTGGGTGAATTGTGAGATTGGAGGCTGGATGCCTCGATATTTTCCCGGCATTGGCAGAGATGCCTCGCCGGGAACCAAGGAAAAAAGAAATAATGTTTTGAAAACCGTCGCAACAGGGCGTACCCCGTGTACGCCCCCACGATAGGTGAAAACGCAAGAATAACCATGCAAATTCAAAATTCAAAATTCAACTTTCAAAATTTAAAATATCCGCTGACTTTGGCCTTGCTCATAGTGTGTGGTGTGTGCGCACATGGGCAGGGCCCGTTCTGCGGCATTGTGGGTACCGAAGGGTGCACGGCAGTAAAATGCAACGACCCCCGCATCATCGGCTGGGCGACGGGCTGTGAGGTGGTATTCGGCCCGGTTGACTTGCGAGGACACCCCGACTCGATTGTGACATTCGCATCCAACGGCAATAATGCCATAGGGCCCGTTGTATTAGGGAATAATGATTCATACAATACATATCCAGTCGTTCCGCTCGGCGATGGTGGCTACGCTACTGTCACCTTCGACGAACCTATACATAACGTCAACGGATATGACTTTGCGGTATTTGAAAACTCGTTTGACGACTACTTTCTCGAGCTTGCCTTCGTGGAGGTGAGCTCGGACGGAGAACGCTTTGTGCGGTTTCCCGCCACTTCGCTGACTCAGACAGAGACGCAGATAGGCGGCATGGGACAGCTAGACGCCACCTATATCAACAACCTGGCTGGCAAGTATCGCGGTGGCTGGGGCACTCCGTTCGATTTGGAGGAACTGCGCGACAGCACGGGTATCGACATCGACAACATCACACATGTGCGTGTGGTTGACGTTGTGGGCAGCATCGACCCGGCTTATGGAACCTACGACGCCTACGGACATATCATCAACGACCCATTCCCGACATTCAGCTACAGCGCAGGCTACGACCTGGACGGAGTGTGCGTGCTGGGCGAGTCGTCGTCTATCAGCGCTCCGCAGCACTCGGTCATCAAGAGCGTCTATCCCAATCCCGCCAGCGACAGAGTGGTGGTATCGCTCAATCCTGCAAACCTGCAGTCGGGCAATCAGACAATCTATATCTACGACATCTCTGGACGTTGCATGATGGAACGTGTTGTGCCTGCATCATCCAGCAGCGTAAGCATCTCCACCGCGCAACTCAGAAACGGCGTTTACATAGTCAAGGCTGGCGCAGAGACCGTCCGCCTGATGGTGGCAAGGTAGGGTAGGGATTGCGTTAATGCGTTATTGTGTTAATGCGTTAGTGGTTGAATTAAAACAGAAACTCATTATCAATCAATAGCCATCTCTTTGGCGAAAAGCGTACTTTCGGGTGCGCTTTTTTGTGTAAGGAACGTCAAAGTTCTGTTATTTACAGTCGGTCCAGGGGCGAGTAGGTGTTTCGTATGCGGATTGTGTCGCCAACGGTGTCGAGAGCAATCCAGCCCTCTTTAGCCATAGTGTTTATCACGCTTTCGTAGTCACGACTTCCTCTGAGCATCTCCACCTTGATTTTCATCTTAGGGTAAAACTTCATCCCAGAGACCGCTCTAAGCCGACTGTCGTTGTGGTATGGGTCGTTGATGAACATCTCAGTTGCGAAGTCGGGACTGTCGGTCTTGACATATACACTGTCGTTCATCCATCCGATTTCGCCGCACGCATCCGATGCCTGGCTCTTGGTAAGCACTGGGTTCATCGTGATGCGGTAGTTTTCGTTTTCAATGACGGTGGTTTTGGTCGCAGCTGTATTGAATGCAATTCCTAACAGTATGGCCATAATGCCATTGTTCAGTATGTGGAAACCTATCGACCACAGTATGTTGTAGTTAATTACCAGGTACGATGCCAGTAAACCCATGCCGAACTTGTGCAGCACGGCAACGATGAACATCGGCAGGCTTTCGTCGGCACTATAGTTGCCTATGTGCATCAATGCAAAAAGCAGCGACGAAAAGAGCATGAGCATGAACAGCCGCCGTGTGAGGTTGGAGCGGTAAACAACCATGATGGCTATGCCCGCAGCCAACACTATCGGAGCCACCCACCAGGTGATGCTTAACGAGAACAAGGTCATCAGCGCAACCGAGGTATAGCCTGTCCAGCGTTTTCCGTTGCCCCACAGACGGAATACAAGCTCCTCATATACAGGTGCAACCACCCCTATGAAAATAATCATAGGCCAGATGCCTAACTTATAAACAATGCTGTATAGGGAGTCTAGGGTTTGCGTTCCAAACTCCCCTCCGGCGGTGTCGCCCATCGTGGCGATGCTATCCACAACAAGGGTAGCAAGGCAGGCTACCGTTATGCCGAGACCCCACCACAGCGCCCAGCGAAAAAGTTTAGGGTTGCGTGTTTTCATAAGTGTATGTGTCAATTCACTAATTATCGTTTACGTTTCAAGAGGGGCACGCTCCATGTTGTGACACGGGGTCGTAGCTCCCCGTTGATTGTCCACAGCCTCCAGGGGTATATGTCCATCAGGTAGGCCTTGAAGGCAAGTTGCAGTTCGGTTATGGGTTCTATCCCTGACGGAGAGAGCCACTTGATTTTGGCATCCTTCAGCCTCCCCGTCGAGTCTATCGCCATGTCATAGACGATGAAATACAAGGTGTTTATGGTGTCCAACGCAGGGTATTCCGCCATCTTGGGACGGAACCCCTCCAAAAACCGTTCCGTTTCACCGCTCCATTTCATCGTGTCCACGTCGAAACCGTCCACGACGATATGGTTGTCAAAGATTTGGTCATTTATCACGATACCGTTCTCCACCGTCAGAAGCCGCTCACGCTCATAATTGCGCACCCATGCCATGTGCTCGTAATATATCTCCCGACCTTGCCCCAGACGGAGCTTGCCCGTGAACCAGCTCGCCTCTATGTGACCTCCGGAATAGTATTTCTTAAACACGCGGCGCATGATTTTATCGTGCAGGGCAATTTCCACATATCTGTCATCCCTGTTGACCAGAACCGTCACGCTGTCGAGTATAAGATGTTGGCCTACAAGGCTCCAATGGCCTATGAAGCCGTCCCAATTATCAGTTGACTCGACGGTTTCCTTCGGCAGGCGGGCCTGCAGGGAATGATACAAAACGGAATCGGCATCGACGGGTCGCCCCATGAGCAGCCATCGTTGGCCGTCGATGTAAATGATATCGCAAGCCTGTCCAGTGGCGAACGCAGACAAGGAGAAGGACAGGAGAAGCAAAAGTAGCAACTGTTTTAGTGTAAGTTTCATATTATAAAATTCATGTTTCATAATATCGAGTAGCAGATGGAGGAAAACGGAGCAGGGTGTTTTCTCCTGTATCCGCAGGGTTCCATTGCTGCATCAATACCGCTCGACGAAGTCGGTTATTAGGCGGAAGATGGGTTCGTAGGTGGCGGTGATGAAGTTTTTGTAGCTGTCGTAGGTGGTGTGGTAGTATTTGAAGGCGTCGCCGCTCTCGTTCTCGAAGAGTATGCAGGGCACGTGCTTCTGGGCGAAGGGATAATGGTCGCTGTTGCCGGCCAGCTCGCCGCGGTTGAAGCCTCGGAAGTGGCTGCGCTCGCTGTTGATTTGTTCGAGGAGGGCGAAGCCGCGCATGCCTTCGTCGCTCACCTCGCAGTACTGCACGGGGTTGTTGTCGCCTATCATGTCGAGGTTGAACAGATACCTTATCTGACTGAGTGGCACGAGGGGGTGCTCGGCGTAGTACTCCGACCCGTGCAGGCCTGCGTCCTCGCCCGAGAAGGCGATGAAATACATATCGTACTCGGGGCGATTCTTGGCGTAGTGAGCCGCAAGGGTGATGATGGCGGCGGTGCCAGAGGCGTTGTCGTTGGCGCCCGGGTAGAAGACTTTGTTGCCGAGGTTGCCGAGATGGTCGTAGTGGGCGGTGAAGACGAAGCAGCTGTCGTGCCGCCTGCCTTCGACCTTGGCTATCACGTTGAAACACTCAACCCCTTCGAGAAAGCGGTTCTCGATATCGACGGTGATGCTTTCGGCACGCTTCGGGAAGTCCGACGCCGCCCAAATTATGGGCTTGCCCATAACCTTCTCGCCGTAGGCCTTGTAGAACTTCAGCGGGCGCTCCCAAGTCTGAATCATGCCTGCGTTGGGACATTCGGTGCCTTTCTGTAGTTTTTGGAAATCCTTGCGGTGGCTGCGATACATGAACCAGAAGTCGCACACGACGAAGCAGTCCTTGTATTCAGGCTTTGCGAGGTCGGCCATCATCCGCTCGGCGTCGAAGTTGAGGGTGTCAACGTAATAGAGAGGGAAAGTTCCTTTGACTCCAGGCGAATATTCGCGCATGGCGAAGTCGATGCCGGGGGTGAGCCTGCGTCCATCGACAGACATAGCCATGTGGCCAGGGAAGGTGTTGATATCGAACGAGAAAGACTGTGTCGTCACCTGGTCAACGCCGACCTTGCGGAATTCCTTTTCGATGTATCGTCCAGCCTTGTTGACGCCGTCCTTGGCGTAACCGCGACCTTGGTACTTGGCGGAACTGAGCTCCTTGACAATGCTCTTGTAATGAGCCATATCCTGCGCGTTGGCTTGGAGGCAGGAGAATGCCAGAAGAATGATAAAAAGCTTTTTCATTATGATATGTGGATATGTGACCTGTGACCTGTGCCCTGAGGCTGACTGCTAAATATTGGTTATTGTGTTTTGCAGTTGTTCGAGGAATCGTGCCGCGTGACCGCCGTCCATCTGCACATGGTGGAACTGGAACGAGATGGGCAACGTGGTCTTAAACAGTCCTTTGCGGTAGCGCCCCCACATGACCATAGGGTTGGTGAACTGGTCGGTGTACTGGTTGACGATGGTGTCCAGCTCGGTGCCTATCATCGCGGAGGTTCCGATAACCATGTAGCCTTCGAGATAACGGCTTTCACATTCGGCAGCCGCCTTGGCGGTGAGCTCGAGATAGTCGCGGTTGAACTGCTGGAAGTCGTCGCTGAAGGGAATGTCGCAGGAGTTGATGTCGCCCTTGGCGTTGTTGACTATCACGTTGACGGCCAGGCGGTCATAACGGTAAAGCTTGCCAGCATCGGGCATTGTGTAGAACTCGTCGATGCCGCTGGCTGCACGGCCGATGCACCAGCAGAGGAGAGTGTTGAACTTCACGCCCATTTTGCGGCTGGCACGCAGCAGGCGGCTCACGTCCAGGGTTTTGACCAGGGTGACCATCGGCATAGGCGAAGTCATCCAAAGCCTGAAAGCCTCTGCACGAGTGCTCTCCTGAGGGTTTATCTCGGTTTTCATTGTTTATCTTTATTTGTCGGCGGTTCCGGCGGCCAGCGCTCTACGACCCGCATCGGTCATCAACCCTCGTGCCTCCAGGTCAGCGCAGTGCTTTCGGTTCAGTTCCGTCCAATGGCTGCCTTTGCGTCTTGGGGAGAGGCGTTGAGCGAGGCGTCCGTCGGGCAGCCGCTTGCAGGTGGAGTCAATCCATCCAAAACAGAGTGCTTCTTCGACTATGTCAATATATCTTATCGCCCCATCCCGCACCGCTTTCGAGCGGTTGCTCACCACCCAGCAATGGTTGGCCGAGGTGTGGTTGGCTTGCAGCCACTCGCGCAGTTGGCTGCGATTGTCATATTCCAACAGGACGTCTATCTCCATGTGGTTTATTGATTGAATGATGCCTTATATCTGGGCAACAGATATTTCCAAATAACGACAATATTGGCGACACCTATCAAACCGAACAACCCGCGAGCCGCTGCTTCGGGCATTAGCAGTCGGATGCCGTTCATGTCGCCGCCACCAAACAAACCGCACAGCACACACAAATACAGCGGGTCGATAAGCAGCAGCGCAAGCGTCACATACCACATTGCAGCCTTCAGCATTTCGCTCCTGGAGGAACATATCCGTTTGCTCAGCAGCACCAATATCCAAGCCGTCGCGAAAGTCGCCACCGCGCCGGCAATGCAGAATATGCCCATCTGTGGGTTAGTCATCTGATACGAAAAGACATCAATCTGCAGCCCCAAGCCCATGAATCTTATGCTCTTGAACACTCCGAGCGCCAGCGCCACCAGCAGGTGTGCCCCCTCGTGGATTACGTAGTAAACCACTACGGCGGCCAGAATACCGATATATTGTCTTGTACGTTTCGTCATCTATCGTATTACCTTGGTGAAGACGGGAGTCTCGCCCTCGAGGACGGTCACATACACCTGCAGCTCGCCGGCGGGCGGCATGTCGGCCTTTGCCTCGCGCGGCTTGTCCATTGCGACGAACAGATATTCCGTGCCGTTGGGGATGGTGCGCACCGCCACGCTCTTCGCCTCGGCGTTCAGCATCGGATAGCCATCCACGGCGGTGTCGAATATGGCGGCCTCGTCGGCGCTGACATCGTGCATGTCGCCGAAGTCGGGCAGCGGAGTGTATTCGCCCTCGATGAATCCGCCAGCCTTCAGGAACTCCTCAACCTCCTTGGGCATGGCTTCCAGACGCGCGGCACGCACGCCATAGCCGGGCAGCACCTCGGCGTTGGGCTGCTTCGCTGCGAGGTCTTTGGCGCTGCTCTCAAGTCCGCCGCTGCCGAAAGTGCAGAACGGCACCACCTTCTTGCCGCTCAAGTCGGCCTGGTTGAGCCACGCAGCCACCGGCGGTGCGTAGGTGCCGAACCACACGGGATAGCCGATGAAAATCACGTCATACTGCGAAATGTCGGCAGTAAGCGGCTGAATCTCGGGCTTCACGCCCAGCTCGCGCTCCTGTATGCAACGCTCGATGGTGGCTTGGAAGTCGCCGTCGTAAGGCTGAGTGGCTACAATCTCCTCGATGTCAGCGTTCAGCAGGTTAGCAATCTGCTCGGCGACCGCCTTTGTGTTGGAGGTCTGCGAGTAGTAGAGCACCAGATATTTGGGCGATTCGTCCTTCGGCGCCTCTTTCTTCTGTCCGCACGACACGGCAAGCATAGCCGTCGCCGCAACAATGGTCATAAGTTTAATGTGTTTCATATCTATTTGTATTTTAATTTGTTATTATCTTGGTTTGCATTTGCCGTTGCGTGAGCCGCAACGCACTCAGGGCGATAACGGTTCGTGGCTAATCGGTTTGCAAAGATAGGCAAATTTTGTCATCAAGGCACGCCCGGAGGCCCAGTCGCCACCGAAACGCCCACAAACCCGTCGTTTTGAGTCATCGCCGACGGCCAGCGGGCAGTCAGGGATTGGCGGTTGGTGGTGGCGTTCACGCTATCGAGCAGCGATAGGGCAGAGTCTTCGCCCTCCGACACCGCCACAACCGTACTGTCCGACGCCGACCCGCTCTTCTCGTTCCGCCAGAAAGCATACACATACAGCGCGTCGCCCTGCCACTCCGCAGGCACCGCCACCGTCGTGTTCGTCGCTTGCGAAGTCGCCACGTCATAGTGCGTCTGCCCAACCGCTCGAGTGTAGTTATACACCGTCATCGTCAGTTTCAACCCGTGGTTCGTCGGGCGAAACCAACTCACCTTCACACCATTCTCCTCACGCTCAACCACAACCCCCTGCGGCCTTGTCAGCGGCCCGCGAGCCGTCCGCACCTTCAGCGGGTCAATCAACCCGTCCCTCGTCAGAGCCTCCCCATACACCTGCTTCACTATGTTCGCCCTCTGCGAAATACTCTTGTTGTACTCGCGGTAGCCCACCTTATACACATCCCCCAGCGACCGCACATACGACGATGCCAGCGCAAACCTTGTCCTGTGCTCCGTCTGTGCCGCCGTCCGCGGGTTACGTACACTCTCAGGCCGCGACCGCACCCGCAGCATGCCCCGCACCTCATATTGAATAATACCCCCCACCATCCCTGTGAAGTAAAGCTTTATTGCACTCCGATTAAACCCCATAGCAACTGTATTTTAATATAACACTGTAATTTAATAACAAAAGAATTACCCTCCCCCTAAATATAACGAAATAACACAATAACGAAATCACACCCCAACACAAACTCCCCAATTGCAAATATACAAACAAATCCCGACATAAACAAACGCCACCACTCTCCAATTCACCATCCCGCACAAAACCAACAAAATACAATACAGCGAAAACCTCCGACAACCTCCCATCACCCCCAACATCGACCAATCCCGCCACCGAATCCCCACCGAATCGTCCTTAGCCGTATCATATACTTATCATAGACTTGATACGACCAACCACCATCCCGCCAACAACTTAACCACCACCCCAAACCACCCGTCTTGTCAGTCACCCTCAAAAATATCCACACAACAGCCAATCCCAAGAATAATGCCGACAACCACAGTGTTAAAACCGTTAAACACCCTGAAATTCATTCAATAACCCAAGAAAAAGAAAATAAAGTTGCCCAATTCGGATTATATACGTAAATTTGCACCCGAAATCGACGAGAGTATTGTCGAGCAATGCGATGAAAGCATTTGTAAGGTCCGAAAACTGAAATTTCGCCAAAAAATATCGGAGGACTTGATACTGATGCCTTTTTGTTTTGCCTTTATGTATGGTCTTTTGGCCGTAGCATATCGGAGGCATAGGATAAGGTTTAAGCAGTTTCTATTCCGATAAGGCGTTTGGCGATGCCTCAGTTTCATAGGACTGAACAACACGAGTTCTATGCTTTTTTTTGTTATGCATAATTGCCAACAACAGAGAACTCTTCATGAAAGGAAAAATAAAGACATAAACAAACAAAACCTCTTTCTAACCACCACTTGAATTCAACTTGCAAGGCAACAAATAAATAATAAAACTAATAAAACTATTAATGAATACAATTATTAGAACTAAGCAGAAAACATTCCCATTTTTGATGTTGATTGCAGTTTCAGTGCTGACATGTTCGTGCAAAAGTGCCTTGGACAAGGCTGTAGGACCTGCTGTCAGGGACGGGGTAGTGAACCAGGAAGAATGGCAGGTCATAGCTGACGCTGCAAAAAACAACAAAAATTATACAACAGAGGACGCGGCTTTGAATGTTGATAAACTGAAGCAATACGTCCGTGACTATGCAAAAAAGCACAGGCGCAATCTTGAAGAGCTTGAATTTGACGTTGACTTCTCTGCATATCAGCAAGGCGGAGACTCAACGTCAAACGACAATCAGATAGTTTTTAAGTTTTTCTTGGAACGCAGCGGCAGCATGATACCCTACGATTACAGTAAAAATGCTGGTCAATTCAAAGATGCCATAATAACTCTTTTAGGCAATGTCCCCAACAATGGTGACACCAGAAACCTCATGTTTGTTGTGAACAACGAGGTCACTGTATTCAAGAAAACATTTAAGGATTTTGTGCAGAGTGGCAACATTATGGAAGACACTAAAGGTTATGGGGATCCCAGCAACACTGATTTTTCACGTATATTCGACTCTGTGCTGAATCGCACTAGCGACAATGAGGTAAGCATCTTAGTGTCTGATCTCATCTATTCTACGCCTGACCATAAAAACCTCAATGCCCAACGAATACTATCGGCAGCCCAGGCCCTTTCAAAAGACTGTTTTAAGGGTCACGAAGACAAGGACATCTTAATCATCAAGCTAAATGCTGACTATAATGGAAAGTATTACCCATACAATAGTCCAAACAAGGGCTACCAATACGATGGTCAGCGTCCCTATTACATGATGATTGTCGCCAAGTCACCAGTCATGCAGCGACTGTTCTCAGAAAAAAAATACAATGACTTTTGCAATTTCAAGGACCTCAACGGTTACGAAAACTACTATTGCTTCACGCGACACAATGACAATCCTGACTATTCCATCCTATTCAAAAACAGCAGCCGTTTTGCTGCCGAGAAAGGTCAGAAACAAATTCATAACATAAAAAATCTTGAAAGTGATCGGCGCTCCGGCGAGTGTACACTAACAATAGCGGTTGACATGAGCCATATTATCACCGAACCACAATACCTTACCGACCCCGACAACTACGAAATCCAGTCAAAATCCGGTTTCACTATAACGGAAATAACACCTATCGACACCGAAAAACCATCCACAGATGTTTCTCACTATGTACCAACGGCAACTCACCTAATCACCCTATCCACCAGCGATAAACTTTGCAATGAACAGTTGGTCATTAGCTTGAAAAACGAGTTCCCGTCATGGATCGAAAATTCATCAACAGATGATGACACCAACCCCAAGCATCCTGATTTCAAAACCACAACATTCGCCTTCAAATCTATGATGGAAGGTATTTATCAGGCTTTTTATTCCACATCGCAAGAGCATCAGTATTATTACAGCCTGACATTCAGTATTAAGAAAAAATAATTAATAAATATTAAAAGGTACAAATATGAAAAATCCGAAGTACACCAAAAAGAAAGACTGGATATGGCTTATATCCGGACTTGTTGTCACTGCCCTTTACTTAATCTTCAGTACTCAGTTGTATGAGCTGTTGTACTACAATGGAGAGTTCTCTAACGAGATGTATAGTGAAAACATGTATCTTGTAGTGGCGGCCTACACATCCATACTCGTGTGGGCGGTTGCAGTACTATACTATCTTGTGATTGATCGCTTCGAGCGTTGGTATCATTGGTTGATAGCCTTGGTCGTTGTGCTCGCGCTTTCGCCCACTGTTACATATTTTTATTGTGGAAACTATTTTAAAGACAATGATCTTGATTTACTGATGATTCCTTTGAAGAATTTCAACATCATCAATACCGTCATCACATTGGTTATGTTTTGTATAGCATGCCTGTCAGTGAAGAAACTCAGCAGTCATTGCTCGACAACCCCATTTTAATATCACTTTGTAATTCACATTATCAATATATGAGACTATTTGTATTTGCAATTGGAGGCACTGGCTCGAGGGTGCTTACATCGCTCGTAATGCAGCTTGCTGCTGGCATGTGTCCTAAAGATCATGAGGGCAATCCGATTAAAAACCTCACCATAGTTCCAATAATTGTTGACCCGCACGAGGACAATGCAGGCCTACAACAGGTCAAAAGTCTGCTAAATCATTATCGCACCATACGGAAACGAATTTATGGTGACGATCCTAATGGCGAAGGCTTTTTTGGCGTGAAGATTGAAACGTTGCGCGAAGCTGAGCCGGAAAGCGGAGTGTCATCCGACAATTTTTTCTTCCGTATGCAGCGTGTAAGCGACAACAGTTTTGACAAGTTTATTGGATTGGAGTCTATGTCGCTGGAAAATAAGTTGTTTGCGCAGATGTTGTTCTCTGATGAGGAACTCCAAACAGAGATGAAAGAGGGCTTTTATGGATCACCTAATATAGGTTGTGTCGCCTTGAACGAGTTTCGGCGTTCTGAAGATTTCACTGCATTCCGCACAGCATATAATCCAGGAGACCGTATATTCTTCATCGGTTCCATTTTCGGCGGCACAGGCGCATCAGGTCTCCCGTTGTTCATATCTTCAATTAGGGATTTAGGCCATCGTGACAGCGATGATGATGGACGTGCAGCGTGTTCAGAGGCCCCCATCGGAGCTCTTATTGTAATGCCTTATTTTTCAATAACTCCTGACGAAGATTCTCCCATAAACGAAAACGACTTCACAATAAAGACTCGTTCTGCATTACGCTATTACTACACAAACTTGAATCAGTACATAAACAATATATACTATATTTCCGATCCCGATGGCACCAAAGCTTTCGAGAATGATCCAGGTAGTGGGAACCAGTCAAAAAATAAGGCTCACATAGTAGAATTCGCAGGGTCATTGGCGATGATGGATTTCCTTGCCGAGCCGGAAACGGATATGTTGTTCAAACAAGATTCTTTTGGGCGCGTAGTTGTGGAAAAATGTTCCACAAAAGCATACGGTCTTGTTACGGACAATTCGCATATCCATTTCAAAGGTCTTTCTGCACAAACTGACGAGCTTGTCATGAAACCAATGATGAGTTTCTATCTTCTGAGAGAGTTTATGCAAAACTATCTGAAAGATATGCTTGAAAAGCCATTTGCAAAAGACCATACTCCTAAAATACAAAAGAGTATCTATGATAACAGGGAAATAAAAGAATTTTTCAAGATGTTCGACGAGTGGACAAGTCAGATGAAAGACCATGGCCCATCCGCGCATAACCTCGAATTATTCAAACAAGTTAACGATAAAAACTATGCAGGAGCATTCCATGATGAGCCAAGTACGAAAAAGGGCTTGTTTGGAGGTCGAAAGGATTTGAAACCCAAAGATATCCAACTTATGCTTGATAAAGCAGCCCAAGAAGTAGGAGACAAAGAGCCTCAAGAAAAACGATGGTTTACTCTTGCACAGATAGCGATGAATAAGCTTATAGATGAAATGTACGATACGGATACGCTACTCAAATAGTATATCCGGGTGAGTAATAACAGAATAATAAATAAGACTATGAAGAAAAAGTTAATGTATGGTGAAAGCTCTGATCCGGGATGGAGCAGTTGCAATATATATGGAGAAAGAGAGGTTGGGGAGATTGTTGACCCAACCAATACTAAACAAAACAAACGTAAAGACCCTAAAGTATCAGTTCCGTCGCCGTTTGCGCGCTTCGAACTGGTTCAGAAGGCTTTTGCAAATGTTGCTGCTAAAGGCAATCTTGCCGATATGCGTGATATTATTCTTGTGTCGAATGCACTTGATGTTTTTGAGCTGTTCTATGAAGGTGCAGAAGGTTTGGAAATAGTTGAATGGTGTAAGAATGACTCCATTAAAGCCTTGAATGAGAGCGGTGATGCTGGCAATAAACTCTATGGTCAGTCGCTCGAACTTTATATGCGGCAGGAAAACTATGGTTTCGATGCCACCACCTACCATCGTTACAACAATGTTGCCGTCGATGATGTTACAATATATATATTGACCTATAACCGAGAGCCAGTCGGTTGCACCTCTCCAACCTCAATGTTTTTGGCGACCTCACGTCCTGACAGATTCAAGAGCAGTTTGAGTATTGAGGGTAATATGCCGCTTTTTGCCACCAAGAAACGGATGCTTGCAGAACGCGACGATGCCTTTATCGAATATGTCTATCGCTGCCATGCCTGCATGAAACAGTTTCAAGATACAGTGAAACCGTTAACCTCATTCTTCGATTATCTGAAAAAACAACTAGAGGTTATCAGGAATACAAAGCCTCAATTGTATAGAGCCGTCAATGAACTATTTTATACAGAAGAGGAACTGTCTAATGTATATGCTGAGACACCTCTCAAGGTTTTGGGCTTTAAGTTGTATCAGAGGAGAACTGAAGATCTTCAAGATAGAATTAAGAATGAGAGTGCATTCATTATTGATTCAACTAAATCGGATAAAAAACCTTTAGTGTTAACCAATAATTCTACCTACAATGGGTGGCCTTATCTATCAAGAAGCAATACATATAGCTGTGATAGTCATAGGATAGACTATACGACAATAAGGGAATTGCAGACACGTAAGAAATTGCCCGGTACTGAAACTGAATATGAAGGTGGTTGGTTATGCGAAAACGATTTCTTGTCTGACGTGTTGGTTCAATTGCCTTATCCGTTGGACACAGCCCATTTCTTTAACGGTAATCTGGTAAACGCAACAAAGTACTACTATTTACCGCCCATCCGTTCAAGGTATTTTGAGTATTTCGATATAGACACCATATACGATCCGTCTGGCACTTCAGACCGTTATGGATCCGATAAGAGGTTGAAGATAGAAGAAATACGCAAAGGGGAAACCGTCGAGAAGGTAATTGTCACATTGCTTGTACCTGTACGATGTGGCGGTAATGGGGGGCAGGTCGTGCGATTGGTTCGTGAATATATACCTGATGAAAATGGATTCCTTACAGCTGGAAGTTCAAGCAAAGAAAGGTCGGTTGGTCGCATAGTCGAATGTCCTATTGCCGTGAATATTTTCCCATTTGCAAGACTTGAATCCAAAAACCATTATAGGATCCAATCCATACATTCAGCCGACAATCTTGATGGATTCTCTGTTGAGATGACAGCATGTGCAAAAGGTGCCCAGGCTATAATGGAATGGGATGATGATTGGGAACGAAACACAGGGAAAACGCACTACTATTCGCTAAACAACGCTTTTGATTATCTCCGTATCAAAATTACTGACGGCACACGGCGTCACGAATCAGTATTAATCCCTATCTGGGGAGGGACGTATTCGGGGTCGCTTAGCTATAAATTCTCGTTTGACTTCGGCACAACCAATTCCCACATAGCAGTATTACGTGACGAAAAAGACATTATTGACTTCAAGGTGGGCAAGTCTATCGTTTCAACGCTTAACCAGAAGGATAAATATGGACAGGTTTATCGTGATGAAATCACAAACATTCTGACATTGGATGTTTTGATGAAACAAGAGTGGCTGCCGGAAGAAATTGGTGTTGACTATACATTCCCGTTGCGAACCGTTGTATTACGCAATGTTGGACTTAATCTTGATGTTACGACACCGCGGGCACTGGAGCATGTGAATATACCTTTCATTTATGGAAAGGAAGACTACGGTCAATCGAACATGCCTGTTCCGAATCTTAAGTGGACTGTTGATCCTGAAAAAAGGAAGTTGTCGGTTGCATTCATTGAAGAGTTGGCATTGTTAGCCCGTGCGTTTGCAATCGAAAATAACGGAGATTTGTCGAAATGCTCGTTTGTGTGGACATATCCGCTCAGTATGAGAAAGAGTGATGCCGATGAATTTGATGAAGAGTGGAACAAGTATTATAACAATTATTTTTCAGGCGAAGAAGGTTCTGGGAATGCAAATGTTTCTAGAATGACTGAATCTATTGCCCCGTTGCTATACTATCAGTCAGAACACAAAGATTTGGACAACATGGGCCTCTCGATTGATATTGGAGGTGGTACTTGCGACGTCGTGGTCAAAAGAAATAACGAGGACATCAAGTTCACGTCGTTCCGATATGCTGCCGATGTAATATTTGGAGCAGGCAAAGCATCGGAAAATCCCATGATACAAAAACACTACGACTATTTCAGCCGTATGTTGAAAGAGTACAAAAAGAAGAACAGTGATGTGCAGAAGATTATTGACATGATGAAAAAGGCATGTGAGAGTGACGTGGAAGCAACTGAGGCTAATTCAGTCCTGTTCGCGCTGGAGAGCCATCCACTGCTGCAGAAAGTGGCAAAGCCTGACAAGTCGTATAATGTCCAATTAAAGAACGACAGGTTGCGCAAGGTGATTTTCCTCTATTTTTACGCCTCGATAGTATATTATCTCACGCGGCTGTTACAAGATTTCGGTTATCCTCAACCTGCACGATTCATGTTCAGCGGTACAGGTTCTAAGATGCTTAACATCATTGGTAGTGTGGATGACTTGAAAGATTTGACAACATCGTTGGTCCAGACTTTCTCTGGTGGAAAGTATTCATACAAGATTCCTATAGATATTGTTATTGAAACGAAGGAACCCAAACAGATAACAGCGAAAGGTGCTTTACATGTGATTCAAAAAGGTGACGACAAAGATGTTGCAAAACGATACTCCAATCCCAAGAAAGTGGAAGAGGATACTATTCGTTATTCCCTTGTTAGCGTTAAAGACGAGCAGGGAAATTCACGCCAATTGTTGTATGAGGATTTGAATGATGAGGGTATAAAGAACACAGTGGTCTCTGAAGTGGAGCGTTTCCACAAATTGTTCATAGATAGTTTTGGACCGTTGAATTTTGTTGATGACTACCATTGTGACGAGCAGGGGTTGAGTCAGTTCAAAAATCTGATGCAGCAGCTTGAACCGTTGGAGGATTATATGAATACTGAAATTCGTGATTTCGACAGGCACGATGTGGACAAGTATCCCAAGAATGTCTTCGAGGGCTCATTGTTCTTCTATCCTATCAAGTATATACTTCAACATAAAATCATACCAAATCTAAAATAATATAAATATGAAAAAGATACTGTGTATTTTAGCAACACTTTCGATTGCCTTCGTCTCGTATGCTGATAAGGCTACGGAAGATCAAATAAACAGGGCCAAGGCCATAGCTGCCTATCATGTAAACAAACTGTCAAAGCCGGAGCGGTTTACTGAGAATACTTGCCCCAAAGACATGACTATTGAAAAAATCCAGGAAAAAATCAAAGATTTAGAGGATAATAAACGTTTGACGGATTTCATTGCCAAATCCAAGCCTCAAAACGAAATAGACTCGTCTGTTTTTAGATTTTATTCGGAAACATTGTTTGAAGAATCCGTTTTTTTTGATTTTTTCAAAAAACAGCCAGACAGAAAAGAAAAATTGCATAACATGCTGGGAAACGAATTGGCTGATATTCTGAATATGGGGACGCAAAAAAATGAAACGCCAAAACAAGAAAAGCAATTGCAAGAGTCAAAGACGACTAAGGACTCTGATCCGCGTGAAAGTCGTCAGCCTCGCTCAGGTTTAATTCCTGCACTGTCGTTACTTTTAGCTGTATTGGCAATGGGTGCGGCTGTATTTCTGTATATGTTGTTCGTGAAAATGAAAAACATGTTGCAAGACTTACGTATTAGCAACAATCACCGTAAGGAAGAAATTGATTCGTTGAAACAGCGCATTGATCGATTGGAAGGCGACTCATTGAAAAGTCGAAATATGATGACAGAAATGCAACGAAAGGTAACTGAAAATACCAAGTCCATACAAAGTGCTTCAACCAATGGTCAGCAAACCGTCGGAGGTGGTCGGCCTTTTGCAAGTACGCAACGCCCTGTTGAAACCGTAAAAGAATATTATGCGGGTGTTCCATTTGATGGATGTTTCAAGGCCAATGAGAACTACTCCACGAAGATGCTTTACAAGTTGACGACACGAGGCGAGGCTGTCGGAGAATTTGAATTTGTGAATCGCTCCGAAGCGGTCGCCATAGCCCAACAGTCGAAGACATCGTTTCTTGACCCTGCCTGTAACATAGTTAATGACGATATTGCAAGCTTCAGCAGTATTGTAACAGAACAAAAAGGTAAAATTGAAAAGACAGACAATGGTTGGAAAATCACCCAAAAGGCTGTTATACGTCTTGCTTAGCCTAACACTACTTGTAAGTTCGTGCCAATATAGACCCAAACACCGCGGTGAGACAACTTCTCGCCGCGGGTATAGGAGCGAAGAAACTTCTCGTTCGGCAAAATTGTCGGACAGCGACTCCGAATCTCGTAGGGAACGCCGCAACAGAAAAGGTGCCACACACAGTGGGGGTACAACGCGAGTGCCACTAGAGAAGGCCGACGGAGTCTATTATGTAATGGCAAAGGTGAATGACGTGCCAATGAAGTTTGTATTCGACACGGGCGCTGGCATCATTTCTATGTCACTCACGGAGGCACAGTTTCTTTACAAGCAAGGCACTCTTACGGATGACGATTTTGTAGATGTAATGCAGTTTCAAGATGCAAACGGTGATTTGTCGGAATCGTTGATAGTTATGTTAAGAGAGGTCGAAATTGGTGGGGTGGTGTTGCATGATGTCGAGGCCTCGATAGTGCCCAACCAAACGGCTCCGCTGCTTCTTGGTCAAACTGCGTTAAGTCAGTTTAACAAGGTCTCAATAGACTACAAACACAACCAGTTAATACTCGAATAACATTATGAAACAGTCATGCCCAGATTGCAAGACGATTGTAGAAATCGATGAAAGTGAATTTGATCCTGGCAATATTGTAGTAAGAGAGTGCCCATTGTGTGGATCAATGTTGAAGTTCAAGATACCCCCTAGGCCTAAGGTGGTGGTGAGGACAGAAAAGGTCTATGTGGAAAATCCCGAATCTGCTAGGCAGGAGGAACGAATAAAAGATCTCGAGCAAGAGTTGAGAGATTTAAGAGATATAGTGTACCATCGAGATACTTCCCATTCTTCAGAAGGTTTATTTACACCGTCGAGCAGCGTATTCCCGTCGCAACCATTTGTTGAAGCGGGACCTGAAGAGTCGGATTTTATGGAAGAAGTTGATTCTATGACTGCGGAGAATGGTGTGTATGGAATGGAATCAGAACAAGAGTATGAAGATGGGGAAGAATTCCGAAAGGAACCTTGGGATTCAAAAGAAGATAAACCAGAGAAGAACCATAACAACTCTTCATGTATGGCTATTATACTCATCCTTCTCATGTTCATTATTCTCTCGGTTATATTGCTTAATGCTTAAATTTTGATAAAATATGAAGCAGTCATGTCCAGATTGTAAGACAATCATTGAAATTGACGAGAACGAATATCCTGAAAATTGCAGGCTTGAAAAAGAATGTCCGCATTGTGGCTCGGAAGTGATTTTCTTGATTCCGAAAAGAGAACCAAAGGTGATTGTGAAAGAGGTTCCTGTAGAGGTCGGTACCGAGAAAATTGAGGCACAGAATGCGCGGATTGCAGAACTTGAGGCTGAAATGATGAGGTTGAGAGAGCAACAGGCCGCATCTGTTGTAAAGCAGCCTACGACCATCGCACCTCCGCCGCCAGTTGTAAAAAATGATATTCCAAGATATGTGCAAACAGCAAGTCGGGCAGAGGTAAAACCAAAACTTGGATGGAACTGGGGCGCATTTTTGTTAAGTGGATTATGGGGATTGTTTAACGGTTCTGCATGGGCTTTTTTCGTTTTGCTATTGTTGTCCTGGATACCAGTGGCAGGAGCTATAATTGATCTGATAGTTTGTATTGTTCTTGGTGTTAATGGTAGCAAGTGGGCTTGGGAGAAAAAGAGTTGGGAGAATGCGGAACACTTCAATCAAGTGCAGCATAAGTGGGCTGTTGCGGGAGCCATAGTTTTTGTACTGAGTCTTGTTATTGGCGTAATCGTTGCTTTGGTATCGATTGGTATTTAAGACTGGGAAAAACTAAGAATAAAGAATATGAAACAGACGTGTCCTGATTGCAAAACCATCATCGAAATTGATGAAAAAGAGTTCACTCCTGGAGAGAAAATTGTCAGAGAGTGTCCGCTTTGTGGAAACGCTGTGGAATTCATTGTCCCCAAGGAAAAGCAGAGGGTTTTAGTCTCTGAAACGACTTGTATCAAGGAAGTAGAGCCTGTGGGAGCGAAAAAGGAAATGAAAATAACACAGAAGAGTGCCCAACAGTTTTCTGAAGAAAATGATGTAATACAATCATTGAGGCAGCTTAAAGAGCTTTTTGACAGTGGCGTTTTGAATCGGGATGAGTTTGATAAAGAAAAGGCTAAGATTCTTGGAACGGACATCGAACAGCCCAAATCAAGGTCAAGTCAAGATTCCTCACCCGTGAAAGTAAACAAAGGGCTGATAATAGGTGGTATATTAGCCTTGGTCGGTGTTATTATTGCTGTAATCATAGTATCAACAGAAAAAAACAAAAGTTATGTAATAGAAGATACAGCCGTCCAAGCCATAGACGAGTATGATGGACGGATGGTGTCTCAGCCGTCTGATGTGCGGGTTGAACAATCGAGGCAGAGTGTCTCGGAATTCAAGAATTCACTTTCTCCCAGAGACATCATTATAGCTACATTTGACGATGATATCTATCATTGTGTATATGTGCATAACCTGGATGATGCCACGTTCTATAAATATGATTTGCAACGGCGGGAAAAAGTTTCCTACGAGGAAAGACTTGGCGAAATGATGGCATACCATGTTGCCGCAGCAAAGCAAAGAGGCGAATACATATACATCATTGCCAATAATAATGCTCTTGGTGAGTTCTTGAAGACTTTTGTCATTAGATTTAATACAACTGACGAATCTTTCGAGGAAATAGACAATGGTAGAGAAGCTTCATTTGTTAAAGGAAATAGAATTAAAATTACAGATATGATAATCACCGATAGAGGTGACAGTTGGTCGGACACCGAGGTGGAATTCAATGATAGGTATCTGTATATATGAACAACGGTGTTTCGGCCACAAGGCCTACAACCTTGGGTTTTGGAAGGTATGACAGTCGTAAACATGGTAACATTAGGTAACCCCCGTACATGTTTATTTAGCTTTGTTTGTGGAATAGTTGAGTAGGTGTCGATTGGTATTTAAGAAAAATAATAATAAATATTATGAAACAGTCGTGTCCTGATTGCAAAACAATCATCGAAATTGATGAAAAAGAGTTCACTCCTGGAGAAAAAATTGTCAGAGAGTGTCCGCTTTGTGGAAACAGTGTGGAATTTATAATACCTGATGAAAAAAATGAAGTCAAAGTTGTTGAAACTACGGTCATTAAAGAGGTCGAGTCTGCCGAGTCGAAAAAGAAAATGAAAGACCTTCAGAAGAAAGTACAACAGCTTTCCGATGAGAATAATCAGATAAAAGGACAACAGAAAAAAGAGCAGGTATCAACAAAGGCAATAATCATTATAATCGCAGCGGTGCTTCTATTGGGAGGTATAGTTGGCGGAATATTTTACTATAACAATGTATATCTCCCTGAAAAAAGAGACGCCGAAGCTCCAAGGTACTATGTAATTGCAGCAAACCTCAATATGCGTTCAACTCCTGAGTTTGACGCAGACTACAATAAAATTGCGTCATTCCCATACGGCACAGAAATACTGATTTATGACTCGACAAAATATGTTTCGAAGCCATATATGCATGGCAAGTATGCCCCAGTTGACGCAAGTGGCAAGGTCTTGAAAAAAGACTGTGTGGAAGGATACATAGCGTATGACTATATGCTACCCAAGGCGGATTTTTTCCTTCTTAACAGTATATTCGGTAATGATGACGCGCGCAAGATGCTTGCCGAGACTAGATACAAGAGGGCTTTGCTTGCATATTTCATTGAACATAATATTCGAGGCGATATTTCTGCCTCAAAGATGGATGAGTATGGAATTACAGCGGTGTCAAAAGATGCCCAGCGCTGGCAGGTCTTCTGTCGCTATGAGAAGGCCAAGAGCAACAACGTATATCGTTCAAAAAAATACCGTAAAGACTCGAAATATTCGGATGCTGCAATAATAATTCAAAATATAGATAGCGGGGAGAGGAAAATGTTGTATTTCACGTTTGACGATGATGAAACGCCGCATCTGCTTTTTGAACAGTGGGCGCCATCGTCTGGATATATGAAAGACAGAACTCTTAAACTCAATCAGTCGTATGGTGGTTATTATGTTGATGTCGAATACGAATATTGAAATAGTAATTTGAGTTGATATAATTCAAACGTAGTTATATGACGTGGAAGAAACTTGGTCTATATGTATTGTTGCTCATTGTTATAGTTTTGCCGTATATTGGTTTTTTTTATGTTGTGCGATGGTATAAGCAAAAAGTAGAAAAGATAGAAAAGGCTGCGGTAATAATAATAGATAAGGAAAAGCTTGCGCTTTCATTAATTGATTACAATGGGGCAACTCGTATGACATGCCCTATTGCATGTGGGAAAAACTATGGAAACAAAGAGAAGCAGGGGGATATGAAAACACCTGAAGGTGTTTTCCATGTGAGCGACATTCAGGATGCTTCGGATTGGAAGCATGACTTTCACGATGGGAAAGGGGAAATAGCCGGCGCTTACGGGCCTTTTTTTATCAGACTTGACACACCAGGACACAAAGGCATTGGCATACATGGAACACATCTTCCAGAATCAATCGGAACGCGCGCTACCGAAGGGTGTGTTCGTTTAAAAAATGAAGATCTCTTGGAGTTGAAAAAGAATGTGTATGTTGGGATGTCTGTGATAATTACTCCTTCAAGCAAGGATGCATCATCGTTTGAGTCGGCAGATTCTCAATAGCTGAGGTGATTGGTTCGTCAAAAAACACATGTGGGCTACCGATTATTCAAATAATAGCATGCTCAACAATAAATAGTTTACATTATGGACAAAAAAGCTTTTTTATTGCTTATAATTATTTTTGCAAGTCTTTGCATTTCAGGATGTACTAGCAAGGTCGAACGGAACATTAACAGCCTCGAAACCATAGTAACGGATGTTGAGGAAAACGGTGACAACTATTCTGTGAAGGATTGGGACCAAATTAATCAAAAATATGAAAAAACGATTGATCGGATAGCGGCATCATCCGACAAGTTAACTCCTGAACAAAACAGAGAAATCGGCAGGTTGTATGCAAGATACCATAAGGCTGTTATGAAAAGTGCGTTGAATAGTTTATCGGATTATATTGATGCGGCTGATGAGCAGCTAAAAGGATACAGTGAAGAAATGTTTGGTGGTGATTGGGACTCTTTTCTTGAGGATAATGGTGGCATTGAGAATTTGTTTGACGATTTGTGATAAATCGTTTTAGATTCAACTTCCAAGTTGCAAAACTAATTAATTAATAAAGTGCCGAAATTAATCGGCACAATCCGGGAAAATTGATTACCTTTGTGTTGAAATGAAAAAAACAACCATCTTGCCCACGAGTAAAGATGGGCAGTTTCCGTGTGTTCGAAAGAAGACAAGACGAATGGTGATTTTGCAGGTTTTATAGTGTGCTCAAATCAACTGTGAGCAGGGTGATGAAACGTTACACCAATTCCTATGGATGCTATGTCTTAAAGGATGCCGATATGTTCGCCAGAATGGACTCCCATTAGACTCAACAGTTGCGTTGCACTTGGTTGTTGCCTCCGTGTAACTGTGCATTTGCATCAAAAACTTTTTTGTATCAAAAAAAAATCGTACTTTTGCAAATCTAAACTTTAATAAAGTTGTCCAATATTAAAGTGCTACTATGATAGAAAGGTATTTTAAGATGCAGGATGCAGAAAACGAAAGTGTTTTCTTTTTTGGTGCACGACAGACTGGCAAAACAACATTGCTCAAACAGCTTTTCCCTCATGCACGTTACTATGACTTGTTGAAAAGTGAGGAGTTCGAACGCTTGAGTCGTAGGCCTCAGTTGCTGAGGGAGGAATTGCAGGATTTTCCAGAAAACGAGTTGGTTATAATTGACGAGATACAAAAACTGCCGCTGCTACTGGATGAGGTTCATTGGCTTATGACGAACAAGAACATTCGTTTTGTTCTTACTGGCTCAAGTGCAAGAAAATTGCGTCGTGGCGGGGTTAACCTGCTTGGCGGCAGAGCCTTGGTGAACAACTTCTATCCTTTGGTCAGCACTGAGATAGACGATTTCAGCATTGACCGTGCAGTGAACAACGGAATGCTGCCCAGACATTACCTCGTGTCAGATGCTTCAAAAAGGCTTGGTGGGTATGTCGGGCTTTATCTACAGACAGAAATCATGGAGGAGGCTGTTGTGCGTAACCTGCCGTCGTTCAATCGTTTTCTTGAAGCAGCAGCCCTAACAAGCGGAGAAATCCTTGTCTATTCAAATGTGGCTGCCGATTGCGGTGTCAGTTCGGTAACAGTAAAATCCTATTTTGAAATATTGGTGGATACTTTGTTTGGGTATATCGTCCCGTCCTATACCAAGACTGTGAAAAGAAGGTTGGTTCAGTCTCCAAAATTTTATCTTTTCGATGTTGGCGTAGCCAACCACTTGATGCACCGCTCGCACCTGAGGCAAGGCTCTCCAGAATACGGGCATGCTTTCGAACATCTTATCATGCAGGAAATCATAGCTTATCTCGGCTATCATGGGCACAGCGGCGAACTGGCATATTGGCGAACCAAGAACGGCATTGAGATAGACGCTGTCCTCGGTGATGCCGACGTTGGATTGGAGATAAAATCATCAACCGAAGTGAAGGACAGCCAGCTGAAAGGGTTGCGTTCATTTGGTGAAGACTATCAGCACGCAAGGCTTATTGCTGTCTCGAACGATATGTACAGGCGAAGGAAAGACCGTGTGGAGATTATCCCTGTCAAAGAATTTCTGGCCGACTTGTGGGCGGGAAAGATAATATGAGTGTGTTCCTCAAAATCGGCTATTTGCAAACATTTGTCCACAAGGTGTCTTTCATTTACTTGTAACGCAAATATTGGTATGAAGTCGGTATTGAAGTACTGACGGATGGGTGTGAGTTTGTATTGCCGGCTTGAATCATGCCGCCAAAGGTAAACGCATTATGGTGGATTATTTGTGCATAAAAATATATCAGTCGGCAGTCCGAAAATTGCAAAAAAACGTATCTTTGTACTTTCATGATTATTGATTTTAATAACAAATAACAATATTAATTACATGATTAGCAACAATTTCACTCCGCGTCACAACGGTGTTTCGAACCCCGCTGACGAAGAAAAAATGCTTAAAACCATCGGCGTCGCCTCGATGGACGAACTTATTGACAAGGCTGTTCCCGCATCGATACGACTCGACAAACCCATGCCTCTTGCCGACGGCATCAATGAATACGAGTTTCTCAACCGCTGCCGCGCACTGGCTAAGAAAAACAAGCTCTTCAAGAGCTATATCGGAATGGGCTATTATGGCACCATAACCCCTGCCGTCATACAGCGCAATGTGTTCGAAAACGCAGGTTGGTACACAGCATATACTCCGTATCAGACAGAGATAAGCCAGGGTCGTCTTGAGGCTCTTATGACCTATCAGACGATGGTCAGCGATATGACCGGACTTCCCCTCGCCAACGCATCGCTCCTCGACGAGGCTACCGCCGGCGGCGAGTGCATGATTATGTTCTACAACAGCCGTTCACGTCAGGCCGTGAAGGACAACGTACACAAGATTTTCGTCGATGAGCGCATCCTTCCCCAGACGCTCGACGTGATGCATACCAATGCCGCTCCTCGCGGAATTGAGATTGTTACAGGCAAACCCGCTGAAATAAAACTCGACAACACATTCTTCGGAGCTGTTGTCCAGTATCCCGACCAGTTTGGCGAGGTCTGCGACTACACCGAGTTCATCGCCAAGGCTCACGAACTGGGAATCTTTGTGGGTATGGCTACCGACCTTATGGCATTGGCTCTTTTGAAGACTCCCGGTGAGATGGGTGCCGACTGCGCATTCGGATGCAACCAGCGTTTCGGATTGCCGATGGGATTCGGCGGTCCTCACGCAGGTTTCTTCGCCGTCACCGAGGCTTTCAAGCGTTCGTTCCCCGGTCGTATCATCGGCTGGAGCGTCGATGCTAAAGGCAACAAGGCACTCCGTATGGCTCTCGGTATGCGTGAGCAGCATATCAAACGTGAAAAGGCCACTTCGAACATCTGCACGGCTTCGGCTTTGCAGGCTATCATGAGCGGATTCTATGCTGCTTGGCACGGTCCGGAGGGCATCCGTCGCATCGCTGCCAATATGCACTGCCAGGCTGTCCGCCTTGCCAAGGAACTTGCAAAATACGGTTACAAACAGCATAACCGCGTTTTCTTCGACACCCTCGCACTTCAGTGTCCGGTGAAGACCGACGTGGTCAGGAAAGTTGCTGAAGAACACGAAATCAACTTCCGCTATATCTGTGAGGACTGCATCGGCATCAGCCTCGACGAGACCACCTCTCTCGACGATATCAACGCCATCATCACCGTGTTGGCCAAGGCTGCCGGCAAGACCCCCGAGACCATCCAGTGCGAAGGCGGTAAGTGCAACCGCACCGATTTCGACGACATCCCCGCAAATCTTCTGCGCTCAACCAAATATCTGCAGCACAGCGTCTTCAACCGCTATCACAGCGAGACAGAGATGATGCGTTACATGAAGAAACTGGAAGTGAAAGACCTCTCGTTGAACCGCGCCATGATACCGCTGGGCAGCTGCACCATGAAACTTAACGCCGCTGCCGAGATGCTTCCGCTGAGCTGGAGCCATTTCGCCGGCATGCACCCGTTCGCTCCCGCCGACCAGGCTGAAGGCTCGATTGAGATGATCAAAGAGATGGAGCGGATTCTGGCTGTCATCACAGGCTTTGCCGGAGTTTCGCTGCAACCCAACTCGGGTTCGGCTGGCGAGTACAGCGGCCTGACCGTCATACGCAACTATCATATCGATTGCGGTAATCCGCAGCGCAATGTCTGCCTTATTCCAGCATCGGCACATGGTACCAACCCCGCATCTGCCGCCAAAGCCGGTATGACCGTCGTGGTGGTGAAGTGCGATGAGCGCGGCGACGTGGATATCAACGACTTGAAAGAAAAAGTTGCTCAATACAAAGACACACTCTCTTGCATCATGATTACCTATCCTTCGACTCACGGTGCGTTTGAGGAGGGTATCCTTGAAATAGTGGATATCATCCACGCTGCTGGAGGACTTGTCTATATGGACGGTGCCAACATGAACGCTCAGGTGGGTATCACCTCTCCTGGACGCATGGGAGCCGATGTGTGCCACCTCAATCTCCACAAGACCTTCGCTGGCCCTCACGGTGGTGGCGGCGCCGGTGTCGGTCCTATCGCTGTGAGCGAGAAACTGCTTGACTTCCTGCCAAAACATTGTATCTACAATGTGGGTGGAAAGAAGGGCAATGCGATGGCTGCCGCTCCGTTTGGCAACGCGCTGCTGTTCCCCATCACCTACGGCTACTTGCTGATGTTGGGCGGCAACGGCTTGACCGATGCTACCAAACACGCCATACTGAACGCCAACTACATCAGAGCTCGTCTGCAGAAGTACTACAAGATACTCTATACCAACAAGAACGGTATGTGTGGACATGAGATGATTGTCGATTTCAATGAGTTCAGCCTAAAGGTGAGTGTCGGCGACATCGCACGTCGTCTTGACGACTATGGATTCCACGCTCCCACGGTGGCATTCCCGGTTCACAACACCTTGATGGTCGAGCCTACCGAGAGCGAGCCGTTGAGCGAACTCGACCGTTTCTGCGACGCTCTTATCAGTATCCGTCAGGAAATCGACGACGTGATGAGCGGCAAATACGACGAGAAGAACAACCCCATCGCCAACGCACCTCATACCATGCAGGTCGTTTGCGCAGAGGAATGGACCTACCCCTACAGCCGTCAGGTTGCAGCCTTCCCGATGCCTCACGACGATAAGTACTGGCCGACAATCAGCAAGATTGACGATGCCTACGGCGACCGCAACCTGCAGCCCGTATGGCCGGTTGAAGAGTAGTTACGAATTATTCGGAATGAGAAAAAGCCTCGGTTTCCTAAAACTGAGGCTTTTTCATTTAGGTCAAGTCCAAGTGTGGCGTTTTGAAATTCGACTATTTTTAGTATATTTGCCGTTTGTATTATGCGTGTGGTGTTGTGTGTGGGTGTGTTTATTTAATTGATAATTAGAAACAAATTTATAATAACTATGAAAGTAAACCGTAGAAAAGAACTGTTCCCAGAGGTTAGTGACGCCCAGTGGAACGACTGGAAATGGCAAGTAAAAAACCGTATTGAGACTTACGAGCAGCTGAGCAAGTACTTTACCTTTTCTCCCGACGAGGCAGAGGGTATAAAAAAGGCTCTGGCTAAGTTCCGTATGGCTATCACACCCTACTATCTGAGTCTTATCGACCCCAACGACCCGTTCGACCCCATCCGCCGTCAGGCTATCCCGGCAGGCGAGGAATGCAATATCGCACCTGCCGACCTCAACGACCCGCTGCATGAGGACGAAGATTCTCCGGCTCCCGGTCTTACTCATCGTTATCCAGACAGAGTTCTGTTTCTCATAACCGATATGTGCTCGATGTACTGCCGTCACTGCACCCGCCGTCGTTTTGCAGGTCAGAAGGACGATGAGAGTCCGGCTGAACGTATCGAGAAGTGCATCGCCTACATCGAAAAGACTCCGCAGGTGAGAGACGTGCTGCTTTCCGGTGGCGACTGCCTTATGGTTAGCGACGAAAAACTGGAATACATCATCAAGCGCCTCCGCGCCATCCCGCATGTAGAGATAGTGCGCCTTGGTAGCCGCACTCCGGTTGTGTGCCCGCAGCGTATCACCCCTGAGTTGTGCGAGATGCTTAAGAAATACCATCCGATTTGGATGAACACCCACTTCAACCACCCCAACGAGTTCACCCCCGAGGCCGAGCAGGCTCTTGCACGTCTGGCCAATGCGGGTATCCCTCTGGGCAACCAGACGGTGTTGCTGCGCGGTGTGAACGACTGTGTGCATGTGATGAAGAAACTTATGCATGAGTTGGTACGCAATCGCGTGCGTCCCTACTATATCTACCAGTGCGACCTCTCGATGGGTTTGGAACATTTCCGCACTCCCGTCAGTAAGGGTATCGAGATTATCGAGAACCTGCGCGGACACACCAGCGGCTACGCTGTGCCGACCTTCGTGGTTGACGCTCCCGGCGGCGGCGGAAAGACTCCGGTGATGCCACAGTATGTCATCTCGCAGAGCCCCGACAAGGTGATTCTACGTAACTTCGAAGGTGTCATAACCACCTATACCGAGCCGCGCGAATATCATGAGGATTGCCATTGCGAAGCTTGTCAGCAGAAACGCCGCGTCGACGAAGGTGTGGCATCGCTGCTCGAAACCGACCGTATGGCACTCGAACCGAGCCATCTGATGCGCCACGAACGTAATAAAAAGTAGTGCGTGCCCGCACAGGGCAATCAAGAGATCGGCGACATATTGTCAATTCATAATTCAGAATTCAAAATTCGCAATTTATATTTCATAACAGCCCTACTACTTGCGATGCTGCCCGCCTACAGGGCGGTGTCGCAGGTGGCTGGAATGAACAACCTTTCAGTACTTGATATGACGGCGTCGGCCCGTTCGGCGGGTCTTGGTTTTGATTATCTGCCGTTGGCTGACGGCGATCTGGTGCTGGCGGTTGACAATCCTTCGATGTTGTGTCCCGAGTTGCACAACAATCTTGCGTTCAATTATGTCGCATTGTTCAACTATGTGGGCATGGGGCAGGTGTCGTACGCATGGGATTTTGGACGTCCTGGTGTTTTTGCGGGTTCGTTTAAATACCACAACTATGGTATTTTCAGTCGATATGATGAGTACGACAATGCAATTGGACATTTCTACGCCCTCGATGTGTCAGCTATCCTCAGCTGGGGATTCAAGATTGACTCGTGCTTCTCGTTCGGTGTTAGCGCCAAGCCTACGTTCTCACAATACGAGTCCTACACGGCACTTGCCATCGCCTTCGATATGTCTGCGTCGTATGTAAGTCCCAACCGCCGTTTTGCGGCCACCGCAATAGGTCGTAACGTAGGCGCACAGTTTTTCTTCAACCAGGCAAAACCCGACTGGACACCGTTTGAGATAAGTGCAGCGCTGTCGTATAAGCTCAAGAATGCACCGTTCCGTTTTTTCTTTGCTATCACCGAGCTGCAACAGTGGAATCTTATGTACGAGGATATGTACAACCCGTCATCTACCACCGACCCTTTCACAGGTGAGGTGACTAAACGTAGCGGTGCGGCAAAGTTTTTCGACAATGCCGGACGTCATGTGTTGGCAGGTGTGGAGTTGAACATCGGCAAGGTGGTGTTTCTGCGCTTTGGCTACAACTACCGCCAGATGCGTGAGATGCAGGCGAGCAGCGGATTCAACACCAGCGGCTTCTCATACGGAATAGGGCTGAAGATAAAAGGCTTCGAATTCTCGTACGCGAGAAACAACTACCACCTGATGCAGGCTCCCAACTATTTCACTCTGACGACAAATCTGGAGAGGTTTATGAAAACTACTAGCCGTAGGGGCAATTAGAACCGTAGGACCAATTAGATTTGAGAGACATGAAACTTAAAACCATCATAAGCAACTCCTTCGAGCCGTTTCTCAACCTCGCGGTCGAGGATTGGCTGTTTCAGCATTGTGAGGTTGACAGCGTGATTTGCTACCTTTGGCGCAACGAACGTACGGTTGTGGTGGGACAGAATCAAAACCCGTTTGCCGAGTGCAACGTTGATTTGCTGGAAGGGGAGGGGGGACACTTGATGAGGCGCACCACGGGTGGTGGCGCTGTGTATCACGATGTCGAGAATCTCAACTTCACCTTCGTGAGCCCTGTGGCGATGTCCGACATACAGCGCAATTTCAGCGTCATAGCCGCAGCCTTGGATACCTATGGAATTAAGGCGGAGGTGAGCGGTCGCAACGATATGCAGTGCGAGGGGCGCAAATTCTCGGGAAGCGCCTTCCACAAGAGCAGTACCACCGCGCTGCATCACGGCACCATCATGATAAGGACTGACATCGAATGTCTGCGTCGCTATCTGACGCCGAGTGTATCGAAGCTGATGAAGCACGGCGTCAAGTCCGTCGAGAGTCGTGTAGTGAACCTCAGCGAGCTATCCGACATCACGGTTGACAGCCTCATGCCGCGTATAGTGGAGGCTTTCGATAAAGAATATGGTCAGAAATCCGAACTGTCCGATTTCGGTGTCATAGCGCACTACGACGAGGTGCGTCAGAGACGCGATTTTTATGCCAGCGACGAGTGGCGTTTCGGCAAATGGCGTGACTTCAAATCCACCTGCAACGGCTCATTCGGCTGGGGTACGGTGGAGGTGTCGCTGCTTATGGATGCTTCGACAATAGTCGATTGTCAGATAGCCAGTGACGCGCTGGACGTAGAAGCCGTCAATCAGGCTCTTCGGCTTATCAAGGGTTCTACGCTTGCCAACCTTAAAACCGTCGAAACCAATAATTCTGTCGTTGCCGACATCATAAAATTAATAATCGAAAAACAATGAAGAAAATCATTCTTGTGCTTGTCGCACTTCTTGCTTTACAGGTCTCGGCTTATGCGCAGAGAAAGCCTTACGACGAGAACATCAACGCTATGGAGCAGATTGATAACGCTGTGAAAAAAGCCGCCGCGGAAGGCAAGTATGTGCTTTGCCAGGTGGGCGGCAACTGGTGTCCGTGGTGTGTCCGTTTTGCCGAATATGCTGACACCAACGCAGCGGTGCGTAAAATCATCGACGAGAATTTCGTCTATATACACGTTAATTGGTCGAAAGCAAACAAGAATCCCGAGGCGATGAAACGTCTCGCAAATCCCGCTCGCTTTGGATTTCCGGTGTTCGTGATACTCGACCGCGAGGGGCGTCCGATACACATACAGAACAGCGCCTACCTCGAAGAGGGCAAAGGGTACAGCGAGAAGAAAGTGTCGGAGTTTTTGTTAAACTGGACAGAAAAAGCGGTGACAACACTGAAATAAGTGCGTGCACGCACAAGGCGATTAGCAATTGGCAGCCAGTTACCTTTTTAACATTCAAACATTTCAACCTTTCAAACCTTTCAAACTTATCAACATATCAACCTATTCACATATCAACATATCAACGTATAAACGTATAAACCTATCAACGAAAAACAATAACAATATAAATAGTTACAGCAATGAAACAGCTTATTGAATGCGTACCTAACATCAGCGAAGGACGCGACATGAATGTCATCAACCAGGTGACAGCTGAAATAGAAAAGGTCGAAGGCGTGAAGCTGCTCGACGTCGATCCAGGTGCCACCACCAACCGTACGGTCATCACCTTCGTGGGTGAGCCGGAGCAGGTGTGCGAAGCCGCTTTCCGCGTGGTGCAGAAAGCAGCCGAACTGATTGACATGCGCCAGCATCACGGCGCACACCCGCGTCAGGGTGCGACCGACGTCTGCCCGCTCATTCCGGTCAGCAACATCACCATGGACGAGGTGGTCGAATATGCCCACAAGCTGGGTAAACGTCTCGGTGAAGAACTGAACATCCCCATCTACTGCTACGAGAGTGCCGCCTACAAGCCCGAACGCAAAAACCTCGCTTACTGCCGCAAGGGTGAGTACGAGTCGTTGCAGAGCCGTCTCGGTAGCGAGGAGTGGAAGCCCGATTTCGGTCCCAACGAGTGGAACGACCACGTGGCTCAGACAGGCGCCACTCAGGTAGGTGCCCGCGATTTTCTCATCGCCATCAACTACAACCTCAACACCACTTCTACGCGTCGCGCCAATGCCATCGCATTCGACGTCCGCGAGAAAGGCCGTCCGCAGCGCGAAGGTGGCAAGGTGACCGGCAAGCCCATGAAAGACGAGAAGGGTAACCCCATCATGATTCCCGGCACACTCAAAGGCACCAAAGCCATCGGCTGGTACATCGAGGATTACGGCATCGCACAGGTGTCGATGAACATCACCAGCATCGCAGTCGCTCCCGTACACAAGTGTTTCGACGAGGTGTGCCGTTGTGCCGCCAACCGCGGTGTGCGTGTCACGGGTTGCGAAATCGTCGGATTGATACCGAAGAAGGTGCTTATCGATGCCGGCAAGTATTATCTCAACAAGCAGCAGCGCAGTCTTGGAGTCAGTGAGGACGAGATAATGAAGATCGCCATCAAATCGATGGGACTCGACGACCTCAAGCCCTTCGACCCGAAGGAAAAAGTGATAGAGTTCCTTATCGAGGACAAGTCGAAGAAGAAACTCGTCGATCTGACCTGCAAGGGGTTCTGCGACGAGACGGCCAGCGACAGCCCTGCCCCCGGCGGTGGTTCGGTAAGCGCCTATATGGGAGCTTTGGCGGCATCGCTCGGCACTATGGTGGCCAACCTCACTGGTGGTAAAGCCGCCTACGACGACGAGTGGGAGAAATACAGCGACATCGCAGTTAAAGGACAGGCTCTGAAAGACGAGCTGCTGCACCTGGTTGACGAGGACACCAACGCCTTCAACAAGATTATGGATGCCTTCGGTTTGCCGAAGAAAACCGACGAAGAGAAAGCCGCCCGCAGCGCCGCTATTCAGGAAGCTACCAAGTTCGCCACCGAAGTACCGTTCAAGACGATGCAGAAGTCGTTCGAGGCCTTCGAAATTGTTCGCGCTATGATTGAGTTCGGCAATCCGAACAGCGTCACCGACGGAGGTGTGGGTGCTTTGGCCGCTCGCAGCGCCGTCATGGGAGCCCACCTCAATGTGAAAATCAATGCTTCGAGCTTGAAGGACGAAGCCTTCAAGAACGACATCCTCTCGAAAGCCGCCCAGATAGAGTCCGCCGCCATAAAGGAAGAGGCCGAACTCATCAAGATGGTGAACGAGAAGATAGGGTAGGGGCTTCGACAATTAAAAAGCCCTGCGGCAAGAGCATATCAAATATTCTGCCACGAAGTGGTGTGCACAATCGTGTACGCCACTTTTTTTGTAAAACATTATTATCAACGAACCTATCAACATATCAACGCACTAACACACTAACGCAATAACACATTAACGCATTAACGCATTAACACAATAACGCAATTCCCCCAAAACCTATCTCAGCACCTCCACGCTGCCGCGTCGTTGTGTTTTGCCTTTGAACCCTTGTCCACGGAATACGTAGAAGTAGGTGCCTGCTGGTGTACGCGATTCGGCAGGGTCCCAGAAATCGCTTTCCGAATACATATTCTCGGCCTTAAACACTATGGTGCCCCATTGGTTGTAAACGGTCAGTCGGTTTTCTGGCCAGCAGTCCTCCTCTAGGAGACCATATATATAGAATATGTCGTTTATCCCGTCGCCGTTGGCCGTGACCACGCTTGGAAACTGTAAAAACTCGGAACACTCCCAATAGACAAAGAGCGTGTAGTGTATGGTCGAGTCGCATCCCCATCGGTTCGGTAGCACAAAAATGTCGTTCTCGATGGGAGTGGGGTAAATGCGGTTACTGTAGGTCCATGGCAGTTGGTTCTCGGCTATCGAGTCCGTGTCGTACGCCACGTTCGTGTCGCGAATCACCAGGGTGAACGTGAGTGCGCTGTCGCACCCCTCCGTCGTGCTGAGCATCGTGTGGTATGTTCCCGGCTCTGAATATTCGTTTTCGCCCACCCTCAGCGGCAGCCGATTGATACATACAGGCAACACCGTATCTACAATGATTGAACTGGGATATATCTCCAGGTGGAGCGTCACCGTCGAGTCGCACCCCACGCTGTTCCCTCCCGTGTAAACCACCTGTTCCGTGTTGGTCGATTCCGTGTACGTAACCCCGTTGAGCGGCCAGGTATATCGGTCGCACCCCCTCTCTTCATCCACACTCCATGTGGGCTCTTTTACCGTAACGGTTGTTTCCGTGCTGTCGGCACATCCGTTGTCGTCCGTTCCGACCACATGGTATGTCGTCGTTTTTTGTGGTGTAACGCCATAGTCTTCGTCAACCACATCGCCCTCCCAAACGAAAGTGTATGGCGCTGTACCTCCCGATGCCGAAGCGCTGAGCGTTACCGTTTCACCGTTGCAGATATACAGATTGTCGGTCACCGAAATTCTGAATGGGTCTGGTTGTGCAACGTATATGGTCGTGTCATATTCGCATCCGTTACCGTCCGACACATGCAGGCTGTAGTCGCCGGCAGCGAGATTCATGAGCGTTGTCGAAACCTCGCCTGTGTTCCAACGGTATGAGTATGGTGTGGTGGCCCCCGAAAGCCTAACCTCGACCGCTCCGCTGTTGTCGTTGTAGCATGTCAGCCCCGTAATGTCGAAAACCCATTCCAACCCTTCTGGTTCGGTGATTTCGATTTCAAGTGTGTCCGTGCAACCCAGCGAGTCGGTAACGGTCACATGGTAGTTCCCCGCATACAGATTGCTGAACGAGCCAGTATTGTTGCTCTCCTCCAAAACCGTATATCCGTATGGTGGCACCCCGCCTGCGGCTGTGACCGCAAAGGCGCCGCTGTGGTATCCGTGGCAGAGGTTGTGCGTTATCTCACCGAGGGTGTCCATTATAAGTTCCTCCCGGTCGTGAATCGTTACCGTCGTGTCCAGCCAGCATCCGTTCTCGTCCGTGATCGTCAGTGTGTATTCGCCCGGCATAAGGTCGTATGCGTTACTGTCCCTACCCCCGTTTGACCATGCATACCTATAAGGCGCAAGGCCCCCCTCCACCTCGTCGGTCACTATATATCCTGTCCGCGTCCCATAGCAGCTCACATCGTGTGGATATATCTCCGTGCGTATGTCGTAGTCCGCCCATACCGAGTCGTGCAGCCTTATCCAGCACCCGTTCGCATCCGTAACCGTAACCCAGTACGACCCGATTTCACAGTTTTCTATCGTCCCCTCCGTCGTCGTTAGCGTGCGCAACGAGTCACCCTCCGCCATCTGCCATCGGATTGAATATTCCCCCGTTCCACCCTCAATGTCGTGCACGCTTATGGTTCCGTACGTCGTGCCCTTGCAAACCGCGTTCCTGTGGTCCAGACTGGCCGTAAGACCCTCTGGCACAACCACCCTCACCGTCCGTTCGCTCTCGTTTCCGCATCCGTCCCTCACCGTCACTACCGCATTTGTGTCACACCAAATCGTGTCGCCTGCCCCCGGTTCCTGGTATATCGTGTCGATGTCGCAGTTGTCCTCCGGCCCCAGCAACGCCGCCAAATCCGGCAACTCGTATAGGCACCCCTCGCCGATCGGGATGGCATCGGCAGTAAATATTTCGGGATGATTGAACCACGGCGCCTCCACGTCCATGGTGACAAACTCCCTCCACGCCGTATCCGTGCATCCCATCGCATCTATCACCACCAGCCGCAGCGCGTAGGCCCTGCACACCCCGTTACTCCGAATTGCCGCGTAGGCCCCGTTCCCCACATAGTCCCCACTCCAATAGTACGAGTAGATGGGTGTCCCCTCCGTAACCGTCGAGGTGACCACATAGTCCTCTCCCTCTGCCAGCGGACAGCCCCCATCCACCTCCTCTATCTCAACGTGCGGCATGTTCAGAAAACTGCACGTTACATCTATGCAGAACTGCACATTCGGCCTCGCCCCCGATAGCCTCCCCTCTCGCCCCGTGACCGCGTCCTCACCCTCCACCGTCCAGTGCCTCCCGTCGCTCTCCGTCCTTATAACCCTGTCCCCCCAGCTGTCGCTGAAATAGAACCTGTACGACTGCCCGTCATAGCTCCCCGAATTGTCGTCCACCACCACCAGTAGGTTGTTCCCCGTGTACAGAAACCCCCTCTCAAACTCAAACGTGTTCCACCCCTCATGGCAGTTCAGCGTCCCCCTGTAAACCATCGTCAAATCCTCAATCACCCAGTCCTCTGCCGACTCAAACACCTCCTTCGTCGTGTTCGCCAGATATATCGTCACCTCCCCCTTCTCCGTCATTATCACATCGTAGGCATATTTGAAACTAATCGACTCAATCCACCCCGGTCGCGAGTTAATCTCCGAGGCACCGTATATAATCTCCGTGAAAGAGTATCTGTACGCATTGTTCACCGGCGCCTCGTGCGTCGTCCCCGTCCCGTAACCTATCGTATAGTTACCCCTCTCCGCCCTCGTGTCAAACACCATGCAGAGCGCAAAAAATAACGTAACTATGTATAGCGCCTGTCTGATAACGTCCCGGGTTACAAAGAAAATGAATATCGGTTTTTACAATGCAAAGATACAAAATAAAATAATAATGCACACCGACACACTAACATAATCTCACACTAACACAATAACACATTAACACGATAATGCATTATCAATCGTTGATTTTATGCACGAATACAACATCGCCCGGATGTGTGTCTTGGGTCTTATATGGGCTTTTGGAAATGTGCAAAGGTACGAATCTTTGGCGGTTGTGAAAAAAAAGTGTATCTTTGAAGACTTTATTGTTAATTACTAGGCTTATGAATATTGCAATATCTAATTTTGATTCAAATCATTATGAAAATAATGTGGTCTTTCTCTATGGCGACGAGGTGTCGCGGAGGCTGCTGCCTTTCAAGAAAGACGAACTGACGCTTATCGAGGAGCGTCGCACTGATGACAAAGAGGCCATCCTGCGTTTCGACCGTCTGCCGTATCACATCTATGTCATCTGCTGCGATGTGGATCAGAACGCCGAACGGCTGCATGAACGCCTCCGCAGGTCGGCTGCCAAGGTGCGCAAAATGCTGGTCGAGGACAAAGCCAAGAAGTGTCTGCTGACCGGTCAGGGGGTTATCACCGAGGACGTGCTGGCCTTTGTCGAGGGTATGGCGTTAGCCGACTATAGCTTTGACCGATACTTCAATAAAACTCGCGAACATATTGACACGTTGTTTGTTGATGGTATATTGGTTGAGGAGAAAGATGTGGATGCCTGCCGTCGTTTGCTGAACAGGATCTACTGGTGCCGCGAGTGGGTGAACACCCCTGTGGCCGACTTGAACGCACCAGAATTTGCCGACGAACTGGAGAGCATCGCCAAAGACTTGGGAGTGAAGTGCACGGTGCTGAACAAGCGACAGATTGAATCGCTCAAGATGGGCGGCTTGACGGCTGTGAACAAAGGGTCGGTGGACGAGCCGAGATTTGTGGTGCTGGAGTATAAACCCAAGAAGGCAGTGAACAGAAAACCGCTGGCGTTGGTGGGAAAGGGTATTATGTATGACACTGGCGGACTGAATATTAAGCCCGACGACTATATGCAGGAGATGAAGAGCGACATGGCCGGTGCCGCCACGATGGCATCGGTGGTGTTTGCCGCAGCCGAAGCGGGGTTGCCTGTGTGGACAGTGGCTTGCCTGCCTTTGACCGACAACCGTCCGGGCTTCAACGCCTACGCCGCCGACGACATACTGACGATGTACAACGGCATGACTGTGGAGGTGGTGAACACCGACGCCGAGGGGCGCCTGATACTGGCCGACGCCATCGCTTACGCTGTGGACAAGTATGACCCAGAGCTTCTTATAGATATGGCCACCCTCACGGGAGCTGCTGTCCGTGCGATAGGCACATACGGCATAGCCGCCATGCAGCAGGGGGCGCAGAATGCGATGAACCTGCTGAAAATCATGGGCGAACAAGTGTATGAGCGCATTGTAGAGTTCCCGTTCTGGGAGGAATATGACGAGCTGCTGAAGAGCGATATGGCCGACATGAAGAACTGCGGCATAGCGCAGGCGGGAGCCATCACGGCGGGCAAGTTCCTGGCGAGGTTTGCCGGCAAGACGCCCTATATACACCTCGACATCGCCGGCGTGGCATACTTCACCAAGGAGCAGCCCTACTATGCAGTAGGCGCCAGCGGCTATGGGATGAGGCTGCTGTATGCTTTCATACAGGTCTATGATGCGATGGAGAAGTAGTTTTAAGCTATAAGTTTTAAGGTGCGTGCCCGCACAGGGCAATTATCTAGTTTTAGGTATTAAGCTGTAATTTTTAAATATTAAGTGCTCAGTAGTTGGCCACTATCACAATCAAACAATCAAACAATTAAAACATATCCACATATCAACATAAACCCTATCAACGATTAACATATCATGGAACATAAGAAGATAAGACTTGGAATAACTCATGGCGACATCAACGGTATCGGCTATGAGGTAATCCTTAAGACGTTCAGCGACAGTCGTATGCTGGATTTCTGCACGCCGGTGCTTTACGGTTCGAGCAAGGTGGCGACCTACCACAAGAACCAGCTCTCGCTGCATCAAGACATTAACATAAACACCGTACGTGATGCCGCTGAGGCTTCGGAAAAGAAATTCAATGTGGTGAACCTCACCGACGAGGAGATAAAGATTGACATGGGGCGCTCGACCGATATCGCGGGCGAGTTGTCGCGCAAAGCCCTCGACTTGGCTTGCAAAGACTTGAAAGGCGGGAAGATAGATGTGCTGGTGACGGCTCCTATCAACAAGAAGAATATACAGTCGCCCACCTTTGACTTTCCGGGCCACACGGAGTATCTGTCGCACCAGTTCGGCAGCAGCTCGCTGATGATGATGGTGTGCGAGAGCGTGAGGATGGGTATCGTGACCAACCACTTGGCTTTGAAAGATGTTCCCACGACACTGACTCACAACCTCTTGTCCGATAAGCTGATGCTTATGAACGAGTCGCTGAAGCGCGACTTCGGCGTGCCGATGCCGAAGATTGCGGTGCTGGCCCTCGACCCCCATGCCGGCGACAACGGCATTATCGGCGATTTCGACGACAGGGTGCTGAAACCCGTCATCGAAGAGATGCAGGGTAAAGGGGTGCTGGCTTACGGTCCCTATCCGTCTGACGGCTTCTTCGGCTCGAGGGAGTTCTTCAAATACGACGGCGTGATGGCGCTGTATCACGACCAGGGTCTTATCCCGTTCAAGCTGATGAGTTTCTGGGAGGGTGTGAACTTCACGGCCGGATTGCCCTACGTGCGCACCTCGCCGGTGCACGGCACCGCCTACGACATCGCTGGCAAGGACAAGGCCAACGAGCAGTCGTTCCGCAGCGCCGTATATCTGGCATGCAACATACAGCGCAACCGTAAGGAATACGACGAGCTGACAGCCGACCCACTGAAATAGTCTGATTTTAAGGTTAAAAAGGTTTTAAAGGTTAAAAAGGTTTTAAGGGTTCAAAACATTTCAAACCTTCAAACATATCAACTTATCAACGAATAACATATCCACGATAAATTCTTGAAAAAACTTCTTCTGATAGACGGGATGGCGGCGGTTTACAGGGCCTACTACGCCTTGGGTCGCACGGCGCGTAAGAACTCGAAGGGCATGAACACAGCCGCTTCGCTGGGGTTCACCACCACGCTCTACGACCTTCTGCGCACCCAGCAGCCGACGCATGTGGCGGTGGCGTTTGACCTCTCGAAACCCACCTTCCGCCACGAGATGTACGAACAGTACAAAGCCAACCGCGAGGCGATGCCCGAAGACATACAGCAGGCTCTGCCCTACATACACCAGATTATCGCCGCCATGAACATCGCCGAGCTCACCTGCGAAGGCTACGAGGCTGACGACGTGATAGGTACGGTATCGCACATCGCTGAAAAGCAGGGTTTTGACGAAGTGGTCATGGTGACGCCCGACAAAGACTTCGCTCAGCTCGTGACCGACAAGGTACACCTCTACAGATTCGGCAAGATGGGCACACAGGACATGCTTTTCCGCCCTGCCGACGTGTGTGAGAAATGGTGCGTGAGCGACTGCCGTCAGATAATAGACCTGCTCGGACTTTGGGGCGACTCGTCGGACAACATTCCAGGCATTCCAGGGGTGGGGGAGAAGACCGCCAAGAAACTCATAGCACAGTTCGGCTCCATCGAGTCGATGGTGGAGAAGGTCGATGAAATAAAGAACGACAAGCTGCGCGAGCTGGTGCGTCAACATTCCGACAACGCTCTCTTCTCGAAGAAGCTGGCAACCATAGCATTGGACGCACCGGTGGAGTTCAGCGAGGAACAGCTTTCGCTTAAGAAACCCGACTATGCAAAGCTGCACGAGCTGTTTGACCTGCTGGAGTTCAAAAACCTCTCCAAACGTATATTCACCGACCTGAGCATCCGCGATCCCGAAGAGGCGATGAAATGGCAGGCTTCGGCAGCCGCCAGTCAGCAACCATCAGCTGGCGGCCAGCAGTCAGGCACTGGCCGTACGGGCGATAACAGTGGGCAACCGACCCTCTTCGACCAAGTGGAGATGCCCTCGGGCACCATCGAAGCCTCGTCGGCCGACCGAGTCATCCTCGACCTCATGCCCTCTGGCGGTGACGTGGCGGTCTATATCTCCGGCGCCGAGATAGCGTTGGCCACCAATGCCGACATGGTTTACAGCCGCAAGATAGGCAATACCGACCTCAAAACCCTTCGGCAGCTGCTGGGCAACCCCGACACGCTGAAGATATGCTACGACCTTAAGAATCTGAAATACACGCTTGAAGAGTTGGACGTCGAGCTGCGAGGTCAGGTCTTTGACGTCCAGCTGGCACATTATCTGGTCGATGCCGAAGCTCGCCACACCTTCGACTACATCTGCAGCTCGGTGCTGGGCTTCTCCGTATCTGACTCCGAAGGGGCTGCCACAGCCCTCTGGCTGCTATACCCCAAGCTCTCCGGACAACTGCATGAGGCGGGGCTGGAAAAGCTCTACAACGAGGTTGAACTGCCTTTGGTAGATGTGCTGATGAGCATGGAGCGCGAAGGGGTGAGCATCAATGTCGAGGCGCTGCGCGACTATTCGTCACGCCTCACCGCCGAACGCGCCGAAATCGAAAAGAGTATATACGAAACCGTCGGACATTCGTTCAACATAAACTCACCCAAACAGCTGGGCGAAGTGCTGTATGACGAGCTGAAAATCACCGACAAACCGCCGCTCACCTCAACAAAGCAGTACTCCACTTCGGAGGATGTGCTGCTGAAGCTGAAGGCGAAGAGCCCCATAGTGGAGCAGATACTCGAATATCGCTCCATCGGCAAGCTGGTGGGCACCTATCTCGACGCCTTCCCGAAGCTGATAAATCCTACTACAGGAAGGCTGCACACCATTTACAACCAAGCGGTTACAGCCACTGGTCGGCTCAGCTCGTCTAATCCCAACCTGCAGAACATACCCATCCGCACCGAGCGGGGCAAGGAGATAAGGAGGGCCTTCGTAGCACGCGACGCCGACCACCTTATCATGGCGGCCGACTATTCGCAGATTGAGCTGAGAATCATAGCTTCGCTGGCAAAAGACCGCCACATGCTTGAGGCCTTCAACAGCCATTTCGACATACACGCCGCCACAGCGGCGAAGATATACAAGCTGCCGATGGAGGAGGTCTCCAAAGACCAGCGTCGCAACGCCAAGTCGGTGAACTTCGGCATCGTATATGGAATCAGCGCCTTCGGCCTTTCTGAGCAGCTTGGAATACCTCGCTCCGAGGCTGCCGATCTGATAAAAGAATATTTCGCACAGTATCCCGACATCAAGGCGTTTATCGACAAGTCGGTCGAGTTTGCCCACCAGTACGGCTATGCTCAGACACTCCTTGGACGGCGTCGTTACCTATACGACATCAACTCTCGCAACGCCTCGCTCAGGTCTTTCGCCGAGCGCAATGCGGTGAACATGCCCATACAAGGCACTTCTGCCGATATGATAAAGATAGCCATGATACGCATCTTCAAGCGTATGCAGGGCATGCAGTCGAAGATGATATTGCAAGTACACGACGAGCTGGTGTTCGACGCCTACCGTCCTGAACTCGACGAACTGAAAGCCCTCGTAATAGAGGAGATGAAGAACGCGCTGCCGCTCGAAGGGGTGCCGATAGACGTGGGAGTCGATGTGGGCGACAACTGGCTGGATGCGCATTAGGGGGTAGTTTTAAGTTTTAAGCTGTAAGTTTTAAGTTTTAAGTGGTCTGTTACTAACGCAATAACACATTAACGCAATAACGCAATCATAAACCATATCAACATAAACCCTATCACTATGAAAACCAAATCTATTCTCCTTCTTGTCGTTTCGTTTTTTGCACTTTCGGGGTGCCATCATGGTGGCAAATCGGTGCCAGAAGACAAGCCTATAGAGTGTTCCGTCAACCCCGACGAGGTGTTCGGCACCCACTATGGCCCTCAGGATTTCCAGATACACAACATCCTCGACCCCGTCAGCGCCGAATGGAGCGTCTACATCACGTGGCTCCCGATGCTGCCCGAAGGTACTGTCTCGCAAGACGGTCGCGATGTCATAGTTTCCGACACGGCGCTCTTCGCCCCGTTTATCGACTCGTTGATGTGGGCGCTTGGCGAATCCGCCGCCAACTACACCTTCTCGTGGCTTCCGCTCGAAGACTACGAAGAGCCGCTCTATAGATTCATGGCGGTCAATAACGAGACGCTCCTCGACGGCACCTCGGTTGTCGAGTCGTCGGCAGTCATCTCGCCCTACACACAGGAACCCGTGCTCAATTTCGTGTTCGGAATGACGCCGAACGGCGGCAATTCTCCCCAGAAAGACACCATCGCCCAACGCTGGTATCTGATAACCAACGAAAACGTTGGTCGCAACATAGCCATCACGCTCGGTCGACGCGTCCTCAGCGCACCTATGGTGATGTGTGCCATCGAAGGCGGCAAATGTTCCGTCTCCGGCCTTACCGAAGCCGAAGCCTGCGCGACGGCAGCGATACTGTCGCAGAAAGACTGACAGAAGGTTAAAAATTGAAACAATAAAACAGTAATATACTATGAAACAAAATCTTATCATTGCGGCATCTCTACTGGCGCTTCTCGCCGTGTCGTGCAACAAAAATCAAAAGGATACGTCCTCAAACGAGCTCATCGGCAAGCAGGATGTGAAGGTCGAAGACGGACGCTTCACCCCCGAGGTGATGTGGAAACTGGGCAAGATGGGTGAGACGGCGGTGTCGCCGGACGGCAGCCAGATTGCCTACACGGTGACCTACTACAACATGGAGGAGAACAAAGGCAACTCGGAGGTGTATCTTATGCCTACCGAAGGCGGCGAGGCGGTGCAGCTGACCAAGACCCCGCAGGGCGAGTTCTCGCCGGCGTGGCTTGACGACGGCACGCTGATGTTCTGCCGCGGTGAACAAATCATAAGCCTGAACATCAAAACGAAAGCTGAAAGCGTGGTAGCCGAGAGAGAAGGCGGCTTCGAGGGCTTCAAGATTGCTCCCGACGGCAGCAGCATCGTCTATATCGCCACCCTGCCGACGCAGCGTCCGGAGAAGCTGGACAAGCTGTATGCGGGATTGGACAAGACGACGGGCCGCATAAACGAGGACCTGATGTACCGCCACTGGGACCAGTGGGTTGACGAATATCCGCACATCTACTATGTGGCGCTGAACAACGGCAAGGCCGACATGGAGAAGGCGGTCGATATACTCGACGGCGAGCCTTACGAGTGCCCGATGCGTCCGTGGGGCGGCGTGGAGCAGTATAACTACTCGCCCGACGGCCAGCAGGTGGTTTACACCTGCCGCAAGAAGACGGGCTACGACTACGCACACTCGACCAACAGCGACATCTTCCTCTACAACGTGGCTTCGAAGGAGACGAAGAACCTGAGCCAGGGCATCATGGGTTACGACCAGAACCCGGTGTTCTCGCACGACGGCAAATATGTGGCGTGGGAGAGCATGGAGCGCGACGGCTACGAGAGCGACAAGCTGAGGCTGATGGTGGCCGACGTGGCTACGGGCGAGCGCACCGACCTGACCGAGGGGTTCGACTATGGCGTGAGCGGCATTTCGTGGACAAAGGACGACAAGGAGCTGGTGGCTACGGTGATGTATCGCGGCATGGTGGAGATTTTTGCTTTCGGCTTCGAAACCAAGGCTATACGTCAGATTTCGCACGGCTATCACGACGTGAACGGCTTCACGATGAACGGCGACAAGATTTACGCTTCGCAGGTATCGATTCAGTATCCCGCAGAAGTGTATGTTTATAACTTGAACGACAGCTGCGCCGAAGGCACCAAGCTGACGAAGATTAACGACGACGTGCTGTCGCAGGTGCGCATGGGCAAGGTGGAGGAACACTGGATAAAGACCGTTGACGGCAAGGAGATGCTGACCTGGCTTATCTATCCGTACGACTACGACTCGACGAAGACCTATCCTGCGCTGCTCTTCTGCGAGGGCGGCCCGCAAAACATGGTGAGCCAGTTCTGGAGTACCCGTTGGAACTTCGAGGTAATGTCGGGCGCCGGCTATTTCGTGATCGCACCGAACCGCAGGGGATGTCCCGGATTCGGCATGGAGTGGCTTGAGGAAATCAGCGGCGACTATGGCGGACTCTGCATGCAGGACTACATGAGCGCTACCGACTACTTTGCCGATAACTTCAAGCAGATTGACAAAGAACGCATAGGTGCCTGCGGTGCCTCGTTTGGCGGCTACAGCATCTACTGGCTGGCGGGACACAACCACGACGTGAAAGGCTATGACGAAGGTCGCCGTTTCAAGGTGTTCCTGGCACACAACGGCATGTTCAACTTCGACCAGCAGTATCTCGAAACCGAGGAGATGTGGTTCGACAACTGGGACCTCGGCGGGCCCTACTGGGATTGGAACAACCCGCAGATAAAGAAGTCGTATGCGCAGTCGCCCCACCTGTATGTGGATAAATGGAACTCTCCGATTTGCGTGATACACTCGGAGTTCGACTTCCGTATCGTCGCTTCGCAGGGAATGGCGGCCTACAACGCTGCACAGATGCGCCAACTGCCGAGCCGCTATCTCTACTTCCCCGACGAGACGCACTGGGTGTTGAAACCGCAGAACTCCCTGCTGTGGCACAGAAACTTCATCGACTGGTTCGACCAGTGGCTGAAGAAGTGAGTGCGTGCCCGCACAGGGGTCCGTGCCCGCACAGGGCAATTATCTAGTTTTAAGATTTAAGCTGTAAGTTTTAAGTTTTGAGTAGTCGGTGACCAGCCACTAACGCAATCAGCCACTAACACAATCAAACAATCACGCACTAACACATTAACACATTAACGCAATAACACAATCACACCCTTGATCTCACAGGAAACAAAACAACGCATACTTGACGCCACTCGTATTGAGGACGTTATAGGCGATTTCGTCTCGTTGAAGAAACGCGGCGCCAACCACATCGGCTGCTGCCCGTTCCACAACGAGAAGACTCCGTCGTTCTATGTGTCGCCGTCGAAGGGCATTTTCAAATGCTTCGGCTGCGGCGAGAGCGGCGATGCGGTGTCGTTCCTGATGAAGCACGAGCACTACACCTATCCCGAAGCGCTGAAGTGGCTGGCGCAGAAGTACAACATAACCATCGAGGAGGAACAGCTCACCGAGGAGCAGCAGCAGAGACGCGACATGAGGGACTCGTTGTTCCATGTGTCGGAGTTTGCCGAGAAGTATTTCGTCGAGACGATGATGGATACAGAGATAGGGCAGGCGGTAGGTCTCGGCTATTTCCACGAGCGCGGTCTTTCTGACGAGATTATCAAGAAGTTCGGCCTCGGCTACAGCCCTGATGAATGGCGAGCCTTCACCGACTACGCCCTGAAAAACGGCTACTCGAAGGAAGTGCTCGAAAAGACAGGCCTCACCATATTCAAGGATGACGGCAAGATGTACGACCGCTTCCGTGGACGTGTGACATTCCCGATATACAGCGTGAGCGGACGGGTGCTGGGGTTCAGCTGCCGCATCCTCTCTAAAGAGAAGCAGGCGGCGAAATACGTCAACTCGCCCGACTCGGACATATACAACAAAGGCCACATACTCTACGGCCTATTCCAAGCCAAGAACGCCATCTCAAGAGCAAACAAATGCTATCTGGTGGAGGGCAACCTCGACGTGATTTCGATGCACCAGTCGGGTGTTGAAAACACGGTGGCGCCATGCGGTACATCGTTCACCATAGATCAGGTCAGACTCATCAAGCGCTACACGCCCAATGTGACGATTGTGTTCGACTCGGACGCCGCAGGCATCAACGCCACCCACAAGGCTGCCAACCTGCTTTTCAGTGAGGGTATGAAGGTGCGCTGCGTGCTCTTTCCCGACGGCGACGACCCCGACAGTTTCGCCCAGCGCAATGGCTCTACAGCCCTTCAGGAATACCTCGCCCAGCACGAGGAGAACTTTATCCTCTACAAAGCGCGTATCACCAGCGAAGAGATAAAGCGCGACCCGATTCGCAAGTCGGAACTGGTTGGTAAGATTGTCGATTCGATAGCGTTGGTGCCAGACCTTATCGAAAGGTCGGATTATATACAGCAGTGCGCAAGCCTTTTCGCTACGCCCGAGCAGACGCTGGCCAACAACGTGGCGAAGGCAATAGCGCTGCACAAACAACAGGAGTGGAAACTGCAGCAACAGCAGGCTTCGGGCGCTCAAACCGACCAGCCGTCGGCCGACTCTCAGCCGCAATCCGATGCTGCAGGACCTGTTGTCCCGGTGGTGCAGGCTCCCCGTCAGGACGAGTTCAAGAGCCTCAACCCCGCCGAAGCGCAGGAACGAAATCTTATCGGCGTGCTGATTCGATTTGGCGACTCGAACATCAACTGGACCTATACGAATATCGAAGGCAAAGAGGTGACCGAGCTGATGCCGGTTGCGTCGGTTATTGTCAGCACTGTACTTTCCGCGAAGCTGTCGTTCGCCAACCCGTTGTATCAAAAAGTGTTCGACCAATGCCTTGAGGCTTTGAAGCAGGAGAAAATCATCACCGCCACGCAGTTTGCTGCAAGCGATGACGCCGAGGTTCGCGACCTTGCCATTTCGCTTATGGTGCAACCCTACGAGGTGAGCGAACGCTGGCTGACCGACAAAGGCATCGCAACCCCAAGCGAGCAACAGCGGCTGCCCAGCGACGTCAGGGATTCGCTGCTCCATTTCCGCCTGAAGAAGGTCGAAAGCGAGATGGACGCCTGTCTGCAGCAACTCAAGACCGAGCCCGATGAAGACATGCGTATGGCGCTGGTGCAACGCTTCGGCCAACTCCAGAAAGTCAAGAAAGCCATAGGACAGGATTTACGCATAGTCATAACCGCCCGGTAGGTGCGTGCCCGCACAGGGCAATTATTAAGTATTAAGTTGTAAGTTCTAAGTATTAAGTTTTAAGTAGATAGCAAATCGGTATTGGCAATTCACAATTCACACATGCTTTAGCATTGATGAGCACCTTTGAATAAAATATAATCAAGCGAATAATTCACAATTCACTATTCACAAAAAAACATTCACCCCTATCAACATAACCCCCGAAAATGGACATCCAAAAAATAATGCTGCGTTACGGCATCATCGGCAAAGATTCTAAGCTGCTGATGGCTCTCAGCAAAGCCGTGCAGGTCGCTCCCACCGACCTCTCGATACTTATCACCGGCGAAAGCGGTGTCGGTAAAGACGTCTTTTCGAGACTTATACACGACGGCAGCGAACGCTCCACCAAGAAAGGCCGCCTTGTCTCCGTCAACTGTGGCGCCATACCCGAAGGTACCATCGAGAGCGAGCTTTTCGGTCACGTCAAAGGTGCGTTCACTGGAGCCGACAAAGACCGCAAAGGCTATTTCGAAGAGGCCGACGGCGGCACCATCTTCCTCGACGAGGTGGGCGAACTGCCCCTCGCCATGCAGGTCAAGCTCCTCCGTGTCCTCGAGAATGGCGAGATACTGCCCGTCGGTTCTTCCACCAACCGCAAGGTCGATGTGCGTGTCGTCGCCGCCACCAACGTCGATCTCCTCGCCGCCGTCCAGAACGGTCGTTTCCGCGAGGACCTCTACTACCGTCTCAACCAGATTTCCATCAACATACCGCCTCTCCGCGAACGTCCTGACGACATTCCACTTCTCTTCCGCAAGTTCTCCTCCGATGTCGCCGAGAAATACAAGATGTCGCCCATCTTCCTCTCCGACGACGGCAAGGACTACATCATGAAATACCCGTGGTACGGCAACGTCCGCGAACTCAAGAACATCACCGAGCAGATAGCCGTCATCGAGGAGTCGCGCACCATCACCCGCGCCATACTCCAGAACTACCTCAACTATGTGCCCGAAGAAACCCTTCCCGCCATGTATCAAGGCCAGCAGGCCAATCTCATCTCCGACCGCGAGCTCCTCCTCAAAGCCCTCACTATGGGACAGATGATAAACGAGATGCGCTCCGAAATCAACGACCTCCGTAACGTCGTCAGCCAGCTCGCCGCCTCCATACCCTCGGTAGGCCAGCAGCCACTAACACAATCGCACAATAGCGCAATAACGCAATTTCAACCCATCGACCTATCGACACCAGTCGGTAGCCATCCACTAACACAATCGCACACTAACACAATAACGCAATTTCAACCCATCCCTCCCGAAGAGGAGTTCCAGCCAAGTGTGATTATCGACGACGACCCCATCTCCCTCGAGGAGCGCGAGAAGAAAGCTATCGCGCAGGCACTCCAACGCCACTCTGGCAACCGCCGCCTCGCCGCTGAGGAACTCGGCATATCCCAGCGCACCCTCTACCGCAAACTCAACTCCTACGGGATGCTGTAAGCTCAGTGGTCGGCGATGATTAATTATGAATTTTGAACTTTGAATTTTGAATTTTGAAGATAGGAAACATATCAACATAACAACATATCAACATATCAACATATTAAACCTTGAAAACCGGCGACATTCAGATATCTCTACCCACCTCCAAAAGCCTCTCCATCCGTTGGCTGCTGCTCAACTATATGTATGGTGGCGGGATTCCGCTTTCCGGCATCTCCACCGCCGACGACGTCAAAGTCCTCCGCCATCTGCTCGCCTCCCTCAGCCGCTGTGATAAAACCTCCGAACCCGAACTCACCCTCGACTGCGGCGAAAGCGGCACCGTCGCGCGTTTCCTCCTCGCTTTCCTCGCCACCCAACCCCTCGGCACCGTCATCCTCGACGGCCAACCCTCTCTCCGCCAGCGTCCTATGGCTCCGCTCGTCAAAGCCCTACGTCGCCTCGGCGGCTCCACTATTGAATACCTCGCCGACGAAGGCTGTCTGCCACTCAAAGTCACCGGAGGGTCACCCGAGATGAAGGTCGTCGAAATCGACCCCTCCCAGAGCGGACAGTTTGTCTCCGCTCTCGCCCTTGCCGCCGCAGCGACTCCAAGAGGCCTGCATGTCCGTATGGTTAAACCTCCTATGTCACGCTCTTATATCGAGATGACCTGCCAACTCCTCTCACAGGTCGGTGCCGCCAACGACTACGCACCCAATCATACCACCATACGTGTACAACCCCTCGAAAATCGTCATTTCGCGCGACCTGTGCAGATAGAGCGCGACTGGTCGGCAGCTGCATTCTTCTATATGGCGGCTGTCTTTCTACCTCGCCGAAGGATTCGCCTCACCACCCTCTCCCGCAACTCCCTCCAGGGCGACCGCGTCGCAGCAGACCTTTTCAAGTCGTTGGGTGTCAAGACCGTTGAGTCACGCTCGCCCTATCGCAACACACGTTCCTTGGTTATCGAAGGCGGCGGCGAAATAAGCAAAGGGCTGGTTTATGATTTCAGCGACTGCCCCGACCTCGTCATCCCCGTAGCCGTAACTTGTGCAGCTATGGGTGTTGAAGCCTGGCTTTCAGGACTTGGCACGCTGCGATTCAAAGAGTGCGACCGTTTCACCGCTTTGGCTGAAGAACTGCGCAAGATGGGAGCCGAAGTGGATACCGGCACCGACAAAATGCACATCGCACCCTCTGCGCTTATGCCGAAACTCCCGGTCAAGACCTACGGCGACCACCGTATGGCAATGGCCTTCGGGGTGTTGACGCTGCTGTTTCCCGATATGGTGGTTGAAGGCAAAGAAGTGGTAAGCAAGTCGTTCCCCGACTTCTGGAACCAGTTGGCGTTGGTTGACCAATAACCCATAATTTCTATTTGTTTTGCGGCTAATAGTCATAACAGGACCTACGGCATCGGGCAAAACCGCCTTGGCGGTGAAGCTTGCACAGAAGCTCGGCACCGAGATTGTCTCGTGCGACTCTCGTCAGTTCTACAGCGAGCTCAATATCGGTGTCGCTCGTCCGTCTGAAGAAGAGCTTGCAGCCGCACCGCACCATTTCATCGCCTGCCGAAGTGTCTGCCAACCCTACAATGTCTCACAATACGAGGATGAGGCGTTGGCGCTGCTCGACCGACTTTTCAAACAGCACGACACCGTCGTCGCCGTAGGCGGCAGCGGACTCTATATCGACGCCCTGTGCGAGGGTATGGCCAGGATGCCCGATCCCACTCCCGAATTGCGGGCAAGCCTGAAAAAGTCCATCGCCGAAGAAGGTCTGGATGCCCTCTGTGAGCGGTTGCGTGAGCTCGACCTCGACTATTACAGCCGTTGCGACCTTCGCAATCCCGTCCGAGTTCAACGAGCCCTCGAGGTGATTATCACCACCGGACGTCCTTATAGCGAGGTGATTGCCCAGACGATGACTCCGCGCCCGTTTGATATTGAGAAAGTCTCCCTATCTCTGCCTCCCGACGAGCTACGTCAGCGTATCGACACCCGGGTTGACCGCATGTTCGATGCCGGATTGTTGGAAGAGGCGCGAGGCGTGTTGCAATATCGTAATCTCCAGCCGCTCAACACTGTGGGTTATAAAGAACTTTTCGCCCACTTCGACGGACATTGCTCCCTCGACGAAGCGCGCCAGAAAATCAAATACAACACCTGGCACTACGCCAAGAAGCAGCTCACCTGGCTCAAACGCTACAAGGACCTGCGCTGGATAGACAGCGAACTTTAAAATCAACCACACTCAGGTCACAGGTCACTAAAATCCAACTCCGACCTCTTGCTGCGATAGTCGGTGGTCAGGCACGACCTTTGAGCGAAGCGATAAAGGATTTTCGCAAAATTTCGCCCTTTTTCGCCCCCTTTCGCAATCAAACCCCTTTTTATGAATTTTCGTGTCTTTCGATGTTAAAAGTAACGCATTAACGCAATAACGCACTAACACAATAACGCATTATTTCCCGCCCTGTCCGGGCACGGACTTTTCGTGTTTTTCGATGTTAAAAGCCCCCTCGCCACGTAAGGAGAGAGGGCCCAGGGAGAGGAAAATCACTAACGCATTAACGCAATAACGCATTATTTCCCGCCCTGTCCGGGCACGGACCTACACCAGTTTCTTGACCAATCCGAAGGTTTTATACGGCATATATCTGAACGGCAGGTCGAATAGGGTAGGGGTTTTCACTATTGCGCGGCGATGGGTGAACGCCTCGAAGCTCAACACACCGTGATAATGCCCCATGCCCGAGTTGCCCACGCCGCCGAACGGCACGTTGGGGTTGGCGATGTGCATGATGGTGTCGTTGATGCAGGCGCCGCCCGACGAGGTTCTCCGTATGATGTTCCAACCCTTCTTCGCAGGTCCGAAGTAGTAGAGCGCCAGCGGTTTCTCGCGGTCGAGTATGTAGTTTACTACCTTCTCTTCGAATGATTTGCTTTCGTCGTCGAAGGTGACAAGCGGGAACACAGGACCGAATATCTCGGTGGTGAGCACGTCGGCATCGGCTTTCACGTTGTCTATCAGCGTGGGTTCGATGAAGCGTTCGTCGGCTTTCGTGTGTCCGCCATAGACGACGTCGCCCTCGTGCAGATAGCCCTCCACACGCTCAAACGCCTTTTCGTTAACCATACGCACATAGTGGCGGCTCTCGTGTATGTCGTCGCCGTGCAGCTTCTTCACGCAGGCGGCAAACTCTTTCACAAAAGCCGCCTTTACATCCTTGTGAATCAGTATGTAGTCGGGTGCGATGCAGGTCTGTCCGGCGTTGAGAGTCTTACCCCAGGCGCAGCGAAGCGCCGCCAGATGGATGTCGCAACCCTTGTCGATTATGCAAGGACTCTTGCCGCCCAGTTCGAGCACCATCGGCACCAGGTTCTCAGCTGCGGCGGCTGCCACGTTTCTGGCCAATGCGGGACTTCCGGTGAAGAATATCATGTCGAACTTCATCGAGAACAGGTGTTTGTTCACCTCGCGGTTGCCCTGTACGACGGCGATGTACTGCTCGTCGAAGGCGCTCTTTATCATCTTTTCGATAGCCAAAGAGACATTCGGCACGTATGGCGACGGCTTCAAGACAGCCGTGCAACCCGCAGCTATGGCGCCCACCAGAGGGTTCAGAAGCAGCTGCACGGGATAGTTCCAGGGCGACACGATAAGTGCGCTGCCCAGCGGCTCTTTCACCACATAGCTGCTTGACCCGAAGATGGTCAGAGGCGAACATTTATGTTCTCTGCGAGCCCATTTCGACGTGTGGCGAATGGCCGAGCGTATCTCCGCTTTCACCAGCGAAAGCTCGGTCAGGTAGGCCTCCTCGTACGATTTGTGGAGGTCGTTCCAAAGCGCGTCAGCCAGCTCCTTCTCGTACTCGTCGATAGCCTTCAGGAGTTTCCTGAGCTGCTGTTTGCGGAAAGCCACAGAGCGAGTCGCCTCGCTGCGGAAGTATTTCTTCTGAGCGGCAAGGATTCCATCCATCCGCTCAACGGTTGTGTTTTCTAGATTCATTGTTTTGTGAATTGTGAATAGTGATTAGTGAATAGACAATAGTAACTGCTGGCTGTTATCGCCCTGTTGGCAGGCACTTTTAAGCGAAGCGACAAAAGATTTTTCGTGTATTTTCGCTTTTTTGCACCTTTCGCAATAAAAAAAACTTTCGTGTATTTTCGTGTTTTTCGATGTTAAAATTAACGCATTAACGCATTATTTCTCGCCCTGTCCGGGCACGGACCCCTGTGCGGGCACGCACCTACCCTTGAAGTTGTCCATCACGTCGTATATTCCGAACACGTCGCCGTAGAACCAGTCGAATATTTTCTGCGGCAGCAGGCCTTCCATCAGGCGGATGAAGTGGAACGAGAAGGGGATTCCGGCGAAGGTCTTGTTGCGTTCTATGGCGCGTATAATCTTCGCAGCCGTCTTCTCCGGGTTCAGAATCGGGAACACCTTCGAGCGCACGCCGTCAAACATCCCCGTGTTGATGAAGTAGGGCGCCACCGTTGTTATCCGCACGTGGCTTTTCATCCTTTGTAGCTCCACCCTCACCGAGTCGCTCCAACCAATCGCACACCATTTGCTCGCCGAGTAGATGCTCATCTTAGGCATCGACAGCATGCCCGCCGCCGAAGTTATGGTGACCAGCTGTCCGTTGTCGCGTTCCACCATGTCTTTCAGCGCGCAGAGCCCCACATACATCGGAGCGATAGCGTTGATAGTCATCGTGCGGTCAATCTCGTCTATGGTGTTATTATTAAAGGTGTTGTTCGACGTCACGATGCCCGCGCACTGTATCACGATATCCACCTGGCCGAAGTCGGAAACCACCTGACGGTATGTGTCGCCGACCATCTGCGACGAAGACACATCGACCTTGTATGCCTTGATGTTTCCGTAGGATTGGTGTTCGGACAGGGTGTCGTTGATGTTTTTCTCGCTGATATCCCAGATGGCCACATTTTTAGCGCCTTTCTGCATAGCCATGCGAGCCATTATTCTTCCGATACCCGATGCACCGCCCGTGATAAGGACGTTTTTTTCTTTCAGTTTCATTGTAACTTTTGTTGAATAAATAATACATATCTACTTGATCAACAATAGTTCCAGATAAATCGTGTGTGTCCTGTATAACGGTGTGTTTCGGCTGCAAAAGTAGTCATTTTTTCCAACCTGCAACACCTCCCGTCCACAAGTTTTCCACACCCCGCCCTTAAGAAAACCGAAAAAGCCACCCCATTCAGGATGGCTTTTCTTGTGCGCACGGGATGTTGGTTTTGGTTGTCCACTGTCCACTGACCACTGACCACTGGTCACTTAAAACTTACAGCTTACAGCTTAAAACTACCCACTACCCACTGACCACTGACCACCGGCTGCTAATCGCCCTGTCCGGGCACGGACCCTACGCCGTATAGAACCCCAGCAGTTTCGTGCCCGAGCATCCCTTCTCGTCGCCGTTCCAGAAGGCATACACATACATCGTGTCGCCCGCCCACGAAGCGTCGTAGTTCATCGAAGCCGTCTCCTCGGCGCGAGTCGCCACGTCCTGGAAGTCGATGGACTCCTGCTTGGTCATGTTGTACAGCGCCACACACAGCTTGTCCGTAGCCTCCGCGTCGCCCACGCCCGAGTTGTCGCTCCACGACACCGTGCACGACTGCGTAGCCGGAGCCACCGAAGCCGCTATCGAGTGAGCCGGAGTCAGCGACCCCTTCGACATCTCCACCTTCGTCGGGTCGATGCTGAACCCGTCGTGCAGGTTGCCCGTCAAAGCGTTCTCGTACAGCTGCTTCGAGAACAGCGCGCGAGGACCGCGGCCGTTGCCGACAAACATCTTGTACCCCAGGCGGTAAAGGTATCCCAGAGCCGCCACACCCTTCGACACAGCGGTAAACTTCGCGCGAACCGTCTGTTGAGCCTCCGTGTTGGGGTTGGCCACCGACTCGGCGCGCGAGCGCCAAGTGTCCTGACCATACTGGTGTGAGCCGACCAAGCCGCCGACCTGGCCGCGCCAATGGATTTTCATTGCAGATTTAGTTGTTCCCATAGTTGATTGGTTTTTGTTGGTTAATGAATTGGTTTGATTTTTTTTGTGACCAGTGACCTGTGATCTGTGACCAGAGTTGAGGTCACTGGTGTTGGTTAATGAATTGGTTTTTTGTTGGTTTTGCCTGGCCGGGCAGATTCTTGCGCTTGAATCATGATGCAAAGGTACAACCTCGACATTGCGGTCTACGAATAAATCACCAAAAAAAATTTCATAAAATCATAAGCATTTGATAATCAACACATCTTCACATCTTAACCTATCAACCTATCAACAATCCCTGGCCGCAGACCCCACCTCCTAACCACCTCCTAACCAACGCCGTACCAACGCCCAATATGTGGTAGTCAACTATATCAGTACAAAGTCAAGAAGAGACGTGAGCGTTACACCGTTACAGTGTTACAGTTCAAAATAAGGCTATCCGATTTGTTAAAATTATACTTATATCTATATATTTATATGTATAAATATATAGATATAAAATTTTCTTTTGAGTTTGGCGGAATCAAAAAATCTAACTGTAACACTGTAACACTGTAACGGTGGGGTTGATTTCAATTTTTTCGTACCCTATTCAATGTTGCAAGCATAATATATCGCAAACTCCTGATTTTGCGACTGGTGAAATCTTGTTGATAAGTCCTCCCAAGGAAACGCCAGCAAATGTGTACCTTTGCAAAATGTAAACAAACATAATTTTCATCCATAAAAGACCAAAACTTATGGCTACAATTCAGATGTTGAAGCAATGAGCGACATCGTCAACAGCTGGGTGTGCCTCGACTAAAATGAATCTTCTTTTTTTTAATAATAGTGACTGATGGCCAAAGAAATAGCAACAAAAGACAACTCAAACCTTCTGCAACCATTGATTGAGAACATATCAATGGCCATCGACAATGCTCGCAGGAAGGTGGCCTCGCATATCAACGCCACGATGACCCAGGCCTATTGGCAGATTGGGAAATATATTGTGGAATATGAACAAGGAGGGCAGGCGAAGGTGGCTTACGGCACTTCAACGTTGACCGAGCTTTCGCACCAACTCACTGCACGTTTCGGACGCGGTTTTAGTCGTCCAAACCTTGTGAATATGAGGAAGTTCTACTTGTTGTATCCAAATTGTCAGTCACTGACTGACAATTTAAGTTGGACTCATATATGTGTTTTGATGCAAGCCGATAATGACCTGGAACGCAGTTTCTATGAAAAGGAGTGTATCGCCCAGAAATGGGATGTACGAACCTTGAGACGGCAGATGAGCTCAGCCTTGTATCTCCGTTTGGCGGCCAGCAAAGACAAGGAGGGTGTGCTCGCATTGGCCAAAGAAGGCATCACCGTTCAGAAAGCGGAGGATGTGGTTCGTGACAGCTACACTTTAGAATTTCTCGGAATACCGGAAGACTATCGCTACTCGGAAACTCTGTTGGAACAGCGTATTATTGATAACCTGCAGATGTTCCTGCTCGAGATGGGCAAGGGATTCACCTTCGTCAAACGGCAATATCCCATTCCCGTCAACAATCGTCACTATCATTGCGATCTGGTGTTCTATCACCGCATTTTGCGCTGTTTTGTGTTGATTGACTTGAAGCGAGATGGTGTGCAGCACGAGGACATCGGCCAAATGAATATGTATCTCGGCTATTTTGCCAAAGAAGAGAACCAACCCGATGACAATCCCCCTATTGGTATCATCCTATCGCACTACAAGGATGACCTGTTGGTGGAATATGCAACCTACGGCTTGAACACAAACCTTTTTGTGTCGAAATACGAACTATATCTGCCCGATGCCGAGCGTTTGAGGCAGATTGTGGGACGCATTGTGAATGAAGAAGAGTCAAAAACTGAATAGCGCAACAAGCAAAAATCCCATAAAAATATGCCTGGCAACTGGACAAGGGAAGAAACTATCGTCGCTTTGAATGTGTATTGTAAAATACCGTTCAAGAATAGTAGTGCAAGGCATCCTCTTATTAAAGAGTACGCTAAAATTATTGGTCGTTCACCTGCTGCATTGAATCTTAAAATCGGCAATCTTGGCAGTTTCGATCCAGCGTTAAGATCAAAAGGCATTGTGGGCCTGGGTCATACCAGTGGAATGGATGAAATGGTATGGAATGAGTTTTTCGAAAATCCAGAGAAGTTGGCTTATGAGAGCGAAAAAATCATTGCAGAAATGAAAAACCAAACTATAGAGGAATCAACCGAGGTTGATCTTAAAGATCTCCCCGAAGGCGTTGACCGAATAGCCATTACAAGACAACGTGTCAATCAGCGTTTCTTTCATGATGTGGTGTTATGTTCATATGAAAATCGCTGCTGTGTCACAGGCATATGCAATCCAATACTTCTGGAAGCTTGTCATATTTCATCATGGTGTGACGATATAAGGAATCGGACCAACCCCAAGAATGGTCTTTGTTTAAATCCTCTTTTCCATCGGGCCTTCGACCGATTCCTTTTCGCCGTGACTCCCGACTACATTATTGATATTTCGGAAAAGATGATTGATCAAACCGAAAACGACGAATTTCGTAACTACCTAATTTCTGTCAGCGGCAAGAGTATCATTATGCCAGAAAAATTCACTCCTGACAAAAATCTTTTAGAGATTCATTATGAAAATTATCGAAAACAACAATAAGGCATTTAGTAATATTTGGGAGTTTGTGGAAGAGTATCTACCAAACTACAGTTCCCGTGATGATGTTTTTCAGGAGGATATTCTTTTCAGATATTTAGATGAGGACTATGTGTGTGATGATGATTTACAATGGATTCACAACGAATTTGGTGGAGATAAGAAACTTGTGAAAGAGGAGCTTGTGAAAATTGATGCCGCTTTTTTAAAAGAATCAATAAAGGCGTATTACGATAGGAATTTCTCATAGAGTACTGTTATTAGAGATATATGTTGTTATGAGAGTAATCTAGTTCCCCTTGTCGCTCAGGATATTTGATTTTTGTTCATAACTTCCGCAAAACCTTCCCCACTTTCTTCGTAATTTTGTAGCGGACATAAACGGGTTGCATTTGACACATGTTGCTGGTTGGCAACATGATATTTTTTCTCTCTTTTCAAACCACATTTTTAACCTTTTCAAACACACAACTTTACTATGAATACGACTTATAATCACATCGGCGAAATGGCGCAGGATTGGCGTCGGGAACTGGAACACAGAAAAGATGACCTCATCGATCAGGTGGCTTACCTGGACGAGAAAATAGAACTGATAGAAAACGTGGGGATGATGGTTGAAGAAAACCGAAAACTGCATACGGAATTGGACGAAACACGCGGTCAGCTCGACGAGGAGAAACGAAAGAACGCCGAACTGGAGATGAAACTGGCTGAGATGAGCAAGCTGTCGGCAGGCGTGGCCAAAAAGACGTCGCAGGACGACTTTGAAAAGGCTTTGCGCATATTCCTGAACATCTCCAAACGTAAGACGGTGACCAAACGCGAGGCAGCCAAAACGGTTATCACCGAGATGCTCACCAGCGCCAAGCTCGACATCCCCGACGACATACGGGATATGCTCGACCACCTCGACGACGACCAGTCGGAGCCCAAGGTGGTGAACGTACAGGGGAACTACAACGACATACACGACAACGGAACCGTTAATCAGAAATAACTATGGCAGGGAATACGATAAATGTTCAGGGCAGCTATATCGACATACACGACAACGAGGTGGTGAACTTGAATGTTGAGAAAGGTGAGATTAGGCTGTCTGAGGGCAGATGTAAGATGTCTGGTGTGGACGATGCGGCTTCGGTGCTTACCGGGAATGCCGACTTTATGGCTATCATGCGGAAGGCGGTGGATGCGGGCTTCTGCGTGGATGAAAGCGGGCGGTTTCGTTGGGGCGTGAAGTTGGAGGCGGCTTACTTTGCTTCGGTGGCGAGCCACAGGTTGGAGCTGTCGAAGAAGCACGATAAGGACGGCGATTTGATGATATCGTGGAAGCCGTTTGAAGCGTTGTTCGGATTGAAAGACCTGAGATTGTCGTATAACGACTACCAAAAGTGCGCCACAAAGGTGCGTCGCAAGAGCGAAATCGACGCTCTGTTCCGTTAGCAAAAGATTGATTTTTATATACCTTAACCTCCTACAGTGGTCCATTGTAGGAGGTTTTTCTGTTTTGATGGCTGTAGTTTTGCAATCGAAATCGAAAACAAATTTTTAACCAGAGTTGAAGCGGAGGAAGTCTCGCGAGAATCGGTGGCCACCCTTCTGAAAACTTCTCTCGCAAAACTCAAAAAACATGGGTACAAAAAATTCTAAAAAAACAACCAGAAAACAAGTTTTCATCAACAACACACGCATGAACACACAGACGGTTTATACCGAAAACGGCAACATCAACATCTATCCCTGCAGCTTCGAGCTGGGGCAGCACATAGTGCTGAACGGCAACACTGCGAGCCAGAAAGGCCGCATGATTACCGACGACTCGGGCACCTCTCACTTCATGCCATACGCCGTGGATAGCGGTAGTCGTTATGACGAGCTTTTCGCCACCACCAACGGTGAGGTGAAGCGTACCAAGAAGAACGTCATCGTGAAGCTTTCGCTGCCCATCGCAATAGGTCCGATGGCCATTGTGGAAGCGCTGAGTGATCAGATTCAGGAGATGGTCAAGTTTATATGGTCGAACCAAAACAACTTCAGAAAATGAGTGTACATGTGATTTACTATAAGAACGGCGCGAAGATGATGCGTCCTGTGACGACGAGAGAGTCCTATCTGACGCTGCGCGGAAGCCGCAAGCAGAAAGCGACGGTGATGGCCGTGAGGAACGGCGACGAGACGCAGAAGACACACTTGCTGCAGATGAACTACAGCTGTTTGCCGGGCGAGGACGGCAAGCTGAAAGGCGCGACACAAGCGAGCAACACTGTCGGTATGGATATCGACCACATCAAGGCCGAGGAGATGGAGTGCGTGAGGGAACGCATACTTTCTAAACGCGAGGAGCTGGGGTTGCTGATGCTCGAAAAGAGTGCGCGCGGAGCGGGATACCATCTGGTATTCCGCCGCCGTCCGGAGCTCTCGCAGGAGGAGAACCTGCGCTGGGCAAGCGACCTGCTGGACGTCGAATACGACCAAGGGGCGAAGGACATCACGAGGGTGTTCTTCACCACGACGGATTCGGAGGACGACCTTTTGTTTCTGGATGACGAGCTGTTCAGCCTTACCCCCCAGCCCCCTCTCCTGAAGGAGATGGGGAGTGAAGGGAACAATGGGAGTGATGGGAAAAATGAGAGTGATGGGAGCAATGGGAATTGTGGGAATGGCGAGGATTGCAAATCCGCTCCAACGAGTAAATCTGCTTCAACAAGTGATTCTGAGGGGAGCGTTACAGTGTTACAGTGTTACAGTTCGGATAAAGCCATATCCAACGGAAGGGGTGAGAAGGATAATGTGTGTTATCCGACGGAGTATAAGGGCGTTGCGTATAAGGACATTATCGCCAAATACTGGGATATGTTCAACGACGGCAAGGAACCGCAGGAGGGCGACCGCGACACGCTGACCTACCAGCTGGCTTGCGACCTGAGGCACATCTGTGGCCGCAATGCCGAATGGCTCGACCAGGTGATTCCGTGCTATGACGGCTTTCCGCTGGAGGAGAAGCGCAAGAAGATTGAGAATGCACTGCTGGCGAAAAGCGAGGGTATGCCCTACAGGTTGAGACAGGTGCTGCAGACGCTGAAATCGGCTGAAGCCATGAAAGCCTGCGGTGGTACGCTGACAAGGCCTCCTGAGATGCCGAAGAAGCTGCCGGCTCTGGTGAAGCTGTTGACGAAAAACGTGCCGTCGTTCTACAAGCCCGCTGTGGCGGCTGCGGTGTTCCCTGCGCTGGGTGCGCACATGCACGGGGTGAAGTTCCGCTACTGGGACAACGTGGAGCATGAGGCGACTTTCATGAACGTGCTGATAGGCCGTCAGAGCATCGGAAAAGGGTGCATCAAGAAGCCGATAGAGTATATCATGGAAGATATCCGGCAGAGAGACATACCCAACCGCCAGCGTGAAGCCGAATGGAAGCAGAAGAACCCGGGCGCCAAGCAGAAGAAAGACCCGAGGCCGACGGACATCTGCATTCAGATGCTTGTGGACAACCTCACTGATGCGGTATTTAACCAGCGCATCGTGGATGCCAACAACAACGGCGAGCGCTTCATCTACACCATAGTCGATGAGATTGACGCACTGAAAAAGGTGACGTCGAAGAACTCGACGGACGAGGTGGGTTTGCTGATACGCAAGGCGTTCGACAACTCGCTGGCCGGACAGGAGCGAGTGGGCGCCGACTCGGTGAGCGGCATCGCACCCTTGCGTTGGAACTTCAACGCCAGCACGACCCCTCCGAACGCAAGAAAATTCTTCAGCAAGATGGTGAACGACGGAACGGTGAGCCGTCTGGACGTGGCGACGATAATACGCAATGACGACGACATGACACCTCCGATACTTGGAATCTATGACGAAAAGTTTGCGCAGGAGCTGAAACCCTACATAGAGCGCTTGGAGGCTTCGAGCGGGTTGATTGAATGCAAGGCGGCCAACCAGCTGTCGAAGCAGATGTGCGACGAAAACAGGGATACGATGCGTCTCTATGACTCGGAGGCATACGAGGTGCTGAGCTACAGGGCAAACGTGATTGCGTGGCTGAAGGGTATGCTGCTGTTTGTGGCGGGCGGATACAAGTGGACGAAAGAGATTGCCGACTTCGTGCGTTGGAGCCAGCAGTACAACCTGTGGTGCAAGATGCTCTACTTCGGCCAACAGCTGGAGCGAGAGCTGCGAGAAGAGACGGAGATTATGCGCCAGTCGGGGCCTCAGAACCTCCTGAACCTGCTGCCCGACGAGTTCAACCGCGAGGACTATCGGCTGATGCGTCAGCGTCAGGGTCGCAGCGGAAACGGCGACAGCACCCTGCGTGTGTGGGTTAACCGCGGATATATAACGCAGGATGTGGCAACCGGAAGGTACAGCAAGACGGAGGAGTATCTTGAGAAGTTTAAAAGTTCAACGGTTCAATAGCACAAAGTTATGATAACGATTGAGAACAATCAGGAGTGTTTCGTGCAGCTCTGGCTTCGGCTGGAGCGCACGAGGCAGCTGCTGGGGATGCAGGGTCGGAGGTTCTGCATAAGGCGAGTGCTCCAGTCGTGGCTGGGAACGGAAGCCACCGACGACTTCATCTGGGAGGTGTGCCACAACACCGTCATCGACGACGAACAGCTCTACGGCTACGACACCTTGCCGCCGCCGACCACCCATCCCCGCGAGATCCGCGAGTTCCTCAGGGCGCTGGTGTCGGTGAAGCTGGGGATAGGGATGCGGAAGGTGGATTTGCGGGCGCTGGACAAGGCATATTCGCTGGCGTTCCCGGGAAGGACACCGATAAACGTAAACAAGAAATCACGGCGAGGGCCGTGATTTTGTTTTGCCCACACACACCATGTCCTCATGCTTGCCTACTTACCATTCAAATTCCCGTTGTTGCGGATATGTTATCCGCAACACCATCTATCCGGGATTTGCAATCCCAACCTAACAAAGTCAAGGCCCCAGCACCTGTCCCAACCAATCAGGGAATAAACAGGCGACTCAACCGAGCCGCCTTTCTGCTTTAAATTTCGGGGGATTCGGCTGAAACGGTAAAATAAATTTCGGGGGATTCGGGAAGGTCACAGCGCGGCTTCGACTATGCTGTCGATGTCCAAGCCGCACTCTCTGTGGAGTTCGGCTACGGAGCCGTGTTCGATGAAGCGGTCGGGGAGGCCGAGGATGGTCACTGGGGTGGGGCAGAGGTGGGCTTCGAAATATTCCACCACCGCTGAGCCGAGTCCTCCTTTCTTCACGCCGTCTTCGACTGTGACCACCTTGCGGAATCCGCCGGCGATGATGTAGTCGAGTATCTCGGTGTCGATGGGTTTGAGAAACCGCATGTCATATACGGCGGCCGATACGCCTTTCTGACGCAGGCGCTCGGCGGCTTCGAGTGCGCGGTTGCCGATGGGGCCGAGTGTGAGTATCGCCACTTCGTCGCCGCGACGCAGACAGCGTCCTCGTCCGATGGCTATCTTCTCCATCGGGGTGTGCCAGTCGCTGTGTTCGGCGGCTCCGCGAGGATAACGTATTACGAAAGGTCCCATATCGGGCAGCTGGGCGGTGTACATCATGTTGCGCAGTTCTCGCTCGTCGAGAGGGGCGCAGATGGTCAGATTGGGTATTGGACGCAAGTAGGCCAGGTCGAACATGCCGTGATGTGTCGCTCCGTCTTCGCCCACAAGTCCCGCTCGGTCGAGACACATCACCACGTTGAGTTTCTGCAGCGCCACATCGTGAATCACCTGGTCGTAGGCCCGCTGCATGAACGACGAGTAGATGTTGCAGAACGGCACCATGCCCTGCGAGGCGAGTCCTGCCGCAAAGGTGACGGCGTGCTGCTCGGCGATGCCTACGTCGAATGCGCGGTCGGGCATCCGCTCCATCATCAGGTTGAGCGAGCATCCTGTGGGCATAGCCGGCGTGATGCCTACTATCTTCGGGTTCTTCTCGGCCAACTCTATGATGGTGTGTCCGAAGACCTCTTGGTATTTTAATTTTGAATTTTGAATTCCGAATTTTGAATTATTAGGGTCGAGGGGAGTGTTGGGTTGGGTGGAGAGACGTTTGCCTGTGGCCGGGTCGAACATCCCGGGTGCGTGATATTCAATCGGGTTGCGCTCGGCTTCGAGCAGACCTTTGCCTTTCTTGGTGACTATATGCAGCAGTTTCGGCCCCTTGATATGTTTCATGCGGTCGAGCACCGTGACCAGCTCGTCGATGTCGTGTCCGTCGATGGGGCCGAAATAGCGGAGTCCCAACGACTCGAAGAGGTTGCTGTCGCGTTTCAGCAGGGCCGACTTGGCGAGAAACAGCATCTTGGCCAGGAAGTTGCGGCTGCGTTTCTTGCGGTCGGAGTCGCCACCGAGACGACGCCACACGGCTTCGCGGAAGCGGTTGTAGCGAGGCGATGCGGTGATGTGCACCAAACTGCGGCTAAGTCCGCCCACCGACTTGTCTATCGAGATGCCGTTGTCGTTGAGTATCACGAGTATGTTCGACTTGCTGACCGCCACGTTGTTCAACGCTTCGAAGGCTTCGCCACCGGTCATCGAGCCGTCGCCGATGACGGCTATATGCTGCCGTTCGGTTTCGCCCTGCAGCTTCGACGCCACCGCCATCCCCAACGCTGCCGAGATAGAAGTGGAGGAGTGTCCGGTGCCGAAAGCGTCATACTCGCTCTCGTTCATCTTCGGGAATCCGCTCAAGCCCCCTTTGGTTCTTATCGACGGGAAGCGGTCTTTTCGTCCCGTGAGAATCTTGTGGGCGTAAGCCTGATGACCGACATCCCAGATGAGTTTGTCGTCGGGGGTGTTGAAGACATAGTGCAGCGCCACCGTCAGCTCCACCACACCCAGCGACGAGGCCAGGTGTCCGGGATGGGTGGCTATGGTTTCGATGATATATCGGCGCAACTCGTCGCAGAACCCTTTCAGTTCTGTGCGTTTCAGTTTCCTCAGGTCGTCAGGAGTGTTTATCTTCTCGAGCACTTCGGCTAATTTTGAATTTTGAAAGTTGAAAGTTGAGAACTAGCAATTAGCAGTCAGCGGCGGGGGGCTTTTGTTTTTAGTTAGGACTTGTCAGACTTGTCAGACATTTATTGTCTCAACACTGGTCACTGTTCACTATTGATCGTCTGATACGCTGGTTTCTTTTTCTCTACCGGTTTGAAGTCTTTGTTGAGTTTCGTGTCGGTGAGGCGGCCTTGTGCGTCCTCGCGCAGTTCCCAGCGTCCGTTCACGAACACGTAGGCCATCTCTTTGCCCGACGGCACATAGTATTGGAACAATCCCTCCATGCCCGCCACCTGCGGCTCCAGCTCGTCGAAGATTATCATCTGCTCGGGGGTTTCGTGGGTAACCTGGGTGGTGACGGTGCGGCCGTCTTTCTTGGTGCGCACATTCTCTCGAGAGATGCTCAGCTGCTTCTCATATCTGAGGTTGACCATAGCCTCTTTGTTGTATTCCAGCACTATGCGGCGGCGGTTTTTGTCTCGCTTGAAGAGAGCCTGACCGAATTGCGGCTTGCCGTTTTTGGGATTTATCTGTATCGGCTCAATCACTTTGCGCTGAGTGAGCATCGAGCATCCGTTCCAACCCAGCAGCGTGTAGTATGTCTTGCCTTCGTATGAAGTCTGTATCAACTCTTGATATACCGACCCCAGCCAGTGGTCGGCGTCGAGCACGCTTTCCTCGCGGTTTATGATTTCGTCGCTCAGGTCGTGCAGCGGGTAGGCGAACCATGCGTCGTCGTCATCCTCGTCTTTTCCTTTTGCCTGCACAAAGCCGAAACATTCGTATTCGCCGTTGTCCTTCACCACCGGCCAAGAGATGATGGTGAACACCTTGTCGGGCGAGCGCAGCACCGACACGTAGTTTGAGAACTGCCAGTTCCACTTTTGCGAGTCTTCCTCCTCGAACGCCTGGCTGAAAAGCTCCACCGCCTGTTCGTTGGCGAGGTAGCGCTCGTTGTCGGTAGGTGCGTTCTGCACCTTTTCAAACAGTTGCTGCAGCTGACTCTGATATTTGCCCATAACCTCCTTGTCCTGGGCTTGTAGAGTGCCGATGGCGGCAACAAGTATCAGCGGTAAAAGTATTTTCTTCATATTTATGAAACGTTCAGCGTGTGTATTTATTGTATGTCGTTTGGCTGTCGCTTAACTCGTTTGAGGCGTGATTCCACCCATCGTGTGACGAAATGGACGGCAAGACCTATGACGATGCCGAGCAGGGCGCCACATATCACGTCGCACGGGTAGTGTTTTCCCAGATAGGGACGACTATAGCATACGAGCAAGGCCCACAGAATAAGCGCGATGGCAACAATCCATTTGTGTTTTACTTCAACCGCACCGTTGCGGAATGTGTATCGGGCAACAAAAAAAGTGACTAGCGAAAAGATGTTGGTCGCATGCGATGAAACGAAGCCGTACTGACCGCCGCATCCTGTGCGAAACATGTGCAGGTTGTCAATCACGTGGCAGGGACGCAGCCGTTGGAACACATCTTTGAACGCCATAACCGAGATGCGGTCGCCAAGAAGGATACAGAACACAAGGGCTATCAGCACAACCCACCAGCGGCGGGGTTCGTAGCGCAAAGTAAGCAACCCTATGGCTATTGAGAACACTATTGTCCACGACCACGACTGACTGGCTATCCACATTATCCAGTCGAGGGTGGGGGAGTTGTGGGAGTTTATCCAAACGAGAGCGTCGGTGTCCCACGTCAAGAGTCGGTCCATCATTCGGTGGGCTTGTTAAGCATTGCGAAGATGCGGTCCTTCAGTTCCTGCATGTTGAGGCCGCTCACAGAACTGATGAAGATGCACTCCACATCTTTCGGCAGATGGCTTTTCAGTTGTGCTATCATCGTCTCGTCGAGCATGTCGCACTTGGTGACCGCCAGTAGCCGCTGTTTGTCGAGCAGTTCGGGGCTGTAGGTCTCCAGTTCGCCCAGCAGGATTTCGTATTCTTTATTGATGTCGAGTTGCTCGCAGCTGACCATGAACAGCAGGATGGAGTTGCGCTCGATATGTCGCAGGAATCGTAATCCGAGGCCTTTCCCTTGGCTGGCACCTTCGATGATACCTGGTATGTCGGCGATGCAGAACGACTGGTCGTCGCGGTATTTCACGATGCCAAGGTTCGGCACCAACGTCGTAAACGGGTAGTCCGCTATCTCGGGTCGTGCAGCTGAAAGTACGCTCAACAGCGTCGATTTGCCGGCATTGGGGAATCCCACCAGTCCTACGTCGGCCAGCATCTTCAGCTCGATGATGATGGTACGCTCAATCGCAGGCTCGCCGGGTTGGGCATAGCGCGGTGTCTGGTTGGTAGGCGATTTGAAGTGGTCGTTGCCCAATCCTCCGCGTCCGCCTTTGGCGATGATGAGTTCCTCTCCGTCTTCGGTCACCTCGCCGATGACTTCGCCTGTGTCGGCATCGCGGCACACGCATCCCAGCGGCACATCAAGTATCTGGTCGGCCCCTTGACGGCCTGTCCGCAGGTTCTCGCCTCCGTTTTGTCCGTCTTCGGCAAATACGTGTTTGGTGTATTTGAGGTGGAGAAGTGTCCATCGCTGTGTGTTGCCACGCAGAATGACGTGACCGCCACGTCCGCCGTCGCCACCGTCGGGACCTGCTTTGGCGTTATATTTCACACGCAGCAGATGAGCCGAACCGGCGCCGCCTTTTCCTGAGCGGACATACACTTTAACGTAATCGACGAAGTTGGAGTTCATCTTTTATTAGGCATTAACACAATTAACCTATAGCTTTGGCGATATTGGCGGCAATCTCCTCGATTTTACCAAGTCCGTTGATGGCTATCAGTTTGTTCTGTTTCTGGTAGTAGTCGGCCACAGGCTTGGTTTGACGCTCATACTCTTCGAGACGATGCTTGATTGTCTGCTCGTTGTCGTCGCTTCGACCGCTGGTCTTGGCGCGTTCGAGCATACGGCGTATCAGCTCCTCGCGAGGCACATCGAGGCTCACCATGCAGGTAATCTCGCGGTTGTGTTTCTTCATCAGCTGGTCGAGTGTCTCGGCCTGCTTCACGTTGCGCGGGAATCCGTCGAACAACATTCCGCGGTCACTCTTGGCGATGGCGTTGTCAATCATCTCGACCACGATGTCGTCGCTCACCAGTGAGCCGCTGTCCATGATGCTTTTGATACGTTTGCCCAGTTCTGTCTGGTCGGCTATCTCTTTGCGGAGGAGGTCGCCGGTGGATATGTGGTTGAGATTGTATTTCTCGACCAGAAATTCTGACTGAGTGCCTTTACCGGCGCCTGGTGCACCAAATATGACGATATTTTTCATGTAAAAGTCTGTTTATGAGGTTGTAGAGTGATGTTATTGAACCGACAGGATTTCGATGTCGAAAACCAAAGTGGCGTATGGAGGAATCATCTCGCCTGCACCTTTGGCACCGTAGGCGAGGTTTTCGGGGATGATGAGTTTGGCTTTCGAACCCTGGGCAAGTCCCATCAGGCCGTCGTCCCAACCTTTGATGAGGTTGGCCTGTCCAACCACAAACTCGAGGGCGTCGTGTTCTTCGAGACCGTTTTGCTGGGCAACCTCTTTGTTCGACGAGTCGAAGATTGTGCCGTTGAGCAGGTATCCGGTATAGGCGACCTTGATGCGGCGACCCACCTCAACTTTCGGGCCGTTGCCTTTCTTCGAGACGATGACATAGAGGCCTTCGTCGTTGGGTGTGGCGGTGATGTTGTTTTCGGAGATGTAGGTCTCGAGGGCTTTTTTCTGCTCGCCCTTCATCGATTCCATCTTCTGTTCAAACTCTTTCTTTGCGGCAGCCATTTCTTCAGCCGATTTGACTGACACAAGGTTCACCTCGTAGTAGAGTTTCATATTTGTGCCGTTCTTGTATGAAGGAGGCATCTGGTTCGGCTGCAGCTGTGCCGCCATCTTGTCGGCATCGATAGCAAAGACCGCCTTGTCGCCCTCGTGCATCATGAGGAGACCTTCGGTGAGGTCGCCGTCAAAACGTCCGTCGGTGACCACCAGTAGGTTGCCTGGGTCGCCCACGTTCGAGAAAAGGGTGTCGTTATCAAGACGCAGCAGCATCTCACCGTTGAGCAGGTCGCCTTTCTGAACTTGACGTCCATCGGCGTTCTGGGTGTCAAAACGGTAGTGCAGGCCGCTCTCGGTCTTTGTGAAGCCTTCGATGTCCGACTTGGGACCACGGTGGCAGGAAGTTACCATAAGAGCGCACAATAAGGCGCATGACAGTGTATAAACGACTTGTTTCATATTAGTTTCTTGTTTATAGGTTATTGTTTCATTTTAATTCACAGATACCACTTCTACGTCAAACACCAGCGGTGAGTAGGGCGGTATGTCGTTGCCGGCTCCGGTGGCGCCGTAGGCAAGGTTTGAAGGGATGATAAGTGTGGCTTTAGCGCCTTTGCGCAATCCCGCGATGCCTTCTTCCCATCCTGATATCACCGAGCGCTGGCCGAGTGTGAAGGCAAACGGCTGGAAGTGACCACCCTGGCGACCTTCCTCTTTGGCTACGCTCTCCATGTTGGTGTCAAACAGTTTTCCGTTGAGCAGGCGTCCTGCGTAATATACGCTCACGGTGCTGCCCTTTTCGGCTTTCTTGCCGACACCGGGCTTCTTCACTATCACATACATGCCGTTCTCGTTCGGTTTGACCTTGATATTGTTGTCCGCCACATACTGTTTGATGAGTTCTTCCTCGGCTTCCTGCTTTTTGTTCATCTCGGCCATATAGTCGGCTTCGCGTTTGGCTATGTCCTCTTTGTTGAGGATGTGGGTCAGGTGAACATCATAGTATATGCGCATGTTCTGGTTTGGCTTGTAGCCTTTCGGCATCTGAGTGGCCTCGAGGAATTTAGCAATCGAATCGGCGGAAATGCCAAACACGGCGTGGTCGCCTTCGTGCATCATCAGGAACGCTTCGTTGTGACCGCCCTGGAACCAGTCGTCCTCGACGCGGGTGAAGATGTCGGGATGCCCGATGTTAGAAAACAATGTGTCGCCATCGAAAACAATGGACATCTCGCCTTCGAGCAGGTCGTCCATCTTGACAATCTGGGCGTCTTTGTTCTCTTCGATGAATTTGTACATCAAACCGCTTTCGGCGGTGTAGAAACCATCTTTGTCGGGCTTAGGTCCGCGGTTGCACGCTGCAAATATCATCATCGTTGCAGCCATCGCAAAAAGTATGTAAGTTTTTTTCATGTGAAAATATTTTATATTGTTCGATAAGGAATTGCGTTATTGTGTTATTGCGTTATTGTGTTAGTGTGTTGATAGGTTGATATGTTTGAAAGGTTTGAGTGTTGATATGTGGATAGGTTGATATGATTGAAAGGTTTGAAATGTTTTAATGTTTAAAAGGTTTGAGGTTGGGTTTGTTGATATGTGGATATGTTGATATGTTGATATGTCGAGAGTATTTTTCTGTTTTATTTCTTATCCATTTACTATTTATTAATTGCCCTGTGCGGGCACGCACTCGATGTCAAACTTACTTCACTCTCACGTCATATATTAGAATTTTCCTGTTTGTTATCCTGTCGCCGTCGCCCACCATTCCGTAAGCTTCGTTCGACGGCACTATCACGTATGCCTTCGACCCGTGGTGAAGCTGCAGAAGTGCTGCGTCCAAACCAGCTGTCGGCTGCCTGCGTCCTATGGTCAATGTGTCACACATTCCTGTGTATATCGTTCTTCCACTAAGGTCCGACACGCTGTATTCCACCACCGCCGTCTCCTCCCAGTCAAGCTTTTTGCCCTCGCCCGGCTGGTATTCGTTGATGCGCACACCCGTCTGCGTCTGGCTCACCTTCCATTGCCTGCGCTCCACGTATGCGTTAATCTGCGTCTCTTCCGACTCCACGATATAGCGGTTGGCGTTCGCCATATTCTCCGTGATGCTGGGCTTCTCGTCGGGCGCACCGATGACAGGCGGGTCGTTGTGGCATCCCGCAGCCAACACACTCATAACGGCCAATATGTACAGTATCTCGTGTCTCATTGTTTCTCCAGCGCCTCTCTAAGTTTTTGTTCCACAAGTTCCACCGTTGCCTCCAATCCGAGTGTGCTGTTGGCTCCAGCGGCTTTCGTGTGTCCTCCACCGCCAAACAGTTTGTTGGCAAAGGTGCTCACGTCGAAATCTCCCTTCGCCCTGAACGACAGCTTCACTCTCGTCGGTTCCTCTCTCATCAGAACTCCCACCTCTATCTCTTTCATCATCAGCGTGTAGTTCACCAAACCTTCCATATCCTGCGGCTCCACACCGAACCTCTTTTGGTCGTCGAGCGAGAAATGGAAGTATGCGGCTTTTATGTCGTCCATTATCACCAGCCTTTCGCTCAGCGCGAAGCCGTAGAAGCGCATCCGCTCGATGCTGAAGCAGTTGGATATCTCGTCGTGTATGCCCGCCGGGTCGATGTCCTTCACCACCAGTCGTCCCGCCGCCTCATACACCGTAGGGCTCTCGCAGCTGTAGGCGAAGAATCCCGTGTCGGTGCAGATTCCCGAATAGAGGCATCTCGCCGTCTCGCGGTCGATGGCCTCCTCTCCGTACATCTGGGCGAAAAGCCAGTAGGCCAGCTCGCAAGTCGAAGAGAACTCGGGTATCGAGAACAGCAGATGAAACAGGTTTCTGTCTGGCGAGTGGTGGTGGTCAATCAAAACTTTGTGTGCCTGCGATTCCACGAGCGCTTGCGCCAGGTTATCTACACGAGTGGCGTTGTTCAAATCCACCGCAATGATAAGGTCGGCCTCCATAAGCGCCTTGGTGCATCCCTCATGGTTGTCCGAATCGACTACGATATCGCCGTATCCCGGCAGATACGCAAACACATCGGGACGAGGGGAGGGGAGCAGCATAGTGATTTTAGCCTTCGAGTGAGCCTCGACCACACGCTTCGTGCCCAGCATCGAGCCCATAGCGTCGCCGTCAGCATTGGTGTGAGAGATGAGCGCAATCGAGTGAGACCCCTCAATCAGCGAGCGGAATACAGCAATATCTTTTTTGTCGAATTCTATCATTAAGAACTAATATCCAAAAATATACACACACCAAATTTGGCCGCATGACCTCATATATAGGGTAGCAAAAGTACTCAATTTTTTGGTATTGGAGAATAACTAAATAAAAAGTTCTCCATAATAAATTAAGGCACGCATATATCATCGCATAATAGATAAGGGGATGATTGCGTTATTGTGGTAGTGTGGTTTGTTAATAATTGTTAAATATATTGAATGTCGCGTTACTTTTTTCGCATTTTTGCAACTAATTTAGTGAAAGCGAGTTATTATATCAAAAGAACCGTCATGAAAAAACTATTGATAATCGCAATTGCGGTAGTCACGCTGACTTTGGTCGGATGTTTTCCTCACAGGTATGAAGAGGAAACGATACGCGGTGTGCTATACAGTGACAGCACGTTGACTACGCCGATAGTTGATGCCGAGCTGTACTTTTGGGAACTAAATTACGAACAGTACCCTAACTATAGGACGGAGGGTACGTATCTCGGATGTGCGAAAACCGACAGCGAAGGCAAGTGGGGCTTCAGCTACGTCAAATACTTCGACAACCCGTACATGACGGGAAGAAAGTTTAAAATAGTGTATCCGGATTGGGGTATAGAGTATGACGGGAGGTTGATTTATGTTGATGAAGAAAACAGGTCATCGCCGATAGTGGTGTATCCGGGGTGTTGGAAGAGCCACTACGATATTGATACCGTGAGCTCAACGACTGGCACGACAGCATCGAAAGGAGGTGCCAAATGAAAAAGGTGGCGTTTCTCTTAATCGCAACGTTGACGTTGGTGATGCCGAATTGTCTTATGGCTCAGCATCCGGAAGATGGTGTTGCTCGTCATTGTGTGAAAGTGGGCGTTTTGTCGCCTCTTGCTCAAACCGTCATGTTAAGTTACGAATACCGAATCGGCATTCGTTCTGCGGTGACAGCCGATTTGGGATTTACGGTTCCTATGAAACTCATGGACGTGACACGAGGCACCCAGGGTTTATTTATGCAGGCGCAATACAGGGTTTATCCGTGGAAACAGCGTCGCAGCCGTCTCTGCCCGTTTGCCGCAATAGGATTGAACTATGCACAAGGTTGGCACAAGCTGAACCTCATGACGGACAACGACGGATGGGAGATACATACGGTTCCCTATACCATGAAGCAGATAAGGGTAAGACCTTCGCTGGTTATCGGTATCAAGATGAACATCCCGTTCGGCTTGACGATAGAAAACACCGTCGGAGTGCTGCTTGCCAAACATGACGACGACGGGTTGATATATCATAATCTCGACTACTCCAACTACGCATCAACCCTTTTTACAATGAAGATAGGGTGGTCGTTCGACGGGAAACGAACAAAAAAGGTGACCGGTGACCAGTGATCTGTGACCTGAGCGGGGGGGGGGGGAGATTGTGTTAATGCGTTAGTGTGTTAGTGAATGGGCTGCTGGTTGATGGATGCTTGAAAAAAGTGAAAATTAATGTCGAAAATCGTGAAAGTTTTTCTCGGTTGCATGTACAAATGTATGATGCAATTATTATACGCAGGAAAATCACTGATATTCATTTGAGTGCGACGGGAATTGTGAGGGGGATAATTCTAGGTTAATTCTAGGGTAACTCTAGGGTAATTATAGGGTAATTCTAGTATTGAGCCGTATCAACTAGCACCCAAGTAGTATATAACTTCGATACAACTCCTACCTGGCTTCTACTTGGCTTTGACCCAAGTGGGTTCGTGTAGGTGTTAAGAGTCAATACTGGCTACTAATTGCTGGCTACTGACCACTAACTACTTTCTGTCTTTTTTGCGGACGATGTGCATCTGAATAAAATCGTATATTTGCAAGTATGTTTCAGATGTGCTGGTTTGGCATATCGTTGAAACACAGTTTGCAACAACGGATTAAACAGAATGTAGATATGAAATATAATGTGGTAAAATTCAAACTCTCGCCGGTGGAGCCTTTCCGCGATTTGCTGGTTTATGCTTTGGGCGACGAGGGGGAATATGACAGTTTTGAGAATAGGGCCGATGGGTTGGACGCATACGTGCAGACGGAGAAATACGACGAGGCGGCGCTGAAGGCGGCTATCGCGGACAACTGCGAGGGTTGCAAGGTGGAATACAAGGTGGAGGAACTGGAGGACAAAGACTGGAACGCAGAGTGGGAGAAAGGGCATCGGGCGGTGCTGGTGGACGGTTTCTGCTGGGTGAGGGCGCCGTTTCACGAACATAGGGACGATGTGGAATATGAGATAGAGATTGAGCCGAAGATGTCATTCGGGACGGCCCACCATGCGACGACCTACATGATGCTCACATGGCTGAGAGACTTGGATATGAAAGGGAAAAGTGTGCTGGATATGGGTTGCGGAACGGCGGTGCTGGCGATATTGGCGAAGAAACGTGGAGCGGAGTATGTGGAGGCGGTGGATGTCGATGAGTGGGCTTGGAAGAACGCAATGGAGAACGTGCAGCGCAACGGCTGCGACGAGATAGTGTGCCGGCTGGGCGACGCGGCGACGCTGGGAGAAGAAAGACGTTTCGACGTGATTTTGGCGAACATCAACCGCAACATACTGCTGAACGATATGGGGGCATACGTGAGGACTATGAAGCAGGGCGGGATGCTGGTGATGAGCGGATTCTACGAGAGCGATGTGCCGATGCTGAAGGCGAAGGCGGAGGAGCTGGGATTGAGGATGGAAGGAGAGAGGGTGAGAGACGGTTGGGCGAGCGTGGGATTTAAGTTTTGAGTTTTAAGCTGTAAGTTTTAAGTTGTAAGTTTTAAGTTGTAAGTTTTAAGTTGTAAGTTTTAAGCTGTAAGTTTTAAGCTGTAAGTTTTAAGTTTTAAGTTAGAGGTAACAACTATTGTCAATTCACTATTCACTAGTCACTCTTCACTAAAATGATTGTTTGTATAGCAGAGAAACCGAGTGTGGGACGCGACATCGCGAAGGTGTTGGGCGCTACGACCGCGCACGACGGATATATGGAGGGCAACGGCTACCAGGTGACCTGGACGTTCGGCCATCTGTGCACCCTCAAGGAGCCGCACGACTACTACGAAGGGTGGAAGACGTGGTCGCTCGGCTCGCTGCCGATGATACCGCAGAGGTTCGGCATAAAGTTGATAGAGAACGACGGATATAAGAAACAGTTTGAGACGATAAAACGGCTGATGCAGAACGCCGAGCGGATAGTGAACTGCGGCGATGCCGGGCAGGAAGGCGAGCTGATACAGCGGTGGGTGATGCAGAAGGCGCAGGCGAAATGTCCGGTGGAAAGACTGTGGATTTCGTCGCTGACCGAAGAGGCAATAAAAGAAGGCTTTTCGAGCCTTAAGCCGCAAGACGATTACCAATCGCTGTATGAGGCAGGTCTTTGCAGAGCGATTGGCGACTGGCTGCTGGGAATGAACGCCACGAGGCTCTACACGCTGAAATACCGACAGATGCAGAAACAGGTGCTGTCGATAGGACGAGTGCAGACGCCCACGCTGGCGCTGATAGTGAAGCGACAGCTGGAGATAGACAATTTCAAACCCGAGCAGTATTGGCTGCTCTCGACTGTGTATCGCGACACGCTGTTCAACCTTCAGGTGGCGGATTCGGAGGACGAGTCGGACGAGTCGGACAAGAAGAAGTCGGCCGCAGGCAACCGCATAAAGACCGAAGAGGAAGGCCAGAATGCGCTGGAGTCGATAAGAGGCAAGGATTTCGAGGTGACCGGAGTGACGAAGAAGAACGGCACCGAGGCGCCTCCGCGCCTGTTTGACCTAACGAGCCTTCAGGTGGAATGCAACAAGAAGTTCTCCTTCTCGGCCGACAACACGCTGAAACACATACAGTCGCTCTACGAGAAGAAGCTGACTACCTATCCGCGTGTCGATACGACCTACCTGAGCGACGACATCTATCCCAAGTGTCCGCAGATACTGCAAGGGTTGGTGCCGTATGCAGCGTTGATACAGCCGCTTATGGGCAAGAAACTACCCAAAAGCAAGAAGGTGTTCGACAGCACGAAGGTGACCGACCACCACGCAATAATACCTACGGGAGTGAATCCGTCGAACGGCGACCTGACCTACGATGAGAAGCGCGTCTATGACTTGGTGGCGCGGAGGTTTATCGCAGTGTTCTATCCCGACTGCAAGTTCGCCACCACAACGGTGACAGGAAAGGTGGAGAAGGTGAAGTTCAAGACTTCGGGCAAGCAGATACTCGACGAAGGCTGGCGAGCGGTGTTCGGAGGAAAATCCGACAAGTCCGACTCGTCCGACAAGTCCGATCAGCAAGATGAAGAGCGCACGCTGCCCGACTTCCAGAAAGGCGAGAAAGGTCCGCACGAACCCACTCTGGCCGAGAAATGGACAACACCTCCCAAGCCATATACCGAAGCTACGCTGCTGAGGGCGATGGAGACGGCTGGGAAGACGGTGGAGAACGAAGAGCTGCGCGACGCGCTGAAGGAGAACGGCATAGGACGGCCTTCGACACGAGCCGCAATAATAGAAACCCTTTTCAAGCGAGGGTACATAAAGAAGGAACGCAAGTCGCTGAGTGCTACGCCGACAGGCATCGACCTGATAGGCATCATACACGAAGAGCTGCTGAAGAGTGCCGAGCTGACCGGCCAATGGGAGAAGAAGCTACGCGACATAGAAGCGCACAAATATGAGGCGTCGCAGTTTTTGGAAGAGCTGAAGGCGATGGTGTATCAGATAGTGCAGCAGGTGATAAGTGACTCCAGCAACCGACGGGTGGCGGCTGTAGAGATCGCCCCGAATAATCAGAAAACTCAGAGTACACAGAGTGCAACGACTACGCCCAAGACACCGAAAGCCCCCAAGAAACGCGCATCGAAGAAGAAAGAACAACAGGTGAAGGAGGGCGATGTGTGTCCGCTGTGTGGCAAAGGACACATAATCAAAGGCAAGACGGCCTATGGCTGCTCGGAATGGAGAAACGGCTGCGAGTTTCGCAAACCATTTGAATAGGTGGTTTGCTAATTTTGAATTTTGAATACAGAAACCTATCAACGTATTAGCATATCATGATTCGCAAGGTATTTTTGACACTTCTTATGGCGTTGCCGCTGGTTGGGGCGATGGCGCAGACGGATTTTGCCAAGGAGTGGAATGATGTCAACAAGCTTTATGACAGCGAGGATTACAACAAAGCCTACAGCAAGGCCACCAAGCTTTTTGCGCTGGCGCAGAAATCGGGCGACTCGCGCAACACGCTCACGGGAGCGTTCAAGATGGAGCTCATAGCGTCTGAATTTCAGGAAGATGTCACCGATTCGGTATTGATGCGATACCTCGGCATTGTCGATAATCTTGATGCGGTTGACAAGGCTCTCTGCCACGCTATAATCGCCCGGTTCTACTATTCGTATTACAAATGGAACAACTATACCATCACACATAAAAACAAAGACACCGACGAGGAGGATTTGGACTACAAACTGTGGCCGGCAAAGAGGTTTGAGCAGGAGATTGCCAAACACAACGCGTTGGCGTTGGAAGCCAAGGAAATCTTGCAGAAAACCGACATTAAGTCGGTGGAGGTCTTTTGTGAAAAGCCTGTCCACGATGGCTTCAATACCACCCCAACCCTATACGACCTGGTGATGAACATGGCCATTGAAAGCGAGAAAAATCCGACGGAACGTCTAAGAATGGCCGATGAACTGATAGCTTTCCATCGCAACGACGATGAGTGCCTGCGAATATGGCTCGACCTGAAAAAACTTGAATTGGAATCAAAAATTGCAAACGGTAATGCAATCGCCTCCGAGACCTACATCCAACATGCCGAGTCGTACAACGGCGGATGCGACTTGGTGACCCAGTTTTACCTGAAAGCTGCAAACAAACTCTACACGGAAGGGCGCTACGTCGAGGCAAAAGCCTGCTGTGACAAAGCGGTGGCGATCTATCCCAAGAGCTCGGGCGGTGTGGCATGTGCCAATTTGATAAACAAGATAGTACATCCCGAATGTTCAATCCTGATAGACAATGAAGAGCAGATGGCCGACCATGCGATACTGGCCGTCACCACCCACCGCAATGTCGATGCCGTATATTATAGGATTGTCAAAGAATTCAAATCAAAAGCACCCGAATGGGACAGCAAGAACTACATAAAGGAGCTGCTTGAGCAGCCTGTTGTCAAGCAGTGGAATCAGGCTGTCGAGCGCACAGCCGACTACAAGGAGCAAAAGATATATACCTACATCCCGTCGCTGCCTACCGGCGAATACATACTTATAGCTTCCACCAGCGAGGATTTTAATGAAAACGGGCTGTCCTACGGCTCATTCACCTGTTGCGATGCCATGCTAGTGCCTGCTTTGCCCGACGAGAACGCCCTGCGTGGCTACCTTATCCTTAGGAGAAACGGCGAACCCGTTGTCGGCCAGAAAATCAAGCTGGTACTCGTTAAAATTCGGAATGATTTTGAAGATTACAAAGAAAAGACCATAGCGACCACAGTCACCGACAAGAACGGCTACTACGAGTTTAAAAACAACTATGTGGGGGTTGGCGAGGACGACTTCCTCTCCGTTCAAACGACATACAAAGGATTGCTATTGGAAGCGGATGCCGAAGAGTTTGAAAAAGAAAATCCTGAAAAAAATGTACGGGCGTATTGCCAACTCGACCGCCCTGTATATAAGCTCGGCGAGACGGTGAGTTTCGCATACGTGGTCTATTCCGGCGACGGCCACACAACCGAGAAAGTCTGTCCTGGAATGAGGCTGGATGTTTCTCTGCATGACGTCAATGGCAAGACGGTTGATTCCGCACGGTTTACCACCGACGAGTTCGGCATGTGTCACGGCGAGTTCAAAATACCCTCCGACGCACTTCCCGGCATGTTTTATCTGTTTTCCAAACATGGCAAGCGCGGGATGGAATACACGTATTTGAATGTCGAAGAGTACAAGCAACCCAAGTTCATCGTGAAGATGTATGGCGACAAAGAGCGTCACTCGTTCGGCAAAGAGCTGACGGTCAACGGCCTTGCCGCCTCCTATTCCCAGGTACCCATCGACGGTGCAAAGGTGAGCTACACCGTGGAGCGAAGCGAGATGTACCGCCCCTGGCGTTGGTGGTACCATCCAGTCCGCAAAAAAACGACCGTGGCTGGAGGTGAAACCGTCACTGACGGCGAGGGCAAGTTTGAGATTCATTTCACGCCGATGCCCGACTCTTCGGTCGAACTTTCCAACAAACCCTGCTTCATTTATACGGTAACCGCCGATGTGACCGACCTCAACGGCGAAACACACACGCAGACTCACACTCTGCGTGTCGGCTACGAGAACAGCCATATCTCGCTTCCGCAAGGCGGCGAGGTTGACTCGTTCGACTCCTTGCGTTTCTCCTACTGCAATCTCGACGGCGACCCGATTGACGGCAACGTCTCTGTCCAGGTCTATAGTTTGAGGCAGCCCCAACCCCGAATCACTTCCAAACTGTTAGGAGAATTGGGCGATGCCAAGGTGTCTCACTCCATCTCCCGTGATGAGTTTGCCGGCCTCTTCGGCGATTTGGCCTACGACAGGTCCGACATCGACCCCTCTCTTTGGGCCGAAGAGCGTCTGCTGCTCGACAAGAATGTCCATGTCTCAAAAGACCTTCTCAGCAACACCTTGTCCCTCGGTCACCTTCCTGCCGGCACATACAGGGTCAAATGCCGCACCGTCGATTCCGACGGGCAGAGCGTCGAGTCGCAAAACACATATATCTTCATGCCTCCCGACAGCAAAAAAGTGCAGTCGCACTCATTGATATGGACTTCGGCAAACAAGCAGGCCCACGTCGGCGAGACCTACTGCCTGCGCATCGGCTCCAGGTTCAAGGGTGTCAAGGTGATATACATCCTCTCCAAAGATTCCGAAGTGCTTGACAGGAGGACAATCGAGTTGAACGACAATGTGAAAACCATCGAGATACCGATAAAGGACGACTATAAGGGAGGTATAAGAGTGGAGCTGTTTGCGATAAGGGAGAACGTGGCCTCCCCAAAGACCTTCACGATAGACGTCCCTTACGACGATAAAAAACTCGACATAACCATATCCTCGTTCCGCGACAAGCTCCAGCCAGGCACCACCGAAACCTGGACAATAAAAGTGAGCAGTCTGCAGTCGGCAAACAAATCAACACATCAACATATCAACACATCAACGCATTCTAACCTCATGCTGACCATGTACGACGCCGCCCTCGACACCTACGGCCATCTCCATGCAGCGCTTGACCCATGGCAGTCAAACTACAACCCGATAATGCTTGATTTTGATTCATACGCCACCTTCATCCATTTGAATAACCATCAGCGACGTCCCGTCATGAATCCCGTTCCGCCGCTCAACTATAACGCATGGACTCTTTACGGTTTCCTGGCCCCTTCCCGCATCCTGTACAATATGGACAGCTATGCCTGCGGCACCGCTCGGGGCGAGGGTGGAATGGTCACCATGCAGGGCGGCGTAAGAAAACGCACTGCAAAGAACGCCACCCTCGAGCTCGAGGAGATCGTCACTGTCGGCACCCCCGAGTCCGGCTTACGGATATCCGACGAAGATATTGTCGCCTTCGTCGGTGGTGTTGCCGAAAGCCCTCGGCAGGCAGATGGCTCCCAGTCAGACGACAAAAATGCCGACGAGCCTCAGCTTCGCTCCAACCTCAACACACTGGCCTTCTTCAAACCTACGTTGCGCACCGCTGACGACGGCACCGTCGAGTGCTCCTTCACCGTGCCCGAGTTGCTCACCGAGTGGAGCATACGCGGTGTGGCGCACACCAAAGATATGAAGACCGGCTCTCTCTCCAAGTCGCTCATCACCCAGAAAGAACTCATGGTGCAACCCAACGCACCGCGATTCCTGCGTCAGGGCGATACCGTCGATTTCCTCGCCAAAGTGGTGAACATGACCGACAAAGAGCAAACTGTGACAGTCACCTTCGACCTCACCGATCCATCAGATCCTTCAAAATTCAAAATTCAAAATTCAAA
>JAFZXE010000006.1 GCA_017616895.1 Bacteroidales bacterium
AATCCCCGCCTACAACCCCCTGCCCGCTACCCACCATACCCACGGTTGGCCCTACGTTGGCTCAAGGCCGTCTTTACATAGGCTCAACACTAATGTTGCCCAGTAGTTCATCAAAACTTGAGCAAAACCTGAGCAAAACCTGTAGATGTATTCTATTGTTTCACAAAATGTTACAAGCCGTGTTTTCGCCGTTTTTTGTTATGTTGAAAAAGGTTAATATCAACATTGTCAAGCATTTGTCTTCCAGAAAAATATTCGCTCTTATACCCTTTATAGCGTCTTGAATTGCAAAGCAATCACGAACACCGATGAAATCAAAAAAATCAAGAGAGTAACGCTACATGAGAAAAAAAACAGTCGAATGATAAACAAGTGCCAAATTCAAAGACAGTTTTAACATTTCGCACTCTCCGAAGCACCTGTCATTAAACCGTTTCGAAGCGCAAATATTTGTAAATGTGAAAATTTTTAACAAATCAGGGGGTTGTTTCACAGCTTATTAACTTTTAGTTGGGGATAAACCGCCTCAAAAAACACTTGTATGTTTGTTTTTTTTTGTTTCTTTGCAACTCGTTTAATCCAAAAATTAAGATTATGTCTGAAATTGCAACGAAAGTAACAGCTATCATTGTTGACAAGCTTGGAGTAGATGAAAAAGAAGTAGTTGAGACTGCTAACTTTGCTAACGATCTCGGAGCTGATTCTTTGGATACTGTTGAGCTTATCATGGAGCTTGAGAAAGAGTTCAACATCAGCATCCCCGAAGATGCAGCCGAGAAGATCTCTACAGTTGGCGACGCCATCAAGTTCATTGAAGAGGCAAAAGCTAACTAAGCAAATCACTGCGTAATCAGTTTTAATGGAACTGAAACGTGTTGTAGTCACAGGTATCGGGTCGCTTACTCCGATAGGCAACGATGTTCCATCATTGTGGAATGCGTTGATTAATGGAGTAAGCGGCGCGGACGTGATTACCTATTTCGACACCGAAAAATTCAAATGTCATATAGCCAGTGAGCTGAAAGGCTACGACCCACTTGCGTTTTTCGACCGCAAGGAGGCCAATCGTCTTGATAGGTTCGGGCAATATGCTATTGTTTCGACCGACGAGGCGATAGCCGACTCGGGTATTTTCGAAGGTCCTATCGACAAAGAGCGAGTCGCCGTTATCTGGGGCTCCGGATTCGGTGGGGTGAATACATTCCAGAACGAGAGTATTGACTTCTGCAAAGGAGGATTCGTGCCTCGCTTCAGCCCGTTCTTCGTCCCCAAGACCATCACCAACATCTGTTCAGGTATCATCTCGATTCGCTATGGGTTGAAAGGACCCAACTATGCGGTGACCGCCGCTTGCGCTTCTTCTGCCGTTGCGTTGGGCGAGGCGTTCGACTTGATACGTCTGGGCAAGGCCGTGGCCGCCATCGCTGGCGGTTCCGAGGCGGCTATCACAGAGAGTGGCATCGGGGCTTTCTCCTCGATGCAGGCGCTTTCTACCCGCAACGACGACCCCAAGACCGCTTCGCGTCCGTTCGACGCCGATCGCGACGGATTTGTTCTTGGCGAGGGTTCGGCAACGCTGATTTTGGAAGAACTGGAGCACGCCAAGGCGAGAGGCGCCAAGATTTATGCCGAGCTCACCGGCTGGGGTGCTACCGCCGACGCTCACCACATCACCGCCCCGCATCCCGAGGGTGTCGGCGCTGCCGCTGCCATGCGGTTGGCCGTCGAGGAGTCACAGATGCACCTCCAGGACGTTGTACATATCAACACCCACGGAACTTCCACCCCGCAAGGCGACATCGCCGAGCCTAAGGCCGTAGTCGCTCTTTTCGGCGACTATGCAAAGAATATAAGTCTCAACTCCACCAAGTCGATGACAGGACATCTGCTGGGCGCCGCAGGGGCTCTTGAAGCCGCCATCACCGTCCTTTCGATAAAGAACGACATTATTCCGCCCACCATCAACCACTTCACCGACGACCCGCGTATAGAACCGCTCGATTTCACGTTCAATGCTCCTCGTCATCGTGAAATACCCTTCGCGCTGAGCAATGCATTCGGCTTCGGAGGACACAACATCTCACTCGCTTTCCGCAAATGGAGTTGAAGAATATCTTCAAGCGAAAGCTTTCAAACGATTCATACACCGAAATACGTTCCTTCTGTCGTAAGACATTGGGATTTTCGCCGCGTAATATAGAGTTGTTTCACACGGCGTTGACTCACAAGTCGTCGATGCAGGAGTTCTCGGACGGGCGCAAACTCAACAACGAGCGTCTCGAATACCTCGGCGACGCCATGCTCAGCGCCATCGTGGCCGAGCACCTCTACTCCAAATACCCTAACCGAGGCGAAGGCTACCTGACCGAGTTGCGTTCAAAGATAGTAAGTCGCCGAAGCCTTAACAAGATTGCCCACAAGATGGGGCTTTTCGACATTATTTCGTACAACCGCTCCGCCATTCGCATCTCGCAGAACCGCTCGCTCGAGGGCAACGCCCTCGAAGCCCTTATTGGTGCCATTTACATCGACCGCGGCTACTCTTTCACGCGCAAGGTAGTGCTGCAACGCATAATAAACCACTACACAGACATCGAAACCCTTGCCAACACCGACTGGAACTACAAAGGTCGCCTGATTGACTACTGCCAGAAGCGCCACCTGAAGCTGCACTTTGTGCTCGACCGCACCGAGCGCCACGGTCACGACAACCACGCCGTTTACTACGTGCATGTCGAGATTGACGGGCAGACAATGGATTCTGCCAACGGCCTCAGCATCAAGTCGGCCGAGCAGCTGGCGTCCGAACGCACCTATCGCCGGCTTGTGCCGTCGGAAGCGTTGAATAAGAGATAAAAAGAAAACAGACATCCACCCGTGTGAATGTCCGTCTCGGCCTGTTCCCCTCTCCGTTTGGGAGGGAGGAAGAGATGATTAGTTGTTCTGGTCGGCGGCGATGACAGCCTTGTGCACTGCCGTCCAGCCAGCTGCGTTGAGACCCCAGTTGTTCGTGGAGTTCTTGTTGCCGCTCACTCTAACTTTTCTTCTCTTCACTTTTTTGTTAGCATTGATACCCATAACAATATATTTTTTTATTATTTTTTGACTGATTTACAGTAATTAACACCAACTGTTGATAACTGAACGAGTTGGCAAAGATAAACTAAATTAATCAATTGTGCAACTTTTTTTGTTTTTTATCACAATCAATGCTTATGTATTAGGCTTGTCATTCTCATTGTGGCTATTTTTAGTTCAAAGGGAATTTCAGTTATTTTTACATTACAAAGTTAGGTGAACTAATTTCGATTATTTTTAATATCTTTGCAGTCCTCAAATTTGAAACAAAAAAATATAAGAATATGAAAAGACAGATAAAAAACAATGTAAGCTGGGTGGGATATATCGATTGGGAACTCGAGACATTCCACGGCGACGACTACTCGATTACGAACGGCTCGAGCCAGAACGCCTACCTCGTGGAGGAGGAGAAGACGGTGCTGATAGACACCATCTGGACTCCTCACCGCTTCGATTTCGTGGAGAACCTGAAGAAGGAGATAGATCTGAAGAAAATCGACTATGTGATAGCGAACCACGGCGAATGTGACCATTCGGGCGCTCTGACAGCGCTGATGGCCGAGATACCGGAAACCCCGATATACTGTACTGCTCAGGCGGTGAAGAGCCTCGAGGGACAGTACGGCAAAAGGGGATGGAACTTCCACACGGTGAAGACGGGAGACACGCTGGAGATTGGCAACGGGAAGAAGCTTATCTTCGTGGAGATGAAGATGCTGCACTGGCCCGACTCGATGGCGACATATATGACTGGCGACAACATACTGTTCTCGAACGATGCCTTCGGCCAGCACTACGCTGTCGATGAGCTGTTCAACGACAAGGCTAACCAGTGCCTGCTATACAAAGAGGCAATAAAATACTACACCAACATACTTAACCCGTTCTCGAACTTGGTGGCGAAGAAGCTGGAGGAGATAGCGTCGCTGAACTTGCCGATAGATATCATAGCACCGTCGCACGGGGCGATATGGCGCGACAACCCGATGCAGATTGTGGAGACCTACGCGAAATGGGCTAACGCCTATCAGGAAGACCAGGTGACGGTGGCATACGACACCATGTGGGAGGGCACAACACAGATTGCCCACGCCATAGCCGAGGAGATAAGACGCCAGAGCCCCGAGACGGTGGTGAAGGTGTTCAATGTGTCGAAAGCCGACAAGAACGAGGTGATGACGGAGGTGTTCAAGTCTAAAGCCATCGTGGTGGGATCGCCGACGGTGAGCAACAGCATACTGTCAAGTGTGGCTGGCTGGATAGAGTTTTTGAAGCAGCTGAAGTTCAAAAATAAGAAGGCTGCCGCATTTGGATGCTACGGATGGAGCGGTGAATCGGTGAAGATACTGCAGGAGAAGCTGAAAGATGCTGGATTCGAGGTGGTGGACGAGAATATTCGCGCCTTCTGGAAACCCACGGAGGAAGATATGGCCAAGGTGCCCGAGATGGTGAAGGCGCTGTTGGCGTAAGGGGGAAAATATTTAAGAACAGTCAACACACAAAAATACCCGTGAAACGCTTTATATTATTGCTTGTGGCCGTGGTGCTTGTGGTACCGATGTCGGCCCAGAGCCTCAAGAAGAAGAACGAAATGCGCGACTCTCTAATCAACGCCTTGACGGAGTCGGTGGAACAGTTGCAGGCAAAACTTGCCGAAGATGAATCCACATTCCGCACTGAGATAGAGTCGCTGCAACAAGAAATAGGAACCCTGCACAGCCAACAGGAGAAACAGGGAAACACCATCAAGCAACTGCAATCAAAGATACATGCGCTGGAGAAAGACCTCGAAGCTTTGAAGAAGGGCGAGATGGACGAGTATATAGTGAAACCGGTTACCACAGAAGACTCCATCGTGTATCTGGTGCAGCAGTACTACGGCGCAAAGCGATGGACGGACCAGTTGCAGTATGTGCTCGACTCGGCCCGAGTGGAGCCGCTGATGCGTCGCTACTACAGTGGTGGCTACTCGGCGGAGAAAGTAAAAAAGTCTCTCATCTCGGTGGATGATGACGAGGTGGCGTTGGGTCGAGTGACACGCGTGGATGCGGACATGTATGTGGTTTATGTAAAGCGTACCGCCGAAGGGTTCAAGATAGATTGGCAGGCAACTACCGGCACTGACGAGTATTCATTTGAGGCATTCCGAGCCGAAAAGAGCACGGTCACACGCCAGTTCCGCGTGACGGCACGTCTGGGTAGTGACTTCTCCAGCGACTACGGCTTGACGGCGGCTAAGTATTACAATGTGCGTATAGGCGAGTCGGCATACGTGCTGAAAACGTCGGATGTTGGGAAGAAATTGTATGACGTGGTGAAAGACGGATATGCGCACGACGTGATAGTGCAGGTGCGCTACGAGAAGAAGAACATCAAGAGCGGCTACACAAGGATGTTCCCCATGATAGTGGGCTTTGTAAAAGAAGGATGGAGCCTGGAGGACGAGCGGTGAACTGTAGGAAGTCGGAATAATCGGATTAATCAGAGAAATCAATAACAAAATCAAACAATCATGACCTACGCAATCGGAATCGACATCGGAGGCACCAACACCGATATGGGCCTTGTGCGCGAAGACGGCAAAATCATTGCCCGCACCAACATCCCCACCAACGCCTACACACAGCTGGAACCCTACGTCAAAGACATCATGGGCTGCATTGAGAAGCTTATGAAGGAGAACGGAGTTGAAGAGATAGAGGGTATCGGCATTGGCGCACCCAACGGGAATTTCTACACCGGTTGCGTGGATAACGCACCGAACCTCACTATCAAAGGGGTGCTGAACTTCGAAGAGGAGATGCACAAATATATGCAGGTGCCTGTGGTGCTTAGCAACGACGCCAACGCAGCTGCCTATGGCGAGCTGATATACGGCGGTGCGAAAGGGATGCAGCATTTCATCATGTTCACCCTCGGCACGGGTGTGGGCAGCGGCATAGTGGTTGCCGGCAAGCTGGTACACGGTTCGACTGGAGCTGCTGGCGAGCTGGGTCACGCCATACTGGTACCCGAAGGCCGTCAATGCAGCTGCGGTCGTAAGGGATGTCTTGAGACCTACACCTCGGCCCGCGGCATTGTGCAGACCTTCTGCGAACTGCGCAAGAAGACTCCCAACTATAACGGCAAACTAAACTCGGTGGCCGATAAAGACGTGACCTCAAAGATGGTTGGCGACGCGGCCAACGCTGGCGATATGGTGGCCATCATGACCTACGCCCAAACGGGCTACTGGCTGGGTATAGCGATGGCCAATTCGGTGACCTTCTCGGCGCCGGAGGCAATATTCCTTATGGGCGGCCCCACGAAGGTGGGCGAACCTCTGATGGGACCTCTGCGCGAGTCGTTCAAAAAACACTTGCTCAACATCTATGAGGGCAGCTGCGACATCCGCATGTCCGAGCTCAACGCCAACGAGGTGGCTATACTCGGAGCTGCAGCACTGATAAAGATGAAACGATAGGGGTACTGACCTGTAATCAGTGACCGGTGATAGAAATTAGTGTTTAGCAATCTGTGAAGATTGTGAGTGTATAAACGTTATGATTATGAGAAAATTCGTGTGTCTTATTGTTGTGGCGGTGATGATGTTTGCGTCTTGCAACCGCGAAAAACAGCTAACCGATTATGTCAACCCATTTGTAGGTACCGACGGACATGGGCACACCTACCCGGGTGCTATAGTACCCTTCGGAATGATACAACCCTCTCCGGACACACGGCTTGAAGGTTGGGACGGCTGCAGCGGATACCATTACAGCGACGACACCATCTATGGCTTTAGCCAGACACACCTGAGCGGGACGGGATGCGAAGACCTGTGCGACGTGCTGCTGATGCCTATAGACAACTCTTTCGATTATGACGGCAACACCATCGCAGGCAACGACTACCGTTCGCACTTCTCTCACAAGAAAGAGCAGGCTCGGCCGGGTTATTACTTTGTGCATCTCGACCGCATCAATGCCGATGTGGAGCTGACTTGCGACACAAGGCGGGCAGCTCACCGCTACCGCTACACCAATAACGGTGGCAACGGATTTGTGATAGATCTGCAGCACCGCGACAAACTGCTGTCGGGCGGCATCCGTTTTGCCGACGGCTTGATTGTGGGACATAGGGAAAGTGCCAGCTGGAATCCCGACCAACACCTGTTTTTTGCTATAGAGTGCGACCAGAAGATAGAGGACATAGATATTGTGAACGACAGCACTCAGGCGGTCGTGAGATTCGCCGACGGTGTGAAAGAGGCTACTCTGTGGGTCGCCATATCTGGCGTTGACATCGAGGGTGCTGTACGCAACCTGCACTGCGGTGAGATGAAGAGTTTCGACTCGATGCGTGCTGATGCCAACGACGTGTGGAACAAGGAGCTTTCGAAGATAACCGTCGAAGGAGGTACGAGGGAGCAAAAGAGATGTTTCTATACGGCGTTGTACCATTGCATGGTGTCGCCCTACTTGTGGAGCGACGTTGATGGTCGCTATAGGGGACAAGACGGCGTGATACATCAAGTGGAAGGTGAACATGAGATATACACCGTATTCTCTCTCTGGGATACCTACAGGGCATTGCATCCGCTGCTGACAATAATAGACAGGGAGCGCACGGAGAACTTTATTTATAGCATACTGAAACACTACATAGAGGGCGGAGAGACAACCATGTGGGAGCTGGCAGCGCACGAGACTCACTGCATGATTGGATATCATGCCGCACCTGTTGTGCTGGAAGCCGCAAACGCTGGCATACTCGACGAATGGCCCGACGAATACAAGCTGAAACTGCTCGAAGGACTGATGCTAACATCGAACCTGCAGGATTTTGGCCGCGCAGCATACGCCATACAGGGTTTCTTGAGCAGCGAAGTCGAGAACGAGTCGGTATCGAAGACTCTCGAATATGCCTACGACGACTGGTGCATAGCACAGTATGCCGCGATTATAGGGAGCGTCGAACAGGATGCCTTATTCCTGGACAACATCTATCACACCTACATGAAGCGGTCGCAGTCGTGGAAAAATATGATGGACAGCAAAGGATTCATGCACCCTCGTCGTAACGGTGGTTTTGTAACCCCGTTTGACCCTACGGAGATAAACAATCATTTTACCGAGGGCAACTCTTGGCAATACAGTTCGTATGTGCCACACGACGTGGCTGGATGGGTCGCAGCTCATGGTGGAGTCGAAACCACTGAGTTGTTTCTTGATTCTCTATTCTACGGTTCTTCGGCACTCAGCGGACGCGACCAGGCCGATGTGACGGGTTTGATTGGACAGTATGCACACGGCAATGAGCCGTCGCACCACGCTGCATACCTCTACACTTATATTGGAAGGCCCTATAAGACACAGGAATTGGTCGATCGAATACTTAACAAACTATATAACTCAAAACCTGACGGCCTCTGCGGCAACGAAGACTGCGGACAGATGAGCGCCTGGTATGTTATGAGTGCGATGGGCTTCTACCCCGTATGTCCGGGTAGCGGCGAATATGTCACGGTAAAACCTATGTTCAAAAAAGTCTTGGTGAAAGGGATGAATCCGATAGAGCAGGCAAGCTGGCAGGCAGGCAAGTTCTGGCGGCAAGGTGAGTTCTTTGACGAGTCGGACTCTAAGCTCGACAAGACGGAGGAAATCACGGTGGCACCGGTGTTTGGCGACTGGAGTCAGCGATTCGACAGTGTCCGCACTGTGATGCTTTCATTGCCAGGCACTAACAACTCACAATTCACAGTTCGCAATCCACAATTATACTATACCCTCGACGGTAGCGACCCAGACACCAACGCACTGGTGTACAGTGAGCCGTTTAATGTGAGCACGGATACAGAGATAAAGGCGGTGGCATACAACCCTGCGACGGGTTATAGTGATGTGGTGAGTCAGCATCTGACGCGTTTTACGGCAGACAAGAAGTTGAGATATCTGACAGAGCCTAATCCGCAATATTACGAGAACGGCACTGAGGGTTTAGTTGACAGGCTTTATGGGGAGCAGAACTATAGAATCGGCGGCTGGCAGGGTTGGCAGGAAGACATGGAGGTCGAGATAGACCTGCTTGAGCTGCGTGAGATACATTCTGTGGGCGTTTCATGTCTCGAAGACACCCGTAGCTGGATATTCTACCCCTCAGCAATAGAAGCCACCGTGTCTGACGATGGAAAGGATTATCGACCTTTCGCAAATGTCTCAACAGGTTATGAGCCTGTTGCGGACCCGGCGGGCACAAAGGGAATAAAGGCGTTCTCGGTTAAAGGCAACGACAATGCGCGCTACGTAAGATTGAAAGTTAAGAATTTCGGCAAGATGCCATCATGGCATATAAGCGCTGGCGAGCAAGCTTGGCTGTTCATCGACGAGGTGGAGGTGAAATAAGAAGTTACAATAGTTTGATCGCTATCGCAGCGCAGGCTTCTGCGTCGGCGAGGGCGTGGTGGTGGTGCTCCAAACAGTAGCCGCAGGCTTCTGCTACGGTGTGGAGCTGGTGGTTGGGCAGGCGGTCGCCGAAATGTTTGCGAGAGGCGCGGCAAGTACATCGGAAACGATAGTCGGGCCAATCCATCCCATACGACTCCATCACGGCTCGCAGACAGCCTTCGTCAAACGGCGAGTTGTGGGCGACAAGTGGAAGCCCCTCTATCATCGGCGCCACCTTCTCCCACACCTTGGGAAAGGTCTCGGCGTCATCCGTGTCTTCGTGTCCGAGGCCGTGTACCTCCTGGCAGAACCAGCTGTAGTAGTTCGGTTCCGGCCGTATAAGGCTGTAGAACGAGTCGGTCACCGCCCCTTCGCGCACAACTACCACCCCGACGCTGCAGACGCTGCTGCGGCATCCGTTGGCCGTTTCGAAATCTATTGCTGCAAAATCATTCATCGTCCTTGGGGTATTTGGTCATCATTGTGGCTATCTCCTGTCTCATCAACTTACGCAAGCTCGCAGGCTTCAAAACCTCCACGCTGCTGCCTAGCGAGAGCAGTTTCTGTTTGAAATCGTAAGTGGGACGTACACGCAGCGAAAAAATCGGATATCCGTCTTTTTCGCCTATCTCATATTGACTGCTATGTAGCTTGAGTGAGCGCAGGTAGTTGGCCTGATAGGGATCTACCTTCAGCCACACCTCTTCGATAGGAATCTCTGTGTCTTTGCTCTCCGAGCGGCCACGATCTATGCCGTAAACGCCGTCGAACATATCATCCAAGTCAAAATTGGGGTCGCGCTCATAGTGGTCGTCCTGCAGCCGACAGTCGGTTATACGGTCGAGACCGTAGGTCAGATGGGGCTTGGATGGGGCGTAGTGCCCTATGAGATACCATCGACGCTCGAACATCTTCAGGGCATGTGGCTGGAAGTTGAAGAGGTTGGAGGTTCGGTCGCTCCAGAAGGGATGGTATTGAAACTTCACCATCCGCTGTTCTTTCAGCGCCTGAAGCAGTACCGGCAAAGCTGTGTCGTTGCAGGACTCGAGTGATATAAACTGAGCGGTGTCCTTGCAGTCAGCCAGTATGCGGTTGGCGGCTATGGAGTCGAGCATCCAGCGGCTGAAATACTCTTTGCGGGCGCCGTCGGCTATGCGGTAGCGGTGTTCGCTGCCGTTGCTATAGCTTTCTATCTTGATGCTGAAAAGGTCGTCTATCTCGTTGCGGTGGCGGTGAAACGAGCGTTTGGCAAATGGACCTTCCTCATACATGGTCTCGTCGTGATCCCACTTGTCGGCAATCTGTTCCAAGGTGAGGCCCGTTTCCCCCGCCCGCATGACGGTATCCACCAGCCAGATGTATTTTTTTAACGGTGTCATATTATTGGTGAATTGTGATTTATCAAATGTATTTGCTGACGGCTAACTGCTGACCACTTAAAACTTACAGCTTACAACTCTATACTACAAATTATTCTTGTTTATAAGGTTTACTACTACTTTAACCATCACGTCCTTCTCTTCGGGACGGCTTTCGGCAATCATAAGAGTGAGGGCCACGAGGGTGTTGTCGGCGATGCGTTTGCTGCCGTCCTCGCGATAAAGGATGTGGTTGTTGTTCAAAAACCAGAGAAACAGCGTGGCTGCGATACGTTTGTTCCCGTCACTGAACGAGTGGTTCTTGGTGACGAGATAGAGCAACATGGCGGCCTTCTCTTCGGTGCTGGGATAAAGCTCCGTACCGTCGAATGTCTGATAGATTTGACCGATGGAACTCTTGAACGAGTCGTCTTTCTCGTTTCCGAAAAGGCAACTCTCGCCGAAGCGTTCTTTCAGTGAGTTTATGGCTTGTATTGCGTTGTCGTAGGTAGCGTGAAAAGAAGCCGCGTTAGTAGTACCGTTCACCGTCAAACGCTGATAGTCATAGCTGTCAAGAGTATCAAGAGCGTAAGTGTAGTCAGTCACTACATCAAACAGGGCATTGGTCTCGTCGTTAGAAAGCACCGGTTGACTTTGAATGGTACGCCCCAGCATCCCAACCAACTGCCGCAGCTCACCTATCTGCTCCTTGCGGAGTTTCTCGTTAATTGCGTATCCTTTGATAATATATTCTTTTAAGACACGATTAGCCCACTGACGAAACTGGATTCCTCGCTTGCTTTTAACCCGATATCCTACAGATGTAACCATTTCAAGGTTGAAATGCTCCTTCTCATGGGTCTGAGACTTCCCTTCAATAGCACCGTGCCGAGTGGTAGTCGCAAATTTTGCGACTACCACAGAGTCGGACAATTCTTCTTTTAGCGCATTGTTAATATGCTTGCTAATGGTCTTGTAATCACGACCGAATAATACAGCCAACTGCTCTCTGGTCAGCCAGATCATATCGTTTTCCAATCGTACCTCCAGCTGTACGGAATTATTCTCGTCCTTATAAAGAACTATTTTATTGTCAATTTTCTCCATACTATTACCAACGTTGCCTATGTCATTTTATTGCACATCTACAATGTAAAAAGTCAATCCCACAGCACCGCATCTTTAATGTATTTCCTTGGTTTTGAAAGTTCTTGGTGACAGTGTGGACAGATGATTGGCACCTCTTTGTCGTAGGTTCCTCCGCAGGGACATTGGATGTACTCGAATTCCATCATCGGCTCCGTCGTCCATAGCTCTTTGCCGCATCTGTCGCAATGCAGCACGTCGGCAATCGCTCCCGGCCCTTCGTTCCATTCGAAGTCCTCGCCGCAATTCGGACATTTGATTTTGTATAAGCATCCCATAGCGTTTATTTGTGAATTATATTCGTTTTCGTTAGCCGAAGCCCCCACCCCAACTGGCAGCCGAGTTCGGCTGACAGCCCCCCTGGAGTATCCTAGGTATTCCTATCACTCTCAACTACCAACTACCGCCCACTACCCACTAAAAGAAGCACTTTACCCAATCCCATCTGTCCGACTTGCTCTCATAACAGGAGAAACTCTCGTCGGGGAACGACCTCCAGTGTTCGCGCTCGATGGTGTCGAGTATGGTGTCGTTGTATTTATAGTCGTCCGACACCACCCATTTCTCTTTGAAGACGTAGTTCGGCTTTAATCCTGGCTTGTGGCGGTTCGCATCGACACACTCGCTTGTCCGTTTGACGCACATCTTCAGCTCCTCCGAGAGCAGGCGCAGCAACTCGTCGGGTTCCAGACGTTTAATCCGTTTGACGGTAGGATCGTAATTCGGAGTTGGCACTCCATTCATCATCATGCGCCAGATGTAGTTGAATATAACCCAATGGATGCGGCAGCGGTAAATCTCGCTGCGGTCTTCCACATAGCGATCCATCACCCGTTTCAAGTCACCGCCCCGCTGGACGAACACCCCGAGAAACACCAGCTTCTCGTCGAGTGTCGAGTAAGACCATTCGTGCCCCAGGTCGTCCCAGAAGTCGCGCGTAGCCAGAACCTTTTCAAAATGCTGCAGGTCGCAGTCAAGATGACAATAGAAGTATTTCATAATGCAATCTCGAAAATTGTTATTCTTTTCGATTTGCAAAAATATGAAGCCCGAGTGCCACATCGTGACACACGATAAAAAAAAGAAAAAAAGTTAGTGTTTGCCGAAGGTTATGCTGTCGGGACCGAATTTGTGGTTTATGCTGTCGGCCACAGACATCAGGCGTTGCCGGCGCTCGTCGTTCTCCACCGAGAAGAGGTCCAGCTGGTGACCCTCGTCGGGTTCAATGCCCGAAAGCACCACACCCGCCTGCTTGTACATGTAGCCTTGACGGTAAAGGGTGTCAAGCAGCGCTGTGGCGGCTTTGATGATGACCGAGGTGTCCGATGAAGGCTTTTCCAGCTTGCAGGTAGCCTTGTTGCGATACTGAGCCAGGTCGTCGCGGTAGCGGTTGGTCGCCACGAACACCGTCACCACCGAGCAGAGGCTTTCTTGATGGCGCAGAGCGGCGGCACAGCGGCTTGCGAAGCCCGCCACAGCTTCTTCAAGTCCCTCTTTCTCATTTATCATCACGGCAAAGGTGTGGCTCTGCATGATTGACTTCTGCCTCTCGTGCGAGGCGAGGGTGACTGCCGGCTTGCCGTTCAGTTCCAGCCATGTATGCACCCCTGCGGTGTTCAGCAGTTTCACAATCTGTGCCTCTGGCGCCTTGGCCAAGTCGAGAGCCGTGCGCATTCCCGCCGACTCCAGATGTTTGCGGTTCTGCCTGCCCACGCCCCACACCTCGCCCACGGCCAGCAGCGCCAACGCCTTCTCACGTTTCTCGGGCGGCAGGATGCAGATGCCGTCATATCCCTTGTGCCGTTTTGCGAAATGAGTCGCCACCTTAGCCAGCGTGTAGCTCTGCGACAAGCCGCATCCCACAGCTATGTGGTTGTTCTCCCAAATCAGGTCGCGCACCTTGGCCGCATAGAACCTCAGCTCGTCGGGGTCGTCGAGAGGCAGAGTGCCGAAGAACTCATCGACCGAATACTGCACGAAATCCTGCACTATGCCCTGTTCCACCACCCCGTCCATGATTTCCTTCGAAATGCGGCGATATTTCCTGTGGTCAGCCGTGCATATCTCCACATGTTCCGCCTCCAGCTTCTTGCGCACTTTGAAGAGCGGGATGCCTCGCGTAAGTCCCAATGCCTTTGCTTCGGCGTTGAGGGCCAGTATCACGCCGCCCCCGTTCTCGTTGTCGTTAGCCACCACCACCGCCTTGCCTTCCAGCTCCGGGCGGGAGGCTATCTCGCAAGAGGCGAAATACGAGTTGCAATCTATGTGGATATAATACATGGCGGTTTAACATATAACGCATCTCATCCCCCTTTTTATTGTGCAAAAACGAATTGCCTGACGGCTGCCATCAAACACCGCATCCCCCATCTGCCTAATCGGACAAACAGCCCCCAAAGAGGGTGGGCGTCAGGTGGGAGTTGGTAGGGCGTTGGTAGGGCGTTGGGTGGTAGCTACTGCGGAGTTGGTTAGGAGCCTGTTCGTGAACTTTGAATATGCAAACACCTCGCATCCATATTTCCCGTTTGTGTTCCCGTTGCGGAGTGGAATGATGAAATTCCAGTAATAAGAATTGCGTCCTAAGAGAGAAATGAAAAGTTGAAACCATGTTTTTGCCCTCGTTTTTGAGCAATTTTTATGGGGAAATCTTCTTCCCATTTCCTGCGATGGCATCGCAGTCCTCCGAAACCACAAACCAACAACTAGGGCCGACTAGGACATCTAGATATACTATATATACTATCCCCAATTCAATTTTCAACTTTCACCTTTCAATTCTGCGATTAAGGTGAGCGAAAAAGCAAGCTCGCTTGTTTTCCGAACCGAAGCAGAATGACACCGAAGGCGGCAATTTTCATTTCGCACCCAACCCCACAAAACCAACCCCAAACTGACAGCCGATTTCGGCTGTCCGCCCCCCCC
>JAFZXE010000007.1 GCA_017616895.1 Bacteroidales bacterium
CAACCTCATCGACAAGAAGGCCAACGTCAAGAACAGCCAGTTCGCACAGCCCCTGTTCGAGTTCAGCGGCGCCTGCGCCGGCTGCGGCGAGACCCCGTACCTCAAGTGCATCACCCAGCTCTTCGGCGAGCAGATGATGGTGGCCAACGCCACGGGCTGCTCCTCCATCTACGGCGGCTCGGCCCCTGCCACCCCCTACTGCAAGAACTACCGCAGCGGCTTCGGTCCCGCCTGGGCCAACTCGCTGTTTGAGGACAACGCCGAGTTCGGCCTCGGTATGGCCACCGCCACCCGTCAGATGCGCGACCGCGTGGAGCGCATCATGAAGGAAGGCCTCGCCTACGTCACAGCCTCGTCAAGAAGATTTTCCTCTATTTCCGCATCAGTCGGATATAGTATTCGTCGGTCAGCGCTCCGTGGAAATAACCCTTGCCGTCTCCACCCCAATCCCAAGACTCCATAACTTCTCGCGTCAATAGTGGAAGCTTTCCTATGTCGCCAACAGCCATACGCTGATGCTCCATTCGACGGAACTTCCGATTGCAAAACCTTTTTCCACGCTTTTGTGATTTGCAGCACACCCAGCAAGTGAAGGGGATGCGTTTTCTACTTCTACTCATAATGTCTCAAATGTTGTGAGGGACGTCTTTACATTTCCCTCGGTTATACATTATGAGACTATCAGTATTATATGGTTTATGGATGACATGATGTCTTTGTTTTGTGATTATCGACACTACTAACGACAGCGTTCTCATAATATTGCTCCGAGTAAACATAGAGTGCAATATGTTTTTCAAAAATCCGTTACAATATCAGCAAATTAATTGGGATTATGTCAAAGTCGCAAGTGAAGAAGTTGCTCATAGGGATGAGCAAGGAGGACGTTATCAACGTCGTGATGGAACTCTATGATGCGAGGAAAGAGGCTCAGGAGTATCTGGATTACTTTGCCAATCCTGACGAGAAAGGTGAATTGGAAAAGTTCAAAAAAGTTGTCCTCAAAGAATTTTACGACGATGGCAAACATAATCCTCAGTGCCGTTTCAGTGTGTGCCGCAAGGCTCTGTCTAATTTCAAGAAACTATCTCCTGCTGCAAACACGTTAGCTGAGGCAATGGTGTTCTATGTAGAGCGTGTCTATGAGTTCTCGTTCTGTGCCGGTGACCTATGGGAACAATACTATGATTCAGCCATCAGCAATTTCCGCTCAACATTGAAATTTATGATAAAAAATGGCCTGCTGGAATCAATGATGCCGCGTATCATACAGATAATGGTATGGAGTTGGCCGTGTGGATACGGTTTCCACGATGAGACTGGTGAAACTTTCTGCGAACTTGTTTCACCACAATACTACAACAAGTTGGATGAAGCGGATGCTTTAGGCAAAGCACAATACTACGCCATGCATCCGGACCTAAAACATATATAGATGAGATCCAGGCTCCTCTCACGAAGCACTGGACAGCATTCAATCTCGCATTGATAACATTCTGTAGTTGATGGAGCTTTGCATCTTGGACTTTTCCGAATTATGTGGTATATATACGTAGATGCCAAATCAGGACGACCATAGGTACAGCGACACGCTGATAGCAAGAATTAAATCTTTGGAGAGTGAGAATGCCAAGCTCAAGCAGATTCTCAGAGATAACGGTATTCCTATACCAGATGATTCTTTTGGCGACCACTCTGCCATGCGGCGACTGTCGGCACAGGAGAAGATTGATTTGTTCGCCAGCATATTCCGTGGCAGGACAGATGTCTTTGCACGGCGATGGTGCAGTACTTCGACAGGCAAGTTCGGCTATCAGCCAGTATGTCGCAACGAATGGGTGACAGGACTTTGCGACAAGAAGAAACAGAGATGTGCTGACTGTCCGAATCGCGAGTTTGAACAACTGACATCGGAACACCTTTACCGCCACCTTGAAGGGAAGGACGCTCAGGGTCGTGATGTGATTGGCATCTATCCTATTCTCGCGGACAATACTTGTTACTTCCTGTGTGCCGACTTCGATGACAAAAGTTGCGAACATGGCTACCAAGAGGACGTGAAAGCATACGTCGATGTCTGCGACGAATGGGGCATACCAGCTTCCATCGAGCGTTCACGCTCTGGAAACGGTGCACATGTGTGGCTATTTTTCGAGAGCCCGATACCTGCCTACAAGGCGCGTCGCTTGGGGTATGCCATCCTTACCGAAGCGATGCAGAGAAACGGACTCATCTCGTTCAAGTCTTACGACCGATTCTTCCCCAACCAAGACGAACTGCCCGCTGGCGGTTTGGGCAATTTGGTGGCACTCCCACTACAAGGACAAGCTCGCCACAAGGGGAACAGCCTTTTTGTTGACAAAACGTTCACACCATACGAAGACCAGTGGGAGTATCTTCTCTCCCTCTCCAGAATCACAGAAAGCAAGGTGGATGAGATTCTTGTCATGCATGGGCAGAAATCAGAGTTTGGGTGTCTGACTAGATCGTCGGAAAAAGAGCCGTGGGAATTGCCACAAGCGGAGACTTTTTCCGAAGCCGACTTTCCCAAGCAGATTACAATTACCATGGCCAATGGAATCTACATTCCGATGAAAGGTCTATCGGCCAAACTATTGAATCATCTGAAACGCGTTGCCGCATTCCGCAATCCCGAATTTTACAGCCGACAAGGAATGCATTTCTCCACCTACAATGTGCCTCGTATCATCTCCTGTTCGGAAATAATAGACGACTGGTTGATGATACCGCGAGGATGTGAGGATGCTGTCACACACTTACTCGATGACAATCATGTTCTCTATGAAGTGGTTGACAAAACACAGCAGAGCAAACCGATATCCGTTCGTTTCAACGGAACTCTCCGTGAGGAACAAGGCTACGGGCTGGACAAATTGATGAAACACAACAACGGTACGCTTTCGGCCACCACCGCTTTTGGAAAGACTGTAACAGCAGCGGCATTGATATCCAAGCGGGGCGTGAACACCCTGATACTTGTGCATACCAAAGCCCTGTTGAGCCAATGGAAGGAGACGCTTGAACGTTTTCTCGATATTGATTATTCGCCGGAGCCGCCCGTCAAAGGATGCAAGAAAAACAAGCCCATCTCACCCATTGGATGTCTCTGTGCGGGCGAAAACAGTCTTCATGGCGTGATTGATATTGCGTTGATTCAGTCCTGTCTGTCCGACGGCGAAGCGAAGCCTTTTGTCCAGAACTACGGCATGGTGATTGCTGACGAATGTCACCATGTTTCGGCGGTTCAGTTCGAACAAGTGATGAAGGCCGTCCGCGCCAGGTATGTCTATGGCCTCACCGCCACTCCCATCCGCAAGGATGGACACCAGCCAATTATCTTCATGCAATGTGGCCCTATCCGTTTCAAGTCCGATGCATTGGCTCAAATGCTGAACCAAAACTTCACCCGAATTCTCGTTCCGCGGTTCACACAATTCCGTCAACTTTCGGAGGACAAGAAAAGTTTCTCCCAGATTTTGGAGGAACTTGCGAGTAATGAAATGCGCAACCGACAGATTGTTGATGACGTTGTGGGCTGCCTGCAACAAGGAAGAGCGCCACTAGTACTCACCAGCCGTACATCACATGTCAAACTGCTGGAAGCGTTGTTGCAACCGCATTGCAAGCATGTTGTAACGCTCATCGGTTCTGAATCAAACAAGGTGAAACGGCAGCAAGTTGAATATTTGAAAAACATTCCTGCTGAAGAATCACTGGTGATTATTGCAACTGGCAAGTACATTGGCGAAGGATTCGATTATCCACGGTTGGACACGCTTTTTCTAACCCTACCTATATCTTGGAAAGGCCTCGTTGCCCAATATGCAGGTCGTTTGCACCGCGACCATGAAGGCAAAACTGATGTGCGGATATACGACTATGTGGATATCCGAGTTCCATTGTGTGAGTTGATGTACCGCAGGCGACTGAAAGGTTATGCGGCAGTTGGGTATCAGGTCTGTTCGCCCAGCGGAAAGGCAACAACAACTGACTCATTCTTCAACGGTCGTAACTATGCGCAACCATTCTTGAACGACCTGATGTCAGCAAAACACTCTGGCATAATTGTAACGCCAAAGATCAAGGCATCCCTAACATCAAAAGTCGTACAAACATTGGTCGAAGTGATGCGTAGCGGTGTTGAGGTGGTTATCTCTACACACGAGGTGAATAATGAAATTTCTGAATGCCTGCCTGTCACTCACAGGGACAAACAACCCTACAACTTTGTCGTCATTGACCGTTCAACAATCTGGTATGGAGATATTCATTTCCTCGGGTACAACACCGAAACATCTACCACCATCCGCATTGTTGACGCCGCTGTTGCAGAAGAGATGTTGCAACTTGTCTAAAGCCGAATTGTTGAATGTTGCGAGGTATGCCGTCGGCTTGTCCCGACAACAATTTAGAGTTAATTGAGCGAAGGTGAGCGACTCTTCGTCGCCACCGAGCACAACGCCAAGCTGTGCTACGAAAGCTACTATTGTTTCTTTTCTGCATTTTCACCGTGCACAGGTGCGGTGTTTATTTCTAAATTATCGAAACTCATCTCCTTTCATTGTACGAAGTGGAAATAGAGTTTCGTTTTGAGTATCAGTATTGTTTATAAAAAACGTACATACGAAAATCAGAATAATCACGTTATCTAAATAAAACAAGTAATATGACTGACCCGAAACAACTGGCGAAATTGGAATTTGTCTCCTTCTGTATTGAACAATACAAGAAGGTGGCAGGTATGGGTGGCTGCGAGGTGGAGCAACTTTTCAGTCAGCGAGGGGTCATCACGTTCCTTTTCGACAACTACGAGGTGCTGCACACGCAAAGTGCACAGTTTATACAGGAAGAGATTGTAGAATACCTTAATAACCACCCACAATGATACTCTACCACGGAAGCCTCGAAATAGTGGAGCATCCACAAATAATGGAAGCCAACCGACCGTTGGACTTCGGCACGGGATTCTACACTACAACCAGCCTACAGCAGGCACGCAGATGGGTGAAGCTACGCATGGAACAGCTGAATGTCTCCATCGGTTATATCAATATATACGAGTACACGGTAAAGAAAGGGTTGCACACACGTCTCTTCCGTTCAGCTAACGAGGCGTGGGTCGACTTCGTACACGCAAATCGTACTATGCAGGACTACAACCATGACTACGACATTGTGAAGGGACCAGTGGCAAACGACAACGTCTATCTCAGTTTCAATCTATACGAATCGGGCTTTATATCCAAACGCGAGCTTATCCGTCGCCTAAAGACATACAAATTGGTTGACCAACTGCTGTTCCACACCGAACGGTCGTTAGAGACACTCACATATACAGGCAACAAGGAGGTGAAATTATGAACCAGCCAAAGATAACTCAAGACAACGTACATCTGTTACTGCCCAACAAGGTGGCGCAATTGGCCGACCGTTTGATTCAGAATGGTAAGGCTGACGATATGGATTCTGCCCTTAAGATGGTCTATTCATCTCCTGTTTACGCCAAACTGGAACAAGAAAACACAAAGTATTGGTGGTATGGTGTGAACGCCCTGTATCAAGCGATTTCTCTACAATAGAGTTTGGACCATGCGCATCCTCCGCACCATTGGTAACCAATTGCTATTGCAACACGAAAAGACGTTGTTTCTTTCTTCCAAGATGGCGCCGGTTGGGACTTGGGGGAAGGTGTTTGAGTGGGTTGATGGGCTTTCCACTGCCGACACGGTGGTGTGTTTCAACTCGTCGGAATTTGAAAACGAGATGCTGAAAGCACTGTTGGTGAACAAGATTCCAACGGTGCTGGTGGTGATGAACCGCTTTCGCGATACTTACAACGTACAGGTAGAATATGCACTAAACGAAAATCGCTTGCTCATCATTGAATTGCAGCGCGACGAACCCCGAGGGAAAGGAACCACGCCACGCCTGCGCAACCAATATGTCATTGGTCAGGTGGAGCACATAGTCTGTGGATATATCAATACCAACGGCAGCATCTTTGGGTTGCTGGCAGGCCTCAACAATGTCATCCACCTACTCGACAAAGAGGACCTGCGCAAGGCTGCGGAACCCCAGGAAAAGCCTTTCCGCTGGACGGTGGCCGAGGACAAACGTCTGCTGCGTATGTTCTACGAGGACATGGGCATCCACGCCATACATAAGGCCATTGACCGCCCATATAGAACCATATACCTTCGCATCAAGTCTTTGACGATGAGTGACGAGTTGCTGAAAGGCCGCGAGTTCGAAGATTATGTTTTGGAAATTCTTGATGTACAACACAATGACAAACTAACCCTTAAGGAGTGGCGTGGAGATAAATCGCTACAGGGCGTTTACCCTGCGAACAACAGCTCCCCTGACTTTGTCTTTGAGTACGACGGCAAGCCTTTTGCTATCGAATGCAAGTGGCGCAACCATAGACCGAGGGATATTGAAAAAGATTTGCTTCCTGCCGACAGGGCGGACGGTTTCATGCACTTCTCTCTTGACCATCACATGCCCGTTTACCTCCTCCTTGGTATAGGCGGGCTGCCAAATGATCCTGACATGTTGTATGCTGCACCCATTGTTCAGCACATTACTAAAGCAACGCTTTATGAGGGAATTGTATTTTCCGACAAATTGTTGGATTATTTTGTCAACCAACTTTCTTCGTGAGAAACCCTGTTTTAATTCACATTCAACAGCATAAATCATATATTCTAACGTTAATATTGTTGCTTAAATGATTGATTAACCAAATCCTTAATGTTATGAAGTACAAATGCACCATCTGCAAGTATGAATATGACCCGGCACAGGGCGACCCGACGCAGGGGATTGCTCCAGGAACACCGTTTGAGGCGCTGCCGGCTGACTGGAAATGTCCGCGTTGCAAGAAAGGCAAGGAGGTCTTTCAACCCATAGAGGAGAAGCCCACTAATCCCTATGCTGGTACGCAGACGGAGAAGAACCTGCATGCCGCTTTCGCTGGCGAGAGCGAGGCACGCAACAAATACACCTACTTCGCCTCGAAGGCCAAGAAGGAAGGCTTTGAGCAGATTGCCGCACTCTTCCTGCAGACGGCCGAAAACGAGAAGGAACACGCCAAGCTGTGGTTCAAGGAGCTGAACGGCATCGGCGACACCGCCGAGAATCTGGCTGCTGCCGCTGCTGGCGAGAACTATGAGTGGACGGATATGTACGAGGGTTTCGCCAAGACTGCCGACGAGGAAGGCTTTCACGAGCTTGCCGAGCGTTTCCGTGGCGTGGCTGCAATAGAGAAACACCACGAGGAGCGCTACCGCGCCCTGCTGCACAACGTCGAGGCCAAGGAGGTCTTCGCCAAGAGCGAGGTGAAGGTGTGGGAATGCCGCAACTGCGGCCACATAGTGGTTGGTACCCAAGCCCCCGATGTCTGCCCCGTTTGCAACCACCCTCAAGCCTACTTTGAAATCAACAAGCAGAACTACTAAGAATAGCGACGCGACACACGCATCGACGCACTAAAACAGCAACGGCTGCCGTCTGTAAGGATGGCAGCCGTTGATTCGTGTATAAGTACTACGCTGTCAGAATGTGACTGTCTGAGTGTGTGGCTCAGGATACCAGTTTTGGAAAACGAAGGTATAGGTGCCTTTGGGCAGGTTGTCTATCTGGAACGAGTTGTCGGTGGTGCAGAGGCAGTCGGCTTGCGGGCCGTCGAGGTTTTCGTGTTCGTTGAGGGTGATGGTCGAGCCGTCGATGGCGAGGTCAACGACGATACCGCTCAGCTCGAATCCGCAGTTGACCAAGAGGTTGTAGTGTGTGATGTGGGCAGAGCCGTCGGAATAACTGATGCTCACCGAGTCGGGGTCGCCCCAGTTGGGGTCGGCTTTGGCCAGCTTGTCGGTGTGGTTTTTGCAGTCGATGTAGGAGATATGGCTGACTTTGGCTTTCGTTGCGTCGCCTTCGGCGGTCTCGTTTTTCTTGCATGCAGAGAACATTGCGACGAGGCTCAGCAGTGTGATGATAAGGAATGTTTTTTTCATGGGTTTGGGGTCTTAACAATTTATATATAAACGTATGAGGCCGTTTTTTATTGGTTGAGAATGGAGTTATTGATTATAAATTTGTATATTCGCAGTTGGAAAATGAAATGCACCCGATGCTCAAGTTGGTGAAATATTGAATGTTGGGTCGATAAAATAAAAAAACGAAACCATGAAAGTAAAAGTGAACCTTATTCTCACGGCTGTGATAATGATTGCAGTCGGGGTGCTGTTTGTTATCTATCCGAAGGCGAGCTTGGGAACGCTGACGTGGCTGCTGGGTGTGCTTATCCTGGCGTCGGGCTGCTTCACCATCTTGTTCAGCCTGAAAGCCCAGAAGATACTGCCTAACGCAAGTTCGAGCACCCTCCTGGGCGTGTTCCAGATTATGCTGGGTTCGCTGTTTGTGCTGAGCCATTTCGACCTGCTGAAAGATAATGCCATCGGCGTGTTGTTCGGGACGTGGGTGATGTATGAGGGATTGTCGCTGGTGGTGTCGTCGTTTGGCTACAAGAAGGCGACGTTCAAACACTGGTGGGTGATGCTTCTGTTCGGTTTGTTGAACGTGGTGCTGGGATATGTGGCGCTGCTGAACGCCGATGCTATAGGTACGGCGCTGGCGGTGATAGTGGGACTGGGCATCGTGTGCAACGGAGTGATGCGTATAGTGGCCTTCATAGCCATCGCAAGGATAGAGAAGAGGGTGAAGCAGCAGGCGGAGGCGGTGCAGGAAATGCTTGGAGAGAAAGAGGAAGCATAAAACTTTGATGAAATATTATAAATTCACAATAAAATGAAGAAGATACTGATTGTGGGTGCTGGCGGACAGATTGGTTCCGAACTCACCCGTGTATTGCGCGACACTTACGGCAACGACAACGTAGTGTGCAGCGATTTGAGACCGTTGAAGGGCGACCCCTACGAGAGAGGCCCCATTGAGAGAATCGACTCGACGCAGATTATGCAGATTGCGGCTGCGGTGAAGAACTACAACATCGACACCATCTACAACCTCGCCGCCATCCTTTCGGCGACGGCCGAGTTGAACCCGATGCTGGGATGGAACGTGGGTATCGGAAGTTTGGTGAACTGCCTCGAGGTGGCCCGCCTGTTCGGCTGCGCCGTGTTCACGCCGAGCTCGATAGGCGCTTTCGGTCCTTCGACTCCGCACGACAACACCCCGCAGGACACCATTCAGCGTCCGAACACCATCTACGGTGTGACCAAGGTGACGGGCGAGCTGCTGAGCGACTACTACTTCACCCGCTTCGGTGTCGACACGCGCTCGGTGCGTTTCCCAGGCCTTATCAGCCATCAGACTCTGCCCGGCGGCGGCACCACCGACTACGCCGTCGAGATTTACTACGCCGCGGTGAAGGGAGAAGACTTCGTATGCCCGCTGAAACAGGGAACCTATATGGACATGATGTACATGCCCGACGCGCTGAAGGCGATGGTCGATATCATGGAAGCCGACCCGACCAAGCTGGTGCACCGCAACAGCTTCAACGTGACCGCGATGAGTTTCGACCCGGAGATTATATACAACGCCATCAAGAAGCACTATCCCGACTTCAAGATGACCTATCAACCCGAGCCGATAAAGCAGGCCATAGCCGACAGCTGGCCCAACAAGATGGACGACAGCTGCGCAAGGAAGGAGTGGGGCTGGAACCCGCAGTATGACCTCGCGAAGATGACCGAGGACATGATAGTCAACTTGAAGAAGAAACTGCTGTAACAAGGCGCTTTTATAGAATTGGTAATCCGGAGGCTGACTTACGGTCGGCCTCCGGATTCTTTTTATGAACGCCAAGCCTCAGTAAAAGCAAGGTGGGTCTGGAGTAGGAGCAGAATAGGAGCAGGGTTAGGTCTGTATTAGGTCTGTATAAGGTCTGTATAAAACCAGTAAAGATGGAATGTAGGTGAAATCTAGGAGAGAAGTAGGAAAAAAGTAAAACAAAAGTAAAAGAGAAGTAGAACAAAAGTAGGAGAGAGGTAGAACAAAAGTAAACGAAAAGTAAAGCCAAAATACCCTGAATCCTCTTTCCATATTCAGCCAACCGCCACCCAACATCGTGTCTATTTATCCCGTTTTTTATACTTGGAGATGTTTTTTTTCGGAAAGGTGGCTGTAGTTCTCAAAAAAAGAGTATCTTTGCAAGTTGTAAAGAATGCACTTTATGAAAATGAAAAGATACGTAGTTTCTTTTGTAATGGTGACAGTAGCGGCGTTTTGCGCTATGAGTGGAGCGTTTGCGCAGGTAGGTGAGTGGGTGATTGGAGAGACAAACAACTCATCGCCGTATGTGCCAGTGAACGGGCAGAAAGCCACTGATGCGGCATATCACTCGCAGTTACTCTATCCAGCTGATTCGCTCACGGGAGTGATGGACAAGTTGATAGTTGGATTGGACTTCTATACGAAAAAAGCGGCTGTTGAGGCATTCGATAGTCGGTTTGAAGTGAGGATTGGAACGTATGAAAATGCAGAGTTTGGCTCGTCGGTGCTGATAGACAATACGAATTTCACGAAAGTTTACGAAGGTACGATTGACGCGACAGGCGATGTAGTGACGTTGACGTTTGACAGACCGTATGACTACAGAGGCGGGAATTTGATAGTTGATGTGACGATTGCGGAAGTGGGAACTGTAAGTGGCGAATGTACGTTCAGGGGTTCTCCTCGGACGGGTTCTGCCATAATGAGATGCACCGGTATAGCGGGACGTTACCCGTTTATGCCGAGGGTGAATATAAAGTACACAGACCTTCCAGTGAATGTGCGTGCGGCGGAGCATTGGAGCACGGCAGAGTTGTGCCATGGGAGCACGGGGACGTACTACGACTGGCATCTGACGCTGGAACGCGGCGGTGGTGCAACGTACGACACGGTGATTTACAGGGTGAATATGATGCAGTACAGTTTTGTTGGCAGTGACACAACAGTGGATGTGGAACATGTGATGCCTAGAGACTTGACTGGATGCGCCGATACGGAGAAACTAGCGATAACGATATACCGTCCGCTGATGCACTATGTCTATGACACGGTTTGTCAAGGCACTGGGAGCTATACGGACTACGGCTTGAACATAAATCTGGCGGGCATGACCGCGAGCACGAGGACTTACTTGACGGCAGAGTCGGAATGGGGGAGAGTGTATGACGTGCAGTGTTTTGACACAACATATCTTAAGCTTACGATAAACAGGACATACAAGATGTCGCGTAACGTGAAGGTGTGCATGAGCCGAGTGAAAGAGGACGACGAGGGACTGTATTACATGTATGGAAGTCATAGGATAAACATACCAGGACCGCTTGGGAGTGGAGAACTGGTTATGACGGATACTCTGCACGGGCAGACTGTTAAGGGCTGCGATAGCACATTGGTGCTGAATATCACGGTGAGCCCATCGGACCGTACGGACACTACGGTGTATATGAGAGAGTCGGAACTTCCATGTACAATAATGGATGTTGCCTTCAGTTACGCTACCACACGAAGCAGGATGTTCAACAACCAGTATGGCTGCGACAGCATCGTGGGCATCACTCTGGTACTCAAGCCGTCGTATAGGGATACTACTTATGTGGTGGGTTGCGGAGAATATGAGTGGACGGTGCAGGGAACGCCCGTGGCGACCATAGGACATGACACCCTTGCGTCTTACCTGACTACAAGCACGGACGGACTGGATAGTGTGTTGTACCTGAAATACACGAGAGGGTCAATAAACCGCGCAGACACACTGGTGACAGCATGCGAAACATATACGTTTAAGGGAGTGGAATATACGGCCAGCACAAACATATACGACACGGTGCCTGGAGTTGGAATGGATTGTGACACGCAGTATATGTGGAAAGTGCGCATAAACTATCCGATATATAGGTCGGAAACGGCAGAGGTGTGTGACTCCCTGATGTGGAATGGAACAGTATATCGAGAGACAACAACGGACATATACTACTACATGGCTAACGAGTGCGAGAATGCGGACACGCTTCATCTGTCGGTGATATACAGCACTATTGGCGATACGACGGTGTATGCGCCACAGAGCTACATCTACTACGATACCACATATACAGCGAGCGGAGACTACGTGTATGTTATAGAGAACCAGATAGGCTGCGACAGTATAGTGACAATACACCTGTTCGTGACGCCCAGGGGTACGCCGATGCCGCAGTTGTATGCATACGAGAAGAATGTGCTGATATTAAACCACTATCCGTTTGGGGACAATACAAGGGTCGATTACGACAGCATTTACTGGGAGTTGAACGGTGAGGTGATTGAAGACTTCCACGGTGACAACTACCATCTGGATGACTACGGCGCATTGAGTGGATGCTACAAGGTGTGGGTTATGATAGAAGGCACGTGGTTCCCGACAAACGAGATATGTATGGGCAACGGGATACACGACGTGAACGGAGAAGTGGAATTCAGTGTATGGCCTAATCCTGTGAGAAAGGGCGAAACTGTGAATATTTCGTTGACCGGCCAGCATGCTATGAGCGGGGAGTTGAAGGCAACAATATACGACCTGGAGGGGAGAAAAGTGGCTGAGAAACGGATAGGAACCGAAACGGCGGTAAGATGTGACATGGTTCCTGGGACGTATATTGTAAATATCACTGATGAGGCGTCGAAAGCCGTTGGCAAAGGGCGTAAGATTGTGGTGAACTATTAAGCTAAACCATTGGAGTAACAAGAAACACACGATATGCGTAAAAACAGAAGACACACATGCCTGCAGGGCTTGATGCTGATATGTTTGATGGCGTTGGCGCTGCCTCTCTCAGCTCAGGATGATGAGATGGATGCCGTGATGGAGAAACCGCTGACGATAGTGGATGGAAGCCATTTGACGGCATCGGTCAAGATGGGGTATTCTAATCTGATGGTGAACAGCGAGAAATTGAAGAACAGCCCCGGAGGATTCGGCGTGGGTGCGGAAATTGACTATACTCATTTTGTCTCTACTCATATAGGACTGCGAGTGGGGTGTGATGTGTCGATACACATCAGTAAATACCGTATGGCTAGCTATAGTGCGCAGAGCAGTGAGGAAATACAAGTGTACACAAATCCCAGCTTGGGTGAGTCGCAAACTGTTGAGGCAGAATACAAGACCACAACGGTAGATATAGTGTCGGATTACATGTATTCGGCCATAGGAATTCCTGTAGCGCTGGCTTTCCAGGGCGAATCCTGGTATGCGAGTGCTGGAGTGAAATTCAATATACCGCTTAAGTTGCGTGAATCGTCGAAATATGGCGAGACGCAGACGGAATGTGTATCGATAGGCAATAACGATGTTTCGATACCTGGGGAGGTCATACCAGGTCAGAGAATCGAGGCGATACCGTACAACTCTTCTGCTAGAGGTAACACCTTCAAGCCGTTCTTTGTGTCCAGCCTTATCGAGGGTGGCTACAGACTTGGCAGCCCTCGTGGTGACGCTATAGAGATGGGAGTGTATGCAGAGTTCTCATTCAACGAATGTCACCCCGGAAGCGAAAAACCGCTGGCAGCGCGCACCAATGGCAAGATAGAGAGTCTGCCAACACTGCTGAGCAATGCGGTGCAGAGCCTTAGGTTGTTCAACGTGGGTGTCAAGTTGCAGTACGACTTTAGTTTCCGCCACCCGAGAAGAAAATGAGGATACTCCTGACAGGAGCTACAGGGCTGCTCGGCAACAATGTGCTTGAGCAGCTTTTGCTCGATGGATATGAGGTTACGGCGTTGGTGCGCGACCCCTCACGGGTAGTTGCGGACGTAGGCAGGTTTGCGGGACGGTACGGCCTTGTTACCGGCGACCTGACCAATCTCGACGACCTGCGTACGGCAGCGAAAGGTTGCGAGGGGATGATAAACTGTGCCGGAGTGACCGATATGACGCTGCGGCGTTTGGAAGATTACTATCCAATAAATCGCGACCTATGTGGCTTGCTGCTGCAGGTGGCGCAGGAGGAGAATATGGGGACGATAGTGCATGTCAGTACGGCGGACACTATCGGTTACGGCAGTGAGGATCACGATGGCGGCGAGGAGATGGAGATGTGCGCACCCTTCACGCAGTCGTACTATGCCTTAAGCAAACGCGAAGGCGAGGATATCTTGCTGCATGCAGCAAAGGAGTATCCGCAGAAGGTGGTCATCATCAATCCAGGCTATATTATCGGGAGGTATGATGTGAGGCCCTCGTCGGGCAGGCTGCTGCTGACTGGCTGGCGTCGCAGGTTGATGGCGGCTCCCCCCGGAGGGAAGAGTTTTGTGGGAGCGCGAACGGTGGCACAGGCTGCGGCGGCGGCGTTGAGCAGGGGCAGGAGCGGCGAGCGGTATCTGGTGACGGCAGAAAACCTCACGTTCAAACAACTGTACGAACTGCAAGCACACATTGGCGGCTATCGGCAGCGGGTGCTGACTTTGCCGCGCTGGCTGTGCAAGGTGGTGGGCGCCATCGGCGACGCACTGGCGACGCTCGGCATGCGAGTAGAGTTCACAAGCCGCAACGTGAACCAGCTGCTGATAAAGGAGTATTACTCCAGCCAAAAGGCAGTAGTTGAACTTGGTATCAAGCCTCAACCGATAGAAGAAGCCGTGAGGGAGTTTTTGCATGACAGGGGAATATCATAGGGAGGATGTGTTTACAAAATGGAAAATAAGGTGTAAATTTGCAACCGATATCTAACTAAATATTAACGAATATAAATGCCAATGAAATGTAGCGCATAGTTTAGTATGCACATCATAGAATAGAAAATAGCGAAGTAGCTTATCTGGTATTCTGAAAACTTCGACAACTTTCACGAATTCTCTCCAGAAAGAAGCGACGGCGTTTCCGCGTTGAGCGTGGACTTGTACGTTGTAATTGGAGAGAATGGGTAGTCGAAGACCTCAGAATGCCGATGAAGACTTAAAAGTGCCACGCTCTTTTTATGTGCATTCAACCGGCACACGGGTATCAACAAAAAACATGAATAAAATGGGTAGAATAGGAGATTCTTTTAAACGAGAAATTGGAAAAAACACAGGTAAGTTTGTTTCCAACTTGGTCTTTGGTGACAAACATTCAACACCATATCGCCGTGTAGGTGACAGCGAGGCTCAAAGAGCACGAGCCGAAGCCTATCAAACAAGGGCGGATGCGGATGTGGAACGTGTACGTGCTCAAATTGAAAAACAAGAGAAGGATGATTTGAACATTCTTGATAGTGCGGTTCTAAAAAATGTAGATATTGTTTTGCAAACACCGATACCGCAGGATGAGGGAGGACTACTAAATCTCATGTCTATTTGGGCGGCTCAATTGTCGGGGAGTAAATGGGATTACTTGAGCGAAGAGGGGATAATTCGAAATCAATTTCCTGATGCATTGATGGAAAAATACAAGCAATGTACAATGGTTCTAAAGTCCATTGCACCAACCCATGCCATGATTCAATACTATGACAATGTATTGACAGAAGCGACGAATCGGCGAGAGAATGCCAAACAAAAAAAGTTGTGGAAAAAAATATGGAAGATTGCGGGAATCACATTGGGAGTTCTTTTCTTTATATTTCTGTTTCTAGTTGCAACAAAGCCCTTTTGATGAGTAAGAACTAAATTATTATAGCAATGAATTTATTTCGTAATCTTTTACAAAGCAATCCCGACCAATATATCGGTTACGGGAACCCTACTGCCGACGTTTGTTTTGTCGGAAAAGAAGCGACAGGCATGATGCCCCTGCAATGCGGATTGGGCAGCACAAACTATTGGCTAACCTCGTTGCCAATATTCTTTGACCGCAACAAAGAAGACAATCCGGGCGATCCGATTTGGAAAGAGGGGCACACATGGAACAAGTATCAGAAACTGCACGATGCCATATTTCCAGAATTGGCCGCAAAACCAGGAACCATGAATTTCGAGCAGAGAGTATTCATCACCGAAATGAGTGCCACCCCTGCTATGACAACAGCCGAGGGAAAAAGCGCCGCTGGTTTTGAGGAACAACTTGCGATGCGCAAACGTTCATTCTTCTCGCATCCCTATTTCAAGGAGTTCAAGGTTATTGTTCTTGCATGTTCGGACTATATCGTGAATTTTGGAGACCGCCGAGAGATCGACTCGCTTTTTGATGTGACATTCGACACGGACGACGGTGCTCATGAGATTGGTCCTCAAAACAGCTTTTGGGTGCATCACAACGCCACAGGAGATAGGATGGTTATTCACACACGACAACTCAGCGGTGCGGTGTCTGATAAGTTACTCGAAGAAATGGGGCGAGTTATTAGAGAGCATTTGCAAAAGTAGTGTAAAAAAAGAGGGTGTCTATTTCAGACACCCTCTTTGCTTTGGATATAAGACTGACGGTTACTCTTCCTCGCTGAGTCTTTATCGGGCTTTACTATTCCGCCAATAGTTTGCGGTAGCCTCTTTTCACTTCGGGGGAGTTGGTGAGGCATTGGATAAGGGCTTTGTATTCGCTATCAGTCAGGACGCCGCTCTCCTCGATTGTGGTTTCGTCGGTCAACTCTTGAAGCAAAAGGTCGTTGATGTTGAATGTCTGCAGTCGGAAACCATAGACGTAGGTCTCGACAGGAAAGGAGAATCCGTTGTCACAAATAGTAACTGATGGGTCGAAGTAATAGCAGTTGAAACTGATGTCGGAACGTTCGATGCAGCCGTGCCGCTTCTCTATATAATCCGGAACATGGTCTTTGGAGGTGGGCAATGAGGCAAGTAGCAGGGTGTCGTCCATGCGTTTCAGCACAAGGAAATACTTAGGCTTAGGAGAACCGCCGTCGGGGAAGATAAAGGGGTCAAAATAAAGGATAGCTCCCTGCTGGAAACGGTTGTCAGGCTCCATAAGCGCGCGACATTTTGAGGAAATCCATCTGTTCGCGGTAGAATTCCTGACTGCAACCAGTTAGGCACTCGCCAAGGTCAATCTGGCAGTCGGAGTTGTTGGTGACTTTCTGCTCGAAGCCCTCCAACAGATGGTTGCGCTCGGCGGTGGCATACCATAGGCCGTCCTTGCGGTGGGTCTCCTCTACCAACTGTTTGGCGGTCATCTTGCCAAAACGACGCAGGGTGTCATCCATAACGGTCATGTCGTTGTCCGAGAACTCATCGTCTGAGAACGGCGTGGCGGCTTTAATATATGTTTTACTGTTCTCCACTTCTTTCTCCACATAGCCGTCGAGGATTACAGGGGTCTCGGAGAGGTCGATAAAGATATCCTTGACCACAGGCCCCGCCTGCCAAACTTCGAAAGGAAGGCCGAGGAAAGGAGTCTTGAAGCGTTTGACGCTGTACTCCTCCATCAAATAGAGCAGCTTGAGCAGTTTGGTCTTGCTCAAATAAGGAACCTGTTGCGCAATATACACAACGGCATTGCCTATCTTGCATCTGTCGGCCTGTGTGAGCTTCATATATTCTTTATTGATTAGAAGCCAGAAGACCCTCTCGAGACTTCTGGCTTGATGTTTACGAAGATTACTCTTCCTCGTTGGCGGCTTCTTCGTAGGCTTTGAGGAGGGCCTGCTGGACGTCGGCGGGGACGAGCTCGTAGCTGCTGAAGGTCATGGTGAAGGTACCGCGGCCGCTGGTGAGGGAGCTCAGAGCGGTGCAGTAGCGGTTCATCTCGGCCAACGGGGCTTTGGCGCGGAGGGTGGTGTATTTGCCTTCGGCATCCATACCCATAACGATGGCACGACGGCCTTGAAGGTCGGTCATGACGCCTCCCTGGCTCTCGTTCGGCACGGTGACGGCTACGTCGTAGATAGGCTCTTTAATCTTGGGGTTAGCCTGTTTGAAGGCCTCACGGAAAGCGGTGCGTCCGGCAATCTTGAAGGCGGTCTCGTTGGAGTCAACGGGGTGCATCTTACCGTCGTAGATGTTCACCACAATATCGCGGGCATAGGAACCGGTCAGAGGACCTTGCTCCATCTTCTCCATGATACCTTTCAGGATGGCAGGCATAAAGCGTGCGTCGATAGAACCTCCGACGATACAGTTGTTGAAGACGAGCTTGCCGCCCCACTCCAGAGGATATTCCTGTGTGTCGCGGATGGGGTATTTGGTCTGATTGGGCATGCCGTCGAAGTAGGGCTCGATGAGCATGTGAACCTCACCGAACTGACCAGAACCACCTGACTGCTTCTTGTGGCGGTACATGGCCTCAGCGCTCTTGGTGATGGTCTCACGGTAGGGGATGTTGGGGGCGGTGAAGTTGACGGCGAGTTTGTACTGGTTCTCGAAGTACCACTTCACGGTGTTGAGGTGGAGCTCACCCTGACAGCC
>JAFZXE010000008.1 GCA_017616895.1 Bacteroidales bacterium
CTGCTGACTGCTGACTGCTGACTGCTAACTGCTAACTGCTAACCGCTAACTGCTAACCGCTAATTGCCCCCGTGCGGGCTCGCACTTATTTTTCCAGTGCGGCTTCAACTCTTTTTGCGATGTCGTCGTCAACGAGTATGCGTCCGCAGTACTCGCACACGATGACCTTCTTGTGCATCTTTATCTCTGTCTGGCGCTGAGGAGGAATTTTGCTGAAGCAGCCGCCACAGGCATCACGGTCGATAGGCACCACAGCCAATCCGTTGTGGGCGGCTTTGCGGATGCGCTTGTAGGCTGTAAGGTAGTGCTCCTCGATATACTGCTCCTGCTCTTTCGATTTCTTCATCAGGCGCTCTTCGTCCTTCTCGGTCTCTTTGATGATGTCGTCCAGTTCGTCTTTCTTTGTCTGCAGGTCGGTGTTGCGTCCTTCGAGCAGATGCTTTGCGGCCTCAATGTGCTGTTTCAGTTCGGCTATCTTGGCGTTGGCCTCTTTGTTGCGTCGCTCGCAGAGCTGTATTTCGAGATTCTGGAATTCAACCTCTTTGTTGAGCGATTCATACTCGCGGTTGTTGCGCACGTTGTCCATCTTTTTCTCGTTTTCCTTCAGGATGGCCTCGTGTTCGGCAATCTCGTTTTTACGAGTGGCAATTGCGTTCTCGGTTTCTTTTATGTTGGCGTTAAGGTTGTTGATGCGGGTTTCCAGACCTGCAATCTCGTCCTCGAGGTCTTCGATGGCCTGCGGCAGTTCTCCGCGGATAATCTTAATCTTGTCGATTTTCGAGTCAACCGACTGCAGGGTGTAGAGGGCGATGAGCCTTTGTTCAACCTTCTCGTCGATGTCAAGTCTTATCACCTCAGGTGCAGGTGTGTTTTCTTTTGTTGCCGACTTGGTTGTCGAAACTTTTTTTGCCATTGTGTGTTGTTATATTAAACGTTTATATTAATTCCCGTGTGTATGTAAAATAATGTATGTCGCTGCAAGATAATTACTTGAACTCAGCAAAGCTTGTCTTTACACTTGTAATTCGGCACGCAAAGGTATTAAATTTTTTTATAATATCGTTGTAAATCAATTCTTGTGCAAACTGTTCGCTCTCATAGTGCCCTATGTCCGCCAGCGAAACCATACCTACTGCCTTTTGGTAGTCGTGGTATTTCAGGTCCGCCGTCATATACAGGTCTGCCCCTTTCGCTGCCGCGTCGTCTATCATGAACGACCCCGAGCCTCCGCACACAGCCACCCGCTTCACTTTCGTCGGCCTCTCCTTCGAGCATTTCACCACGGTCAGCCCCAGCGTCTCCTTTACCTCCGCCATAAATGTCTCGTAGTCTTTCTCTTCCGTTGTCTCGCCTATGGCTCCGCCTCCCATCCCTTCCTCGTCAATCGGTCTCAGCGTGCTCACATTTTTCAGCCCCAGTTTTTCGGCCAGTATGTAGCTCACTCCGCCCTTCAGGTTGTCCAGGTTCGTATGTGCCGAGTAAACGCACATGTCCCTCTTTATCAGCTTCTCCAGCATCCGCGTCTGCTCGGTCGCCGGCACCAGGCTTTTCAGCCCTCCGAATATCATCGGGTGGTGGCTCACAATCAGGTTGTATCCCAGCTCGCAGGCCTCCTCTATCACCTCGTTTGTCACGTCTAGCGCCACTAGCGCTCCCGTCAGTTCCTTCGTTGCGTCTCCCACCTTGTGCCCGGCGTTGTCATACGACTCCTGCAGCCGCAGCGGGTATATCTCGTTCAGATAATCGATTACTTCCTGTATTTTCATTTCTAATTGTCGTCTTTCCGTTAAAACCTGAATCCCACGTTGAAGCTTATGTAGTTGTTAAACGCTCCCTTGTTCGCCCTGAATATCCTGTATGTCCCCTTCGACGGATTGTCCATTATCGACACCATCGATGCGTTGAACCTGAAGTTCACTCCCCAATGGCCGCCGAAGAAATACGACACCTCCGCGCACAGCGGAAGCCAGTCCATCCTCCTGTAGGCCTTTGCAGCCTCCGGGTCGTCCATCTTGGCGTCTGTCACCTTCGCCTTGGCAAGTATCGCGGGCGCCACTCCGGCTCCTAGCCTCAGCTTCCCGTCCAGAAAGCTGTAGCTCGCCATTATAGGCACCTCCACATACAGCAGGTTCGTCTTTATCGTCGTGTTGGCCTTGTTCGCGCCCTTCTCGGTCACGCCTATCTCCACAATCATCCTCCACGGCGACTCCACGTTCTTCCCCAGTGCAAACGAGGTCTGCACCGCCCCGTGCATACCGAAATGGGTGTATTTCCCCGAGTTGTCGCCGTCAATCTGCCCCAGGTTGATGCCCACGAATATTGCACCGTCAAACCTCTGTCCCACAGCTGTGGCCGCAATCAGGCAGACGATGAAAGTCAGTACGATACGTTTCATTTATGATTTTCAGGTTATAAATCAAACGCAGTCATACTTTTTTTATTGCATGTGTTTAGCTTTTATTTGTTTGTTTTTTGTTACTGACTAGTAACAGGCATTTTATACTATCTTTCTTCTACTTTTTATTTACTTTCCGTTTACATTTCTTTTACATTTCTTTTAGTTTTATTTTACTTTTCACCCACATTTCTTTTATACCGACCTTATACCGACCTTATACCGACCTTACACCGACCTTATACAAACCCTACCCTAAGCCTACTCTGCGCCTATGTGGTTTGCTGATTTCGGTTGTCTTTTTTTTGTACTGCGCAGGCGCACGTTATTTTGAGTTGTGCTGTTACTTGATATTGTGTCGATATTCGTCATAGCGCTATTTCGCTAAACGATAGGATATATCTGTAACATGAGAAAAGAGGCATTAATGTTCAGAATGTACGAATGTTCTTTGCATCATCCTCGAAGGTATGTTGGTAAGAAACGAGGGATGGAGTTGCTTTACCTTGCCGAAAAAATACGATTAGTGTGTTTTTTCCCGTGGCAAAAGTAAACATTTTTTTTTGAATTAGTTACAATAAAACTGATGTTTCTTATTTTATAGTTTTTCTAATCACGAAAAATCATTGTGCGACAATAACTTGCTAATCTTGTCAACTCCCTCGCGAAGAGTCGTATCTATGATATGGGTATAGATTTCGGTAGTACGCACGCTCCTGTGCCCGCACAGTTTCGAAACGGTATAAATTTCCACCCCTGCTGTTATCGCAAGTGTTGCAAACGTATGCCTTGATGTGTGGAATGTTATGTGTTTTCCTATGCCTGAAACAAGAGCCCATCTATTCAGTATCTGCGAGATATAGGTGCGTGACGGAAGTACAAACACCTTGTCCGTAAGTTCTCCTTGATTCCTTTTGCCCAAGACAGACAAAGCGTCTCGGTTCAGTGGTATCCTGATTTCGTGCCCTGTTTTCACCTGTGTTTTCACTATCGTCTGCGTTCCGCCTACAACGTGCAGATTGTCCCATCGAAGGGTTTCGATATCAGAAAGCCTCAACCCCGTAAAACATGCAAAGAGGAAGGCACGCTTAACCTCTTCGTTTTTGCAGTTGGTGGATGACAATGTGTTGAGTTCGTCAACCGTCAGAAAAGATCGTGGGTCGCTTTCATAACGCGGAATTAAAGAAACAGCCACTGGAACAGGATTGTTTGGCAGGTATCCCTCTCTCACAACCTCTTCCATTATGGAGTGGAACTTCTGGATATATGTTCTTACGCTGCCGGGTCTAATCCTCATCAAGAGATGGTTCGTAAACTTTCGGACAAATGGTTCTGTGACCTCTTGGATTTGTATGTCATGGTCTGTATATATGTACAGGTTGTGCAAAAGGGCGCGGGTGACGCCTCGCGTATTTTCTCGTTGCGACGATTGCCGTAGCTCTGCAAAACGTCTCACGGTTAACGATTCCCGATTCCGAGAATCATTTCTCATGGTAGTGTTTTTATTCATTGTTTTCATTGTAACAAAATTTGTTTTACAATGAAACGCAGAACAAAATGATTATAAGGTGAGTTTACTTTTGCCACGGAAAAGAAAAGTAAAAATTCTAAAAAATAAAGTATGGCAAGATACAAAAAATGTCCTAATGGACACAGTTATCCGGCAGATCGTTCGGAATGTCCAATCTGTAACAGTGGCAAGCAAGTAGGCGCATCAACAGAAAACGAGATGGTGACGCAGATTATTCGAGGTCTTGATGCAGATGATGCAGGCTCCAAGACAACGGTGGGGGGAGAGGCCGCTCCTATAACAACTCCTAACGTGGATCCGCATAGGGACTATTCCAAAACGATGGTGGAGGATGAGATTGAGGAAGAGAACGAGAGCGGTGTTGTCACCAGCCGCAGGGAAAGCAGAGCCGCATCGAGACTGGTTGGTTGGCTGGTTACATACTCGCTAGATCCCAATGGAACGGATTTCCGTCTATACGAGGGTCGTAACATTATTGGAAAAGATTTCAGTTGTGGAGTATGTATCAATGACAGTAAAGTCAGCTCTCAGCATGCAATCCTGCTCTACCGCAACGAGAAGTTCAGAATCAAGGATAACCTTTCGACCAACGGCACGATAGTGAATGGTGTCGATATTGACGATGAATCGGTGGTGCTGAACGATGGCGATGTAATCCAGATAGGCGAGACCATTCTTTTGTTCAGAACAGCGGAGTTGACACAATAATATATTTATGCGAGAATTTATTGCAGAGGATAAGATACGGGAACAGTGTGAGTCTTTGGTCCGGGAAATCCGCAAGCAAGAGGAACCGCAGCGGAAAAAAGTAGAGGAACAGACCGCGTCGATTGGCAGCCGTTTTTTCGAAATGGTGTCAGATGCTGGGATGTCTTCGAATGCGTTTCTTCCTGTTGGCGAAATAGATTTGAAATCGGATCCGCGCGCGCTGCCGGAAGGGGTATCTATCGGGATGCTCAAACATCCCGATTTGGACAAATTGTTTATTCCTGCTGTACTGCCATTTTCGGGTGCAAATGCTACTGGTTTTTGTGTTGATTCGTCGAGTGAGGCATCAGTAATGAACCTTATGCAAATGGTTGCGCTTCGGTTTATGCTGTCGGTACCGATAAATCTGGTGATGTGCCATTATGTGGATTTGCACTCGTACGGACAGGAGGCAAAGACGTTTGGACGCATAGCAAATTCCATCATAAGTGACAGGACTGAACTGGAGGCATTTATTGGGGAGATGGAACAACTGGTGATACGGTTGAACCGCAACGAGCTTCTTAAATGCGAGACATTGCGGGAATATAATGCGGATTCATCCTGTATAGGAGTTCCATACCATTTTGTGTTTGTATCGAACATACAGGATATAAAGGATTCGCAGATAATATCGAGAATAACCAAACTTTGCCAGGGCAGAGTTGCATCGAACTGTGGTATATATTTCTTCTATACGATAAACAAAAAGTCTTTTTCGCAGCAAAACGAGTCCGTTGAAGAATTGATGCGCATTTCAGAACTTGTTAGCAGGAGGGAAACAGGGTGGTGCTTTTCAAATACTGTTTACGGTGATGATTTCGAGAATCGTTATTTTTTTGAGTTAGACAGTGTTTTGCCGTCAAATAGAGATGATTTGGTTGAGGAGGTAAATGAAAGACACCGTCATGTAAAACCACAGATAGTATCGTTTGTCAATAAGTTAAACGACTTAATTAAGGATGGTCAGTATTGGACGGGAGATGCAACGAAGGATATAACCATACCGATAGGGCGGAAGGGAGCAAACGCATTGGTCAGTTTTGAATTGGCAGGGAACACATCGGACTATTTTGCCATGATAGGCGGGCGTCCAGGATATGGAAAAACCATACTTTTGCATGACATAATATGCAACGGGTCAATCATATATTCGCCAGAAGAACTGCAGTTCTACCTTATAGACTGCACGAATGGAGCCGGTTTCAAACCATACGAGCAGTTGCCGCATGCGCACGTTGTTGTTACGACGCGTCAGAGGGAATACACCGACAGCGCGATAGAGCAGCTTATATGTGAGATGTACCGTCGAGCGGAGTTGTTCAAGAGTGTTGACGAAAAGAACGGCATACATGTAGAGAAGATAGACGATTATAGGAGGGAAACAGGCGAGAAACTGCCACGAATACTTGTGATTATCGATGAGTTTCAGGTGCTTCTAGAGAAATCGGATAGATTGTCGCACAAGATAGGCGGTGCTTTGGAGAAAATAGTCAGAGAAGGCAGGAAGTATGGCATACATATAGTGTTCTGTACACAGAGTTTCCGTAGTATAGATTTCGATACTGAACTGATTACTCTTAGAATGGCCTTCAATCTTAAGGAGAATGACAGTGTCAAGGTACTGGGCAACGACTCCGCAGCGCACCTCACAAAAAAAGGGGAAGCCATACTTAACAACTGTAATGGAGATAAAAATGCCAACGTGTTTTTCCAGGCGGCATATATAAAGGAGGATGAGCTTCCCCAATATGTTGACTTCTGCATAGCCAAGTGCAAAGAGCACAACATAGAGATACCGAGGCGATATGTCTTTGACGGGAAGGCTGTGAGCAATATCGGCACAAATGAGCGATTCATAGAACTACTGACAGGAAATGGCCAAGACCCAGAGAACATCATCACGTACCTTGGTGTGCCGTTGTTCATAAGAGAAAGCCATTCGTATGTGGCGTTAAGGAAAGACAGAGGGGCTAATCTCCTGATATGCGGGACTGACAAGCGAGCAGCACTTTCGACCTTGGCATTGGTCAATTTCCAGATACGCCAGACGGTAGATTCGTCTGATATGCGAATGATAGACTATTTCAACGACTCGTCTCCAGAATCACGTTATTTGAATCAGATAGCTGGACTTTGCGACATACCGTATCTCAGGAAAAAGGAGTTGACGGAAACGATAAACGCCATAGACGAGCTTCTGAAGCAGCGCATCAACGACGATATGGCGGGTTTGTACAATAGCAACAGCCCAATATTCCTCACGATAGCTTTTTTGCAAAATTCACCGGATTTAAGAAACGATGGATACAAGAAATCTGAGTGTAAGGCGAAGTTGGAAAACATTTTGAAAAATGGACCGGACTATGGCATACATGTCATTGCATACGCATATAACTATAAGTCTCTGTCCGACACCTTCGACAGAGATGCGCTTTCCAGTTTTGGAAATCAAGTAATCCTTCAGTATGGAGCGGCTCAGCAGGAAGCAGATAACCTTGCGGAAGGAACAGCTGTGCTGGTTGCTGAAAATAATGTCACAACCTACGAGCGGGATCCTTTTATGCCATACAACGAATGCACCAGCGGAAATCTTCGGGATGAGATACTTGACTATATATTTTCCATATACAACTAGCGATGAAACCAATAGGATACGATAAACAACGCAAACGCAGGTTCATTATGGAAACACACAATGCCATTATGGAAACAAAAAATACATTCTACACAAAATATGTAAGTCTTGCACGTTCTGCGGATGCCTTGTTTTCCCGGGTGTCGCAAATGGAGAACGAAGCTCCTTTGGCAATAAACGATATACAGGTTTTCAGTAACCATTTGGTTGAAAAGTTGCCGCTGCTCAACGAATATCCGTTGATGGTAGAGTCTCTGTACAGCCTAATGGGTAAAGACGGCATGACGGGGTATGTCGGGGTATTTATCGTAGACCAAATGATATCGACCTGCGATAGTTTAAGAAAGCAGGAAAAGGAGTTGATAGAAAGGATTGAGCGCATTAGGGATTTTTCCAAAACCATCGACAACGGGATGCTTGATGACTTGAAAAAAATGGCGGAGGATTGGCGAAGGAATGTATGTCTTGAAAATATAAAGATTATAGTGGAGTATATGGATTCGATACGTATGCGTGTTGATGAAATGTATGAGACGTTCAAGGTTCAGGAGCAGTTGAGTCAAGCGTTGGCAAAGTCAGAGGCGGAACGCAGGCGAATGACAGACGCAGAGGCTGCCAGGCAGAAGGAAATAACAGAAAGCGAGGCAGACAAGGAAGAAAAGCGACGCAAGGCTCGGGAAGCATTTGCAAAAAATAGAAAAACCAGAAAAAAATAGATATGACAACGACATTGACAAACGCCAACATAGAAGAAATTGAAAAAGTTTCAAGAACTCTTGGAGGTTATGTGTTACTATTTCGGTCAGTAAACGAAGAAGTTAACAAGATGATTCCCAATCTTGCACTTACATGGAATGACAGCGTCAGTAGGGAATTTTGCAACCGATACCATGATAATGTAAATAAAATTACAGACAAATTAATAAAAAAAATTGAAGATTACATAGAGTTTGCTTCATCGGCAAGGACGGCATTGGCGGACTACACCGAGGCACTTGCCGTGGCATCGTTGACTGCCGCTGCGGGGTTGTCTACTGGAGCGGCAGTCATAGGCAATAATGTCACATTGCCATCAGAACGAAGTGAGAACAGCTTTACATTGCCGGACGGCAACGTGGTCAAATTTGAGACCATTGACCTAAAGCCAGAACAGGAAATATTCCTGAACAAGGTGAAGATGAAAGTGGTGCCAATAGACAACGGATGCGGTCCGAAAGAAGGAGTTCTAGAAAGAGTAGCCGCAAGCATTGGGGCGGGAGTGGATGCGGCAAGAAATTCGGACAATCCGATTTTGTTTGGAATGGGGAGTGCTGTAGTACCGTCGTTTTTCGGTGTGGCGGCGGTATCCGTGGCAGGGAGAATACTCAATCCAAAGGAATATGACAGACTGCAAACAAAAGCTTGCGGGCAACACGACATTTGTTATTTTGTATCAAAGGATCAGGCGGTGTGCGATAGAAACTTTGGATATAATGGAGGAGGGGTTATGTCAAAAGCTACCCGCATATTCGGGGCCGGAGCGCACAAGGCTGCAAATGAAGAAGGGGAATTGTATATTGAGAGAATCAGGCAATTGGCAGAGAAATACGGTAAAGTAATCAAATTGCCGACGGGATATACACTTGAGGCAGTAAAGTAAAATCTATTTATTAATCAATAAAAAAATCTATTATGAGTAACACTAGCAACGTATTTGCAGACTATGTACAGCTGCAAGATTTTAAAGAAACCGTGGAAAAAGCAGCGGCGAAGTATGAAAACATCTGTGGAACCCTGAAAACAACTTTATACGAGATGAATTGGCAAGATAAACAGGGAGAAGAACTAAGGAATACTTTTAAAGAAGAAGGCGAAAATTTGTTCAAGAACCTGGTGGATGATATGCGTCAATTCTGTGAAGCTCTCCAGCCAAAGATAGAGGCCTTGGAAAAATACCAAAATATTAAGATTGGAAAAGAATAAAAACAAATACAATTCATTAACCATAAAATTTTTATAAAATGAATAACACAATATCAAAAGCAGAGGTTGGCTCTCTTAAGCAAAGTCTTAAAACACTGATGGATAACAGTAATGAGTTTTTCGAAACGAATAATCGTGTAAATGAAAAGCTGAAAGGTTTGGAGTGGAAAGATGCCGTTGCAGAACGATTCAAAAAAAAATACGAGGAACAGAGTAAACAGATAGCTAATTTGTTAAAAAAGCTTGATTCCTATGGTGTATTTATGACTGATTCCATAAAAACCCTTGAAAACGAGTATTTAAACTAATAACAACGACCGATTATGCCAGAAAGTATAGCCGATGTTGAGCAGTTGAAAGTATTAAGGCAAGGGCTGACGAGGTTTTTCCGGGATTCGCTAGGGTCTGTGGACAGGGCCAATGAGCAGGCAAGCAATTTGATTTCTGGATTTGAAAACAAGTTGTCGGAACTTGCCAGAGATGTGGAGAGGGCGGCAATCGCGTTACGCAGTTGCGAATGGGCGCACCGTAATGACGAAGGAGTATATTGTGTTGCGCAAGAACACGCATACGAAAAAGCGCAGGCAAGATACAGTGCGTGCGCGGCGCTGGTATCCCAAGCCAAGAGTTGCCAAGAAAGATTTATGCCTGTGGCGAAGAGCTATTTCAGGATGGTTGCCGGCTATTATGGAGGTGCGAGCAAGGGCCTTGATAATATTCTGGCCCAGTTGGATGGAAATTATCTTGAGGGTTCATCTTCTGCAACGGGAGGTGTGGTTCCCTCAGGAGTTCCAAAGATGAGGGAGCGTGGTGATATCGGATTAGGTGGAGACCAGATGCCTCCATCGGCTATACATATTACTGGAGGAGACAAGATAGACCACATCCTGCCAAAGGGAACGCCGACCGACCCAGTGAGAATTGACCCAGAGGCGATGGCTAAAAAGTTTGAGACGGCACCGCCAATAAAACCTCCAGACCCCCAAGTGATGAAGATCGCGGCAGGAGGGATTCTGATGGCGTTGGCGGCAGGCGGACTGGCTCTTGGAGGAAGGGAGATGCTTCTGCAGCAAAAGGCAGATGAAATCTTTGAGAACCAATACGGCATGTCTCGAACAGAAATGCTTATGGGGTCTGGTCCAAAACAAAAAGAATATCTAGATGCGTATAACGGCATCCGCCGAGATTTGAGCCAGGAAGTTAACGATTTGCAGAAACAATTCAAGGGCAATAGTGATTTGATGTATGAGCAGGAAATAGCAGATATGAGTGACGACGAGTTGAAGGGATTGGAAATGGATCACTGTGATTATATAGTGAAGGTTGCCCAATCTGAATATGCTTATCACGAGGGAGCGAAAATGCCAGAAGGATGGTCCGATGTTTGTGGTGAGAATGACACAGTCCGCGAAATATGTGACGACGTTATGCAAAACGGTGGGAGTGAATCGGGATTGAAATTCTCAATTATGCGGAAAGGCGACAAATATGTTGTTGCTTTTGGAGGAACTGACTTTCCGTCACAATGGACAAAATGGAGTCAGGTTCGTGAATTTGGAAAAGATGGATATACGGATATAAAGGGATTCTTTGATGAGAATGAACGTCAGGTGGTATTAGCCAAACAACTTGTACAACGATTGGTAAAAAAAGGTGGAATACCGTTGGATAAGATTGAATTTACAGGACATTCTTTAGGTGGACGTATAGCAGCGGAGATGTCTGTTGAATTTGCGCGTCCAGCCACTACGTTCAATGCGGCTGGAGTAGGTGAGGAAACGCGAAAGCGGTATGAAAATCTCATTAAAAATTCCAAAGGATATGCCGGAGTCCGCAATATTATAATGGAGCATGATGTTGTGTCAAATGCACAATCATTTTTTTCTGGCGCAAAAAATCCGTATGTGTCAGCGTTGCCTAAAGAGAAAATCCAAATACTACATGAAACGGTATCAAATACATTGTCTTCAAGGACGGGGAAAGTATCCCGTACTATGTTGAAAGCTACTGGGTTGGGAGTTGCCGTGGATAAAACATTGGAAGTGACCGATGATGGTCTTGACAAACTTAATACGTTCATGAAGTATTACAACCGAGATTACAGGGCTTTAGGGGCAACATTGACGTTGAGAGACAATGAAGGTGCTTTTGCTGCACATGAACTTGCTACCGTCAAGGATAGCCTAGAACGGCGTAAAAATGCCATAACAAACACCATACAAAAGAAGATTATCTATGAGACAATCCATCAGTAATTTCAAACAAACGGTAAGGCAGTTCGAAAATGTAACTCGTTCTGTGGAGAATTCCTGGAGGGACGATGTGAAAGAGCGTTTCTATGAGGCTTATGTCGCGCCGATGAAGCAGGAGGCATCCGAGATGGCTCCTGCCATGGAGGAACTTGCCAACGAATTGTATAGGCTGAAAGAAGAGATAGACAGGATATGAACGAGTTTACAGAAGAAAAATGTGAGAATTCTTTGATGTGCTCGATTGGGAGCATATCTCGTGCAATAGAATGTCTCGCAAAGAACAATGCTAATTCTGTAAAGGTGGGCTTTGGGTGGGATTTATATAGGAGTGAATTAGACGGATGTGCCCAAGTTGCTGATGAGGCGATCTGTGATTCGGAATACAGTACTGAAGCGAAAAACACAGATGGTGATATTGTCGTAAGTGTTGGTATTGTGAAATCTCCAGAAAAACAGATTTGTGAGGTAAAGTTTAGAAACTTGCATGGATCGAACCTACTGATATATGGCACGGATGTAAAGTCTGCATTGTCCACGCTGGCTATAATCAATCACCAGCTATGCAGGTTAGGTAAGAGTGTGATTATGGTGGATTTTTTTCCGCGGTCATCAAGGGAAACCAAATATTTGCAGGATGTAGCGAAAGCGTGTGGAATGCAGTATGCCGATTGTACGAGTGCGGAGTCGGTTGTTGCCCAAATGGAAGATACTTTGAATAGTAGAATTGAGGATGCTTGTGCGGGAAAGGATACGACACAAGAACCGATATTTCTCACAATGGCATACCTACAGGGGGCTATAAACATGCAACCAGATGGCTATAGGGATAGTGAAATGAGTCTGAAGGTGCAGCGCATCTTAAAGCATGGGCCAGACTATGGAATTCATTTGATAGTGTATTCGTATAGTTATAGATGTTTGCAGGATATGGTACAGAATAGCGATGGAATCCGGTACTTTGGATACACAATCTCTCTAAGCGGCAGTGACCGAACAAGAGATTATGACATTGGACTTGGTCCGAGAAGGTATGCTGTTTTACGCAGAGATGATGCCGGAATTGCGGCATATAAACAAGAGTTTTTTGTGGCTTACAATAAATATGCAGATGGAGAGGCTAATGATCCTGTGTTGGATTTGATTTTTTCAATGTTTAAGGAATAGCAGTAGATGAAAAAAATATTGTTAATTGTTGCATCAGTGACGTTCTCGAGTTTGCTTTATTCTCAAAATAATAGTACTAATGTGAGGAGTGTTATTGAAAACATGGATAAAAAAATAAATTTCATTCATGAACTGAAATTCCCCGAAACGAGGTTTGAGCTGCATGAACTTGAATATTATATCTACAGTATGTTTGAAAATATGGAGCAAATAAAGCTGACAATTCGTTCTGGCCAAATTGTTGACACCAACGCATTCGATTTTATAATGAAAGATTTTGATATGATAATGGAAAAATTAGTTCAAGTAGAGTTTCAAGAAATTAGGTACGACGAAATTAGAAGTCTGACTAGAAGTCTGACAGAGACTGTAATTGCAGATATGGACGAACTGAAAAGAATAATAGGTTTACCATGTGAGTGAAAAGTGGAAAAAAACTGTTGGAGAAATAAATGAAATGCCTGACAGTCTTCGATAATTCCAAACACATATTATGAAATTCTTTACAAAGCAATATGGCACAATAATGGGGCCTCACACGGCGGTAGAAATGGTAAGAATGGGACTGCCGGACGATATTGAGGTGTCGGAGCCGATGCTTACAGGAGGAGAGTGGGTCAAATTGGGAGACATTGATTTGGAGGAGGCTTGCCGGAAAGAGGAACAACTCAACAGGGATATTGCAAAGGCGGCAGCAAATTACAAACAGAATACAAATCCGCCTAAATGCCTACATAAATGGAGTTGGGGAGCTTTTGTTTTCTCGGGAATATGGGGTTTGTTCAATAGGGTGTATTGGCCTATTATCACCGGAGTTGTACTCGGTGTGATCTGCGGTTTGATTGGTTCAGAGATTTCTGGAGTCGCATATATTGCAATGTTTGTCATCTCTATCGTTCTTGGCATAAACGGGAATAAGATGGCATGGGAGAAGGCAAAAGCCGATGGAGTCGATAGCCAGGACTTCGACAAAGGCCAAAAAGGATGGCAGAAAGCCGGTATAGTTGTGGCAATCATTTATGGAGTGATAATTGTGACGATTATCATTTTTGAAGTTGTTAGGGAGTTCAGCTATAAATCCAATGACAACTACATATATGAAGAACTTCCAGAAGATATAGGTGTGGTTGATTCAGATGAAGACGCATACGACAACTACATTTTCGGATCTGAAGATTACGAAGACAATCAAGATGTAGAAATCTAATGATAGTTATGTGCGTAGGGTGTATAGAAAAAGGCTTTAAAAAAACGGTAATATCAAGAAAAAATAAAGATGAAAAAAATCTGTGTTTTTGTTGCGGTTGTAATGTCCGCATTGTCGGTTTCGGCACAAGGTCTGATACGAGATGTAAACACCGAGCAGTTTCCATTGGTGACTGTATGTGTTGAGTCGTACAATCCAGATTCTATTACTGCCAATCAAATTCACCTGTTTGAGGGTGGGGTTGAGGTCTCGGTCAAGAAAGACTCAATAGCGTCGAAACCAATAGGAGAGACTGCTAAAACAAATGTGTTGGTGCTTTGGGATCAGAGAGACCCGGTGGTTTTAAGCTATGTGTCAGACCTGTTTGAGGGGATGAAAATTGCGAAGGGAAATAATGCTGACATTAAGGCGAATGTGTCGGTGTTTAGAAGAAATGAGAACAGGAAGATGGACTACAAAAAACTGGCCAACGCGTTCTCAAGCAAGATGGACGAGTTGCGAGGCAAGGTGTTGACGGAAGGTGAGCGCGAAGACCAATCAGTTTCGCAGACAATAGACCTTGGCTATGTGCTGACAAATGCTATAAGCCAGATTAGCGAATGCCCGGCAAACGAAGCAAAGGCCATTGTGCTTTATTCTGTGGGTAAGATGTCCGGCGAGTCGGGCTCAGATATGTCAAAGGTGGTGTCGATGGCAAAGGAAAAACGGATACAGATATATGTGGTAAACATTAACGGAAGTGATGTGGACGAGGATTTAAGCCGTTCGTTGTCGTCGGATACTTATGGACAATACATCAATTCAAATTCAGGTACGGCGCTTAATCAGTGGGGTGGACAAAAATCATCTGCCCATGCCTTTTATATTCCAGAAAACGAAAGGGTATGTTCTTGGATAACCAACTTGCCTAAGCGTTGGTCCGGAAGAGAATATGTCATCAGTTTTACGTCGAACGAGTCAAAGCGCACAGGAGAAAATAAATCTCTGAAGGTGGATTTGGCAAACGACTCTGTTACGGGAACCTATAGTATTCCCAACATAACGTTCGGATATTGGATTAAGACACACCTTATCTTGTTCATCTGCCTGCTGGTAGTTCTGCTTGCTGGTATAGGTGTCGGTGTGTTTTTCCTAATAAGATGGTTGCGTGATGTGGCAGAGGAAAGAAAAGAGGAGGCTGACAAAATTTCGTCGGAACGCAAGCGTATGAAATCAGAGCAGGAGATGTTGCGTCGGAGGGTTGAAGCGTCTGAGAGTGAAAGACAAAGAAAAATAGAGGAGGAGGCCTCGCGTGAAAAAGATCAACAGAGACAGGAGCAACTTGCGAATATCAACCAGATTATGCGTCAAAAAAACATTCAGGCGCGTTTAATGGTGTCCACGATGACCGGATTGGCGGAGCATACAATAGATACGGCGGAATGTACAATAGGAAGTGCCAGTGACAACATGGTTGTAATTAATGACTCGACAGTGAGTCGCCACCATGCCCTGTTGTATTTCAACGGAGAGGGTTTTGTCTTGAAAGACCTGAATTCCACCAATGGCATAGTGATGAACGGTATTAAAGTTAAAGATGTGAAATTGAGGAATGGAGACCAGCTTTCGTTAGGAAAGACTATGATAAAAATATATTTCTAAAGATATGAAAATAGTAAACTTTGACAATGATGTCTGTGCATTGACTGATAAAGGGTTGGTGCGTTCACACAATGAGGACTCGAACAGGGTTGAGGAAACTCGAAACGGCTCGCTGTTTGTGGTATGCGACGGGATGGGAGGACATGTTGGAGGAGCTACAGCTTCTAGAATAGGTGTGGATAGCGTTTGTGAGTATGTGATGAACAGCGAATGTGCTTTGCCTAGTCAATTCCTTGAGAATGCGCTTCAGTATGCAAACAAAAAAATATTTGAAAAGGCATGTTCTGATCCAGGATTGAAGGGAATGGGCACAACTGGCTGTGTTGCGTTGGTTCGTGAAGACACGGTATGGTATGCGCATGTGGGAGACAGTCGCATTTACTACTACAATGCCAAGCGACAGACCCTGTACAGATTGAGCAAAGACCATTCTTTAGTGCAGTCGATGGTTGACCGAGGAGAGATAAGTGAGTTCCAGGCCGAACATCATCCAGACAAAAACAAGATACTCCGTTCGCTAGGCATAAAAAACACCGTGGTGCCTGAGCCGTGTGAAAAACCGTTAAAGCCTGCCGATGGCGACATATTGCTGATATGCAGCGACGGATTGTCGGGTATGATGGAAGAAAAAGACATGTTGGAAGTTCTGGTTTCAACAAAAGACCTGAACGAGGCTGGTAAGATATTGGTTGATTTGGCAAAAGTAGGCGGAGGTACGGACAATATCACAGTGCAACTTGTGAGATTTTCGAATACTGGAAGATCAGATGCTGACTTTCTGCCAAAGAATGCGGGCGTTTCAGTGCACTCAGGGAAAAATCACACCGGAAAGAAAAGCAAACGGGTGTGGCCTTGGATTGTAATTGTTTTGTCGGCCATGATGGTTGGAGTTGGAGTTGCGCTGCTGATGACAAACAAAACAAAACAACAGGAGCCAGTAGTTCAGCCTATGGTGCAGGTTGACGATACTCCGGCGTATTTGAAAGTAATTCCGCAAGGGGTTAATCCTATCAAGTATATGTGGAATGGGGCGGCGTGTGAATTTTATGCAACTAAGAAACTTTCTAATGATAAATGCGAGGGTGTTAGTGTGAATGTTGATGAACAATCCTATTCAATCGGTACTTTTGAAAAGTTGCCCAATAACAAGGGATACAGGCCGATACAGGTAGAAAGATTTAAAAAGAATGGAGAAAAAGACGAATAAATACAATAATTAAAATGAGACGTATAATTCTATTTGTTGCTGCGGTGCTGTTTACCGCAACGGTTTTTGCACAAGGTGGCTATAGACTTGATGTGAAGCAAGTTTTTCCGACAAGTGCCACGGTTTATTCGAATTCGTTTGACATACGTAGGGAGTTGGACAATGCAGTTGCAGCGCAAACGGCTAAGTTGCGTGGCAATACCAACAACTACAAATTGCAGATAAAGACTCCATCTGGAAGCGAGACTCGCACGATACAGAATATTGTTTGGATACAGTCAGTCAATGGAGTGAAGTCTAACCATAGAGGCAAGACGTACCCCAAAGAGTCATACAATGAGCCCACTGTTTGGGAAGGGTATTCATGCAATATAGACGGTAGTCGTAAGGGTACGGGGGATAAATATGAGTATGTCTATAGAGTCGCAAAAACAATAGATGGCTCAAAATATGGAGTGAAAGATGGCGAAGGTTCCGTTAAAGGGAGCTATGAAACTCCGTTCATTCAGGAAAGGCAAGCACGTGAGGAGGTTGATAGGATTTATGGCAAGAATTTTGTAAGGGAGAAACGAGTGGAGGTGGTTATGTATAGGTTTTCTGTAGGAAAAGAATATGGGGAAAGAGTTTATGAGAAAACAAATGAGAAGGAATACCTTGAATATGTTGAAAAAGAGCAGTCGGCCAAACAGAAAGAAGAGCAGGAGAAAATTCGTCAGGCAAATATGCGCAAAGTAGATGAGTTTAGGGTTTCGATGAATGGATTGAAAGCGGAAGTGGGCAATATAAAGGTAAAGGACTCTGTGACCATCAAAGCATTACATTCTTTTCGTGAGGTTTTGAGTGGTTGCCAGATATCAGACTCTCTGTTTTTTAAGGAAAAGCTTGATACGGTTTATCAAAATACGGTACGAGAGGTGTTGATGCCATACGTAAAGAAGAAAAACAAGGCATTGTTAGAGGAAAGAATTGCCCAGATGACGGAAGATGCGACTGCAAAAACAAAATCGGCACTGCTTGCGTGCATGAAAAAGATAGAGGAAATACTGATTCCTGTAAAAGTCGAGAAGAAGGAAAAGAAAAGTAAATGAGCAATCTTCCGCAGATACCAAACTACAAGGTTGTCCGTCTTATACAGGAAGGCGGATTCTCGGCTGTATATGAGGCAGAGGACGTTCGTGCTGGCCGCAAGGTGGCTATAAAATCATTATTTGCCGACAAGGCAAAGGATGAATATGTATTGAATAGTTTCAAGCAGGAGGCACAGCAATACCTATACCTTAATCACGAGAGTATTCCCAGACTTATAGACTTTGTAGATGCTGGAAATCGCAAATACCTGGTAATGGAATTTGTCGAGGGGGTTGATTTGAACAAATTCCTGCGTACATACGGACCCTTGGGCGACAAGATGACAGGGTCGTTCTTCTCGAGGATTCTTGACACTCTGACATATCTTCACGAGCAGCAGGTGTTGCATCTGGATATCAAGCCGTCGAACATCATGTTGACGACAAAAGGGGAGATTAAAATCCTTGACCTAGGAATCGCGGCGGTGAAGCGTGATATGGAGAAAAACAGGAAGCGTTGCGGGAGCCCCACTTTTATGGCGCCAGAACAGATAAACGGCGAACCAATGGGATTCTATACGGATATATACCAAACGGGTGTTACGCTGTTCAATATGGTGACAGGAGAACTGCCATTCAGGGGTTCTTCGCAGAAGGAGATATTCGAGAATGTGTGCAACCAGCCGATTCCGCAACTATGTGAGGTGAATATTGAGGCAAATGAGGCTTTGCAACCCGTGATAGACAAAGCTATGCACAAGGATCCATCACAGAGATACACATCGTGTGAAGAATTCAAAAAGGAATTGTTAGAGGCTTTGAATACAAAAAAAAGAGAGGTGAAACCTAAAAAAGAAGAAAGCATGGAAGAAGAGACATACAAAGAGATGAAGATAATAACAGTGGGAAGGGATATGGGGTGCGATGTGCCTATTGCCGGAGACGCGCAGGTGAGCCGTTGCCATATACAGTTGATAAGAGATATGGCGGGAGTGTTCTTTGTGCGCGATATGAATTCAACCAATGGCACTTTTGTTAACGGACAGCGTATCAAGGGTGAGCGTCAGCTCAACAGTGATGACGTAATAAGGATAGGAAACACGACACTGCCTTGGTTGAAATATTTTGAAGATGCAGATGAAACGGAGTGCATAGAGGAAGAAAAAACGTCGAAAAAGAAACATCGCCGTCGGAAAAAGACGGAAGAAGAGAAGCAGGCGAACAAGGAAAAAATGAAAAAGTCGCTCGGTGGAATTGGAAAGTGGGTTTTGAGAATTGTTTCGTCAGTTGCTACTATGGCAGCGACGGGATATGTAATGTATTTGATAGGTAGAAAATAACATGGAAGAATTTACACAGGTAGAACTTTCGAAGGGAACACGGTTGAACGGTGGCAAGTATGTCCTCCAACGTGTGATCGGTGCTGGCGGGTTTGGTATTACATACGAGGCTACCAATACGGTGTTCAACAGTAAATGTGCCATAAAGGAGTTCTTTTTGCGCGGTCACAATGTCAGACACACTGGCAACAGGGTGAGTCTGCAGGGAATGTCAACAGAGATTTTTGAGGATTCGAAGAAACGTTTTGTTGACGAGGCGATGATGCTATATAACCTTGACCATCCAAACATTGTGAAGGTGGAGGATTTCTTTACCGACAACGGGACGGAATATATGGTGATGAAGTATGTGGAGGGTGATACGTTGCAGAAGAAGATAGAGAAGAACGGTCCGATGGATGAGTTTATGGCGGTAAACTACATTAACCAGGTTCTCGAAGCCTTAAATTATATCCACCATAAGAAGAACGACAAGGGGGAAGGACTCCTGCACCGCGACATTTCGCCAGACAATATCATTGTTACGTCTGATAGAGGCAAAGACGACAAAGTTGTACTGATTGATTTTGGCAATGCGAGGAGGTTTGTTGAAAACAAGACGCAGAGGCAAACATCTATAGTAAAGCATGGCTTTGCCCCATTGGAACAATATTCCAATACGTCGCGCAAGGGTGCGTACTCGGATTTGTATTCAGTGGGTGCGGTGCTGTACTATCTGTTGACTGCCACTATTCCGGCAACATCGAGTGAGAGGGGAAGCGACCCGGGTCTTTTTGTGGAACCGATCAAGAAAAATCCACGTATATCAAAATCCATCAATGCTATCATTGTGAAAGCGATGGAGATGAAACCGGAAGATCGCTATAAGTCGGCAGAGAAAATGAGGGACGATATAATGGCAGGTCATAAACCAATTAGAAAGTTGAATATTGATAAAACGAAACTACTAAAGTATTCTGTTATTATCATAGGAGTGGCGGCTGTGGTATTTGCCCTTGTGGCTGTTGTAAGGAGCGCAATGAATAAAGAGATAGGAGGTGATGTCGAGACGGAGGAATCGGTGGAATTGGTGGAATACAAAAGCAAGTCTGCAGTTCTTGAGTATAGGATTGAAAAAGAAATCGTACAGGCGAATAATTCTGATGTGGAAAATACTCGCAAGGCGTATATTTCAATCAAGCAAGAAATAGTGGATTCCATAGATGTAGATTATTATGGTCTTGAGGATTCTCTCAACTCGGCCTATAGAACTAAATTTATAAAACAGGCCAACACGTTGCTAGGATGGAAGAACCTGTCACCTAGCAATAAGGAAAGCCTTAGAAGGGCATTAGATACTTTGCAAGAAGTGTATCCTGATGATACGGAGTTGGAGGAGATAAGGGAAAGACTGAATGCGAAGGGACGAGAACCACGAGAAAAAATTATAGTTGATACACAGGTAACGCAACCGATTTGGGATTAGTAAGCTTATATGGCAAATAGAAATTATGAAAAATATGATTAAGTATTTCTTAAGAAAACGTTTATTGCTTATTGCATTTACGTTTTTTTTGTCACTTTCGTATAGTGCTGTTTCACAGAATTATAATGAGAAATATGCGGTTCATGTGGGAGGCGTCACATTTAATATGGTAAAAGTCAAACCTGGAGAATACTCTATGGATGCTATAGGGGGTGGCGTTATAACCAAAAGCGTATCAAAGGAGTATTATATTGCAGAATTTGAGGTTACACAAGACTTGTGGATGTGTATTATGGGTAATAATCCTTCAATGGGACAAGACAGTGTTAAGGGGGTGAAATTCCATGATTACAGAAAACGTCCTGTTGAAAATGTAACAGCTAAAGACATTGATGATTTTTTGGGGAAATTGAATAGTCGGTTGTCTGCATCTGGGCTTAAGTTCAGAATTCCATCGATCAAGGAATGGGAATATGCTGCAGTAGGTGGTCATTTAAATAAAAATAAGTATAAGTATAGTGGAAGTAATATCCCAGAAGAAGTTGGTTGGTTTATAGGTGTTCCAGGAAACGATAGTCTTCATACTCATCCTGTCGGAAAACTAAAAGCGAATGCTTTGGGATTATATGATATGTCTGGGAATGTAAAAGAGTTGACATGTGATGTTTTTGCAACGAACAAAGGAAATAAAAGAATTCTTAAAGGAGGGTCATTTAGAGATATTGTTGATGGGAACAATAGCAAGTTGGCTAATAATCAAGAACAAAATACAACAAGGGCTGGTAATGTTGGTTTCCGTTTGGTTATGGATCCGCCTCCTGCGGTAAAAATACGGGTGAGTACCAACTTACTGGAATATGAGAAAAATGGTTCGGATGATTGGGCCATGGTTACGGTACAGGTAAATAGAGATCACTATGGCGTGAGGTGCAGTGAAAAATGGATAGAACTTGATACAAGTAACTATGGGAGAATAAAAATATGGTGCAAGCCGAACAACAATGCTTTTGAACGTTCGGCTAAAATATCTATTACATGTGATACTGTGGAGGAGTTTATTAATGTAAGGCAGAAGGCGCAGAATTTGAAATTTGATATAACTCCAACTTCTCGTACCGATATTCCTTGTGACGAGTATAGTTGTACATTCACCGTTCAATCAAATGGAAAGGGATATGAAGTGGGCGATTTGCCCTCATGGATTACGGTAAAAGAAGAGACGAGTGGAAAACTGACGATAACATGTGCCCAAAATCCAAGTGAAGACAAGGAACGACTGGACAGTTTTTATGTGACAGCTAAGGCGGACGGTCAAAGTGAATCGGTGTGTGTGAAAGTTCAGCAGAAAAAACAGGAAAGCTTGAAGTTGATTGTAGGAAATGGGGAAGATAGGCGGAAGGTGGATTCTGTTTACTACTCGAGTGCCAGATTCAGACGGAAAAACTATTCTTTCGGGGTAGTCTATAATTACACGGGAACACATGGCGTATTGGCAGAAAAAGTAACAAATCCCGATGCATTTGATGTTTTTTTGTACAAAGACAGAAATAGTGGTAAACCGCAGGAGTTGGATTTGACGCTGAAGCGTAACGGCACTTCAGAATGCCGGACAATCAAAGCACTTTTGCGTACAGATAGCAACTCGCGAGTGGTTCCGATAACAATAAGACAGGATACGTCGCAGGTTCCTAGAACATTTCTGAACCCAATGTTCGGTTATGATTTTAAAAATGCGGATTACTTGGTGGGATTGAGTTTGAGTGCAGTGCCTAGAAAAATTAACATTGAGAACCGATTTGGTTTTCGATTGTCGGCATTCTACAAGATTGAGGAGGTTGCGGCATCGCTGAACTTGGGTCTCAATGTGCGAGTCACAAAGCGCAGAAGTCCTGTCGGTGTGCATGTATTTGCTGCAGCTGGTCCGTCGGTGGATTTTGATGACAAAGAAGTGGGGCCTGTTGTGGATTTTGGTGTAAGGTTGTCGTGGAACCAATATAAGGCGTCTCGCATGAGCTGGTGCGATTTGACATTCGGATGTGTATATATGTGTGGCAGTTTTATTCCCACGATAGGACTTGGATTCGGACCTGGTTTGATTGCAGGTGCGGGTACAGGATTAGGATTCTTGATAAAGAGTCTTGTTGACTGATGCGGAACGTTGTAAGTTGTAGTTTGAAATGTATCACTTTTTATAGACAGGGATGGAGTGGCCGAAGGCCCTTATTTTTTACATGAACACACAACATTCTCAAAGACACATTTCTTTGGACAATTGGCAACAGCCTGGTAGCGATGTATTGCAATATGTTGCAATGCGACTTTCGGAAGATTCTGCGACAGAGTCTGAGGTTGTGGATGAATTGGTCCAGTGTGGGATGAGTATAGATGATGCAAAAAGTGCGGTAAAGGGTGTAATGTCAACGATGGAGTCTGCGTCATTTTTGTCAGAGCAGGCTGAAAAAGATGAGTTTGATCAAAAGATTAGATCCTATGTTATAGTTTCGCTTAAAAACGGCAAGTCGGCCGCTGAGGTAGAAAGAGATATAATTGATGCGGGATTATCCCAATCACAAGCTTCCAAAATAGTAAAAGAAACGCTTGCCAAAGTATCAAGGGCGGTTTCAAAGGATCTGAATGAAGAGTACACGAGTCCGCTAAATGTATTTGGCAGCAGAAGTTATGCGGAGAAAAAGGTACGACAAAAACTTGTCGATAACGGTTGGAATAAAGAAACTGCAGGAGAAATTGTAAAAGGTGGCAAGATAGAGGAAACAATGAGTCCGCGTTCTTTTTTGATTTTGGGTGTGATATTAATGATAGTGGGCGTGGCGATGGAATATCTGAGGAAAGTACTTGCAATTAGTTTGGACAAGGGCGTGTTGCAATGGATAGTAACCCGCAATGGTACATTTGCACTTTGTATCGTCATGGCGATAGGTGGGTTCCTCCTGTTTGTGAGAGGTGTTATAACGTCATTTAAACGGCATTAAGGTGTTGGTGGTATGTTCATTACCGACTTTGTGAAATGTTATGGTGGTAGGTGGTGACAATCATTTTTGTTTTTATGGGGGCAATGATGTGTTGCTTTGAGAGTTAATCTATGAATGGTATTTGAAACTTGTCCTTGTATTGGGTTTCAAAAATCACGTTTTTTTGTCGTTTATAATAAATATTGTATCTTTGCACTCGGTTTGGTTGCTGAGAGGAGAGGGGAGACGTGCCATTTTGCACACATCCACAGCTCTTTAGGCATCAAAAGGGAAGTACGGTGAAAGTCCGTCGCAGTCCCGCTGCTGTAAGTTCATCACACACATTTCGCAGTCCGTTTCGTGGTCACTATCCGTCGCTATAGACGCATGGGAAGGCCGAGACAGCGGAAGAACGAGCCAGAAGACCTGCCAAACCCGTATGTATCGGCTACGCTTTCGAGGAAAAAGCAAGTCAATGCCTGAACAGGGCGGTTTGAGACTTTTTGGGGGTGATGCACCAAGTTATGTTTTTTTTCCATTAGGGTGTTGGCCGGTCGCAAGGAGTGGTCAACATTATTAATTAAAACAGGTTTCAATAAAATATTGCGTTATTCAAAAAATATTGTATCTTTGCAGACGTTTTCGAGACAGGGAAGTCGTTGGTTAAATTCCCTAAAGTGCTGAAAATACGGAGAGATGCCGGAGTGGTCGAACGGGGCGGTCTCGAAAACCGTTGACCTCTTTTTGGGGTCCAAGGGTTCGAATCCCTTTCTCTCCGCTGACCCCAACTGACATTGTCGGTTGGGGTTTTTTGATGGAGAAGGGTTGGATTGCGTTAATGCGTAATTGTGTTATTGTGTTAGTGTTTGGTGTGCAGAGAATAGTGAATAGTGAAATTTAACTACATATTGATATGAGAAAAAATTTTATTCTGCTTGTTTTGTTGGCTTTGGTATCGACCATTATGGCTCAGACGAAACCTATCACCCTCGAGGATATTTGGCAGGACGGCACTTTCCGTCCGGAGGGCATCTCGAACATACGCTCGATGAACGACGGCGAGCACTACACCGTGCTTACTCGTTCAGGCATCGATTGTTACAGCTATGCTACTGGTCAGAAAGAATCGTCAATAGTCGATTTCGCCGCTTTGGGCGACATGCCTGCGGTGGAGGGATATGAGTTCTCGGACGATGAGCGCCTTATTCTATTTGAGTCGGAGTTTGAACCCATCTATCGTCACAGCGGCCTTTCGACCTACTATATATATGACCGCGAAAAGGGTACGGCTCGTTGTATTACGGGTGGTGGCAAACAGCGTCTCACAACCTTCTCGCCTGACGGTACCAAGGTGGCATACGTCCGCGACAATAACCTCTACTGGATGGATTTGGCCTCGCTGGAGGAACATGCCATCACCACCGACGGCAAGCTGAACGAGATAATATACGGCACCACCGACTGGGTTTATGAAGAGGAGTTCGCCATCACCAAGGGTTTTGCATGGAGTCCTGATTCGAAGAGGATTGCCTACTACCGTTTCGACGAGTCTCAGGTCCGAGAATACACCATGCAGATGTGGGGAGACCTCTATCCGGAAAACTACAAGTACAAATATCCGAAGGCGGGTGAGGACAACTCGAAGGTCGAAATCCGCATCTATAACCTCGAAACAAAGAAAACGCTGTATCCGATGCTTGGCGGAGACAAGGTGAATGCAGTGGCCTCCGAAGGCTCGGAGTGGGAGTATCTGCCGCGATTCCAGTGGACCGCAAATCCGGAGGTGCTTGCCGTGATGCGCATGAACCGCCTGCAGTCGCACATGCAGATTCTGACTCTTAACACAGCCTCGGCAAACATGAACGACAACGGTGTGAAAGTTGTCTATGACGAGACCGACAAGGCATACGTCGAGGTGCCCGACACATGGCGTTTCCTGAATGACGGCAAGAATTTTATCATCACCAGCGAGCGCGACGGCTACCGTCATATATATATGTATGGTCTTGACGGCAAGATGGTCCGTCAGCTTACTTCGGGCAAATATGAGGTGAAGGCCGTTTGCGGCATCGACGAGAAGTCGCAGACCGTCTATTTCACCTCCCACGAGAGCAATCCGGTCAACACAGACCTTTACAAAATCGACTTCAAGGCCAAGAAGAAGGTGTGCCTCAACCACAGCGGTCTTGGTACCTACAGCGCTATGTTCAGCAAGGGCTGCAAATACTACATCACGGTATATAGCAACGCCAACGCCGCACCCGTATATTCGCTCTACAACGCAAAGGGCAAGCTGGTGAAAACATTGGTCGATAACGCAAAGCTGCAGCAAAAGATGGCCGACTATGGCACCGGACGCAAGCAGTTCGGAACATTCACGACATCAAACGGCACGGAGCTGAACTATTACACCATAAAACCCACCGACTTCAACGAGAGCAAAAAATATCCCGTACTTTTCTATGTCTATGGCGGTCCGGGTAATCAGCAGGTGACCAACAGCTACGGTTACTCCGACTACTATTGGTACCACATGCTTGTCGACAAGGGCTATGTGGTTGTTTGCTTTGACGGTAGAGGCACCGGTGGGAGAGGGGCGGAGTTTAAGAAACAGACCTATCGCGACCTGGGACACATGGAGTGTGAAGATGCCATCGAAGCTGCTCGTTGCTTCGGAAGCCAGGATTGGGTTGACAAAGACCGTATCGGCATCTGGGGATGGAGCTTCGGCGGATACCTCTCGTCTCTGGCGATACTCAAAGGCAACGACGTGTTCAAGTCTGCTATAGCGGTGGCTCCTGTTATAACCTGGCGCTACTACGACAACATCTACACCGAGCGATTCCTTGCACTTCCAGAGGGCAACGCCAAGGGGTATGACGAAAACTCGCCTCTTAATTTTGCCGACCGTCTCAGCGGCAACTTCCTGCTCATTCACGGCACCGGCGACGACAACGTACATGTACAGAACACCATCGACATGGTCTCGGCTTTGGAAAAGGCGGGCAAGCAGTTCGAGTTCCGTCTCTATCCAAACAAAAACCACTCCATCTATGGTGGAAACACCCGCTTGAACCTCTACCAGCTGATGACTGACTTTATATTGCGCAAATTGTAAGTGGTTGTTTTATAGTGTGGTTTGGTATGTGTGTAAAAAATAGTTTGCGAAAAAGTGCATACTTTGTGTTTTAATTTGTAACTTTGCGGTTCATTATAAGCGCACTATATACACTTCAAACAGTAACATTTTTTGATGAAGCGAATAATACTCACAGCGACACTTCTACTCTTTGCCAGTCTCTCGGTGCAAGCCCAGTGGGCTCGTTATGGATTCAGAGTGGGAGCCGGTGCATCTCATATATTTGACGACATCTCGTCTGTGTCGCCCGTTTTCGGAGCCGGTGCAGGCATATTTGTCGATTACGGATTTGAAAACGCCAAGATTGCTTGGAACACCAATCTTTACCTGCAGTTTGGTTTGAATTTCCGTCGCAGTGGCGGCAACCTTCAGGAGCTTATCAATGAGGACAACAACCTTACAATCCGTGAGTCGTACTACCACACCTATTATGCGCAGATTCCCATTCTGCTCGGTTTCAAGTATGAGATACCCATCCGCCGTGCCGGCCACTATATCAACGTCTTGTTTGGACCTGCGTTCAGCGCCGGACTTTACGGAAAATACCGTAACCGCCAGGTCTCGCCTTACAACCCGCATTCAAACGCTAACTACGACAACTATTCGGCTGACAACTATGCAGCTCGCGATGCTTTCAAGTATATCCGCCGTTTCGATGCGGATGCCATAGTATCTATCGGCTATCACTACCGTCAGTATATGATTGATTTCATCTTCGATTTCGGCTTTGTCCCCATCAGCCCCGAGGATGACGCACTGCATATCATTGAGCGCAATGTGACCGGTGACGAGAAGATGAATATTACCGTTCCCGGCGGCAACAATATGACATATATGCTCTCGTTCGGATACTACATCCCAATCAACGAGAAAGCCCGTTATCGCGGCGGACGTAGGTAAGACATCTAAGATGTACTTGTTTTCATAGTGCGCCGTGGAGTTGATTCTTCACGGCGTTTATTATTGCGTTATACCTTGATTTTTTTTACTGGGGGTCAACGTCGAAGTGAATCTTCATGGCGTGAAACTCCTTCTGCGACAGTGTCTGGTCGGTGGTGTCCAGAATTATCTGTTTCACCGTCGCAAGGCTGTCTGTCGGTTCTATGCGTACCAAGACTCGCTTTATATAAAGCCCTCTGATGCGGCTCACACTTGGATATTCCGGCCCCATAACTCTGGTGTCGAGTTTCTGCCGTAGTCGGAAAGCATAGTCGGCGGCTGCGGTGTTGAGCAGCTCCTGCTCACGGTGACGCAGGGTTATCTCAATTAGTTTGCTGAACGGAGGGTATCTGAACACGCGGCGCTCGACAATCTGTGATTCGTACATGCCTGCGTAGTTGTTGTCCATTACATTCCGAACCGCCTGGTGCCATGGGTTGTATGTCTGTATTATCACTTTCCCCTGGTGTCCGTGGCGGCCAGCTCTGCCAGCCACCTGCATCATCTGTTGGAAACTGCGCTCGAACGAGCGGAAGTCGGGAAAGTTTATCAAGTTGTCGGCCGAGATTATGCCAACCACACTCACGTTGTCGAAGTCCAGCCCTTTGGTGACCATCTGTGTGCCTACCAGTATGTCGGTTTTGCGGTCCTCGAAATCGGTTATGATTTCCAGATGGCGGTTTTTGGTCATCGTGGTGTCTAGGTCCATTCTGGCCACTTTTGCTTTCGGAAACAGCTGTGCTATTTCGTCCTCTATGCGTTCGGTGCCGTAGCCTTTCAGTTTCAGGCTCGGCTTGCCGCAAACCGGGCATTGTGTCGGCACAGGGATTGAATACCCGCAGTAGTGGCATCGCAGAGAGTTGGTGCTTTTGTGATAGACCAGCGAAACGTCGCAGTGTTGGCATTGTGGTGTCCAGTGACATTCTTCGCATTCAACCCTCATTGAGTAGCCTCTGCGATTTTGGAAAAGTATGACTTGCTCTTTGTTCTCCAGCGCCTCCTCGATGTGTTTGGCCAGGAAGTTGGAGAAATAGCCCTGCACCTCTTTCTTTCGCATGGCGTCTTTCATATCGACGCACAGCACCTCGGGCAGTTTCAATCCTCCGTAGCGGTGTTTCATTTCTACCAGATTGTATTTCCCGGAATGTGCGTTGTAATAAGACTCTATGCTTGGAGTTGCGCTACCGAGGACAGTGCGGGCTTTCCAGAGGTTGGCCAAATATACGGCGCTGTCACGGCAGTTGTATCGTGGTGCGGGCTCATACTGCTTATATGAGCTGTCGTGCTCCTCATCGACAATCACGAGGCCTAAGTCGCGGAATGGCAGGAATATCGCGCTGCGGGCCCCAAGCAGCACGTTGAAACGTTTTTCGGAGTCGTCGCTGAAGGTGCGGCTCCACACTTCTGCCCGCTGACTGGGGCTGAACCGTGAGTGATAGACTCCTACGCTGTCGCCGAAATATTTTCTCAGGCGGTTGATTATCTGTGCTGTCAGTGCAATCTCGGGCAGGAGAAACAAGGCTTGCTTTCCATGCTCGATAGTGTGCTGAATCAGCTTGATATAGACTTCGGTCTTTCCGCTCGAAGTGACGCCGTGTAGTAGTGTGACTCCATTATGCGACAGTATTGATTCGTAGGCCGACTGCTGTTCCTCGTTCAGTTCTATGGAGTCGGGCGATGTCAGTCTTTCGTAGTGTTTCAGACGGCTTGCTGTGCGCTCTTCGGCCACAAGTACTCCGTTCTTGATAAGTGTTGAGAGCGATGAGGGCGAGAAGTCTTCTTGTCCGGCCAGTTCTTTCTTAAGCACTGCTCGCTTGCCAAATGCAGACATCTGCATGAATCTCAACATCAGGCCGAGCTGTTTGGCGTTGCTCTTTTTCTTTTCCAGCTCGTCAAACAGTTGTCTGGCTGCCGATTCGTCCTGATAAGCGGGAGCCAGCGACAGATATGTAGCCTTTGCTGGTTTGAACCGTTGTTGCAGGTCTTCGTCCATGATGAGTATGCCACGCTCTATCATACCGTTTATCACTGGCATGATTTTCTGTATCGAGATGGCTACGCTTATGTCGTTCACCTTCATCACCGGATGCTCGCTCAGCAACTGCACTATGCGCAGCTCTTTGTCGCTCAAACTTGACAGTTCGCCGTCGAAGTCGGGGTGTATCGTCACCATCGACTCGCTGGCAAGTCTTAGTATTGAGGGCAACGCAACCGCCATCACATCGCCGATGTAGCACATGTAGTAGCGTGACATCCATTCCCACAGTTGGAACTGGCGCTCATCCACGATGGGTTCGGTATCGACGACGGAGACTATATACTTTACTTGGTAGTTGGGTGCTTGGGTGTGTACTCGCCTCACAAGCCCGGAGTAGAGCTTTTTCGATCCGAACTGCACCACGACACGACGTCCCGCTTCAACCACATCGGCATACTCGTTGGGTATGCGGTAGGTGAACGTGCTGCGCAGATGCAGGGGTAGTATTATGTCGGCGAAAAGTGTTGTGTCCACAACCAAAATAAAGTTATAAAGCAGTTGCAAAAGTACGATTTTTATTATTCTTACGTTCTATAATATTGTGAACAACATGGGAAATCTAGCGGATAGACGCAGGATAGTGGTGGCGGTGAGCGATGATTTGCTGACCGACCAGAGGGTCCTGCGAACCTGTGACGCCCTGTTTGCCGCTGGCTACAAGGTGGAGCTTATAGGTCGCGCGTGGCCTGACGTAGCACCGCTGAAGAGGCCCTACCGTTCTCTCAAGATGAGGCTGTTGTTCAAGCGTGGAGCACTATTCTATGCCGAATTAAACATCCGTCTTTTCCTGAAACTCATAATCTCCGGTGCCGATGCCTTCTATGCCAACGACACCGACACTCTGCTTGCGGTGGGTTTGGCTGCTCGCCTACGGCGTAAGCCCTTTGTGTTTGATGGCCACGAACTTTTCCCCGATGTGCCCGAGCTTATAGGCAAACCTTTTGTACAGAAGGTTTGGCGATGGGTTGAACGTAGATTTATTCCACAAGCCTCTTTGTGTGTGACCGTGAACCAAAGCTTGGCTGAAGAATATGAACGCCGTTACGGTGTAGGATTCATAGTGGTCCGCAATCTCTCTTCACACACGTCCCTTCAATCTTCAAAATTCAACCTTCAAAATTCGAAATTCAAAACCATCCTCTACCAGGGTGCTGTCAACAAAGGTCGTTGCGTCAAAGAACTGATTGACGCAATGGAGTTTCTTCTCGACTGTCGTCTTGTTGTCGCTGGTGCGGGCGACCTGCTGGATGACATGAGGCACTATGCCGCTGCAAAACCATACGGCGACAGGATAATTTTCACCGGACGCCTCAAACCGGAAGAGCTCAAGTCGCTTACGGAACAGGCCTCGTTGGGCTTTTGTCTGATGGAAAATATGGGGTTGAACTACTACCTCTCGCTCCCCAACCGCATAAGTGACTATGCTGCGGCTCATGTCCCTGTACTGGCAAACGACTATCCTGAGATAAGGCGGGTGTTGGATGCCCACCAGATTGGCAGATGCATCGACGAAGCGGTCTTATATAATCCACGCCTCCTTGCCGAATCCGTCACAAAACTCATAGCCGAATGGGACGCGATGCCTCCATCAGAGCGAAACTCGCGGTTTGAGTCGGCGCTGGAAGATTTGTCGTGGGAAAACGAACAAAAAATATTGATAGACAATATCGACACAATATTTGTTAAAAAAAGTAGTTAATATTTTAAGATTTTAACAAAACTCATCTATACACAGATTTCATACAGACCTGTAACAACCCCAAAACCATTCTATGATATACGACCTACTTCTCATCCTCTACTTTATTGGTTGCCTCGTCGGACTCTGGTTCGTCTTCAAGAAAGCCGGCGTCCAACCTTGGAAAGCCATCATCCCTGTATATAATATTATTGTATGGATTAAAATCTGCGGCAAGCGCTGGCCCTGGTACATCTATTTCCTTATTCCGGCCATCAACGTGTTCACCTTTCTGCTAATGGTGGTCGAAACCGCCAAGGTCTTCCGTCGCTACGGCTTCTGGGAGCAGACCTTTGCCGTGCTTTTTCCATGCATATATCTGCCGATTCTGGGCATCTCGAAGAAGTATGAATATACTGACCCCTCGCAGCTCCCGCCTCACAAGGTGGGCAAGGTCCGCGACTGGATTGACGCCATAGTGTTTGCCTTGATTGCCGCCGTCATAATAAGAGGCAATATCCTTGAGTTCTACAAAATCCCTTCCAGCTCTATGGAGAAGAGCCTCCTTGTCGGCGACTACCTGCTGGTGAGCAAGATGACCTATGGCGCTCGAGTGGCTATGACTCCTCTGTCGTTCCCGTTGGTTCACAATGTTATGCCGTTAACCAATGGCCAGACAGAGTCTTATCTTAAATGGATAAAGCTGCCTTATCACCGCTATCCCGGCCTTCGCAATGTTAAGCGTTTCGATGCAGTGGTGTTCAACTACCCCGACGGCGATACGGTCTGTACTGCCTGGCAGAGCAACAAGTCCTACCACGACCTCGTCCGCGAGGAAGGCTACGATGCCATAAATAACGCCAAGTATCTCCCCGTCGGCGGACGTATGGTGGAAAATCATATCAGGGTACGCCCCGTTGACAAGCGTGAGAACTTCATCAAACGCTGCATTGGTCTGCCTGGTGAAACGTTGGAGATAAAGGACCAGACGGTTCTCATAGACGGTAAGGAGATAGAGATGCCCGTCGAAGCCCAGGTGACATACGCAGTCAACTTCAAGTCCGCCAAGACCGATCCTCACAAACTCCTGCGCTCAGTCGGTGTGAGCGACGAAGACTATCAGAACGCGTTGTATGAAGGCACCCCATTCCTGCTGCTGCCACTCTCGAAGCCTATGGTTGAAACGTTGCGCAGTCGTGACGAGATAAAGTCTGTCGAGCGTCTGATGCTACCCATAAACGACAGCTCGCAGATGCTTTTCCCGCATGCATACGGCTACAACTGGACGATAGACGACTTCGGTCCCGTGTTGATACCCAAGAAGGGTATGACAGTTCCGCTCACTCTGGAAACCCTACCGTTGTATAGAAGAATTATTGAAGTCTTCGAGGGTCATAAGTTAGAGGTTAGGAACGGCCGTATTTTTATCGACGGAGCTAATTGTGACAGATATACCTTCAAGATGAATTACTACTGGATGATGGGCGACAACCGCCACAATTCAGCCGACTCGCGCTATTGGGGCTTTGTGCCCGAAGACCATATTGTTGGCACCGCCTCGATGATAATGTTCTCGAAAGACAAAGACACTGGCAAGGTGCGCTGGAACAGATTTTTAAAGTGTGTGAAATAATTTTTTAACAATAGCGTTAATAATAAAAGTTAGCAGTCAGCACAATAACACAATAACACAATAACGCATTAACACAATAACACAATCCCCAAAATGTTGTTCGCAGAAATCAAAACAGCCAAGGGCACGATGAAAATCGAGCTTTATGAAAAAGAGACTCCCAACACGGTAGCCAATTTTGTGAAACTAGCCAAGTCTGGCTTCTATGACGGGTTGCGTTTCCACCGTGTGATACCCGATTTCGTGATTCAGGGTGGCTGTCCGTATAGCCGCAATCTCGGTGACCCGCGTGTTGGTACAGGCGGACCTGGTTGGACAATAAAGTGCGAGACCTCTGCGGAGCGTCAGTACCACGACCGCGGAGTGCTTTCTATGGCTCATGCTGGCAAGGACACTGGTGGCTCGCAGTTCTTCATCTGCCACAACCGTCAGAACACGCAGCATCTTGACGGCGTACACACCTGTTTCGGCAAAGTCGTCGAAGGCATAGATGTCGTTGACGCCATTCGTCCTGGCGACCTCATCGAAAGCGTGACAATAATCGAGCAGAATGACTGAAAAACACAGACCTGATACAGACTTGATACAGACCTGATTCAGGCCTGAACAATCGATACAACAATTCACAACTCACAACTCACGATTATGAATTTAGGAATAAAACTACTTGTTGCAGAGGACGACCCCAATCTGGGCACAATCCTGAAGGCCTATTTGTCGCAGAAGGGCTTCACCGTAACTTTGGTTACCGACGGACAGGCAGCAATCGATACATTCCGCAACTCGGATGTTGACGCTTGTATTCTAGACGTGATGATGCCTATGAAGGACGGCTTTGCTGTTGCGAAAGAGGTCAGACGCCTCGACAAGCGGGTGCCGATTATATTCCTTACCGCAAAGAGCCTCGAGGCCGACAAGCTGAAAGGCTTCGAGATAGGGGCAGACGACTACATCACCAAGCCGTTCAGCATGAACGAGCTCTTGGCGCGTATCAACGCCACAATACGCCGCTCGTTTGACGAGAACAAGCCAGAGAACAATATATTCAACATCGGCAAGTTTGTGTTCGACCACTCGCGCCAGACTCTCACCATAGATGGCGACGAACGTCACCTCACTTCGAAGGAGTGTGAGTTGCTCCGTCTGTTTGCGCTCAACTTCAACCAGATAGTTGATCGAACCACCACGCTGCAGAAGATATGGAAGACCGACAGCATCTTTGCCGCCCGCAGTATGGATGTCTATATAACCAAACTGCGCAAGTATCTGAGTGCCGACCCGTCGCTCCAGATAATCAATGTCCACGGTGTAGGATTCAAGCTGACACAACAGTAATAGTAGTCAACATTCAGCCTCCAGCCACTAACGCAATAACACATTAACACATTAACGCAATTACAAAACGTATCAACATAGATACTTATGAAACTGGCTTTTCTAGGTACAGGCACTTCGCAAGGGGTGCCTGTAATAACATGTGACTGTAGGGTATGCAGGTCGTCGGACCCACGGGACAAGCGACTACGTACCTCGGCCATGCTAACCACCGACGAGGGCTGTAACATACTCTTCGACATAGGTCCAGACTTTCGCCAGCAGATGCTGAGAGAAAAGGTGACGCATATAGATGCTGTACTGATTACCCATGCCCACCGCGATCATGTGGCTGGGATAGACGACATAAGAGCCTTCAACTACGCGCAGCAGGGACCGCTGGACTTCTACGGCAACGATATTGCCCTCAACACCTTGCGTCGCGACTACGGGTATATATTCAGTGAGCATGAATACCCAGGGCTACCGGAGGCTACGCTGCATGTAGTTTCGGCTGACGAGCCTTTCATGGCGGGCGGAGTGGAGGTGGTTCCGATAGCGGCGATGCACAAGGACCTGCCCATACTTGGTTATAGAATCGGCGATATTGCCTATATAACCGATGCGAACTTTATAGCGCCGCAGGAGGAGAGGAGGCTAATGGGGGTGAAGATAATGGTGCTCAATGCGTTGAGGCGGGAACACCACTGGTCGCACTATAGCCTGTCGGAGGCTCTTGCTGTGATAGAACGGGTGAGGCCGGAGCGGGCATACCTTACGCATGCGAGCCACGAGATGGGGCTGTACGAGGAGGTCAGCCAAACGCTGCCCGACGGGGTGTGCCTGGCTTACGACGGCTTGACGGTTGAGATTTAGTCGAAAGATTGCTGGATTGCTTGTGTGTTTGAGTGTGATTTGACTTGGTATGGGTCTGTATCAAGTCTGTATGAAGTCTGTGTTAAGTCTGTGCCGAATGGTGTGGGCTGAAGTTTTTTTTTGAATAAAAATGGGCAAAATTTTGTCATTATCAATGAGTTTTGTATTTTTGCACGTTCTTAATGACAATATATAGATATAAATAAATATGATAAATATCACACTTCCAGATGGTTCGGTGCGTCAGTACGAGGCGGGTGTAACGTCGTTGGATATAGCAAAAAGCATCAGCGAGGGTTTGGCTCGCAACGTTTTGGCGGCTAAAGTGAACGGTAAAGTGATGGAACTTTACCGTCCGATAAACGAGGATTCGAACGTTCAGCTTTTGACTTGGAACGACGACGAGGGTAAATCGACATTCTGGCACACATCGGCCCACTTGCTGGCTTCGGCTCTGCAGGAGCTTTATCCGGGCATCAAGTTCGGTATCGGTCCTTCGATTGAGAACGGTTTCTACTACGACATAGACTTCGGCTCATACAGCGTGTCGAGCGACGACTTCCCGAAGATTGAGAAGAAGATGATGGAACTGGTGCAGGCCAAAACTCCCATCACACGCCGCGAGGTGTCGAAGGCGGAGGCTTTGAAGACTTTCGGCGACAGGGGAGAGGTCTATAAGGTGGAACTGATAAACGACCTTGAAGACGGAACAATATCATTCTATGACAGCGGTGCTTTCACGGACTTGTGCCGCGGACCGCACTTGGTGGATTTCAGTCCCATAAAGGCTGTGAAGCTGATAAACCTGGCAGGAGCCTACTGGCGTGGTGACGAGCATCGTCCGCAGCTGACACGTGTGTATGCCATATCGTTTCCGAAGAAGAAGGAACTTGACGAGTACCTTGTGATGCTGGAGGAGGCCAAGAAACGCGACCACAGAAAAATCGGCAAGGACTTGGGTCTCTACATGTTCAGCGACACGGTGGGAAAAGGTCTTCCCATCTGGCTGCCCAAAGGCACGGAGCTGAGACTGCGTCTGCAGGACTACCTGACCAAGATACAGAAGAGATACGGTTACCAGCAGGTCATTACACCGCATATCGGCGGTAAAACCCTTTATGAGACATCAGGCCACTGGGAGCACTACGGCGAAGACAGTTTCCGTCCGATAACCACTCCGGAAGAGGGTGAGGTCTATCTGCTGAAACCGATGAACTGCCCTCATCACTGCATGATATACAAGAACGAGCCGCGCTCGTACAAGGAGCTGCCGCTGCGTCTGGCAGAGTTTGGCACGGTGTATCGCTATGAGCAGAGCGGCGAGCTGCACGGGTTGACCAGAGTTCGTTCGTTCACGCAGGACGATGCACACATCTACTGCCGTCCCGACCAGGTGAAGGAAGAATTCATCAAGGTGATGGAGATTATCCAAACGATTTTCAAGGCTCTGAGCTTTGAGAACTGGGAGGCACAGATTTCGCTGCGCGACCCAGCCAACACCACCAAATATGTAGGTAGCGACGAGAACTGGGAGAAAGCCGAAGCCGCCATCAAGGAGGCATGTGCGGAGAAAGGCATCAAGGCCCGAGTGGAACTTGGGGAGGCCGCTTTCTACGGTCCGAAGCTGGACTTCATGGTGAAGGACGCCCTCGGTCGTCGTTGGCAGCTGGGCACCATACAGGTTGATTACAACCTGCCAGAACGTTTCGAGCTTGAATATATCGGCAGCGACGGTCAGAAACACCGTCCGGTGATGATACACAGAGCACCGTTCGGCTCGATGGAGAGGTTCTGTGCGGTGCTGATTGAGCATACTGGCGGCAAATTCCCGCTGTGGCTCACTCCGGACCAGTTCATCATACTGCCGGTCAGCGAGAAGTATGTTGAGCAGGCCAAGGAGCTGAAGGGCAAACTCGAGCAGATGGATTTGCGTGGCACCATAGATATGAGAGACGAGAAGATTGGCCGCAAGATTCGCGACGCAGAACTGGCAAAATATCCGTTCATGCTCATACTCGGTGAGAAAGAGATAGGCGAAGGAACGGTGAGTGTGCGCCGTCAGGGAGCCGGAGACCTCGGCATGATGAAACCAGAAGAGTTTGCAGCCATCATCGAGAAGGAAATCAATGAGGTTATGTAAATAATAATAGGGAACAATCAATTATCAACTTAATATAGGAGAACCAAGTTATAGCAGCACCATTCAAACCTGGCGACCAGAACAAAAACCGTGGTCGCGGACCAGCAAAAAAAGAACCTGACCATCAGGTGAACGAGCGCATCACCGCTCCCGTTGTAAGAGTAGTAGGGGAGGGTATGGAACCCACCATTTACAACACCAAGGATGCCATAAAACTGGCATACGACGAGGGTTTGGACCTTGTGATGATTTCGCCCACAGCCAACCCGCCGGTGTGCAAGATTATCGAGTATCAGAAATTCCTCTACGAACTGAAGAAGAAGGAGAAAGAGCGCAAGGCAAACTCGACCAAGGTGGTGGTGAAGGAAATAAGACTGAGCCCGCAGATTGACGACCACGACTTCGAGTTCAAACTGAACCACGCCAAAGGATTCCTCAAGGAGGGAAACAAGGTGAGAGTCGATGTGTTCTTCAAAGGCCGCAGCATCCTGTACAAGGAGCAGGGAGAACAGCAGCTGCTGAAATTCGCGGAGGCGCTGTTTGAATATGGAAAGCCAGAGCAGATGCCGAGGTTGGAAGGAAAGAGGATGATAATGATTATTTCGCCCACAAAGAAATAAACGAGAAACCGGATATATAAACGTCATACTAACTTATTAAAAAACAGTAAAGTAATGCCTAAGATGAAAACAAAGGCCGCTGCTAAGAAACGCTTTGCGTTCACCGGCACCGGCAAGATCAAGAGAAAGCACGCTTACCACAGTCACATCCTGACCAAGAAGGAGACGACTCAGAAGCGTAATCTCGACCACACCGCCCTCGTGAGCGGCGACGACGAGAAGCGCGTAAAACGTATGCTGCTTCACTAAAAAACGGAGTTATTAACCATTGTTTAGAGCACAAAAGAACGGGGGAAGCCCGTCGCTTAAACGAAAAACAAATTAAACTATGCCAAGATCAGTAAACGCTGTTGCTTCAAGAGCACGCAGAAAGAAAATCCTCAACCGCACCAAAGGTTATTGGGGCAGAGGTAAAAACGTATGGACCGTAGCCAAAAACAAATGGGAAAAAGGCCAGACTTATGCATACCGCGACCGTAAGGCCAAGAAACGCGAGTTCCGCGCACTGTGGATCAACCGTATCAATGCCGGTTGCCGCATTAACGGAATTTCCTATTCCGTGTTTATGGGCGAATTACACAAGAACAACATTGAGTTGAACCGTAAAGTTCTTGCCGACCTGGCAATGAACAATCCGGAGGCATTCAGCGCAGTTGTCAAGATGGTAAAGAAATAAGCCACGGAAAATTGAGTAGTATAACCTTTTAAACATTTACAGACATGGGAAAAACTGAATTAATGCAATATGTAGAGGATTTGGTGGAGCGCAAAGAGTTCCCCGAATTCAAGGCTGGAGATACCATCACGGTTCACTACAAAATTAAAGAAGGAAACAAGGAACGTATCCAGAACTTCCAGGGCGTTGTGTTACAGCGCAGTGGAAGCGGAGCCACCGAGACCTTTACTGTTCGTAAGGTTACCAATGGCGTGGGTGTGGAACGTATATTCCCGTTCGCATCACCGTTCATTGAGCAGATAGACGTGAACAAGCATGGTGCAGTGCGCCGCGCTCGTATCTTCTACCTGCGCAACCTCACTGGTAAGAAAGCCCGTATCAAGGAGAAGAGACACTAAACCGTCCGCAATCTTGAAAATATCCGGTAAAGGCATCCGGTTTGCAAATCGCAAGCCGGATGTTTTGTTTTAGGGTACGAGAGAAAGAAGTCGGAAATCGAGGATGAGTCGTCGTTTGGAAGATTGACTTTTATGATGGGATGGTGGATAATTCATAGTTATTGGTGTGGTCTTTTTTGTTTTATTAATAAAATTTTGTATATTTGCACATCTACGCATAGTATGGATAATGGACAAATTGTTTGTTATTCAATAGTTAAGTGATTTGAAGCAAAACTGAAACTAAATGATTGAGACTAATAATGGTGTTCCACGTGTGTGTGTCGGTTCCGAGATAGGACGGTTGCGTGCAGTATTGCTGCACCGACCGGGTGTTGAAATAACACGGATGACGCCTGAGAACGCTGCCGAGGCTTTATATAGCGATATACTCAACAAACCGATTGTTGACCGAGAATATGCTCAATTCAGCGGAGTGCTGGAGAAATGGACGAAGGTCTATTATGTCGAGGACGTGCTGGCATCGGTACTTGAGGACAACGCTGTACGCAAGGCACTGGTTGAGGAAAGCTGCCGTTTGGACGGATGCCAGGCACTTTCCGCCGAATTGATGAGCCATGACTCGCGCCGTCTTGCAAAAGAGCTGATAGAAGGCGTCGAGCGCAAGAACTGGACACCCGACCAGGCCGACCGCTACGAGCTGAAACCGCTGTATAACCTTTTCTTCACTCGCGACGCCTCGTCGTCGGTTTACGACAGGGTGCTTATCAACTCGATGTCGTTCCCTGTGCGACGTCGTGAGATACTTATCTATCAGGCTATCTTTGAGAACTTTTTCGGCTGCGAGACATTCAATGCGGAAAAGAACGACCAGGAGGCACGTACCGAGGGTGGCGATGTTCAGATTGCCCGCGAGGACATGCTCTGCATAGGTGAGGGAATTCGTACCAACCGCAAAGGCATAGAATATCTGGCCCGCGAGATGGGCGCACGCCATGGTAAATTCAACATACTGGTGCAGCATCTGCCTCACAAGCCCGAGTCGTTCATCCACCTCGACATGGTGTTCACCTTCCTGAGCCGCCACGAGTGCATGGCTTTCGAGCCGATGCTGCAGAAAAAAGGCGTCTTCAGCGGGATGGAGACCACGCTGATAAGCATAGACAACGGCAAGACGAGCTACACACACTACGACAACATACTTGAAGGCTTGAAGGCCACAGGATGGGATATGAAGCCTGTGCTTTGCGGCGGAAGCGACGCATGGACTCAGCAAAGGGAACAGTGGCACAGTGGCGCTAACTTCTTCGCACTCGGCGAAGGCAAGGTGTTGGGCTACTCACGCAACCACGGTACCATCGAGGCACTCGACAAAGCCGGTTTTGCGATACTTAAAGCCTCCGACATCTGTGCTGGCAAGGTCGATATGAACAACTACGACAAGTTTGTGGCCACCTTCGACGCCTGTGAACTTCCAAGAGGCGGCGGCGGAGCACGCTGTATGACCATGCCAGTCAACCGCGACAAGGTGACCAAGTAGTAGGTGCTCGCACAGGACGGTAAAATCAGTAAGCAAATAGCAGATATTAAATACATTTGTCAATTCACAATTCACTAATCACGATTCACTAATCAAAACAAATGAAACAATACCATTGGGTTAACAACATAATAGGGTGGGTGATAGGCATCGCGGCATGCTTAGTGTATATCCTCACCGCCGAGGCAACGGCTTCGTGGTGGGACTGTGGCGAGTATATCGCTACAGCAGTTAAACTGCAGGTGGGTCACCCTCCTGGAGCACCGTCGTTCCAGTTGATAGGCCGCCTGTTCTCTATGTTCTCCGACCCGATGACTGCGGCCCACGCCATCAACATCATGTCGGCCCTGTGCAGCGGATTCACCATACTGTTCCTTTTTTGGAGCATCACGCTGCTGGGCAAACATCTGCTGCCCGACCCGAAGAATCCGTCGATAAAAGACCCGCGCACATGGGGTGTATTCGCAGCTGGCATAGTTGGTTCGCTGGCCTACACCTTCAGCGACACCTTCTGGTTCTCAGCCGTCGAGGGCGAGGTTTACGCCATGTCGTCGTTTTTCACGTCGGTGGTGTTTTGGGCCACGCTGAAATGGGAAGAGCAGAGCGACGACCCGCGCTCTATGCGCTGGTTCCTGCTCATAAGCCTGCTGGTGGGCATAGCCATCGGCGTCCATCTGTTGAACTTGCTGACCATCCCCGCCATCGTCTATGTGGTCTATTTCAAGAAAGCGAAGAAAGTCACTTTCTGGGGATTTGTGCTCAGCGGTGTGCTTTCGGTGGTGTTGCTCGCTGTGATACTTTGGGGCATCATTCCTGGCATTGTCAATCTTGATAGTGCGTTCGACGTGTTCTTTGTGAACAAACTCCACGCACACTTCAACACCGGCACGGTGGTTTACTTCATCCTGCTGGCAATCCTGATAGCGGCATTGCTTGTGCTGACGCATCTGCGCAAGGTCAAGGCTCCGCATATTGTGAATACGGCGGTGCTGTCGTTTGTGATGCTGCTTATCGGTTATTCCACGTTCTTTATCCTCGTGATACGAGCAAACACCAACACGCCGCTCAACGAGAATGCACCGAAAGACGCTGTGGCGCTGCGTGCATATCTGGGACGTGAGCAGTATGGCGACACTCCGGTGTTCAAAGGCCAGTTCTATACAGCCAAGAACCCGATAGGAGCAGACAAAGGCTATACCAAATATATAAGAGGTAAGGACAGTCAGGACCGTGACTGCTACATCCCTGCGTCTTATGCAATGAAATACAAATACGATCCGCGTCACACTGGCATGTTCCCGCGTATGTGGAGCGCCGACAACGATCGTCGCCATCCGCAGTTCTATGAATACTGGGCAGGCAAGGTGCGTGGCAATCGCCGTCCCTCGTCGGCACAGAACTTCAAGTTCATGACGGGCTACCAGTTCAACTGGATGTACTGGCGCTACTTTATGTGGAACTTCGCCGGACGCCAGAATGACATACAAGGTCACTACTTTAACGATGACGGCACGCGCGACTACCTGAACGGCAACTGGATATGTGGCATCAAGCCCATCGACGAGGCTCGTCTGGGACCCCAGTCGAACCTGCCCGATCACATGAAGGACAACAAAGCCCGCAACCGCTACTATATGCTTCCGTTGCTGCTGGGTTTGATAGGATTGCTCTATCACGCCATGCGCAACCGCAAGGACGCTTTCGTGGTGCTGGTCATGTTCGTCATGACGGGTCTCGCCATAGCCTTCTACCTGAACATGCCTCCGCGTCAGCCGCGTGAACGAGACTATGCTTTCGTGGGTTCGTTCAGCTTCTTCGCCATCTGGATTGGCCTTGGCGTGATGGCTCTGGCCGACTGGATAAGCAAGGCTGCAAAGAATGAGAAAGTTTACAAGATAGCCCTGCCGGTGGTCTTTGTGGCGTCGATGGTGGCGGTGCCGTGCCTCATGGCATCCGAGAACTGGGACGACCACGACCGCTCGCAAAAGTATGCCGCCCGCGACTTCGCCAAGAACTACCTGCAGTCGGTTAAAAAGAACGGAGTGCTTGTGACCTTCGGCGACAACGACACCTTCCCGCTTTGGTACGCCCAGGAGGTCGAAGGGGTGCGAACCGACGTGCGTATTTTGAACTACACGCTTTCGGGCATGTACTGGTATGTGGAGCAGCTCTACAACAAACTCTATGAGTCGGATCCATTGCCATTCACGCTTACGAAGGATTTCTATGGCCTTGGCAAGGACATGGTCTATATGCAGGACAACTCGAAAGGCGCATATCTCGAGGTGACCGATGTACTCTCGATGGTACGCGACCATCCTGAGAAGTTTACTGTGTATGACCGCAACTCGGACGAGTCGTTCATTGTGCTGCCTACCAAGAGGTTCAAGATTACACTTGACAAGCCCAAGCTGGTCTCGCTGGGAGTATTGACACAGGAGCAGGCCGACGCCATATCGGATACCATAAAGTGGGAGATAAACCGTTCGGTATTGTATCGCTACCAGCTTATGATGCTCGATATCATAGGCACCAACAAGTTTGAACGCGACATCAACATCATGAGTCCGCACTACATCCGTGCCGAGTTCCCGTTGTCAGACAAATATTCAGTGCAGGACGGCATGAACTATAAACTGTTGCCAGCTCCGGCTGATGTCATGAACCAAGTGATTATCACCACCGACGAAGGTAATCCTGCCCGTTTCGTCAAGTCGTTCACTGACGAGACGGCCGACTACTTCATCAACGGCTACAAGAACGCCGACGGCAGTTATGAGCCGCTGGAGTGGGGCAACCTGAATAGCGACATCTATGTTGACCCCGTGAGTGTGAACAGTGCATTGGTGCAGAGCCGTCAGTTTGTGACGATGGCTGACGAGCTGTCTGTGCTTGGCGACAACGAGCGTGCGCGTAAGCTGATTGACATCTACGAGGAGGCTTTCCCGTCGAAGAATTTCCCGCGCGACAAATACAGCCTTGCCTTTGTACGCGTATATAATAAGGTGTATGGCACAGAAAAAGCCAAGGCACTCTGGATGGAAATCAAGGATTACTACATGCAGCGTTACCTGTATTTGAGCCAGTATAGAGGCAGCAAGGCCAACGGTGTGCGGGGTGAGCTTGAAGAAAGCGTGGCGGTTATGAGAGAACTTTCGATTAGTGCATCAAATATTCTTAAAGAACCAGCGCTTGCTGACGAAATCAGACCGATTCTTGCACTTTACGGAATGTAGTTAATGAAGAAAAAGAAGGTCATAAACAAAAAGAAGAAACTGGCGATAACACTGTCCGAACGCGATATGGACGCCCTTCAGCGCTATGCGGCTGATAAAGGTGTGGCGAAGGCGGTAGCAGTGCGACGTATGGTGAAATCGTACCTAATGGAGTTCGAGAAACTCACCGGAGCCGACGCTGCCGACGAAAACCAGATTGGCCTCTTTGACTCAATGCAAACCGATATATTTGGAAATTTAACAAAACTAAAATAATGAAAAAACTTGGAATTCTCTTGGCAATGTTTTTCTTCCTTGCGCCACTGATGGCACAAGATGAGGTTAGTACGGCTAATGGTGACGATGCAGTTGTGGCATCCGCTATGGAAACCGAGCAACCAGCAACTGCGGAAGCAGCAGAATCAGACAAGGAAGATATACCGGCGGGCAGCATCATCATCGGCCACGTGACCGATGCCCACTCTTGGCACCTGTTTGACATAAAAAAGAAAGACGGCTCAGAACATGCTGTGGCCATTCCACTTCCAGTCATCTTGATTAACGACGGACATCTTGATGTTTTTATGTCGTCGAAATTCCACCACGGCCATGCCGATTATAAAGGCTATCGCCTTGTCGGTGGCGGATTGGAAAAAGAAGAAATTGTCTGCGTTGACGAAGCTGGTGCTGTGATAGAAGGCAAGAAACCCATCGACCTTTCCATCACCAAGACCGCTGCTGCCATCATGATTGCAGTGACGCTGCTTATCGTACTTCTCATTGTGGTGCGCAACCAGTATGCCAAGCGTGGAGATAAAGAGCCTCACGGCCTTCAGACACTCGTCGAGCTGCTTATTTGCCATGTCCGCGACGACATCGCGGGTCCGATGCTGGGCGACAAGACCGAGAAGTTCCTTCCATATCTGCTCACACTTTTCTTCTTCATCATCTTCTGCAATGTTTTGGGACTTATCCCAATCTTCCCGGCAGGTGCCAACATTACTGGTAATATAGCGGTGACGGCAATCCTCGCCCTCATAACCTTCTTTATCACCAACATCAAGGGCAACAAGCACTACTGGAAAGACATCTTCAATACTCCTGGAGTTCCTGCATGGCTTAAGATATTCCCGCTTATGCCGCTGGTCGAGGTTGTCGGAGTTTTCACTAAGCCCATCGTGCTTATGATTCGACTTTTTGCCAACATGACCGCTGGTCACATCGTGATACTCGGCTTCGTGGTTATTATATTCATCCTCAGCAACCTCTTTGGTGCCGCTATGGGTGGAGCCGTGTCGGTCGTGTCGGTGCTCTTCAGCGTGTTTATCAGCCTGCTCGAGTGCTTGGTGGCCTACATCCAGGCCTATGTTTTCACCATGCTTTCGGCACTCTATATCGGCATGGCTATCGAGGAGCCTGAACATGCTGCCGAATAGTTCTGAAATAACAAATTAACTGCATAAATCAATGAAGAAGTTAGTTTTACTAATGGCATTTGTCACCGCACTGTCGTTCTGCTTTGCGCAGCATCATGGTGGCAAGGATCTCTCCATCGACAAAACACAGGTACAGACTGCAAGAGTGGTGGATAAGAGCGAACGCCGTACAGGAGCCCAGCCCAAGTATAAATACAGAATCGAAAAGATGCAGGTTGCAGAAGAAAATGCCATGGATACAAAGCTCACCCTCACGGCATCTACCCGCAACCACAAGATTTCTGTAAAAAGCGATAATGCTAATGGTCGTATCTCGTGGCGTCTTTTGTCAGACGATGCTACCATGCTTGATGAGAACTGGTGGATAGGTGGTTCCACATCCATTGCCTTTGGCCGTTATGGCGCAGGTGATTACTACCTCGACTTCACCGATGCTCTCGGCAAACAGGCTCGTTATAAAATTGTCAAGAAAATAAACTAAAACCCATACAAATATGAAGTCAATTAAAGATGTCAACTTCGCTGGCCGCAAGGTCATTCTCCGTGTCGATTTCAATGTTCCGGTCGATGAGAACCGCAACATTACCGACGACACCCGCATCCGCGAGTCGCTTCCTACCATCAAGAAACTCCTTTCCGACGGTGCTTCCATAATCCTGGTGGCTCACTTCGGCCGTCCGAAGAACGGTTTCGAGGAGGCTTTCTCGCTGAAACCTGTTGCCCAGCGTCTTTCTGAGCTTATCCATCAGCCCGTCCAGTTCACACAGGAACTTCTCGGACCTAATGTCGAGGCTATGGCCAAGGCGTTGAAACCCAAAGAGGTGATGCTGCTTGAGAACATCCGTTTCTATGACGGAGAGACCAAGGGCGACGTGGCTCTTGCCGAACAGCTCTCCAAACTAGGCGATTGCTATGTCAACGACGCATTCGGCACCGCACACCGTGAGCATTCTTCCACCGCAACCATTGCTCGTTTCTTCCCCAACGACAAATATTTTGGCCTCCTGATGGAGAACGAGATAAAGAATCTCAACTACCTCCTCGACAAGCCAGAACACCCCTTCACTGCTATAATTGGCGGCTCGAAAATAAGCACCAAGATAGATATCCTCAACAACCTTATCCCCAAGGTTGACAACATGATTATCATTGGTGGCATGCGTTACACCTTTACCAAGGCCCTCGGCGGCAAGATAGGAAACTCTATCCATGAGGACGACAAACTTGAAACAGCCAAGGCTCTCATGAAGAAGATGGACGACCTCGGTGTTAAGTACTATATGCCTATCGACTGCATCGTTGTTGACCGTTTCGCCAACGATGCCAACCGTAAGATTGTCAAGGGCGACGAGATACCTGATGGCTGGGAAGCCGTTGACTGCGGCCCCAAGAGCAGCGAGCTCTTCCGCGAGGTCATCCTCAAGTCCAAGACCATCCTTTGGAACGGCCCTGCCGGTGTCTTCGAGATGCCCAACTTCGCCAAAGGTACCAACAGCATAGCCAAGGATGTTGCCGAAGCCTGCGGACACGGTTCCTATGCAGCTATCGGAGGTGGCGACTCAGTTGCAGCCGTACAGAAGATGCAGCTCGCCGAGCGTATGAGCTATGTCTCCACCGGCGGTGGCGCCATGCTCGAATACCTCGAAGGCAAGACCCTGCCAGGCATCAAGGCTATATTGGAATAAAAAATAGCGTGATTGTGTGATTGTGAGATTGTGTAAGTGGCTGTTGCATTAAAACTAACACATTAACGCAATAACGCATTAACACAATCCTCATGGCACATTTTCTCCCTATAACTGCTGAAGAGGTCAAACGCCTCGGATGGGATATGGTCGATATAATAATCGTTTCGGGCGATTGTTATATCGACCATCCTTCTTTCGGCACCGCTGTTATCGGACGTGTGCTTGAGGCCGAAGGCTGGCGTGTGGCTATAATTCCGCAGCCTAATTGGCGCGACGACCTGCGCGACTTCCGCAAGTTCGGAGTACCACGACTGTTTTTCGGAGTCACCTCTGGAGTGATGGACTCGATGGTTAACCATTACACGGCTGCACGACGCCTGCGTCACGACGATGCCTACACACCAGGCGGTGCCTTCGGCTTTCGTCCCGACTACGCGACCTATGTTTATACACGAATACTGAAACAACTCTATCCCGACGTGCCTGTGGTTATTGGCGGCATCGAAGCCTCCATGCGACGATTGGCACACTACGACTATTGGTCCGACACGCTGAAACCATCCATACTTATCGACTGCCCTGCCGACCTGCTTGCCTACGGTATGGCAGAGCGCACGATGGTCAAGATTGCCCATGCATACGAGGCTGGCGCCACTCTCGACGAACTGCACGCTATCCCTCAGGTGGCATATCGTTGTGATGCCGATGCCGTGCCACCAGATGCGGTGATGTTGCACCCATACGAAGACTGTCAGAAGTCAAAACGCTGCGAGGCTGAGAATTTCCATATTATAGAAAGTGAGTCCAACAAAATAGAACAGCGCACCCTAGTCCAACTCTACACAATTCACAATTCACAATTCACAACTTCACAATTCATTTCCCCTCTCGCCGTTGTCGTCAATCCCCCCGAACCGCCGATGACAAGTGACGAGTTGGACCACAGTTTCGACTTGCCGTATATGCGGGTGCCGCATCCCAAGTACAAGAAACGCGGTGCGGTGCCGGCTTTCGAGATGATAAAGAACTCGGTGAATATCCATCGAGGCTGTTTTGGCGGATGCTCGTTCTGCACCATCTCCGCCCATCAAGGTAAACAGGTGGTGTCGCGAAGCGAGAAGTCTATCCTCGACGAGGTGCGATTGGTGGCTTCGTCCGAAGGATTCAATGGAGTGCTGACTGACCTTGGAGGCCCTTCGGCCAATATGTATGGCATGAGAGGACGCAATCAGGAGCTATGTCGCCGCTGCACACGCTACAGTTGCATCCATCCTACGCGCTGCCGCAATCTCCTGTGCGACCATCAGCCGCTTATAGACCTTTACCGCAAAGCCGCTTCAGTCAAAGGAGTGAAACACCTCTATATTGGCAGTGGAATTCGCTGCGACCTTTTCTACGACGACAACCACGGAGCCGACTATTTCCGCGAGGTGGTGTTGCACCATGTGAGCGGACGCCTCAAGGTGGCTCCAGAACATACCTCCGACCGCGTGTTGCAACACATGCGTAAGCCGTCGTTTGAACTTTTCGTTCGAACAAAACAAGATTTCGACCGCATCTGTGCCACAGCAGGTCTCCGCTATCAGCTGATACCATATTTCATCAGTTCCCATCCAGGATGTTCTATCAGTGATATGGCAGAACTGGCCGTGAAGATGAAGCGGATGGGTTATAGGCTGGAGCAGATACAAGATTTCACGCCCACCCCCATGTCGCTTTCCACGGAGATGTATTATACCGGTATCAACCCCGACACGATGGAGCCTGTGTTTGTGGAGACCGACCCAGATCGCAAGCGAGAGCAGAACCTGATGTTCTTCTATTACAAGCCCGAAAACCGTGACAAGATAATCAATCTCCTCCACCGCACCCATAACGAAAAATATATTTTCCAACTCTATCCCCAGCCCACCCCCAACAAAAAGACCAACACCCCTCACAATACTCATAAAACCCCCAACCCCAAACCAACCCCCAACCCCAAAAGAATAAAAAGGAAATAAATAAAGAATAAATAAAGTAAGTTTAGAGTTTTTCGATAAAAAAATACCACATACAAGAGCCCAGTCAAAAGCAATAGACAAACCCCCTCATTTTCGTCTATTTCGTGTCTTTCGATGTGAAAAAACAAAGCGATAGGCAAGCAAAATACTTTTCGTGAATTTAGTGTTTTTCGATGTTTAAATAAAAAAAGTTTTCGCATAATTTCGCAATTTTCGCACCCTTTCGCAATCAAAAATTCTTTTCGTCTGTTTCGAGTTTTTAGATGTTCCAAGACAAAAGAAACAGCGCAGCGCCTTTCAGTTTTCGAGTTTTTCGCAAAGCAATAGACGAGCAACCAAGCACCCCCTTTTCGTGCTTTTCGAGTTTTTCGATGTTATAAACCAAAAGAAACAGCGCAGCGCCTTTCAATTTTCGCAATTTTCGTCCAGGCAATAGACAAGCAACACTTTTCGTGTCTTTCGAGTTTTTCGATGTTTAAAAAAGATTTTCGCACCCTTTTCGCAGTTTTCGCACCCTTTCGCAATCCCAAACCATAAGAAACAGCGCAGCGCCTTTCAGTTTTCGAGTTTTTCGCAAAGCAATAGACGAGCAACCAAGCACCCCCTTTTCGTGCTTTTCGAGTTTTTCGATGTTATAAAACAGAAGAAACAGCGCAGCGCCGTTCAGTTTTCGTAGTTTCCACAAAGCGGCAGACAAGAAAAATTTCGTGATTTTCGTGTCTTTCGATGTTATAAAAAAACGCCCAGAGCATACCCCATACAAAAGCCCAGTCAAAAGCAATAGACAAGAATAACTTTCGTTTTTTCGATGTAAAAAGATTTTTCGCAATAAAACAAAGAATAACTTTCGTTCCTTTAGTGTCTTTCGATGTTAAAATAAAAAATCCCGCGAAAACCGCCCCCATTATTAAATAAAATCGTATCTTTGCACACGATAAAAGTACGTGTGCCTCAATGCCCGTCAGAGCAAATATTGTCCGAAAGACAATGTTTAGAGATGGGACTGAGGAAGCTTTAGCTTTACAAAGATATTTTGTTTGAAAACTATTAACTAACTGATATTATGAAGATTTCGGTAGCAGGAACTGGCTACGTAGGTATGAGTATTGCCACGCTTCTGGCGCAGCACAACGACGTTACAAGTGTCGATGTTGTGAAGGAAAGAGTCGATATGGTGAACCATAAAAAGTCCCCGATACAGGACGATTACATAGAAGACTACCTTGCAAACAAGACGCTTTCGCTTAAGGCTACTCTCGACCAGGATGCTGGCTATCGCGATGCAGAATTTGTGGTCATAGCCGCCCCCACCAACTACGACCCACAGAAGAACTTCTTCGACACCAGTGCCGTCGAGGCCGTCATTGATGCCGTGCTGAAGGTCAACCCCGAGGCGGTGATGGTCATCAAGAGCACCATCCCTGTTGGCTACACCCGCTCGCTGTATGTCAAGTATGCGAAAAAACTCACACAATCACACAATAGCGCAACTCCACGTTTCAACCTTTTATTCTCGCCCGAGTTTCTGAGAGAGAGCAAGGCTCTCTACGACAACCTCTATCCAAGCCGCATCATAGTGGGCGTCCCCAAGATGATGTCCGGTGCCGAATATCAGGAAGAGAACGAAGCCATCAAGGCACTTACCGACATCGACTGGCTGACCGAGAAAGCCCACAAGTTCGCCAACCTCTTGGTCGAAGGTGCCATAGGTCCCTCCAAAGACGCGTCAGCCACTTCACCCCTCCTTCAGGAGGGGACGGGGGAGGCTAAGAATATTCCCGTTCTCTTCATGGGCATGAAGGAGGCCGAGGCGGTGAAGCTTTTCGCCAACACCTATCTGGCCCTTCGCGTGAGTTACTTCAACGAGCTTGACACCTACGCCGAACTGAAAGGCCTCGACACGATGGCCATCATCAACGGCATAGGTCTTGACCCGCGTATTGGCACCCACTACAACAACCCGAGTTTCGGTTACGGTGGCTACTGCCTACCAAAGGATACCAAGCAGCTTTTGGCCAACTACGAGGATGTGCCGCAGAACATGATGTCCGCCATCGTCGAGAGCAACCGCACCCGCAAGGATTTCATTGCCGACCAGGTGCTCAAGATGGCCGGTTATTATTCATACACAGACAACAACGAATTCAAAATTCAAAATTCAGAATTCAAAGTTCCAACAATTGGAGTTTATCGTCTTACCATGAAATCCAATAGTGACAACTTCCGCCAAAGCGCCATCCAGGGCATCATGAAGCGCATCAAGGCCAAAGGAGCGCAGGTTATCATATACGAGCCCACACTAGAGAATGGCAGCACCTTCTTCGGCAGCGAGGTGGTCAACGACCTGGCGGAGTTCAAGTCCCGCAGCCAAGCCATCATAGCCAACCGCTACGATCCCATCCTAGACAACGTCCAAGAAAAAGTCTATACCCGCGACATCTTCCGCCGCGACTAGTTGGAAACATCGAAAACCACGAAATATAAGATTCAAAATTCATCGAATTGTTAGAGCCCATTCAAAAGCAAAATACAAGCAAACCCCGTTCGTGATTTTCGTGTCTTTCGATGTTCACAAGAAAGACCTAGAAGCGAATCTCCCAAGCAGTTGACAAGAAAAAAAACGTTGTTTACCGACGTTTAAAAGGAAAAGAGAATTTTTATGATAAAAACAAAAGCCATGTCATTGATATACCCAAAGGAGTCTTATATAATCAGTGGGGCCATCTATGAGGTTCACAAAGAACTAGGTCCTGGACTTCTGGAAAAAGTGTACCAAGAGGCATTTGGAAAAGAGTTAATACGTCAAGGCATTCCGTTTGAGAGAGAAAAAGGATACGCGGTAAAATACAAAGGGGGGCTTCTTAATCAAAAATATATCGCAGATTTTGTGTGTTACGGAAAGATAATTGTGGAACTGAAGGCGGTTGACGAAATATTGCCAATTCATAGAGCACAAATCATAAATTATTTGACTATTACAGGATTTAAACTAGGCATGCTTGTTAATTTCAATTCGCGAACGGTTACCCCTGAGCGAATAGTTCGGTATTAGTCTGTCATTAAGTTTAACGTTCAAAAACCAGCACCCAAGCAAGTCTTTTCGAGTTTTTCGAGTTTTTCGATGTTAGAGAAAATCAGAAACAGCGCAGCGCCTTTCGAATTTTCGCAGACATTCGCAATCCAAGAGAAAAAATCCCCCTATGAACATATTAATCACCGGCGGCGCCGGCTTCATCGGCAGCCACGTAGTCCGCCTATTCGTCAACAAGTACCCGGATTACCGCATCATCAACCTGGACAAGCTCACCTACGCCGGCAACCTCGCCAACCTCAAGGATATCGAGGCCAAGCCCAACTACAAGTTCGTCAAGATGGACATCTGCGACTTCGAAGGCGTGATGAACCTCATGCAGACAGAGCATATCGACGGTGTCATCCACCTGGCCGCCGAGAGCCATGTGGATCGCAGCATCAAAGACCCCTTCACTTTCGCTCAGACCAATGTCATGGGTACGCTGAGCCTGCTGCAAGCCGCCAAGGCCTATTGGGAGAGCCTCCCCGAGAAATACGAAGGCAAGCGGTTCTACCATATCAGCACCGACGAAGTCTATGGAGCGTTGGCGATGACCCATCCCGACGGCATAGAGCCCCCGTTCACCACCAAGGCCTCGTCTGGTGAGCACCATCTGGCCTACGGCGACAAGTTCTTCACTGAAGACTTGAAGTACCAGCCCCACAGCCCCTATAGTGCCGCCAAAGCCTCGAGCGACCATTTTGTGCGAGCCTTCCACGACACCTACGGACTGCCCACGATAGTCACCAACTGCTCCAACAACTACGGTCCCTACCAGTTCCCCGAGAAGCTCATACCCCTTTTCATCAACAATATACGACATAGAAAGCCGTTGCCCGTTTATGGCAAAGGCGAGAATGTTCGCGACTGGCTGTATGTCGAAGACCATGCCCGAGCCATCGACACCATCTTCCATAGAGGCAACGTGGCCGAGACCTACAATATAGGCGGTTTCAACGAGTGGAAGAATATCGACATTGTCAAGGTGTTGATAAAGACCGTTGACCGCTTGCTAGGCCGCAAGGAAGGCGAGGATATGGACCTCATCACCTACGTTACCGACCGCGCCGGCCACGATTTGAGGTACGCCATCGACAGCACCAAGTTGCAGAAAGAGTTAGGATGGGAGCCCAGCCTGCAGTTTGAAGAAGGCATCGAGAAAACCGTGAGATGGTATTTAGACAACCAAGCCTGGCTAGACAACGTAACCAGCGGCAAGTACCAAGACTACTACCACGACATGTACGACAAAAGATAGTCATACAAGCGTTTCTGATACCTTCTCATCTTCACGATTCACACCTTTACATCGAACATATCAACGTCAACCTATCAACAATCCCCTCCCATGCATATCCTAGTCACCGGCGGAGCCGGTTTCATCGGCACCCACACCCTCATAGAGCTCTACAAGTCAGGCCACACCGCCGTGGTCGTTGACAACCTCAGCAACAGCAACCCCGTCGCCCTCCATCGAGTGGAAGAACTGATAAACCAGTCACAGGTCACAGGTCACAGATCACAGGTCACTATCCCATTTTACCATACCGACATCCGCGACCGCGAAGGACTCGAACAAGTGTTCGAAAAGCACCGTTTCGACGCCTGCATCCATTTCGCGGGCCTGAAAGCTGTGGGCGAAAGCGTTGAGAAGCCTTGGGAGTATTACGATAACAACATAGGTGGCACGCTCACCTTGGTCGATGTGATGCGTAAGCACGGCTGCAAGAATATCATCTTCAGCTCCAGCGCCACCGTTTATGGCGATCCCGTAGAGATTCCCATTACCGAGAACTGCCCCAAAGGACAGTGTACCAATCCCTATGGCTGGACCAAGAGCATGCTCGAGCAGGTGCTGATGGACATTCAGAAATCCGACCCCGAGTGGAGGGTGGTACTGCTGCGCTATTTCAACCCCGTGGGCGCCCATCCCAGCGGTAGGATAGGGGAGAACCCCAACGGCATCCCCAACAACCTGATGCCATACATTACCCAGGTGGCTGTAGGCAAACGCAAGGAACTGGGCGTCTTTGGCAATGACTATGACACCCCCGATGGCACCGGCGTGCGAGACTATATCCATGTCTGTGATCTTGCTAATGCTCACGTTTGCGCTCTCCAAGCCATTACCCGCAAATGCGGTATTGGCATCTATAATATTGGCACGGGTCACGGATATTCGGTGTTGGATATGGTGAAAGCTTTTATTAATGTCAATGGAGTTGATGTACCATACAGCATCAAACCACGCCGTGCCGGTGATATTGCTACATGTTATTGCAATCCTACCAAAGCCAAGGTGGAACTTGGCTGGCAATCCAAGTACGGCATAGAAGATATGGTAAGAGACAGCTGGAACTGGCAAAAGACCAACCCCAACGGCTATCCCCTGCAAGCTGAATAGAAGAGACATCAGTAAACCGTAAACAAGGAACCCAACCATAAACCGTAAACGGTAAACAGTAAACTAAAAACCGTAAACCCTAAACCCTAAACAGTAAACAGTAAACGGTAAACGGTAAACAGTAAACAGTAAACGGTAAACAGTAAACTATAAACTAAATTGTATGTACGCCTTCGAGAATATGAAAGCTTGGCAGGAAGCGCGCAAACTGGTCGTAGAGGTATATCGGTTACTTGATGAATTCCCTAAATTTGAAAAATATGCTTTGTGTGACCAGATTAGACGTGCAATAGTGTCCGTTCCATCCAATTTGGCAGAGGGAAGTGGACGTGTTTCGGTCAAAGAACAGCTTCATTTCTATGAAATATCTTATGGCTCGCTGATGGAAACATACAATCAGTTGATATTGGCTGCCGACCTGAACTATATAGGAGGGGACAACCTTGAAGAATTAAAGCCACAGATAGATGCTGTTGCCAGAATGCTCAACGGTCTTCGTTCTTCATTACTGAAAAAGCTAAACCCTAAACCGTAAACCGTAAAC
>JAFZXE010000009.1 GCA_017616895.1 Bacteroidales bacterium
CACTTTGGTGTTGTTATCTATCAATACTAACGTCTTCTTTTTAAGCAAATCACAACAGGAGTGGGTTCTGAAACGGCTTTACTGGGTTGTTATCTATCAATACTAACGTCTTCTTTTTAAGCAAATCACAACTTAGGAAGTATTATGGTAACACCGAGAACAGTTGTTATCTATCAATACTAACGTCTTCTTTTTAAGCAAATCACAACCAGCGGCGGCGGCTTTCAGTTTGCGTTTTGGTTGTTATCTATCAATACTAACGTCTTCTTTTTAAGCAAATCACAACGCTGAAATAACCTTAAACATAATTATTAACGTTGTTATCTATCAATACTAACGTCTTCTTTTTAAGCAAATCACAACCCTCGGCTCCGCTACAACAATGGATTGTCAGGTGTTAATGATCACACTATTGAAAGTTGTGTTTATTTTTCAGTATGTCAATGAACTACGGTATTCTAAACAAGTCCGAAGTCTTGTTTTTTCTGTTGCAAATATACGATTTTTTGCTATTTCCGCATCAGTCAAACGATTATCCTCGGTTAAAAAATTTACATCTTTTTTAACTTGCGGGGACGAAAAGTTGTTCGTAATTTTGTAGGGTCATTCATAAGCAATACTTCATCAAAAACCCATCTGTTGCGCTCTATGCGACAGTATGTTGTAAGTTTTGCGCTGTTTAATTCACCATATATACTAATTTATAATACCTTGAAAACCATGTTTATCGTAACAAGTCGCGATTTCCCGCACGCCCTCTCCCAAGACCGCATCTCGATGACTGTCAGCGTCATCAACGGTATCTCTAGCATCATCAACATGAAAACCGCCTCCAGCTACGAAAGCCTTCTCAACGGGGCTGACTACCAATCCATCTCGGCCCGTGAGGCTGCCTACAAAAAACATGTCGTAGGCATAATACAACATCATGTGCGCCTCACGGTGCTCTCGTCGCTCTCGCCCGTGGCAACGCCTTCGGACCCCGTAGATGAAGAGCTCTCGCAGTGGTACGCCCTCGTCGATGCCTGCACCGTGATACCCAAGCCGTCGCTGAAATGGCACCACCACCCAGACGGCAGCATCTCGTGGACCTTGGTTTCCATCTCCTGGTTCTGCTCGTCGTCGGACTACAAGGCGAGCACCGCCACGAACACCACTGCCAGCACCAATACGCCTACTGACAAGACGGCTGTCACCACCACCGACAGCACCATCGCCGACAATGTCTCCACTCCCGACATCGACACCATCTGCCTGCCCAAAAAACTCGACACTGCCGAGGCCCGCCTGATGTTCAAGAAATTCATCGAGGAGGGACGCATAGAGATAGCCGGCGACGGGCACCTGAGATGGAAGGTGGCGAACCACTCGTCAAAATGTCCGGTGGCTCTAGCCTATTTCATCACCAAGGCAAGCGACTACCTCGGCCTCACCGTGGTGGGCCCCAGCGGCATGCCACGCTACCGCCGCAAGGAGCTGGAAGAAGTATTCGGAGTGTCGGGCTCGACAAAGAAGACAGCATCCTCGATAGCCGCCAACACTCGCAAGGAGATTGACGCCATATTCAAAAAACTGCCTCCAAAACCAATTATCCCATAGTGGCATGACGGTGGCAATGCAGTGGCATTTGCCTCCAAACCTAAAAAAACAACAACTTTTTCACACACATTCTGTGCAACTTAAACGGTGCTGTTCCGATTGGGACAGCACCGTTTTTCGATAATACCGCCATATATTTGCAGCCAGAAACAAACGAGGACGGGGCATCAACAGGCTACCGACCACCGAAAACTGAAAACGACACCGGTGTAACAATCAAAATAAATTACAAACCATTTAAAAAATTACTATTATGGCAAAAAGTAAAGATCTTTTCAAGTTTCACGGTAAACTTGACGATGTTGTAGGGTACAAAAGATACGGACAACACTACGACCGCATGGCGGGCTGCACACACACGACCAGCAATACGCCAAAACAGCTAGACATCCGTGCACGTTTTAAGGCAGTCACGTCCTTCATAACGAACATAGGACATGTCTATAACGAGGGCTACCGCCACTTCAACAATGCACTTCCAGCCCGTTCAAGCTTCTTCCGCCAGCTGTGGTACGACGCTCTGATCGGCAACATGACCGACGGCTACAGCATCGACCCGACGAAGGTGATGATAGCGCGCGGACCGCTGACTCCGTGCCACACCATCGCGGCATCGGTGGCGACGGCGACACAGACCATCACCATCTCGTGGTCGGACAACACGGGCGTGGGCGACGCTCAGGCGACGGACCAGCTGATGTACTGCTTCTACAACATGACCAAGCAGACCAACATCTACGGCAACAACGTGGCCGCACGCGCCGCCGAGACCTACTCGACGACGTACCCCGCCGACTGGTCCGGCGACACCTGCTACCTGTACGTGGCCTGGAGCTCGGGCTCGAGCGAGTCGGTCTCGAAGATGCTGGGTGTCTTCAGCGCCTAGCAGTCCCCTCCCCTACGGCCTCGGTGCCTACACAAAGCACTAGGGTGCGGCTTCGAATGAAGCCGCACCCTGGTTTGCGTTTATGGGGTTGTGTTCTTTAGGAGAGAAATTGTCCAGATTTTTGAAGAAATATAGAATGACAAAAGGTGAGTGGCAGTTGTTGAAATGAGCGAACTAGTCTCTTTTGCCTGGCATGGGGTCTTTATTTGCGTATCAGCTCGGCTATGTTCTCGACGTGCTGGGTGTGGGGGAACATATCGACTGGCTGGATGCGGGCCACGTCGTATTGCCCGGCCATCAGCTGCAGGTCGCGGGCCTGGGTGGCTGGGTTGCAGCTGACGTAGATTATCTTCCTGGGGGCAACGGCGAGAAGCTGTCGGACGACTTTCTCGTGCATGCCGGCACGCGGGGGGTCGGTGATAACGACGTCGGGGGTGCCGTGGAGGGAGATGAACTCGTCGGTGAGTATGTCGGCCATGTCGCCGGCGAAGAACTCGGTGTTGTCGAGGTTGTTGAGGGCGGCGTTGACTTTGGCGTCGTCGATGGCTTCCTTGACATATTCGATGCCTACGACGCGGCGGCACATTGAGGCGACAAACTGGGCAATGGTACCGGTGCCGGTGTAGAGGTCATAGACGGTGTCGGAGGGCTGGAGATCGGCGAACTCGGCGACGAAGGAGTAGAGGCGCTGGGCCTGGGCGGAGTTGGTCTGATAGAACGACTTGGGATTGATGCGGAACCGCAGGTAGGTATCGCCTCGGAAGGCCTTCATACGCTCTTCGAGGCAGGGCTCGCCATGGAAGAGGTGGGTGGGGAGGTCGGCGTAGGAGTCGTTCATCTTGGTGTTTATGATGTAGTGGAGGGAGTTTATCTGCGGGAAGGTGTCGCGGAGTGCGGAGAGGAGGGGCATGAGGTCGTCGGGACGGTGGTCGGCGACGATGAGGATGACCATCCACTGTCCGTCAGAGTTGTTGCGAAGGACGAGGTTGCGGAGGAAGCCGGTGTGGTTGCGGATGTCGTAGAAGGGGAGGTTGTGGCTGTAGGCATAGTCGCGCACGAAGAGACGGATGCGGTTGGAGAGCTCGTCCTGAAGGACGCAAGACTCGATGTTGAGCACTTTGTCGAAGAGGCCTGGGATATGGAACCCCAAGGCGCCTGCGGCAGGAGTGTCGGCATCGGCCTGCGGGTTTTCGAGCCAGGCGCGGGTGGAGAAGGTGTATTCAAGTTTGTTGCGGTAACGGAAGATGCGTTCGGAGCCGCATATGGGGCGCATGCCGTCGCAGTTGACGGAGCCGAGGCGCTGGAGCATGTCGCGCACCTGACGCTGTTTGGCTTCGAGCTGGCAGGCGTAGTCGAGCATCTGCCACTTGCATCCGCCGCAGACGCCGAAGTGGGGGCACTGGACGGGGACGCGCTTGGAGGAATACTGCTTTATGGCTACGGCTTTGCCCTCACAATAGGATTTCTTGCGTTTCAGGAGTTTGACGTCGGCCACGTCGCCCGGCACGACGAAGGGTACGAAGACGACTTTGCCGTCGAGATGTGCGAGGGCTTTGCCTTCGGCAGCGATATCCTCGATGAGGAGGTCTTCGACGACGGGCTGTTCCTTGTTTTTTCTGCTCATAATTGTATTGAAATAAAAAAAGAGGCGTTTGTTGACAAAGCCTCAATTTCAAATACCTGCCGGAGCGAACTGACTGCCATACCGGTTCAGGCGGCTAATGGGTCCTGCGCGCTCGGGAGGCTGTTGAAAATATTTCCCTTACGCAGGCAATCACAGACTATCTCTCGTCGGAAACAGTGAGTTTTTTTCTACCTTTTCTGCGGCGGGCGGCTAAAACTTTCCTGCCGTTAGCGGTGGACATTCTCTGACGAAATCCGTGCTTATTAGCTCTTTTTCTGCGTGATGGTTGGAATGTTCTTTTCATTTTCTCTTCGATTTTGGAATTGCAAAAGTACAAAAAAAATATTTATCAACAAGAAAAAATGAATAATTGTTGAAAATTTTGTACTTTTGCAAATCCAATTCCACAAGATAGCAGAAGAACAGTATGGATATAGAATCGTTTAATAAACTAGTCGATAACCCACTGGAGCTTTCGTTCCAGGACAAGGTCCTTGTGCAGGAGGAGTGCCTCAAGACGCCGTACTGCGCCATACTGCATCTGCTCGACACGCTGTGCAGCAAGGCTTGCAACATTGCGATGGACAAGATGTGCAACATGCACACGACGCTGATGTACCTGCCCATACAGAACACGCTGGACACCTTGATGGGACGGGTGAAACTGAAGGCGCCTGTGGCACCGGTGATTGAGACCGCACCCGCAAGGAAAGCGGAGCCTGCCACGAAAACCGAGGAAAATGGCGACATCCTGAAAGAGATAAACGACTATCAGGAGATATCGTTCAAGACGGCACCGAAGAGCGTGATATTGGACAAATTTCTCGAAACCGCAGCCTATCGTGAGACAAATGCGGCTCCGATAGACCCTGTGGCGGTAAGCGAGTCGGGCAAAAAAAGCTTGCAGCCCAACAGTGATTTATGCACTGAAACTATGGCACTTATACTGGAACGGCAGGGTAAATACGAAAAAGCAGTGGAGGTATATATGAATTTATCGGTTCAAAATCCCGAAAAAAGTGCTACCTTTGCAGCCCGAATTGAAGAACTAAAAAAGAAAATCGAAAATAATTAATTCAAAAACGTCATGTATCAATTTATTGTAGTACTTATACTTATCGTTTGTGTGCTTCTGGCAGTGGTGGTACTGGTGCAGAACTCGAAGGGCGGCGGACTGGCAGCCAATTTCTCGGCTCCGACCGAAATCATGGGTGTTCGCAAAACCACGGACTTCCTGGAAAAAGCCACTTGGGGTCTGGCTATCGCACTGGTGTTGCTCAGCCTTTGTGCAACCATGGCAATTCCGCGCAACCACACCGACAACACCAACGACAAAGAGCAGACCGAACAGACGGAGAACACCCCGTCGGCCACGGAAGCTGCTGACAACAAATAAGCGGCCAGACAACTGCCTATACAGCAAAAACAAGACAAAGGCACACGCTTCAACAAAAGCTGTGCCTTTGTTTCGTTTGACTAGAATTCAAAACAGTTTCCAATAAAATAACTATGACCGACGAGGAACGCGAAAGGGCAAAAGACTTCATACTGCTGAACCTGGGCCACACGGCCACGGCAAACCAGAACGAGGCCTGCACGCAACTTGTGCGTTTCCTGTACGACGGGGCACCCAACGCCGCCTATCTGCTGCGCGGATATGCCGGCACGGGCAAGACGACGCTGGTGAGCGCACTGATACGCTCAGCGGCGGCCATGCACATAAAGACCGTGCTGCTGGCCCCGACAGGCAGAGCCGCGAAGGTGCTGTCGAACTACTCTCGCCGCAAGGCTTTCACCATACACAAATATATCTACCTCACCACCACCGACCCCGCAGGGGGCATACGTGTGGTGAGGGAGCCAAACAAACACAAATATACTCTGTTTATCGTCGATGAAGCGTCGATGATTGGGCTCTCGCAGCAGGGGTTGGACCCAAGGAGGGCAACCAGCCTGCTCGACGACCTGAGCGAATATGTGGCATCGGGCGACCACTGCCGCCTGCTGCTGGTGGGCGACAGCGCTCAGCTGCCCCCCATAGGCGAGGCGGAAAGCCCGGCACTGGACCGCGATTTCCTACGCTCGGCGCTTGGGCTGAAAGTGTACGAAGCGGAACTGAAAGAGGTGGTGCGCCAACGTATCGAATCGCAGATTCTGGAGACTGCCACACAACTGAGACAACGCATTGCAGAGCTAGGCGACGGCGAGCCGGTGGAGCTGCCGCTCTTCGACGGAGAACCACACGGCGACTTGATACGCCTGGGCGGCGGCGAGCTGGAAGAAACGCTGAACCGCGAGTATTCGGAGCTGTCGGAGGAGAACGTGGTGGTGATATGCCGCACCAACAAGCGGGCCAACCTGTTCAACCAGGCGATACGCAACCGCGTGCTGTTTCGCGAAGGGGAGATAAACGCCGGCGACCTGCTGATGGTGGTGAAGAACAACTACCACTGGCTTGAGGAGGACTCGCCCATCGGATTCATCGCTAACGGCGACATAGTGGAGGTGCTTGCTGTACGGCACCAGGAGGAACTTTACGGATTTCATTTTGTCGAAGCCACCCTGCGCTTCATCGACTACCCCGATGCGCCGACGCTGGACTGCAAGGTGATGCTGGAGACGCTGCACTCGGAGAGTCCGAGCCTGACCTCGGAGGAGTCGAGGCGGCTTTATGAGGCGGTGGTGGAAGACTATGCCGACATGAACAAGGCCGAGCGGCACAAGGCGGTGAGGGCCAACCCATACTACAACGCGCTGCAGGTGAAATTTGCCTACGCGCTGACCTGCCACAAGACGCAAGGCGGGCAGTGGGACACGGTGATTATAGAACAGGGCTACGTGACCGACGAGATGCTGAACAAGGAATACCTGCGGTGGCTCTACACCGCCCTGACCCGTGCCACAAAGAAAGCCTACTTGCTAAACTTCGAAGAGCGGTTCTTTGCGGAATAAACATGAAAACCGCAGAAACTAAGTCTCTGCGGCTTTCATACTGTTACGTAAGAGATTTTCTCCCTATTCGAAATAGCTCTTTATTTCGGCTTTCATGTATTCGAGGGCTGCATCGGTTGGGAGGTCGTGCTGGGTGACAGCCGCGAAGACGCGTCCGGCCAGCTCGGTGGGTGACGCCTCGCGGTCGAGGGTGGCGGCGGATGAGTTGACGATATTAATCATCTCTTCCTTTGCCTGACGGATTTTCTGCCACACATCGCTCGACATATAGACCTGCTGGCTGAGGTTATGCTCCCATTCATCGCGGATGCTACGTGTCATCTCACTCTGCAGGGTGGGCATATCCATTCCAGGCTGGTAGCAGCGGAGAATGAGGCTGTTGGGTGAAATACGCTCGAGGAAGAGCGCCATGCGCTCATAAGCCTGCAGGCGTATAGGAGAGACAACACGCAGGGACTCTTTATGCTCCTCTATCTTCATGTCGAGGAGACGGACTTTCTGCTCGTTGTCGAAATATTTTTTCACGACGAGGAAGAACAACAAGCCTGTAAGAGCAACGGATAAAAGGGCTGTCGCCACAACGATAATACAAATAACAAGTGTGCTCATGTGAATTGTGGATATGTTGATAGGTGGATACGTTGGGTAGGGGTTGGGATTGTTGTAAAACAAGGGCGTAGCATGGTGATACTACGCCCTCTTATTGTCTGAAGCTTTATTATTTGCCTTTGACGAACTTGAAGTTCTTGCCAAGATATTCGGCCTGGTCGGCTAAAGCCTCTTCGATGCGCATGAGCTGGTTGTATTTGCAGATGCGGTCTGTGCGGCTGGCACTACCGGTCTTGATAAGGCCGGCATTCATAGCCACGACGAGGTCGGCGATGGTGGTATCCTCGGTCTCGCCTGAGCGATGCGACACGATGGCTGTGTAGTTGTTGCGCATTGCAAGGTTGACTGCGTCGATGGTCTCGGAGAGTGTTCCAATCTGATTGAGCTTGATAAGGATGGAGTTGGCAACCTTACGGTCGAGACCCATCTGGAGGCGCTCAACATTGGTGACGAAGAGGTCGTCGCCGACGAGCTGGCAACGGTCGCCGATGGTGTCGGTGAGGAGTTTCCAACCCTCCCAGTCGTCTTCGGCCATGCCGTCTTCAATGGAAATGACGGGATATTTGTCAACCCAGTTTTTCCAGAAATCGACCATCTCGGCGGGGGTGAGTTTCTCACCGCTCGACCACTTAAGCTGATAGACGTTTTCTTCGGGAATATAGTATTCGGACGACGCAGGGTCAAGACCGATGAAGACATCCTCGCCAGGACGGTAACCGGCCTTTTCGATAGCCTGTAGAACAACCTGAATGGCCTCGTCGTTGGAGCCGAGGTTAGGTGCAAAACCGCCCTCGTCGCCCACGTTGGTGGACATGCCTTTGGACTTCAAAACGCCACGGAGATTGTGGAACACCTCGGCGCCCATACGCAGAGCCTCTGCAAAGGTGGGAGCTCCGACAGGCATAATCATAAACTCCTGAAAGTCGATGGAGTTGTCGGCATGTGAGCCACCGTTGAGAATGTTCATCATAGGAACGGGCAGCAGATAGGCACCGCAGCCACCGAGATAACGATAAAGCTGCTGGCCGCTCTCCATAGCGGCAGCTTTGGCACATGCCAAAGAGACGCCAAGAATAGCATTGGCTCCGAGACGGCTCTTGTTTGGAGTTCCGTCGAGCTCAATCATCTTCTGGTCGAGGCTACGCTGCTCTTCAACATACATACCCTTGATTTCCTCGTTGATGACATTGTTTACATTGTTTACGGCCTGCATAACACTCTTGCCGAGATATTGGGACTTGTCGCCATCGCGCAACTCGCAAGCCTCGTGGACACCTGTAGAAGCACCCGACGGCACCGCGGCGCGACCCATTGCGCCCTGTTCAGTAAACACTTCGACTTCGACGGTGGGATTGCCGCGCGAGTCAAGAATCTGACGACCCCTAATTCCGATAATCTGTGACATAATGATAGTTATTTGATTATTAATAATGAAAAAGGAATGCTAGAACCAGACAGTCCCGCATTCCTTTCGTTGATTTATGATCGCTGTGTTACTCAGCTTTCGGAGCCTCTTCGGTAGCGGGAGCTTCCACTGCCGGTGTCTCGACAGCAGCCTCCACAGCCGGTGTTTCGGCCTTCTTGCTGCGGCTACGACGAGTAGCTTTCACCTTCTTCGTAGCGGTTTCTTTCAGCATATTCTCGTTATAATCGACGAGCTCGATAACACACATCTCGGAGTTGTCACCCTTGCGGATGCCGGTCTTGAGGATGCGGGTGTAGCCACCTGGGCGGCTGGCCACCTTCTGTGCAACCTCGCGGAAAAGCTCGTTGACAGCCTCTTTGCTGTGAAGATAGCTGAAAACAATACGGCGATTGTGGGTGGAGTCCTCCTTGGAGCGATTGATGATAGGCTCGACATACACACGCAGAGCCTTGGCCTTAGCAACAGTTGTCTCGATTCTTTTGTGCAGAATCAGCGACGTGGCCATATTCGACATCATGGCAACTCTGTGCGCATGAGTTCTTGACAGATGATTTATTTTGCAACCGTGTCTCATATTCTTTATTCCTTATCTAATTTATACTTTGAAATATTCATTCCGAACTCAAGGTTCTTCGAAGCCACAAGGTTTTCAAGCTCGGTGAGAGACTTCTTGCCGAAGTTTCTGAACTTGAGCAGGTCAACCTTGTTGAACGACACCAAGTCGCCAAGAGTCTCGACCTCGGCAGCCTTGAGGCAGTTGAGGGCGCGGACGGAGAGGTCCATATCGGTGAGCTTGGTTTTGAGCAGCTGACGGATGTGGAGGGTGGTCTCGTCGAACTCCTCGACAACCTGTTTGGGCTCGACCTCAAGAGAGATACGCTCATCGGAGAAGAGCATAAAATGCTGTATCAGGATAGTGGCAGCCTCTTTGAGAGCATCCTTGGGACAAATGGAACCGTCGGTTTCGATGTCCAAAATCAACTTCTCATAGTCGGTCTTCTGCTCAACGCGGAAGTTCTCAACTTCGTACTTGACGTTCTTGATGGGGGTGTGAATCGAGTCAATGGCGATAACACCTATCGGATCCGAGGCTTTCTTGTTTTCCTCAGAAGGAACATAACCCCTACCCTTTTCAACCGTAAGCTCTATCTTGAGAGTGGTTGTGGGCTCCATGTGGCATATCTCAACCTCCGGATTGAGAACCTGGAATCCGTTAAGATAGTTGTTAAGGTCACCCGCCTTCAGGACCGACTGTCCTACTATCTCGAAAGAGACTTTCTCACTGTCGGTATCTTCAATCTGGCGACGGAAACGGATTTGTTTAAGACTTAGGACAATGTCGGTCATATCCTCAACGACTCCGGGGAGTGATGAGAACTCATGATCGACGCCGTCGATTCTGACCGAGGTGATTGCGAATCCTTCAAGCGAGGAGAGAAGAATTCTGCGTAATGCATTACCAATGGTGACGCCATATCCAGGCTCAAGGGGTCTGAATTCAAACGTGCCACGGAAGTCATCAGACTCCAGCATTATCACCTTATCCGGTTTTTGGAAAGCTAATATTGACATATTTTAATCTTTCTCGTTAATAATTACTATTGATTCAAGCCTGTACGAGGCTTTTTAGCCGGAATGGCTCAACGCCTAACCGTTACTTCGAGTAGAGTTCGACGATGAGCTGCTCGTTGATGGTTTCGGGGATATCGGCACGCTGCGGGAAATTCAGGAATTTGCCGCTCATGGTGTTGCCATCCCACTCGAGCCACGAGTAGTTATTAGCGCGAGAAGCAAGAGAGTCAGCGATAATCTCAAGAGACTTGGAACGCTCGCGTACAGAAACCACATCACCTTCCTTCAACGAATACGAAGGGATGTTGACAACATTGCCGTTGACAGCAATGTGACGGTGAGAAACGAGCTGGCGAGCCTGTGCACGACTCTTGGCGATGCCGAGACGATAGACCACATTGTCGAGGCGAGCCTCGATGAGTTTCATGAGTTCCTCACCGGTAACACCGCCACGGCGTGAAGCCTCAGCATAGAGTTTACGGAACTGACGTTCCAAAATACCGTAAGTATATTTTGCCTTCTGCTTTTCCTGGAGCTGAATACCGTACTCGGAAGTCTTACCGCGACGTTTGTTCTGACCGTGCATACCAGGAGCATAAGGTCTTTTCTCATAATTCTTATCCGGACCGTATATAGGTTCGTGGAATTTTCTTGCAATTTTGGTTTTAGGACCAGTGTATCTTGCCATTTTTTACTTCTTTAAAACTTTAAACAATAGATGGATTACACACGACGGCGTTTTGGCGGACGGCAACCATTGTGCGGAAGCGGGGTGATGTCAACAATTTCCATAACCTCTATACCGCATCCGTTGATTGCGCGTATTGCAGATTCACGTCCTGAACCAGGTCCTTTAACGAAGACCTTGACTTTTCTTAGGCCCAAATCATAAGCAACTTTGCCGCAATCTTCCGCAGCCATCTGAGCGGCGTACGGAGTGTTTTTCTTCGATCCGCGGAAGCCCATTTTTCCAGCAGACGACCA
>JAFZXE010000010.1 GCA_017616895.1 Bacteroidales bacterium
AAACGCCAAGTAACCATTAAACCTCTGGTGGCTATAGAGTGAGTGTACACCTCTTCCCATTCCGAACAGAGAAGTTAAGCCTCACATCGCCGATGATACTGCATTTATTTGTGGAAAAGTAGGTCGCCGCCATCCTTCTAAAGAGCATCACCTCAAAAAGTGATGCTCTTTCTTTGTTTTGGTAATACGCCAAATAATTCAATCGTCAGATAGTGAAAAACAACCAACATTCTGGTGACATGATTGTCGCCAGAACTACAATTTAGATATGTTACAATTTCTAGAGGACGATGTTCTCCATCTTCGCCCTTGCTTCCAGGATAGCCATGTAGTCTTTCATGGTTCTCAACTGGAGGTCGTAGATGCTCCTGGGGCAGTCGGGCACGAACGGCAACTTGCCGCTGTCCCACAGTTTCAGCACCGCCTCGAGGTTTTCCTTGCGGTTCTGCACGTGATAGTACTCAGCTTTCATGCGCTCTTTGTAGTCGGCCGAAAGCATTAGGTTTGTGATGCTCTGTAAATCCATAATGGTATTTGTTTAAGGGTTTACAGTATAACGAAAATAAGTTCTGTTTATTGTGCCGTCATCCGACTCACCCGACATCACGACGCCTCAAACAACTCAATCCACCCTTCTCCGCCACGAGCCGGGAATAGTAGCATCAGGGAAAACATCACAGCCAATAGAACCAACCCCACAACAACAACGATACCAAGCACTTTTATCAAGACATCGACGGCCTTGTGCTTTCCTTTCTGACTTTTGTATTCTTCGTAATCCTTTGTCACGATCTTCTTCCTTCGTTTTTTTCCAAAAGATTTCGGATTTCTTCGATTTTTCTATCCATCTCGTTCAGCTGCGCCTTCACATCGTCGTTGTTGTCGGCTGCAAGCGCATCTACGAAGATGGAGTTAATGAGCGACATACCTATAATGCCGCCTCCGAAAAGGATAATACAGAAGTAGAGTCGCACAATATGCACCCATACGGGGTGCATTCCGCCCACCACCGCGTTGGGTATTTCATACCATCCTTCGACGGTAAACAACTGAAACATCGCATATATCCCGTTCAGAGGATTTCCGAAATACTGTGGTGCGGCATGTGAGAACACCGCACTGTTGAACATGGCTACCACAACAATGATAACCAGATAACCCAACAGGAATGCCGCCGACTGTCGCAACGCTAGCTTGAAACCCGCCCATATAGCCGTGATATTCTTAAACCGACGGGCTGTACGAAACAGTTTGAACACCCTCAACGCACGGAAGGCAATGATGAAACTGTATTCCGCCATATCTGGCACGAAGTATGCCAGCAGAGCCGGCAACGTGACGATAGTCACCGTGCCGTCAAGCACGTTCCAGCCGTCACGCCAATAGTCTTTTGCCCCCAGCACAACGTGTTTCACCACCATCTCCACCACAAAGACAGCAGAGCATACTATATCTATCACGTTGAGCACGACGCTCTCTATGCCGCATTCCTGAAGAAAGACGACTATAACATTGAGCAGCACGACGCTCAACATGAGTTTTTCGTTGAAGAAAGGGTTTTCCTTTTCATTGAAGAAAGTTTTTTTCAATAGCTTTTTCATCTGTGAGGTTTTTTGAGATTGGTGTGTCAGGTGTTATCGTTTTTCGTGTAAAAAAAGTCCGACTTGTCGGACGGGGCTGACAGGTCGGACTTTTTCTAAAAGAATCTCTCTTACCAGGCGAAGAGGGGACGGTTCTGCATCATCTCGTTGACCTGGCCGGTGATCTTGGCGCGTACGGCCTCGTCGGTCGGGTTGCAGAGCACGGTGTCGATCATGTCAACGATCACCTGCATGTCGCCTTCCTTCAATCCGCGGGTGGTGATGGCGGGCGTTCCGACGCGCAGGCCGCTGGTCTTGAAAGCGCTGCGGCTGTCGAAGGGCACCATGTTCTTGTTGACCGTGATGTCGGCTGCCACGAGTGCGTTCTCGGCTTCCTTACCGGTGAGTTCGGGGAACTTGGTGCGCAGGTCGATAAGCATGAGGTGGTTGTCGGTGCCGCCGCTGATGACCTTGTAGCCCTTGTTGACGAAGGCTTCGCACATGGTCTTGGCATTCTTCATCACCTGCTGTATATACTGGTCGTAGCTGTCGGTGAGAGCTTCGCCGAGAGCGACGGCTTTAGCAGCGATGACATGTTCGAGGGGGCCGCCCTGAGTGCCGGGGAACACGGCGCTGTCGAGCAGTGCGCTCATCTTCTTTATCTCGCCCTTCGGGGTGGTCTTGCCCCAGGGGTTGTCAAAGTCCTGACCCATGAGGATCATACCGCCGCGAGGTCCGCGGAGGGTCTTGTGGGTGGTGGTGGTGATGATGTGGCAGTATTTCACGGCGTTGTTCAGATAGCCCTTGGCGATGAGGCCTGAGGGGTGGCTGATGTCGCCCATGAGGATGGCTCCGATCTTGTCGGCGATCTCGCGCATGCGGGCCCAATCCCAGTCGCGGCTGTAAGCCGAGCCGCCACCGATGATGAGTTTCGGACGGTGTTCGAGGGCTTTCTTCTCCATGTCGTCATAGTCAACGGTGCCGGTCTCTTCCTTCACCTGGTATCCTACCACCTTGTAGTTTATGCCGCTGAAGTTGACGGGGCTGCCGTGTGAGAGGTGACCGCCGTGGTTGAGGTCCATACCCATGAAGGTGTCGCCGCTGTTGAGGCAAGCCAGGAACACGGCCATGTTGGCCTGTGCACCGCTGTGGGGCTGCACGTTGGCCCAGCAGGCACCGTAGAGCTGCTTGGCGCGCTCGATGGCGATGGTCTCGCTCTGGTCAACCACCTGGCAGCCGCCGTAGTAGCGTTTTCCGGGATAACCCTCGGCGTATTTGTTGGTCATAACGGAACCCATAGCTTCCATCACCTGGTCGCTGACGAAGTTCTCGGAGGCAATCAGCTCGATGCCTTTGGTTTGACGCTCACGTTCCTTCTGGATGAGGTCAAAAATCTGCGTATCTCTTTGCATATCAATAAAATTATTTTGTAATTATTTTTAATTTACTAAACTGCAAAGATAAACATAATAATTGATAAACCGTAACCCAAATAGGAAAAACATCATAGATTAGTTGTTATTCGGACAAAAGACGTATTTTTGCATTTGAAAAACGAACAACAAAGACATACCATGAACACAATAGACCTTTTGAATAATCACCGAAGCATACGCCGTTATAAAAGCACACCCGCGCCACAGGAGTTGATAGACCGACTGATAGAAGCCGGCGCTCGAGCGTCCAACACGGGCAACATGCAGCTCTATTCCGTAATCGTCACACAGCAGAAGGAGAATATAGAAGCTCTGTCAAAACTGCACTACGGGCAAGGGAGCACAGCACCGCTGTTTCTTACCATCTGCGCCGACGTGAACCGCTACCACCATTGGTGTCGGCTGAGGGGATGCGACGAACCTTACGGCAACCTGCTGTGGCTGCTGTCGGCAACGGTAGATGCCAGCTTGTTTGCACAGAACATCTGCGTAGCAGCGGAGTCGGAGGGGCTGGGATTCTGCTATCTTGGCACAGTGATGTACAACACGGCGCAGATTGCAACACTTCTTGAGATACCTAAAGGCGTGGTGCCCGTGATAACACTCTCTATGGGATACCCCGACGAACAACCCGAACAGAGCGAACGCCTGCCACTGGAGGGTATCGTCCATCATGAGAAGTATCACCACTACAGCGACGAAGACATTGAAGAGATTCACCGTTTAAGAGAAGAGTGGCCGTTCAACCGCGAGATGGTAAAGCAGAACGGGGTTCGAAACCTGGCCGAGCTGTTCACCACCAAACGCTATCCGAGGAAGGACAACGAGGCGATATCGGCAGCCCTGAAAGAGTTTATCGCGCAGGCAGGATTCGACAGCAAATAGCCATCAAATTTGTTTTCTCGTAGTTTTTTGTACCTTTGCAAATTCTTTAGACAAAGTTTATCATAACAACAAACAATACAAACCGAAAACCATGAACATTGAAATAACTCGCACATTCGACCTTCTCGACCATCTTATAACCAACCATCCAAAGGACGACATCCTCGCAGGAAAGCAGAGTGGCGAATGGGTCAAATACAGTTGTCACGACTACTACAAGTACGCACACTACTTGGCCTACGGCTTCATCGAAATGGGACTCGATGCAGGCGACCGCATCGTGACCATATCGCCCAACTGTCCCGAGTGGAACTTTGTGGATATGGCGATGTCGATGTCTGGCATTATACATGTGCCGGTCTATCCTACCCTCAGCACCGAGAACTACCTCCACATCCTGACACACAGCGAAGCAAAAGCAGTCTTTGTAAACAACAACACTCTGCTGAAACGCCTTCGTCCGGCATTGGACAAGATGGAGCAGAAACCCATGATTTTCACCCTTGCCAACATAGAAGGCGAGCGCCGTATGCTCGAAATCCTCAAGGCCGGCATAGCCAGCAAGGAAAAGAACATGCCCATCATCGAAGAGCGCAAACTGACAATAAAACCCGACGACTGGTGCACACTCGTCTATACCTCTGGCACCACCGGCGCCCCGAAAGGCGTGATGCTCTCACACCGCAACCTGTGCTCGAACTTCACCGCCCACTCAAAGGTGAACATTCTTGACAGCAACGCAAGAGTACTCAGCTTCCTGCCGCTCAACCACGTCTATGAGCGCTCTATGAACTACCACTACCAGTATCTCGGCGCAAGCATATACTATGCCGAGAACATGGGCACAATAGCAAGGGATTTGGCCGACATCGCAGCCGACGGATTCTGCGCGGTGCCGCGTGTGATAGAGATGTTCTACGACAAACTCTACGCCGCAGGCAAGGACATGAAAGGTCTCAAACGCAAAATATATTTCAGAGCCATCAATCACGGCTGCCGCTGGGACTACGGCAAGGTGAAGTACAACCTGTGGTTCAAACTCGGCCACATAGTCTATGACAAGCTGGTTTACAGCAAGTGGCGCGAGAAGTTCGGCGGTCACCGCATGGTCATAGTCACAGGCAGCAGCAGCATACCTCCACGACTGGTGAAACTCTTCTCAGCTGCAGGGCTGAACATCTACGAAGGCTACGGCTTGTCTGAGACCTCTCCCGTGATAGCCGTAAACAACCCGCACGACCATCTGGTCAAGATAGGCACCGTGGGACCGATATTGACGAACGTAGAGATGAAGTTTGCCGAGGACGGCGAGATACTCACACGCGGACCTCATGTGATGCTGGGCTACTACAAAGACCCCGAATACACCAAAGAGGTAATCGACGACGAAGGCTGGTTCCACACAGGCGACATCGGAAAACTGGTGAGCGGGAAATACCTCAAAATCACCGACCGCAAGAAAGACATCTTCAAACTGTCGGCAGGCAAATACATCGCACCCCAGGTGCTGGAAAACCGTTTCCGCGAGTCCGAATATATCGACCAGATAATGATTATCGGCGAGAACGAGAAGTTCTGCTCGGCCATCATTTCGCCCAACTTCAACACCCTGCACTACTGGGCGCTGAAACACAACCTGCACTATCGCGACAACGAAAGTCTGGTCAACATGGAGGCTGTCCACAAGAAATTCCAAACCATAGTAGATAGCATCAATCCTGAGTTCGCTGCCCACGAGCAGGTGAAGCGCTTCCGTCTGGTGAGCGAGGAATGGACCACCGCAAACGGGCTCCTCTCCCCTACCCTCAAAATCAAGCGCAACGTGCTGCACGAAAAATACAAAACCGTCATCAACGAAGTCTATCAGAAAGAAGAGCCCAAGTCCAACCCCATCATCTCGGCGTTCAAATCCATAGAGCTGCCGTCATTGAACCTCACGGGAAAGAAGAAAGAATAGCAAACGGACAGCTGACGTTACGAGTAAGCCCCGAAGTCACAGATGACTTCAGGGCTTATTGTTTTGTTGACAAATTAAGCGCTAAAAAGCCTTTGGCGTGAATTCAATTATCACGTCGCGCTCGTCGAAGCGGATGTCCTGTAAGGTCACATTCTCGAGTATCTGCCGCAACTGGGGGTTCTTGTCGAGGTGGAAGATGAGCCTGCTGCCATCGACGGCTTCGAGCATGTCGGCGCCAGGCTGGCCTTTTGCGTGCTCGATGGCCTGCTTGACCATAAACTCTATGCCCATACCGCCGCTGTAGCTGAGCAGGACTGACGAGTTGTCAACACGCTCGACTGTAACGTCGAGACCGACATTGGTTGTCTTGAAAAGGACGTTGATGTCGTAGCCAACGCGCACGGAGTGCTCGCTATTGTACGAGAACAGTATTGTCTTGTTGGCCTTGCGATAGACCAAGCTTTGGATTTCGGTGTAAGAGATTCGGAACTGCATAGATGGATTATTATCAGGGTTTTGAACTACAAGAAAAGCCCTCTAAAAGAGAGCTTTAATTTTTTCGTTGTCCCACCAAGATTCGAACTTGGGCAAGCAGAACCAAAATCTGATGTGCTACCATTACACCATGGGACAGCATTTTCGCACCTACAAGGTGTCACGAAAACGGCTGCAAAAATACAAATAAAATTGGAATTGGAAAAATAAAACACGACTTTGATATGGCTTTGATATGACTTTGATATGACTTTGGTTGCGTTCCCAAAAATGAATCGTTAATACCACATCGGCCATCCTCAAAAAAGATCATACCGATACAATATTCACAAAGAGGCCTCGTTTTGTAGTATATTTTGGTGCGGTATTCCCATTATTTTCATTCCAACAGGCAAATCACAAATTCTAGGGTAATTCTAGGGAAACTCTAGGTTAATTCTAGGTTAGTTCTAGGTTAAGGTAATATCAACTAGTACTCAACGCCTACTCACCTACGACACACCTCCTACATTGCACTATCCTGTCCACCATTGTGGAACTTCCTGTTCGCGGGATTTGCCCGCCAGCCGTGGGTTATGGCCTTGAGCACCGCTGGTTACAGTTACAGTTGTTGCAGCTCAAAACACATCATTTGCAACATAACAAAAAAGGTTGTATCTTTGCACCCATAAATCAAAACGATTATGACATAACGCAATCACATAGATAAAGACATGCTGAAGCGATTTCGCTTTTCTTTGCATCGTTGAAATCTCGACAATTTCACATATTCCTGCACAAGAAAGGAGAAACGCTCACGAATACCGTGAGCTTTCTTGTTTGTAGGAATAGGTTGTCGAGAACCTCAGCGATGAACAAATCAAGTTCACGGCTTTTTTATGCTCCTCTCAAAAACAAAATCCCACCGAATCAATAAATGTTTAATCCATAAAATTACAACCCATGAAAAAATTATTACTAACCCTCATGCTCCTCGCTGTAACCATCATGCCAGCGGTGGCATACCAATTCTCCGCAGTGGCTCCAAGCGGCCAAACCCTCTGTTACAACATCGTTGGTGGGGACGCCCAAGTGACTTACGGTGGAGAACCTAGATATTCAAACATAACGGGATCGTTGACTATTCCCTCCACTGTCTCGTATAATGGAGTTACATACTCTGTGACATCTATTGACAATTATGCCTTCGACGCTTCAGGGAGTGGTAATGCAGGTTTGATCTCTGTCACTATTCCCAACACCGTGACATCCATTGGTTACCGTGCATTCTATAGTAACACGGGATTGACTTCCGTATCCATTCCCAACTCTATAACATCTATTGGTGGTGAAGCATTTGGGGGGTGCTATGGATTGACCTCCGTCACACTTCCAAATTCTCTCTCGGAAATTGGATATGGGGTGTTTAATGAATGCAGAGGCCTTACCTCTGTCACACTCGGCAATTCTGTTACATCCATCGGTGGTTATGCCTTCTATTGTTGTTCGAGCCTCACTTCCATCACAATTCCCAACACTGTCACAGAAATTGGAAATTGTGCTTTCCAGGGATGCACAAATCTGAATACCGTCATTTTACCCAATTCACTTATATCAATAGATAACTATGCTTTTAGCGAGTGCAATAAGTTGACATCTGTCACACTCGGCAATTCTGTAACAACCATCGGAATCTATGCTTTTTCGGCGTGTAATAGGCTGTCAGAGGTTCGCTATACAGGTGATATAGCCGATTGGTGTGGAATAAATTTTTCAGACGCCACTTCCAACCCATTATATTATGCTCACAATTTGTATATAAACAATTCAGTGTTAACCGATTTAGCCATTCCTAATTCTATAACAGAAATAAAAAATTATACATTTTACAATGCCTATTGCCTGAATTCTATTTCAATTCCGAGTAGCATAACCTCGATTGGGGAATACAGTTTTGGAGGATGCGTTGGTATCTGTGGACCATTGGAGATTCCGAACACTGTGACAACTATCGGACAAAATGCTTTTAGGAATGTAAAGTACATTATATATGAGGGTGAGGCTTCCGGAAGCCCTTGGGGTGCATTGTGCACTGATGGTTATATTGAAGATGTTTTTTTGTACAGGGATGCAACAAAAAAACATATTATCAGCTGTTGCCCGTCAGCAACAGGTGCAATTGCAATACCCTCGACGGTGGAGACCATAGGATATTGCGCATTCATGGGATGTACAGGAATCACCTCAATATCCATTCCTAACTCTGTTGTTTCGATAGGTGACTATGCTTTTTACGAATGTTCTGGCTTGACATCCGTCAATATTCCTAACTCCGTTACAGAAATCGGATATGCAACGTTCGCCAGTTGCACAGCACTCTCCACGATATCCATTCCGAACACCATTGTCTCAATAGGTAATTATGCGTTCTATGGGTGTTCAAGCCTGGATTCCGTCGCACTACCAAACTCTATTACAAGTTTACGATCGTATTCTTTCGCATATTGCGAAAGTCTAACATCGGTAACTATTCCCAATTCGGTCACAGAAATTAAAGATAGGGCTTTTATTATGTGTAGTGCATTGACAACCGTTACAATCGGTAGTGGTGTGACATCGATTGGTACATCACCTTACGGTGCCTTCGATTATGACTCTGCTATTACTAAAATTATATCAAAAAATCCTACCCCACCGATTATTGTTGAAGATGAATTCTATGGAGTAAACACCGATATTCCCGTATATGTGCCCTGTGGAAGTTCTTCCGCTTATTCCTCAGCGGAAGGATGGTCCAGGTTTTCTAACTTTATCGAGACGATGACCTTTTCGATCGCCGTTTCATCGGCAGACGAAGGTATGGGGACGGCCCAAATTGTCACCGAACCCACTTGCGAGAATCCTCAGGCATCCGTTTCAGCCACAGCCAACAATGGCTACCGTTTCGACCACTGGAACGACGGCAACACCGACAACCCACGTACAATAACCGTCATGTCAGACATCGAGTTGACCGCCTATTTCTCACCGATAGGAGAACCTCCTGCAACCACCTATAATGTAACTGTCCAGTCTGCCGACTTGTCTATGGGCGATGTTATAGGCGGTGGCACGTATGCCGAAGGCTCTCAAATATCTGTTTCTGCAACTGCCCACGAAGGCTACCGTTTTGACCACTGGAACGACGGAAACACCGACAACCCGCGTACAATAACCGTTATGTCAGACATCGAGTTGACCGCCTATTTCTCACCGATAGGAGAACCCCCTGCAACCACCTATACTGTGACTGTCCAGTCTGCCGACCCCGCAATGGGTAGTGTAATAGGTGGTGGCTCTTATGTCGAGGGTAGCGAGACTACCGTCTCTGCCACAGCCAATAACGGCTACCGTTTCGACCACTGGAACGACGGCAACACCGACAACCCGCGTACAATAACCGTTACAGAGAATATTGAACTCACCGCCTACTTTGTTGCAACCGGTGGCACACAAGGCATCGACGACATCACATCCGACCAAATCAAGATCTACTCCCGCAGCAGCGAGATTGTGATCGAAGGATGCGAAAACGGGGATGTTCTGGTTTATGACGTTATGGGTCGCATCGTCCACAAAGGCCGCATAGAAGCACCCATACATGTTAACAACATAGGTGTATATATGGTTAAAGTCGGCAACCAACCGCCAAGAAAGGTGGTTGTGAGATAACCCTTAACAAAAAAAAACCGAGAAAGAACAGTCCGTAAGTTTCCGTGCCGCCTAGCAACGGGCAAACGGACTAGAAAAAAAATCGAATCAACGAACAACACTTATTAACAAAAAAAGCACACGATGAGAAAACTGTTTTACATTGCAGCTGTTGCGCTGCTGACATTGGGGACGGTCTCTTGCCAGAAGGAGGATAGTAAAGACGGTTCGAACAACATGAATACCGACACAACCCCTAACAATCCTACGAATCCCATGGACACGACAACCACACCGACAATTCTTATCAGTTGGGTTGACCTTGGGTTGCCAAGTGGACTTTTATGGGCGGAATGCAACCTTGGAGCGACTACGCCAGAGGAATATGGCAATTACTATGCATGGGGAGAAACATGGACGAAGCGTGTGTACACTTGGACGACATACTTCTATGGCGACTACGATTCGGAAAGCAGCACCTACATGATGAGCAAGTACAACACCCGTGAGGATTACGGCACAGTTGATAACAAGACCACTCTTGAGCCTTCTGACGACGCAGCCACGGTCATATTGGGCAATGGCGCAAGGATTCCAACTGAGGTGGAGTGGCGTGAGTTGTTGAATAACACTACGTCCAAGTGGACAACGGTGAACAATGTTCACGGGCGAAAATTCACTGCGACTAACGGCAACAGTTTGTTTCTGCCCGCTGCTGGTAACATGGATGGCAGTGGTCTTGACGCTGCTGACGGAGGTGGCTTTTATTGGACTTCGTCGCTCGCTGGCGATACAGACGAAACATATTATTATCCGAATTTCGCATGCGCACTTGGCTTCAATTCTGGTAAACAATTATTGTCTAACAGCTACTACCGCTACTATGGGTTCTCGGTCCGTGCGGTGCGTTCTGCACATTAAACAGCAAATAAACAACTTCTAATTATTACATTTTCATGAGAAAGGGCAGCCCGAAGCTGCTCTTTCTCGATTTACGCCTATCAACATCAAACAATTGAATCAACTGGTTAACATCCATTATTGGCAAAAATCATCATCGTCTGTGCTGAAATCGATAATTTTATGTAAATTTGCAAATCGAAAATAAGGAAAAACAGATATGGAAACAAGCGCCACATACCAAAGAACTTCGCCGGAGGATGCACTTTGGACACTCTATCGTCAGCAAACGTTGAAAGTGCGCCACGCATTCCTCGCGCGTGTCCAGCGGGAAGATGTTGAGGCAAACGAAACCCTCCAGATGCCGGGGACGTACAGCCGTGAGGAAATGATGGAGGTGTCGAAGCAGCGTATGCGCGACGTCATTGCCGGGCGGGAGCAGACCCTTACGCATGACGAAGTAATGCAGATTGTTGACAACACCATTTCCGAAGCGGTATGAAAGTGAATTGGTCGGAGCGTGCCGCCACAGAATTTGCAGAAACGGCAGCCTACGTCGCCCGTGAGTTTGGCGGTCAAGCAGCTGTCAAGATGCGGAATGCCATCAATGAGGCAGTTGCCAGCATCTCACAGTTTCCAAATATCGGGAAGTCCAGTTTCACCGACGAGGAAACAGGTGTCGAGTTCCGCGAATTGACTTGTCGTCTTAACAGCGTGGTGTACGCCATATACAAAGACGAGATATACATTGTCAGTATTTGGAGCAACCGTCAGGACCGTGCAAGACTGTATTCAGCCTTGAAAGAAGAAGCAAAGGGTATGTAATTATATGACATAAGCAGAAGAATGGTCATAAAGACATATTGATTTCCCGTTGTGCCGGATTCGGAAATCCGGCACTTTCTTTTGTATTGGCCAAAAGGAATCTTCGTTTAGCGACATCCATTTCCCTAAACTGCAGCAACTTTTGGCAAAAATCATCGCATTTTTGAAAGAAAAAAAGGGTTACGGTTACAAAATGTATGGAATCGGGTGAAAAAGCGGGGCTGCCAAATGCAAAAAATATGTAATTTTGCAGTCCGAATGCAACAAAAGAAAACGGATAACGTTAATAAGTAAATAATACAAAGTAAAACTCTAAAGCAATCATAAACATGAAAAAACTGTTTTTATTGAGCCTTGTCGCCGTACTGAGCTTCGGCGTGGCAAAAGCACAGGATGCACAGCCCGAGAACGTGTCGGGTGCAAAGATTTCGTTCACCGAGATGGAGCACAACTACGGAACCATCCAGAAGGGTGGCAACGGCGAGTGCGAGTTTGTGTTCACCAACACTGGCAACGAGCCTCTGATACTGTCGAACGTTAAGGCTTCGTGCGGCTGCACGGTGCCGACCTGGCCGAGAGAGCCCATAATGCCCGGCAAGTCGTCGAACATCCATGTGAAGTACAACACCAACAACGTAGGCGGATTCAACAAGACCATCACCGTGACCTCGAACGCCGTTGACAACCCGCGCCTGGTGCTGAAAATCAAAGGAACGGTCGAAGCTCCGTCAACCCCGACAGAACAGAAATAAGCTATTGCTTGGTTGCGTGAGCCGTTCAGGCAATAAGACAACAGGCAGTGCGGAATTGGGACCAAATCCAATGCCGCACTGTCGTTTTTGCATAACATTTGTAGTTCAAAATTCGTAATTCAAAATTAATATCATGCCCCAGATTTCAAAAAAAGGCAACGAGCTGCCTCAGTCGGCAATCCGCAAACTCGTACCCTTCTCAGACGAAGCTAAATCACGCGGAATACATGTGTATCACCTCAATATCGGCCAACCTGACATCGAGACCCCTAAGGGCGCTCTCAAAACCCTGGCCGAGACCAAGATAGGCGTTCTGGCCTACAGCCACAGCGCTGGCAACCTGTCCTACCGCAAGAAACTGTGCGAGTACTATGCCAAACACGACATCCACGTCACTCCCGACCAGATTATCGTCACCACCGGCGGCTCGGAGGCTCTGCAGTTCGCCTTCACCGTCTGCCTGAACCCTGGCGACGAAATCATCATCCCCGAACCCTACTACACCAACTACAACACCTTCGCCAAGCTGTGCGACGCCACCATCAAGACCATCCCGAGCGACATCCACAGCGGTTTCGCTCTGCCTCCCATCGAGGCCTTCGAGAAAGCCATCACCCCGCGCACCCGCGCCATCATGATTTGCAATCCCAACAACCCCACCGGTTACCTCTATACCAAAGAGGAGCTGCTCAAGGTCGCCGAGATAGTGAAGAAACACGACCTGTTCCTCTTCGCCGACGAGGTGTATCGTGAGTTCTGCTACGACGGACACGAGCATTTCAGCGTCATGCAGCTCGAAGGACTGGAGAAGAACGTGGTGCTTTTCGACTCCGTGTCGAAACGCTACAGCGCCTGCGGTGCCCGCGTGGGTTGCATGGTGACGAAGAACGAGGAGGTCTATAGCATCGCCATGCGTCTGGCACAGGCCCGTCTCTCGCCGCCGAGCTTCGGTCAGATATTCGGCGAGGCCGCCGTCGATACCCCGCAGGAGTATTTCGACGCCGTAGCAAAAGAGTATGTGGCTCGCCGCAACGTCATAGTCGAGGGTATCAACAAAATTCCCGGCTGTTTCTGTCCCAACCCCAAAGGTGCATTCTACACCGTGGTGGAACTGCCCGTTGACGACAGCGACAAGTTCTGCAAGTGGCTTCTCACCGACTTCAACTACAACGGCGAGACCGTGATGATGGCTCCCGCCACCGGCTTCTATGTCAACCCCGAAGACGGACGCCACCAGGCTCGTATAACCTACTGCCTCTGCATCGAGGACCTCAAACACGCGGTCAAATGTCTCGAAGAGGCTCTGAAGGTCTATCCGGGAAGAATCAAATAAGTTGTAAGCTGTGAGTTGTAAACTGTAAGTACCTGACAAGGTTATATAGTGCAAGCCACTTTAAACTTACAACTTACAACTTAAAACTAAAAATGACTCAATCCGAAAAACGTCAACATGTGATCTGCTCCTGTATCAAACATCAGGAGCAGATTGCTTTTGTGGCCAAGCAGGAGATGGATTCGGCGCAGCAGCAGAGCAACGACTACGGAGCCAACGTCGATCGTTACGACTCCTACCGCACCAAGATGATGCGCAGCCGCGATATGTACGCCAAACAGCTCTCCAACGCCAATGCCGGCTTGCGTGTGCTGGGCGACCTGCTGAAGATGCCTCCATTCGACACCGCCGACCACGGAGCAGTCGTAATCACCGACCGCCAGCGCTTCTTTATGAGCATAGGACTCGGCAAATTCCAGGTGGAGACCGATGGCAAAAAGGAAGACTTCTACGCCATCTCGGCACAGACACCAGTATATATAGCGCTGAAAGGCAAAAAAATCGGCGACTCGATATCCATCAACGGATTGACGCAGACGATTAAGGAAATCTTTTAGAGCCTACAGTCGTTTTAACTTGACCGTACCAAGACTTCGTGACAGTGCTTTCTCTGCCGCGAAGTCTTTTTTATTGGAGGAAAGCTCGTCTTTGTTGGTTGGTTCACTATTATACCACAGATTCCACCCTGTGAGCGGTATTGACTGGTACTCTCGTTGGCGGTCGAGCAGCGAAAGATTCGTCGGGAATAGTTTTGCGTTGTCGAACTTCACCCTGCTGTATCCTGGCGCCGACACCTCGAAATGGGTGCAGATGTCGTTGCTCACCAGACGGAAACGCCCTTTACTGTCTGAATAGGTGTTCACCCCCACGCTCCAGTCGTCGTTCCATCCGCGTATAACCGCTCCTTCGACAGGACGTCCTTTATCATCCACCACCGTTCCCGTGGTTGCGAGATTGCGGTAGGCGAGCATGTTGTAGTAGTTGACGGGCTGGTCGGACTTGTAAGACTTGTCGGACAGGTCCATCTTGTCAAACAGGTTGGATATATTCCATTTGCGGCGTCCTTGTGCATCACGCAAGCCCGTGTATTGTGCCTCGAAGTTGACTCCAGAGGGACAATCCTGAAACTCCCACCAGCCATAACCTATTGCGCCGTTAGCCCGCGCATAGAGGTAGGTTTCTTTCATAAAACGTGCCTGATCGCTATAGCTTACGCTGTCGCCGTCGGATGGCAACCCCGTCTCGCCCACCATCCAGGGTTTGTCGCAGTAGTGGCTGTACCACCACATCTCGGCCTGCACCCTCAGCGGATGGTAGGTGTGCATCTCGATAAAATCGACCGGCAGCATCGAGGGGTCCCACTCAAACACCTCGATAGGCTCGGCGGTAGCGACGGTGAAAAGCTGATGCGGTGCATAACGCCGCACCATATCACGCCACTCTCGCACTATTTTAACAGCGTCCTCCTTTGGGCGGTCGGGCACAGGGTCGAAATAAAGCGGCTCGTTCATGAAGTCGTAAGCCCACAAAGCCGGCATGTCGGCCAACGACCGCAGCAAGCCTATGGTATATGCCTTCCAGTAATCATCCAGCGGAGGCTTAATAAGCAGCATGACGCGCAATCCAGCGCTGTCGGCCTGCTGAACCATACGACGTGTAGCAGCATACATCGCCGCCGTGTCTCCCCCCTCTCCCATCACATCCAAACATACCCTCACGGCATTGAACCCCCACGAGGCGATGGTGTCGAAATGCTCACGAATGCCGCTGCCTGTGTACCAAGGTGCTGGCACTACCTCGCCGTCGCTGTAGAATGCCTTGTAATTGAGCATGAACGGGAACCAAGGCTTGCCGTCGGCGTAGAAGCCAGCTCTGTTGATATAGACATACTTGGCGACGTCATGGTTAGGTACTGGTATATTGTTCAGGAGCAACGTATCGCCCATCGTAGTTGCAATATCGACATCTACAGGTCGAAGCATGATTTGTTGGAAGTGGGCCACGCTGGGTTTCATGTAGCGGTTGCGCACCTCCATTTTGACATGAGAATAGCCTTTAGGCACGTCTAAGCGGAAGCGCAGCATTCCTTTGTTGAGTCGGGTATCGACAGCAGCGAGGCTGTCGGCTAATATCCAACCCATACTTGTTTGATCCTTCACACCTTCCCCGCTAAGGGTAATCCACCACCAGCATTGTCCATATTGGGGAGTGAGAATAGGGGTCATCCAGAAACTAAGCTCTTGACATTCTGCATCGAGCAAGTCGCAATCTATAAGCGTTAGTTTTTTGTGTACATCGCCTATAACATCAGGTGAGGTGACATAGTTATTTGAGATGGCTTGTGTTCTGCGTTTGCGCAAGTCATCCTGCGTTTTGCGTGTTACGGTTTTGAACGCACTGATGGGTAACTCATAAAGCGAAACATCTGAAAAAACATTTATTAGAGAAGCTTCTTGCAGCAGCATTTTCTCGGTGGATGAGAGCTTTGTGCTGTCGTTGCTTGCCACCACCAGCAGAGGACGGTTGGATGGCAATTGTTGGACAAGGTCGAAATCATTCCATGCCGTCCGTGTCAGAGCAACACGATCCCATGCTTGGCGAATTACGCCGCGAGAGTTGTAGTTACATATTTGAGGCAGGCCCGTGCGTACAGAAATCATCGCACAACGCTTGTACAAATCGAGGTCAGGATAGAGGTCGGTCAGTTCGCTGCCAATATTGAATCCCGGCATGCAGAGCAACGCCTGGTATCTTTCGGTATCGAAGTTCTGCATCCAAGCGTTTTGAGGTAGCTGGTTGTCGTAGTCAACCCAATCTTCCCAGCGATTGTAGCCATACCATGCCTTGTTTTTCAGATTGCCGGCCAGAGCCTCCGTACATGCTATGACTATCGCCAGCACAAATATCACGGTGCGTCCCGTCTGCTTGTTTCGAAGCCACCAGTGATAAAGCATATAACTTGCCACTATGCCGATGACATAGCAGAAAAGCCATTCAAGGCGAGCAAGTGCACGAATGTGCAGCAGCATCGAAGGCAGGTATGTGGCGAAATTACGCGGCAGCCACCGCAGCGGTACGCCGAGGGCGTAGATGAGCAGCGCCACAGATGCCACCAGCAGTACGTTGAGTTCGGTGTTGCCTGTAGCGTTAAAGTCTTTACGGCGACGGCGGCTGAACAGCGCGCGTAGTGCCAAAAACAGCAATATAATAGCCACAACATCGGCCACCAAGCCGATATAGCTGCATCCTTCCCAATTCACCTCACCAAAGAGACGGCTATGGTTGTCACAGTACCATTTCGCGTAGGGCAACATCAAACCTTCGATTGAGGCCATATATTTGTAATAGCCAAATGGTACAGGGTTGCGTTCGCCTTCGGGTATTCCGATAGATGTGGCGACCAAGAATAACGTTGTAGGAAGCACAAACTGCAGAAGGAACGACACCGCGCAACGTTGCCACCTAACGTCCTTTTTATGGCATCTCCAAACCATCCACCCCAATTCAAATATCGCTACAACAGCGAAAAATACATAGTAATAGGGATGAGCCAAGCCGAACACAAAAGCGGTCACACCGAAAGCCACCGCCCAGACGTGGCGCCACGTCTGCATGTGGCACACCGAGAAGTAGAGCAGCATCGGGATGACGCAGTAGTAGCTAAGGGAGATATGTCCGCCCATCCTCAATAGTTGTGGCGACATCAGCGTTATTACCAAAGCGCTGCCGACGCTATACCACATAGGCAGCCGCAGTCGGGTAAGAAGCAGATAAAGGAATAGTGCACACAATATTACACCTACGATGATCCACAGATTCATCAGCGGGAGCACCGCCCGTTCTACATTCTGGACCCCCATGTTTCGCAACAGTTGCAGCGGCATCGCGATCCAAGGTTGCAGGCCGCTGTAGGTGTAGTGTTCTCCCTGCGGGTAGTTCATCGCATGACTCACCATCAGGTCGTCATCGTGGGCGGCATGATAGGTGGTGGTATATAGGTCTTTGATGAAGTCTGTACCGACAGATGTGAAGAAATTGGTCTTCCATCCACCGCCTAGCCAATCGAAGCCCCACAGGAGACCAAACAATAGAATAGCCGCCACCGTGGTGGCGACTATTCCTATAATATGATTATGCTGACGCATTAATATCCAAAGATGTCTTCAAGTTTCAGTTTCTTCACCTTGCCGAACTTGGCGAGGGCGTTGAAGTCCATATCGGCTTCCTTGCCGAGGCACATATAGACTTTCTTCTGACCTTTGATATACTTCTTGTTGAAGTCGATGACGTTCTGCATGGTCACCTTCGGATAGGCCTCGAAGAGTATCTTGGCGCGCGGTTTCTTCGGGTCGAAGCCCATCTTCTCGTAATAGAGGTAGCTGTTGATGATGCCCATCTTGGTGGTGCGCGAGGTGCGTATGCCGCTTATCTCGGCATCCTTGGCCATAGCGAAGTTGGCTTCGGCCACAGGCATCTGGTCAAACAGCTCGTTGAAGGCGTTCATGGCGTCTATCAGCTTGTCGTTCTGTGTGGCTATGATGGCTGCGTTGGTGAAGTAGCCGTCCTTGTCGTTAGGTGTGGCGTAGTAGCTCTGCGCGCTGTAGGCCAACGAGCGTTTCTCACGCATCTCCTGGAAGACGATGGCGTTCATCGAACCGCCGAAGTACTCGTTGAAGATGTCCATCACGGCTTCGTTCTTGGTGTTGAACTTCTCGCCGCGGAAGTGCTCGCGCATATAGGTCTGGTTGGCATTGTAATCAACAAAATAGACGGTGTTCTCGCTAACTGCCTTCGGAGTGATTTTCTTGTTGGCGGGAGCCTTCTGCAACTTGGCAGGGGTCTTATGTATGCTGGCGATGGTCTTGGCGATGATGTCGTCGGGTTCGGGACCATAGAAGAGCACGCGGTGCTGATAGCCGCAGAGCGAGTGGAGCGCGTCGGTGAGCTGGCTGCACTTCATCTCTTTCAGCTGTGCCTCGCTCAGCATGTCTTTCGAGGGGCTGTCCTCGCCATAGATGCCGTAGTTGCCCAGCGCGCGGAAACAGCTCTGCTGGTTGTGCTTGGCGTTCTCGCGGCCTTTCAGTATGCGAGCCACAAGCATCTGCAGCGCCTGGTCGTTGGGTTGTGCGTCGTTTACAATCTCCTCCACGAGCTTCATGGCGGCCTCCATATTCTCGCTCAAGCCGCTGATGCTTATGTTGATATTCTCAGCTCCCACGCTCACACTGTAGTTGCAGGCGAGTTTGTAGAATTCCTCCTGCAGCTGCTCGGGAGTGTGCTTCGAGGTGCCGAGGTAGTCGAGCACATCGGCTGCCAGGTCGAGAGTCTTTCCCAACTGACCGGCACGCTCGCCGAAGTCGAAACGATAGACGAGGTTGAAGGTCTTGTTCTCCTTGTTCTGCACATACAGCATCTCGGTGCCGTTAGACAGTTTGCGCTTGGTCATGTCTTTCGAGAAATCGACGAAGACAGGCTCGATAGGAGTCACCTGACGGGCTTTGATATCTTTCAGGAAAGCGCTCTCGTTGTCGCGACCCACCTCGATAGGAGTGATGGGAGGCTTGGAGACCTTGAGTATCGGCTCGGGTTCGCCCTGCAGCTTGTTCACGATAACGTAGTTGTTGTCCTTGAACAGACGGTTGGCGAAATCCACAATTTCTTTCTTCGTAATCTTCGAGAGCTCGTTTATCTCGTTGCACACATCGCCCCAGTTGCGGTGTTCTACGAAAGCGTAGGCCATCTGGCTGGCGCGGCTGTTGTTGCTCTCGGCGCGTTTCATGATGGAGAGCTTCATGTTGTTGATGGCGGCTTCGAGCATCCAGTCGTCGAATTTGCCTTGCTTCACCAGCGCAATCTGCTCGTCAAACAGTGCCTGCACCTGCTCGAGGGTCTGACCCTGCATAGGCTGACCGCCGAACATGAATGCACCGTAGTCGTTCAGCGTATAGGTGCCTGCGTAGGCGCCCATGCACTTCTGCTGCTGGTTGATATTCAGGTCGATAAGACCGCATTTGCCGTTGTTCAGCACACTCTCCAGCAGGTCGGCCAGCATGGCGTCATGACTGCCGTTGCCGCTGTCCAGACGGTAGGCGCGGATGGTGTTCTCAGCGTCAAGGCCGGTGACGGTCTTGGTGATGACGCTGGTGATAGGCTGCTCGCGCTCGAACTTCAGCTCAGGCACGTTGCCAGGCTTCATGTTGCCCCAGTACTTGTCGATAATCTTGATAGCCTCGTCGGGGTCGAAATCGCCGGCCATGCTGATGCAGATGTTGTTAGGCACATAGTAGGTGGCTACGAAGTTGCGTATGTTCCTCATCGAAGGGTTCTTCAGGTGCTCCTGGCTTCCGAGGGTTGTCTGGTTGCCGTAGGGATGATGCGGGAAGAGGGCGGCGAACATCGCCTCGTTGGCCTTGCGGTTGTCCTTTGTGAGGCTCATGTTCTTCTCCTCGTAGATGGTCTCCAGCTCGGTGTGGAACAGACGCAGCACCAGGTTCTGGAAACGGTCGGCCTGTATCTCACACCAGGTCTCAATCTGGTTGTTGGGTATGTTCTCCACATACATCGTGTAGTCGTTCGATGTGAAGGCGTTGGTGCCCGTCGAGCCGATGGCGGTCATCGCCTTGTCGTACTCGTTGGCGACGGCGATCTTCGAAGCCTCGTAGCTCAAGCTGTCGATTTTATGGTAGATGGCGGCGCGGGTTGTGGCGTCGTCAAACATACGGTAAGCCTCAAACAGGTCTTCAATCTTCTGTATCAAAACTTTCTCCTTCTCCCAGTCGGTGGTGCCGAGCTTCTGGGTACCCTTGAACATCATGTGCTCGAGATAGTGAGCCAAACCCGTCGTCTCGTGCGGGTCGTTGCGCGAGCCGGCGCGTACTGCGATATAGGTCTGCACCTTAGGCGCATCCTTATAGACGCTCATAAAAACTTTCAACCCGTTGTCGAGCGTATATTCACGCACACCCAGCGGGTCGTTCGGATAGGTCTTGTACGAATACTTCTGTGCCGACACCGTCCCGGCAAACAGGACGAACAGCATCAAGACTAATGACAAACGTTGTTTCATTGTGTTATGTTGTTAGTTAATAATTCAAATAATGTGCAAAACATTCAGCGATGGGGATTTTATAAGCCATATTTTTCGCGAAGTTCATCTTGTGCGACGAATCGGCCAGCCTTATAATCCTCGTCCGACTCTTTTAATACAGCCGCAAACTCCTCTTTTGTATAAGTACAAGGTAGTTTAATACCACTAATCGTTGCTTCGACATCAGCCATTTCCATATAATTTCTTCCTATAATAATAACGAAAACACTCATAAAAAATTGCATAATGGTCATAGCCGCACAAAGGCCAACTCTCAAAAAACCTCTGATTATCAAACACAAGAATCTCATCCAATAATTTCAAATCATGCTTTTCCATTACGGAAATTCCGTTACAGAAATTCCGTAATCTAAAGTAAGCCGCATCAAAAAAAAAGAAGTGCCGGATTCGGAAATCCGGCACAACGAGAAAATAATAACAGCAATATTCACCAATACAACACAAATTTAGTATCTTTGCAATCGGTTTCAAAGGAAACCACGAAGCGTTATGCTCGTCTCTTGCTGGAAGGAACGTGAGAAATTCTATAGTACTGCAAGGACAAGAGTAACGGTTCACGCTCAAGCGTGGGCTGTTTTGCATCTTCTAAGTACAAGGTAATTCTCACGACCTCTTCCAGACGAAGTGGCATTCAGCGCCACGCTTCGTTTGTTAATTACCACAGTACCATGAAAAAATACTTCTTAATTCTCGTTATCAGCATAGTGTCGTCTATGTCGTCATTTGCGCAAGACACCATCATCTTACGTAATGGAGACGAAGTTGTAGCAAAGGTTACCGAAGTAAGCGACAATGAACTAAGATATTTACTTTGGAACAACCTCGATGGCCCGACCTACATAAAAAGGGTTTCTGATATTTATTCTGTGACATATAAAAGTGGGCATAAAGACTTTTTTGGGAATATAGACATCAGCAATAATGAAGAATTAGAGAAAGAAGGCGAACGTGTAAATGATGAGTTTTTTAAAATGTATTCGGAAAATGGGGCGATGAAAATGAGTGGAGGAATACTAAAAAAAGACTATTTGCAACAAATACTTTTAACGGACGAGTATGAGACATATACATCAGCACGCAAACAATATTGCATCGGGAAAGGATTTGTACTCTCAGGGGTTATGGTAAGCTCTGTTGGAGCTCTGTTACTTATAGGGGAATCTGCTGTAGAATCGAATTATACCCCTTCTGAAAAAAAGGCACTTAATGCAGTTTCAATATCTGCAATAGTCGTTGGCTCTATTCTAGTGAACGTTGGAGTTCCTTTATGGGCAGTGGGGTCTGGTCGATTGCATTGGGTTGCAAGGAATTATAATAACCGTATGTCTGGTAATACTGTTTCATTGTCGGTAGAACCAACGCTATTCCAATGTCCCAAAGAACTCGGAAATCAATCGACAGCTTATGGATTAGGTCTTACCTTGAATTTTTAACAAGGTTTTTAATAACCTTTCCGCCGCTATCTATCTTGTGTCCCAAAACGCCATATCCAAAATCCTTATTGACTATTGACTAATGACTGATTTAACATCCAACAACCAAATTTGACCTATTTCTTCAAAAATTCTGACATATTTCTTTCCCAAGAATACAATATCATACCTTCCCCCTCGTTCCTTATTATATCTTTGATATAATACCCCCAACGATTTTATTCAAATAGAGTCCTCTCCTAATTCTAAGGTAATTCTAGGGTAACTCTAGGATAATTCTAGGGTAATTCTAGGTCAACCCCGACTCAACTCCGACTTAACTCTGACTTAACTCCCAAGAAACTCCGCATTAACTCCCAACTAACTCCGCATTAACTCCGCACCAACTCCCAACCAACTCCCAATCAACTCCCAACAAGCCAACCTCGACATCCCCCCATCCTCAAATCAGCAATCAATCAATCTAGTGCTTCTAGTTTTTCTAGGGCATCTATCCAACCGCAACCAACTCCATACTTAAACCCCAACCCAATCACCAAAATTAACATTTATAAAGATTTCCTGAAAAATAAAAGCCACATCGTGCCGTTTATTATTGGTATTAATGTGCATTATATGCAAAACAAAGTTCTGATAATCTATACTGGCGGCACTATCGGTATGGTGCAGGGCAAGGACGGCTCGCTTCACCCCTTCGCTCTCGAGGGCATCTATCAAGCTGTGCCTCAGCTGGAAATGTGCGACTACAAGATTGACTCGTGTCAGCTCGACAACATCATCGACTCGTCGAACATGACGCCCAAAGTGTGGGTGGATATAGCCGAGATAATCGAACGCGAGTACGCCAACTACGACGGATTCCTGGTGCTTCACGGCACCGACACGATGGCCTACACCGCCTCGGCTCTGAGCTTCATGCTCGAAAACCTGGGCAAGCCTGTGGTGCTGACGGGAAGCCAGCTGCCGCTCGGCATGCTGCGCAGCGACGGCCGTGAGAACATCATCAGCGCCCTCGAAATTGTCGCAGGGAAAGAGGTGATGATTCCTGAGGTGTGCGTCTTCTTCGAAAACCGCCTGTATCGCGGCAACCGCAGCACGAAGGTCAGCGCCGAGAACTTCGACGCCTTCAAGTCATACAACTACCCCTCGCTGGCCAAGGTGGGAATCACGATGACCTATAAAAACCACCTCATCATGCCGCAACCGGAGGGAGCCCTGAAGGTGTGGAAGCGGTTTGACGAGCACATCGCGGTGCTGAAGCTGTTCCCCGGAATCACCAAAGAGCTGGTTGACAGCATACTTCATACACCAGGACTCAAAGGAGCCATAATCGAGGCCTACGGCTCGGGCAACGCCCTCACCGAAGAGTGGTTCATCAACTCGCTGCAGGACGCCATCCATCGCGGCATCGTGCTCATGGATGTAACCCAGTGCAAAGCCGGCTCGGTGAAGCTACGCCAATACGCGGCCAGCTGCGATATGGAGCGCATCGGCGTCATCAGCGGTCACGACATCACCATCGAAGCCGCCGTCACCAAGATGATGCACGTGCTCGGCAACTACGGCAATGACGCCGAAAGAGTCAGAAGAATGCTCGAAACCCCGCTGCGCGGAGAGATGGAAATGTAACAACAACAGATATTGCGCCGACTCTCGCTCATAATACTCCTCGTCTGCCTAAGCCTTAGCGCCCACAGCCAGATAAACAACCTCAGCTCGTTCGACGGGCGTCTGCTGCACTATGGCATACAGGTGGGCTATACGCAGTCGAAGTTCGACCTCAAGTTCTCGGAGAACAGCGCGCTGAGGGATTCGATGCAGGGAGTCACCTCATACTACAACGCCGGCTTCCACATAGCCGTCATCGGAGACCTCCGCATCTGGAAGTATTTCAACCTGAGGCTTCTGCCGGGCGTGACAATCATCAACCGCGAGCTCAGCTATTCGTGGGAACACGCCTTCTTCGACGCACACCCGCATCTGGACATACGACGCAACGTCGAAAGCGTCTATGGCGAAATACCGTTGGAGTTCCGCTACCGCGCTATGCGTTGGCGCAACTTCCGTCCTTACATCACAGGCGGCATAACATACGGCTTCGATTTCGCATCTCTGCGCAAGAACAAGAACAATAACGACGAAGCCATCGTGAGACTCAACCCCCACGAGGTGCACTACACCGTCGGCGTCGGATTGGACTTCTTCCTCAAATACGTCAAGTTCGCCATCGACCTCAAAGCCGGCTTCGGCATCATCAACCTATGGGTCGAGGACGACGACATATACAGCCGCTCAGCCGACTACCTGAAGTCGAGGACCTTGATGATCAGCTTCACGTTTGAGGGGTGATTAGCAGTCAGCGGTCAGCAGTTAGCAGTTAGTGGACAGTAATTTATGAAACTTATAGAAGCAGATCTTACGCCTGAACAATACCGCGAGGTTGAATTGGACACTCGAGTGCGTATCGTGAAGCGAAGCCTCGACTCACGACGTGGGGTGAAGTACCACACGGTGATGGAGGTGTATGAGGAGGGCGAAGAGATGCCTGTTATCGACTACCGCTCGGCATATCGCGACTGCCGCAACGGGAAGAGGGTGGTGATTGTGGGTGCAGGACCTGCGGGATTGTTCGCCGCCTTGAGGGCATTGGAACAGGGGTTGAAACCTGTGATAGTGGAGCGCGGGAAGCGGGTGTCGGAGCGCAAATACGACATAGCAAAGCTAACCAAAGAGCATCAGGTGAACCCCGACAGCAACTGGTGCTTCGGCGAAGGTGGTGCAGGCACCTACAGCGACGGTAAACTCTACACACGCAGCACCAAACGAGGCGACGTGAGCGCGGTGCTGAAGAAATTCATCGAACACGGCGCCGACGAGAAGATTCTCATCGACGCTCATGCCCATATCGGCACCGACCGCCTGAGCCCCATAATCGCAAAGATGCGGGAAACGGTGGTGTCGCACGGCGGAGAATACCATTTCGACACACGCGTGACGGACCTTATCGTGAACGACGGCGTAGTGAAAGGCGTCATCGACAGCAAAGGTACCCGATATGAGGGTATTGCCGTCATACTCGCCACCGGACATTCGGCTCGCGACATATACCACCTATTCCATCAGAAAGGATGGCTTCTCGATGCAAAACCGTTTGCATTAGGCGTGCGCGTGGAGCATCCCCAAGAACTGATAAACACAATACAATATCACTCGCGCCACTACTCGCCTCTTCTGCCTCCAGCCGCCTACAGTCTCACCACACAGGTCGATGGGCACGGGGTATTCTCTTTCTGTATGTGTCCCGGCGGCATCATCGTGCCAGCCACCACAGCCGAAGGCTATCAGGTGGTGAACGGCATGAGCAACTCAAAACGCAACTCCCCCTTCGCCAACAGCGGCATAGCCGTTACGGTATCGATGAACGACGTGCCGGAATACGCACAATACGGCGAATTGGCCCTGCTGCACTTCCAGGAGGACGTAGAGCGTGCGATGTATGCCGCCACAAGTATGAATGCAACGGCACCTATGCAGACGCTCACCGATTTCTGCGACGGACGCCTGACCGCCAAACCAAACAAGACGAACTATATGGGCGGAGTCACCTCTGCCCCACTCCACGAGCTGCTGCCGCCATTCGTAGTACGCTGTCTGCAACAGGGATTTAAAGACTTCGACCGCAAGATGAGAGGATTCTTCACCACCGAGGCATCTCTATTGGCCGTCGAAAGCCGCACCTCGTCGCCCATACGCATGCCGCGAGGCACCGATATGCAGCACCCACAACTAAAAGGACTCTACCCCTGCGGCGAAGGCGCCGGCTACGCCGGCGGCATCGTCTCCTCCGCAATGGACGGAATAAACGTTGTGGAGGCCATTTTGGCCAATCTTTAGCAATTTGACTGCGAAAGCTATCTAAAGCGTCAGTTTTTTTTCGTAGTTTTGCAATTCTATTGTAGAACAAACAAACAAACAACAAATATGGCTAAATTAATTGCAAAGAAAGACGGCTACGACTGGAAATACAGCGTCGTAGGCGGCGTCACACGCGTGAACATCGAAAGCGGAGAGGACATCGCTCACCTCTACGAACTTGACCAGAAACTGTGGACGGTGCTGAGCTGTCCGGTGAAAGGGCTGGAATTCGACGAGAAAACTCTTCAGCTGATGGATCTCGACGGCGACGGCAAGATTCGTGTCAACGAGATGATAGCCGCCGCAGAGTGGCTGAAGAAGGTGCTGAAAAGCATGGAGTATCTGCTGGAGGGCAAGGACAGCATAGACTTCGCCGACATACAAGCCGACACCGAAGAGGGACAGAAGGTGATGGAGGCTGCCAACCTCATACTCGCCAAACTCGAAAAAGAGCAGCAGAGCATTTCGCTGGCTGACGTGAGCGAATATATGGCCATATTCGAGGAGAAATGCAAGGCCGAATACACGGCCGAAGAGACCGAGCCGTTCACGCCCCCATACGGCGAGCAGAGTGACGCGGCCGAGAAGTCGGTGAACGACATCCGCCAGAAGATGGCCGACTACTTCATGCGCTGCAAGCTGGCTCAGTTTGACGAAGATGCCACCGAAGCGCTGGACGTGCAGGTTGAGAAGATAGCCGCCATAAGCGGTGGCAACCTCAGTGAGAATGTTGCCGAGATAGCCGAATACCCGCTCTCACGCCCAAACAAAGAGGGACAACTCAATATCACCAAAGGCCTCAACCCCGCTTGGCAGGCGGCTATGGCCGAACTGAAAACGCTGGTGCTGGATGTCGATTTTGCAGGAAAAGAGACCTTGAGCGAGGCGGAGTGGAACGCGGTATTGGCCAAGATAGACGCTTACACTGCGTGGAAGAACGCTGGCGAGACGGCGATGAACGAAGCCATTGCCGCACAACTGGCCACCCACGCTGCGGCCATAGAGCCGGTAGAACGACTCGTGCGCTACTGCCGCGACTACTACAAGCTGGTACACAACTATGTGGTGTTTAAAGATTTTTATAGACGCGACGACAGCGAGCAGGCGGTATTCCAAGCTGGCAAACTGTATATCGACCAGCGTTGCTGCGAACTCTGTGTAAAAGTGAGCGATATGGGCAAACAGCTAAGCACCGCAGGCTTGAGCGGATTATATTTGCTCTACTGCACCTGCACCTCGAAGGTGAAAGGCGAAAAGATGGACATCGTTGCCGCTTTGACCGACGGCGACGTGAACGGATTGTGCGAAGGCAAAAACGCCCTCTTCTACGACCGCAATGGATTGGATTGGGATGCCACAGTAACAAAGATTATCGACAACCCGATAAGTGTGCGTCAGGCTTTCTGGAGCCCTTACCGCAAGTTCGGCAACTGGGTGACGGACAAAATCACAAAGTCAGCAGCCGAGAAAGAGAGCAAGCAGTTTGATGAGATGACCGCCAAAGCCGACAGCTCGACCACCGAATTGGCCACCAATATGGCGAAAGCCAAGAACCAGATGGCGGCAGCCGAAAGCGCACAGGCGAAGAAAGCCACACCATTCGACATAGCCAAGTTTGCAGGTATCTTCGCTGCCATCGGTATGGCTATCGGTTTTATCGGAACCGCTTTGGCCAAATTAGCCACAGGCATCACGGCACATTGGTACAACCTGCCGCTGATGATATTGGCTGTGATAGTGATTGTCAGCGGGCCTTCGATGTTCCTTGCTTGGCTGAAACTGCGTCGCCGCAACCTGGGCCCAGTGCTTAATGCCAACGGATGGGCCATCAACTCGAAAATAAAAATCAACACCGCCTTCGGCGCTACGCTGACCAGCATGGCGAAATATCCGAAACTGGTGGCGAAAGACCCGTTTGCCGACAAGAAGACTCCGCTGTGGCGTAAGATTATCTATTGGATACTCTTCCTCGCCGCCGTTGCCTTCTGTGTACTCTACTTCACCAAGAACCTCCCGTGGCAGAAGAAAGCAGCCGAGGCAGAAGCGACAAAGACCGAGCAGGTGGAAGCAACAGCAGAAGCTCCGACGGCAGAAGCAGCCGCAACACCAGAGACAGCAACAGATGCAGCGGCAGAATAGAATCGGCCATTCATATTCAAACAAGTCGGTGTGCAACAGGTTTTGCGCACCGATTTGTTTTATTGCCTATTGAACAGAGAGGACGGTAAGGCTGTCGCCGTTTACCGTAAACTTCACCTCACGACCAGCATAACAAAGTGAATAGATCCGGGAGGCATCATCTTGGTAACGCGGACGAGGGTCGAGCGAGAGTATTTCCATGAGGCCACGCTGTATGTCGGTCGGTAGGTTAACCGTATCGGGAAAGACAACATTTAGACGACGGTCAGCGGGATGCGGGGCGAAACCGCTACGAGCATCAGGATGACTGTCGGCGTAAGGGATGTACGGCTTGATGTCGTAAATGGCGGTGTTGTTGCGAAGGTCGGCACCTTCGACATAAAGGACAGGGCCACAGTCCTCGAAAGCGACACGTAATAGGCGAACTGATGACAGTCCTATCGTGTTCGGGCGAAAAGGGCTACGAGTAGCGAAGACGCCCACACGCTGGTTGCCACCCAAACGAGGAGGGCGTACTGTGGGATGCCAAACCTCATCAGTATCGAACCGCCAAAGGAGCCAGATATAGTCAAACTCCTCCAACCCTCTAACCGCCTCAGGATAGCGAAAGCCTTCGTCGAAAACAATGCGACACTCGACAGACGTCATACCCGACTGACGAGGGATGCCAAACTTGTCGTCAAAGGGAGTTTCGATATGGGCAATCGGTGTCATAGCAGAACAAGGCGTCCTTCATCAAAAGAAGGTACAACAGGACAGGTATCCATTTGAAAAGCGAATCGTATATCACGTTCACACCCCATGCCCTGCAGTCGCTGTACATGAGTTGCAGCAGCACAGAAACCGTATGGGTCGGACTCGGCTTGACGCCATAGTCGAACGGCGAGCGTGGTCGCATCATCTAAAATCCGAAAGTGACCAGATTCAACAAGGCGAGCAGCCAAAGCACCGCAAAAGATGGTATCCTCAAGGCTCGCACTATTGAGCCAACCGCTGCAGAGAAGGACAACATTGTCCGACTCGGAAACAAGTTTTTCCGCAAGCGCAGTCAGGTTGGAAAATGAACCGACTAGAGTACGACCAGCTTGAACTGCAGCAAGTATTGCGACTGTTCCGTTGGTAGTGCTGTAGGCCAAGCGACGTCCTTTGAGGTTCATTGTAAGATACTCAGTTGGAGAGTTTCCACACTCAGCACCCGCCAATTTACGGCCACCCCTCTCGGCAGCGAGAGTGTAACCACGAGATTGATAAGCAGGCAACTCTTCGAGCGCCGAAAGAGGCACTATTTCAGAGGCGCCTGCAAAAAAGGCAGCACAAATAGACGTCGTTGCACGCAAGATATCAACCGCCACGGTGGTATGCCCACTAGGCGTGATTCTGAGCGGGAAAAGCGTTGGGGAGAGGACTGTCTCGATGGTGTTCATCCTAATCGTTGACGAAGCACTCCTGCTCGTACTGTTCCATCGTGATTTTCTCTATCTGGATAGTGCCGTCCTCGCTGAAATAGTAGGAAAAATAGGACGGATGAGCCTTGAAGTAGCGATCCTCCTCGAACTGACGACGGTCGGAGCTGGTAGGAAGGTTGCGAAGGACGTAATCGTTCACCTGTTCGACCAGGAAACAGCGCTGAGCGGAAGCGTTGCTGAGTTCCATGTCGGCAGCGAACTCGGCATCGAACTTGCTTGTCTGCGGTTCACCCTTGAAGTTTAACTGCACCAACTTACTGCCCCTCACCCAAACGTGCATCAATTCCGAGTTAGATGTGGTGGAGACAAGCACATATTCGACATACACAATCCACTCGTCCTGCTCCTTTGCCCATTTGTGGATGATGGGGAAAAGGATTGCATCGATGCCATAGACGTTCTTGTAAGACTTGAGGTCGCCAATCATCATTTTTTCCTGCGAGCGAGTCTCCTCGGAGGCGATCTGCATGGAAGCCGCAGGGCCAATCACATAGTAGCCCTGTCTGGCTATAGGCTTTTGAGCCGTCTGGAACATGTATTTGGCGGCAAGGTCGATCTCGTTGTTGTATTTGGTGTCGCCCGGATATTTGACGACACGGCGCTCGGCATTGTCGGTAATAGGAGCCACATAGATGGTGAGCGGTTTTTCGCTATATAAGTCGTTATAAGAAACCGCCTTCTGCGGTCCCTTGCAAGAAAGGACGGCGGAAGAAAGTATGACAAGTATAAGAATGGTTCTACGCATGAGGGTAGATTATAAATTGCGTTATTGTGTTAATGTGTTAGTGAATGAGCAGCGTTACTGTTTGTTTTTCTTAGCAGCGGCACGCTCGGCACGCTCACGTTCACGTTCGAGAGCTGCGGCCTCACGCTGACGTTGACGTTCCTCAGCGGCTTTGGCGCGAGCCTCTTCCTTTTCTTTGGCAGCTTTCTCTTTGGCGGCAGCCTTCTCGGCGGCGGCCTGCTTACGAGCAGCCTCTTTTTCTTTCTGAGCCTGCTTGCGGGCGGCCTCTTTCTCCTTTTGAGCCTGTTTCTTGGCTTTTTCTTTCTCCTTCTGAGCCTTCTTCTTGGCCTTTTCCTTTTCTTTCTGAGCCTGTTTCTTGGCCTTGGCACGTTCTTCGGCACTCATAGCCCTCTCCTCGTCGGTCTTGGCATTTTTGCCACGTTCGAGGGCGGCGACCTCCTTGGCCGACATCTCGGGGTTCTGTGACACAGCGACTTCAATGGCAGCCGGGTCGTCGTCGAACTCATCGGACACATCGGGAAGTATGGGTTCCAAGCTTTCATCGGCATCGTTGAACATGAAAGAAGCCAGGAGTTTGTCGTCGGTCTTTAGGCTCGAAGGCATGGAAACTGTGTCGGCAGCAAGAGAGCCGACATACTTTGCTTTCATGGCATCAACGAACTTAGCCGAAGCTGGATAAAGAGTGCGCTCTTTGTTGAACCATTTGTTGGCATCCTCGAGAAGGCCGAGTTTTGCGAGACTGACGGCATAGTCGGCACAGGTTCCAGGATGTAGGTCTTTGTTTTTCTTGGCGCGTCCAATGGTCTCTGCTTGAGACTTGGCTAAGGCAAGGAGATTTCCGTTGGTGTTGTTTTTCTGATAGAGCATCAGCGAGCGCGACTCGTTGGCGAGATAGTTTTCTTCCCTGCAAGACGAGAGGGAGAGAGAAGCAAAAGCCAGTGTCACGAGGATAGCGATCCTGCCTATTTTAATGCGATTAATGGTCATCTACTGTCAGTGTCTAATGTCTCAATAAAAAAACGGCAACCTGTAAGCCGGGTTCTGTAACCGACTTGCGTCGGTTTTCTATCATTTATCTAGGGCGGCTGTTGCCAGCCGTCTCAATCGACCTACCCCCCGGCAGCGGGCGAGCCAACCCTTAATTGCCGGTATATTTGGTCTTTCAACCCATAAGGTTTACCCCCGACGGCATCACTGCCGACGACGTGAGCTCTTACCTCGCGATTTCACCCTTACCGGCGAAGCCGGCGGTATATTTTCTGCGGCACTCTCTGTTGTGCAAGACTTGCGTCAGACACACCTTCCCGTTAGGAAGTATGGCGGCTCTGAGTTGCCCGGACTTTCCTCCCGCCGCGTGAGCGGCCGGCGATAGAACCGTTGCCGTTTATGTTTGCAAAGATACACCATTTTTTTCTTATAACAAAAATCGGCACAACATTTTGGCAACAATATAGGAGTTTGGTGTTGTTTTGAAAAAAGATAGAGTCAAGAGGCGCTAGGATTTCAAAAAATATTATAAATTTGCAAATTCTTTCTTTGATGCCGAACTAAATTATAACGGCTAAAAAACGAACGTGAACAAAAAACGGAATTGAAATGAAACGCATAATTCTTGTAATCTGGAGCATTGTATTGTTACTCACGGTGGCACAGAAGGCAGAGGGCAGCCCTGCATTCCCCGGTCTGATTAGCTTTGAGCAGCCGGACGGGGCGAAGGTGAACATCTATCTGCGAGGCGACGAGAAGGTGCACTGGGCCGAGACGGAGGACGGATATTCGCTGATGTACGACGAGAAGGGGTACTTGTGCTATGCCATGCGTACCGCCAACGGCGACATGGTGGCCTCGGAACTGCGAGCCACTGAAATAAGCGAGCGTCCGGCGGAGGTAAGGATGATGCTATTGACAACACCGAAAAAGCTGAGATATAGCCACCAACAGGTGTCAAACTACCTAGCAGTGTGGAACCAAGTGGCGGCGGTGGAGCCGAAGGGAGGAAGAAGCAAGGCGCTGGTGGGACAGAAGAAGGCGCTGGTGGTGTTGTTTCAGACGCCCGACTGCCGACTGACCTACCGTAGGTCAGAGTTTCTAGCTCTGTTCAATCATGCTAATTACACCGAACACAATGCACATGGAAGCGTATATGACTACTACTACAGCGCCTCGAATGGGCAGTTCACACTGACTGTTGACGTGATAGGTCCAATTACGGCGGACCACAACATGGCGTACTACGGCAGCGACAACAGCGAGGGGGCGTACTCGTTTGCGACAGAGGTAGCGAACAAAATAGAGGGAATGGCAAACTTCGCCGACTACGATAACGATGGAGACGGAGTGATAGACGGAATGCACATCATTTTCGCCGGACACGGCGAGGAAGCTGGAGCAAGTTCTGACAGGATTTGGTCGCACCAATGGTATGTATGGGACGCACCGACATATAACGGCGTGACATTTGGGAGATATTCGTGCTCACCAGAATTAAGCGGAAACTTCGGAAATAACATAACACGAATCGGCGTGATTTGCCACGAATTAGGTCATGTGTTTGGTGCTCCCGATTACTACGATACCGACTACGAGGGTAGCGGTGGAGAGTATAACGGACTTGGAAACTGGGACATCATGTCGAGTGGCTCGTGGAACGACAACGGGAGAACACCGGCACGCCACGGGGCATATACGGCAGTGAACATCTATCAATGGACAACGGCTACCGTATTGACTGACCCACAGGCTATACGCATTCCGCAAACGTCAATACAACATGACGTATATCGGATAAACACTTCAACTAACGGAGACTATTTCCTTCTGGAAAACCGTCAGAAGAAGGGATTCGACCTATCAATTCCAGGGCACGGACTTATTGTCTATCATGTGCACTCGAACGCTCACGGCTCTTCAGTGTCTAACAGCACACATCCACAACAGCTGTATGTCATGAGTGCTTCAAACGGTATTCAGGCACCCGACTCATCGCCTTCTTCATACGGAATTACCAACTCTAACAGCACGCCATTTCCCGGCACACAACACAAAGACTCGCTGACGGACAACAGCACGCCCTGGCTGAGGCCGTGGTCGGGAGCGGCGAACAACACTCCGCTGTGGAACATCCAGGAGAGCCCGTCGGACAGCTCGGTCTTTTTCTACTTCAAACAGGTGTCACCCATAACGCCGACATATCTGGAAGCGCACTACACTTCAGAATACACAGCGACAGCCAACTGGGACGCCATAGGTGCGTACCCATCGCTGGTGCTGGTATCGAGAGACGCAAACTTCTTCACACCTGTTGACGAATACACCACGGGCGACACACTTGAGAACGGCAACATTGTGGTATATAGCGGGAACGCGCTGAACAGAGTCGGTTTTACGATTGATTCGTCCGAGGTGCCCGACACATTGTATTTCAAACTGTTCGTCAACATAAACGGAGACTATATAGAAGGTCCCGTGGCGATGGCTGTGCCATACGAATACTACCAGCCGAGACCGGCGACAATCGAAGCCACCTACACAGAGGAGAGAACCGTGGAGGTGAACTGGACGACCTCGGAAGAGTGCCAGATGCTGGTACTTATGTCGAGCGACAATGTGTTCGACACGCCTTACGGTTCATACACCGTAGGTGATGTTACAGCAAACGGCGACGTGGTGTTCTATTACGGCGACGAGGTGTTCAACGGGACATACAACGTGCCAGAAGATGCAAGCCCCGATACCATATACTTCAAGCTGTTCTGCCGCCTGCACGGCGACCAGTATTCAGACGGACTTGTCGATGCAGCGTTGCCTTACGAGTTCTTCAAGCCACGTCCGACAATGCTGAATGTGGCATATACGGAAAGCAACCACATAGAGGCAGCGTGGGCATCGTCGGAGCCTTGCAGGATGTTGGTGCTGATGTCGGCAGACAGGGTATTCGACACGCCCTACGGCACATACACCACGGGAGAATACACACCTGGCGGCGACATGGTATATTACTATGGCGAGGAGCTGCACAACCGAGGATACAACATTCCGAGAGGAAGCATAGCCGACACTATGTACTTCAAATTTTTCTGCCGCTACTATGGCGACGACTACTCGAACGGAATAACGGCAACGGCAGTGCCGCTGGCGGTAAATGGCATTGACGAGGCTGAAAACACCGAATTCGTCATCATGCCGAACCCTGCAAGCGACAGAATTACGGTGCAGCTGACAGGCGGAGAGGATGCGAAGCTGGTTATAACCGATATGCTTGGCAGACAAGTCGTAACGAAACAGATGAACGGCAGCATAACCATAGACACCTCGAACCTGCCACGCGGGACATACGTGGTGGCAGTGGAGACTGCGGAAGGTCGAAGCATAAAGAAACTGATGCTGCAATAGCAGAAATTCTGCACAAACAATAAACGCCTGTACGATGAAACGTGCAGGCGTTTTTGTTGTTTAGTTGTCAACTGCCACATAGGCGGTTGTTGGGGGATACCTGGAGTGGTGTTCAGATATGATGGAACCTCATTCCGCACTTGCAAGCCGATTCGCCGTCGGTCTCGTCTTTGTCACCCACCATCAATGTTTCCGACGGGGCGACACCGAGTTGCTGGCATACGGCGAGAAGCGATTCTTTGCAAGGTTTCAGGCCTCCCATCCTGGGTGCGTCGGCCACCACGTCGGCCCACTCCCTTTTGAATCCCAAGGTAGCGAGCCGCTCTTCGACACATCCATAGTCGGAATAGACGGCAACCTTTATGCCTTGTGCCTTCAAAGCAGGCAACAATTCAGACACCCAAGGGCGAAGTGTATAATGTTTTTTCAGCACCTTAATCATGGTCGGCATGTAACGGTGGTCGTACCACCATTTCACCCTTTTTGCGGAGAGATGGGAGAGGATAGCCACCTTGCCGTAAAGGGTTTCGTAGTAGGTGCGTTCGTCACCAAAATAGACGCCCGAAAGGGTTTTGCGAGCCTTGCGCTCGTTGTTCAAGACGAACATATAGAGCGGATCGGCCAAGACAAGATGAAGCGGCAGGCGTGACTTGTCGAACAGGGTCCCGTCAACATCAAAGACCACAGCCTTGATACCTTCTAAATCTAACTGCATCGGATTATGATGTTTCGCCCGATTATTTGATTACGAGATCTTTGAACTTAGCATGACGTTTTTCGTCCTGCAGCAGGAGGTTGAGCTTGAACTGTCCGTCGCGAGCGCCTTCCTTGATGCAACGCTCTTTGAACTGCTCGAACGACTCTTTCACCAGGCGGAAAGTCAAAGCATCTTTCAAACGCAACGAATCACGCTTAGCCTTGTACTCGATGTTGATGTCCTTCAACGCCGCATCGACGGCCTCGGTGAATCTCTCTGCCTGTTCCTGGCTTACCGACTGGTCGGCAAACTCGTAATAGAAGTTGTAGCGCGAAGCCTCGAGTTCAGCGAATCCGATGAAGAAACGAGTCTTCAAGCCGGTGTCGGCTTCTGCTTTGTGGACAGCCTCTATAAACTGACGCTCGTAGAGTTTTTCGCCAGTCATAGTCACGATGCCGTGTGTTTTCTGAATCATGTGCATCGTAGGCGTGTTGTTGTAGTTCGGGCCAACTTCGAGGAGGTCGTTCATATTGTAGCGATAGAGGCCAGCGTAGGTGGTCACGTATGGACAGTAGCGCTTGCCCTGTTCGAGTTCATGCAGCTGGTAGAAGGTCGGATTGGGGTTGTCCATATCCTCTTCCTTGATGAACTCGTAGTAGTGGTAGTGGGGGAACATGACGGTGTTGAGCGTATCGTCCATCACCAATCCGAAACGGCACTCGGACGAGAAGTAGCCGAACTCCTGATGCAGCATGTGCTCGGGGAAAGAATGCTCGAACTTGTCGAGATAGACCTTCGTGTTGCCGCATTTCCATGTGTTGAGAATCTGCAGGTTGGGCCAATAGTGCTTAGGCAGCACATCGCCGTATTTTGCACGCAGGTCGCGCAGTTCCTTAGCACGTTTCGGGTTGGGTTTCAGGCAAGCCTCGAGTTCCTTGCGGATTTCGGGGTCGATATTCAGGTCGGCCTTCAGCGTACCTTTTTCGATATCGTTGACATAGTCGTCGTAGTAGCGGTTCACGTTGTTCTGAAGCTCCACTATGGTCGAAGGGTTGGCGGTGACGATGAGGGTGATGTCCTGCTCGATGCCCATACGCATAAGCACGTAGTAGCGCGAGGTGTAGTCGGCAATCGAATAGACACACTGCGGGTTGGAGTAGAGTTTCTTCACGAAAGCGGGGCAGTCGCGCTGGGTGACACCCGACACAGAGCCATAGACGGTGCCGTCGGGAGCGTAGCCTTCGATCACCTTGCCCACGATGGAGAGAATTTTGCCGGCAAAGACCTTGTGGCGGTTCTGGATGAAGTTGTAGAGCCACACCTTGGTCATCTTGCCGTAGATGGTCTTGAGATATTTCTCGGTGATGGGAATCCATTTAGGTTCGGCCGTCGAGCCAGAGGTGGTGGCGTAGAGAACCGGCTTGCCCGGGAAGAGGATGTCGCTCTCGCCGTTCTTGTGACGGTCAACGTAGGGACGGAAGTCCTCATACTCGTTGGGGTGTATCTGTTCGCGATAGCGTTTGTAGAGTTCTTCGTCGGTTTCAGCAGCCAGGATATAGTCGAACTTGTGTTCCTTGCCATACACCGTGTCTTTTGCGTAAGTCAGAATGCCTCTGAGCGTCTGCTCGCTCGCCTTGCGGGGATTTTTGGTTGCCTTCTGAAGCGCAATGTACTGTATGCCGCCAGCCATACCCAGCAGCAGGTTCGGAACAATCATATTACTAATTTTCATAGTGTTGAGTTTATATTTTTTACAAAAATTTTTGCAAAGATAATCTATTTCATTGAAAACAGGGTGTTTTGGAACAAACTTTTTATTTTGGTACTATAAATGATACGCTGAAAAGGTGATAAAAAAGATGCATATATAGCTGAATATGAATGATATTGTGAATAAAACCCATTTAAACCAAGCGTTCAACAGCATATAAATCAAGGTTTTAACATATCAAGTCCGTATCAAAGCCATATCAAAGTCATATCAAAGTCATGTGAAAGTCATATCAAAGCCGTATGATATGAAAAGATTAGGCATGCGGGTGTGAAAAATATGTGTAATTTTGTAGCCCCAAACTAATGAGGGATGGACTTTGAACTGATATCTGAATTTGCGCCTATGGGCGACCAGCCGGAAGCTATACAGCAACTGGTTGACGGCATCAACGCCGGCCAACGGGCACAGGTGCTGCTGGGCGTCACGGGGTCGGGTAAGACGTTCACCGTAGCCAACGTGATCGCCAAACTGAACCGTCCGACGCTGGTGATGAGCCACAACAAAACCCTTGCGGCTCAGCTCTACGGTGAATTCAAACAGTTCTTTCCAAACAACGCGGTGGAGTATTTCGTGAGCTACTACGACTACTACCAACCCGAGGCATATATCCCTGCAACAAACACCTACATCGAGAAAGACCTGCAGATAAACGACGAACTCGACAAGCTACGCCTGCGCGCCTCGTCGGCGCTTCTGAGTGGTCGCCGCGACGTGATAGTGGTATGCTCGGTGAGCTGCATCTACGGCATCGGCAACCCAGAAAGTTTCAAAGAAAGCACCATTCATATCAAATCGGGCGAGAAACTGGTGCGCGACCACCTGCTGACACAGCTGCTCGACGCTCAGTATGTGCGCAACGAGATAGAGTTCGTCAACGGACGCTTCCGCGTCAAAGGCGACACCGTCGATATCTTCCCCTCCTTCGCCGACTTCTGCTACCGCGTCTGTTTCTGGGACGACGAGATAGAAAGCATCGAAAGCTTCGACCCCGTGAGCGGACAGACGCTGGAAAAAATGAATGAAGCGTATATCTATCCCGCAAGCAACTTCATAACCTCGAAGGACAGCATGTCTGAGGTGCTACACCAGATTCAGACGGACATGTTCGAGCGACGCGACTGGTTCAAAGAACAGGGGCGCAACCTCGAAGCGGCAAGACTCGAAGAGCGGGTGAACTACGATATCGAGATGATTGCCGAACTGGGCTACTGCAGCGGCATCGAGAACTACTCGCGCTATTTCGACGGACGCCGCGAAGGCAGCCGCCCATTCTGCCTCATCGACTATTTCCCCGACGACTTCCTGCTGGTGGTCGATGAAAGCCACGTAACCATACCGCAGATTCGAGCCATGTATGGCGGCGACCGCAGCCGCAAGACGTCTCTGGTGGAATACGGATTCCGTCTGCCGTCGGCACTCGACAACCGCCCGCTGACCTACGACGAGTTCTACGACCTGACCCACCAGACGATATATATCAGCGCCACACCGGCCGAGTATGAGCTGGCGGAGGCCGAAGGCGTGGTGGTGGAGCAGGTGATACGTCCTACAGGTTTGCTCGACCCTGTGGTGGAGGTTCGTCCCGCCATCAACCAAGTGGACGACCTGCTCGACGAGATTGAGAAGACCGTCTATAAGAAAGAGCGAGTGCTGGTGACCACGCTGACCAAGCGAATGGCCGAAGAGCTGTCGTCATACCTTATAAACCTCGGCATACGCACCAAATACATCCACTCCGATGTCGATACGCTCGAACGTGTGGAGATTATGCGTGATCTGCGTATGGGAGTGTTCGACGTGTTGGTGGGTGTGAACCTCCTGCGCGAAGGACTCGACCTGCCCGAGGTGTCGTTGGTGGCGATACTCGACGCCGACAAGGAGGGATTCCTCCGCAGCGACCGTGCGCTGATTCAAACCATAGGACGTGCGGCACGTAACATCCACAGCAAAGCTATCCTCTACGGCGACACGATAACCGGAAGCATGCAACGCGCCATAGACGAAACCAACCGCCACCGCGAGAAGCAGATAAAGTACAATATCGAGCACCACATAGTTCCGAAGCAGATAGTGAAAAGCACCGAAGCCATCCTCGGTAGCACATCGGTGATAGAGCGAGCCGCAGAGGAACGCAACGAAAACAAAGCACCCGAACCGCCCAACATACCCAACATCGCCGCTTCGCCCTACGCGCTCAACACCCCAGCTTCACACAGCAGCCGAGCCGCCGAAGAGCAACAGAATTATAGCAGACAGCAGTCGGCAGTCAGCGGTCAGCAGTCAGAGGAATCCCCAATTCAAAATTCAAAATTCAAAAAAGCTCGATTCCCGCAGCAAAGAGCAGCTAAGAAAAGACATCCGTGAAGCACAGCGCAAGATGCAGATAGCCGCAAAAGAGATGGATTTCATGGCTGCCGCCAAATACCGCGACGAGATAAAAGCGATGCAAGCCGCCCTCAACGACGCCCGCGGCGACTAACCCCACCCATTAGACCTAAAGGACCCGCTTGACTTATTAGACTTATTAGACCTATCAACATAAAACATATCAACGTAAAACATATCAACAAAAATAAAAGGACTCCATTTCTGAAGTCCTTTTATTTTTGAGGTCGCTTCCGGATTTGAACCGGAGTAGCAGGTTTTGCAGACCTGTGCCTAGCCCCTCGGCCAAACGACCTTTTTACTTGCTAAAGTTTTGCAAAAGTACACATTTCTTGCAAACTGACAAAATATTTTTGCTCATCAGCCGTAAACTTTCACCTCAATACCCTCTTTTCTAATTATTTGCGCATACCGCTCAAGTTCTTCTACCGAGAGTTTCCGCAAGTCTTTTTCGGGGGTTGCGCGGTCGAGTGCGTACAACATTACATATCTTGGACGTATCCGTTTCAGATAGCCAAGATAGGGTGTGAACTCGCTGTCGATGATGTTGCTTACACGCTGGCCATCGCTGTAGCCGTCAAACAGCAGCGTCTGTATGATGCCTCTGTTGCCGAACGCGATGAGGTTGTTTAGCAGCTCATCCCACGAGCATCCCATCTCGTTGTTTTTGTTTATCAGCTGCCGCATGTGCTCTGTCCCTGCATCGAGCTTCAGCACAGGGTTGTCGAGCTTCATCACCGCGTCGAATATCTCCTTGCGTTTCAGCTGTGTGGCGTTGGTGAGAAGCGTGGTGGCGGCTTCTGGATAGTATTTGTCGCGCATCTCCCTAACCACATCCACCATCTCGGGGAAGTGAGGATAGAGCGTCGGCTCACCGTTGCCGGCAAAGGTGAACGAATCCACTTTCGCACCCTCCGCCTTCAGCTGCTCAAGCCGTTTCTGGAGAAGACCTTTCAACTCGTCGGGTGTGGCATATACCATCTCCTGGTTCTCGCTTTCGCGGTTCCAGCCACATTCGCAGTAGATGCAGTCGTATGAGCAGTATTTATGTTTGAGCGGCAGGAGGTTCACCCCCAGCGAAGAGCCGAGCCGCCGACTGTGTATAGGTCCTACTATGGAATTTTCGAATAACATGATTGTGAATTGTGAAGAGTGAATTGTGAATTGTGAATTGTGAATTGACAAATGAATCTGCTAACTGCTAATTGCTGACTGCTGACCGCTAACTGCCGACCGCTGCCTACTCAACCGCCCTGTGCGGGCACGCACCCAGCGCTGTCTCTATCGCCATCTCGTACAGTTCTTTTGTGCTTATGCCCATCGCGCGTGCCTGCTTCGGAACTATGCTTTCGGCGCTCTGTCCGGGTATGGTGTTTACCTCGAGGAAGTAGAGTATCTTACGCTCGGTGTCGTAGATGTAGTCGAAGCGCACTATGCCGCTACAGTTGAGCATATCGTAAAGTTTGTCCGAGGTTTGCTGAATCAACGTTGCGACCTCCTCTTCCACTTCGGCGGGAGTTATCTCGTTGGAGAAGCCGTTGTATTTAGCGTCGTAGTCGAAGAAGTCGTGGTTGCCCGTCGGCACAATCTCGGTTATCGGGAAGACGTATTTGCAATCCGTCGAACGGAAGACGCCACAGTCGAACTCACGCCCTTTGACGAACTGTTCCACCATCACCTCGTCGGCTTCGGTAAACGCTTCTTTTACGGCAGGCAGCAGCGCATCTTCGCTCTTCACCTTCGTCGTAGCCACGCTGCTTCCGCCCGTTGCGGGCTTCACGAATACGGGCAATCCAAGCTGTCCGACTATCGCCTTTGCATCGACCTCCTGTCCCTTGTAGAGCAGCACCGACTTAGCTACGTTCACCACACCCAAGCTCCGCACCATCGCGTTGCAGTATCCCTTGTGGAAAGTCATCGACGAGGTATAGAATCCGCAGGTGGTGTAGCGGATGCCCAGCATATCGAAATAGCCTTGCAACACGCCGTTCTCACCAGGATTGCCGTGTATGAGTATGAAGGCGAGGTCGAAGGTAACCTTCTTGCCGTTCATCGTCACGCTGAAGTCGTTCTTGTCCAGCGGCAGACGGTTGTCTTTGTCGTCGAGGCCGTACCAGCCTTCGCGCTCAATCACCACACGCACCACGTTGTATTTCTCGTTGCCGAGGGTTTTGTAAACCTGAGTACCGCTGTTGATCGAGATGTCGTGCTCACCAGAGTAGCCACCCATTACTATTGCTATGTTTTTCATGAGATATTTTGTTGATATGTTTTATGTTGATATGTGGATACGTTTTATGTTGATATGTTTTTTCAAAATTCAACTTTCGAAATTCAAAATTAGTCAGCGTTAAGCGCTGTCTCAAGCTCTGCCAGCTTCTTCATGTATTGCTCATATTCCACCGAGTCGGTGTGCAGCGGACGGTGCTGCTTCATGCGGTTCAGTTTCTGGTACTTCGAGCCGCGTTCTATCGTCTCCTGGCTCATATAGGTCTCCTGGAAGCGTTGCCACACTATCTCTTCGGCCAACGGCGACGGATGAGTCATATCGTCGGCGTAGAAGCGGTAGTCGCGCAGCTCGTCGAGCACTATCTCGTATGCCGGGAAATACTCCGCCAGCCCTTCGTTGCAGAGCTGCTCCACCGCCAGCAGCAAGGTCGCCTTGCTCAGCTGGTTGCCGTGAGCCCCGTCGGCCAGATGGCGTATGGGGCTTACGGTGAATATCACCCTGTGGCCCTCGTTCTTGAAGCGTTCCAACAACGGTTCCCACACGGTCACGATACCTTCGACGTTAAGCATCGAACGCTCAAACAGCGTCGCCGGCAGCTTGTGGCAGTTGCTCACCACCTGGTTGTTGTGTTTGAACACGAAGGCGGTGCCGAAGGTGAAGACCATCACCGACGGCTGCTGCATGAGAGAGTGCACCTTGTGGAACGAGTCGAGACAGTCGGCCATCAGCACGTTGCGGTCGTTGTTTGAGAAACGTCCGTGATGGAGCCACGAATGCCACAATCCGTTGTGGAACACCACGTCGTCCGAAGCCAGCGGCATCGGGTCGATACTGCGTCGCAGACATTGCTCTATCGACATCGGGTTGTAGAGCGTCCCGAAGGGATTGGACATCACATCAAACCCACACTCTCCCATCCGTTCGCCTATGGCGTCGCTGAAGCAGCTGCCCATAAGCAACAGACGGCTCTCGTGGTCGATTTTCTGCGAGCTTGCCGCAATCTGTACCGGGGTTTGTAGCGCAAAGGTCATCACTGGTTTATTTTAACGTTGTATATACATTTCACGTCGCCTATGGCTTTCAGGAACGCCCTGATATCCACCTTATGTCCCCTCGGCATCATCGTAAGCGACATATCGTTGTGCGTCACGAACACCTTGAGCGGAATCGAGCCCTTGCACGAGTTGAGCGTCTTCGACATGAAGCCGCAGAACTCTTTGTCGATAAACCGCAGCGGCACCGCGATGCTGAGCCCTCTCGCATAACGCGACATCACGTCGCCCAGCAGCATCACGTCGGTTATCTCCAACTTCGGAGCCGACTCGGTGACTGTTCCGTCGGGTTGCTTCCTCTTGAAGGTTTTCACCATAGCCGTGCAAAATACGAAAAGCCCTTTCTCGCAGTATTGCTTCAAGCGCTGGTAGTCTTTACCCCACAGCATTATCTCGTAAGTGCCCGAGTAGTCCTCTATCACCATACGTCCGAAGGGGTTGCCGTTCTTCTGCGAGATGCCCGTCTTCACGTCCGCCACCATGCCACCGAACTTTATGGGCGACAGCTTTATCTTTTCATACTCCTTGAGGGCAGTCACCGGGGTGTTGACGAAGGTGGCCATCTCATATTTGAATTCGTCGAGCGGATGTGCGCTGAGGTAGAAGCCTATCACCTCTTTCTCGTAGCGGCATTGCTCTATGGTGCTCCACGGCTCGCATTGCGGCGCGTCGGGATGGCTGTCCTCCTTTATCTCGTCCGAGACGTCGAATATCGAAATCTGAGCCGAGTTGGCGTTCTCCTGGTTTCTCACCGCCCAGCGCACCAGCTTCTCCAGATAGGTCGGACAGCTTTCGTTGTCCACCTCTTTGTAGAAATACTGCGCCCTGTGCATCTCGCCCAACCCGTCGAAGGCGCCCGCCTTCACCAGCACCTCTATGTTCTTGCGGTTGATGGTGTGGAGGTCAACCCTCGCCAGGAAGTCGAAGATGTCGGTGTATGGACCGTTCTCCTCGCGCTCTTTTATTATCACCTCGGCGGCGGCTTCGCCCATGCCCGAGATAGCTTGCAAGCCGAAACGAATCTGCCCGTTGACTTTCACCGCAAAATTCTTTTCCGACTCGTTCACCGACGGCAGCAGCACGTCCAACCCATGTTTGCGGCAGTCTTCGATAAGCTGCGTGGTGCGCGTGATGTCGTCCTGACCGCTGGTCAGCACCGCCGACATATACTCGGCCGGGTAGTTGGCTTTCAGATAGGCCGTCTGATAGGCCACCCACGAGTAGCAGGTGGCGTGCGACTTGTTGAACGCATACGAGGCGAATTTCTTCCAATCCTCCCAAATCTTGTGCAGCACCTCGTGCGGATGCCCGTTCTTCTCGCCTCCCTCGTAGAACAGCTTCTCCAGCTCGTTCATCTTGTCGATCTGCTTCTTTCCCATCGCCTTGCGGAGGGTGTCGCTCTGACCGCGCGTGAAGCCCGCCAGCTGACGGCTCAGTAGCATGACCTGCTCCTGATACACCGTGATACCGTAGGTGTCCTTCAGGTACTTCTCCATGCAAGGTATGTCGTATGTGATGGGCTTGCGGCCCTGCTTGCGGTCGATGAAGTCGGGTATATAATCCATAGGACCCGGACGGTAGAGGGCGTTCATAGCGATGAGGTCCTCAAACACGTGCGGTTCCAGCTCGCGCAGGTATTTCTGCATTCCCGGCGACTCAAACTGGAAGGTGCCCACCGTGTTGCCCTCGCAGAAGAGCTGATAGGTCTTCTCGTCGTCGATGGGTATGTGGTCGATGTCGATATCGACCCCGTGGCGGCGTTTGATGTTGGCGAGCGCGTCCTTGATGATGGTGAGGTTTTTCAACCCCAGGAAGTCCATCTTTATCAAACCCACGTTCTCCACCACGTGGCCGTCATACTGCGTCACCACCACGTCCTGCCCCGTGTCCTTGTCCTTGATGGTACACACCGGGGCGAAGTTCGTCAGGTCGTCGGCGCCTATGATCACGCCGCAGGCGTGTATGCCAATCTGGCGGTTCGTGTCCTCCAGCTCCTCGGCATATTCCAGCATCGGCTTCAGCGCGTTGTCCTCCGGTTTCTCCGCCGTGCCCTCCATGATGGCTTTCAGCTCGGGCACATACTTGTAGCAGTTGTGCAGGTTTATCTTCGGCGGTTTCTCCATCTTCTCGCCCTTCTCGTCCTTCATCCCTTCGGGGAACTTCTCGGGAATGTAGCTTTTCAGTCGCGCCACCGTGTCGAGCGGCACATCCTCCACCCTACCCACGTCGGCAATCGACGACTTGGTGGCCATAGTGCCGTAGGTGATGATGTGCGCCACCTTCTCCTTGCCGTATTTCTCGGTTATCCAGTCGAGCACCTTGCCGCGACCCGCGTCGTCGAAATCGACGTCGATATCGGGCAGCGATATGCGGTCGGGGTTCAGGAAACGCTCAAACAGCAGGTCGTATTTCAGCGGATCGACGTCGGTAATCTTCAGACAGTAGGCCACCACGCTTCCCGCCGCACTTCCACGTCCGGGACCCACGCTCACGCCCAGTTCCTCGCGCGCCGCACGTATGTAGTCGCTCACGATGAGGAAATAACCCGGAAATCCCATCGTCTTGATGGTGTGCAGCTCAAACACTATGCGCTCTCTGATTTCCTCCGACAGAGCAGCCTTGATGTCCTCCTGCTCCGTCAGCTCCTCGTGGTCGGGCAGGTAGCGTTTCCGTGCGCCCTCCCACACCAGCTTCTCCAGGTAGTCGGCCTCGAACTTTATGCGGTACAGCTTCTCGTAGCCGCCCAGCTTCTTTATCTTCTTCTCCGCCGCTTCCTGATCCATCACCACCTCGTGGTTCTGGTTCTGCGTAAACTCGTCGAAGAGGTCTTTTTCCGTCAGCCGTTCGCGCCATTGCTGTTCGGTGCCGAAGCTCTCCGGTATGTCGAACATCGGCATGATGGGGTCGGAGTCGATGCTATAGGTCTCCACCTTGTCCGCCACCTCGCGAGTGTTCTCCAGCGCCTCGGGCAGGTCGTCGAAGATGGCAGCCATCTCGTCGGGACTTTTCAGCCACTCCTGCTTGGTGTAGCGCATACGGTTCGGGTCGCTCACCTTCTCCTGCGTGCTGATGCAGATGAGGTGGTCGTGCGCCTCGCCGTGCGCCTCCTCCACGAAGTGTACGTCGTTGGTGGCGACGATTTTTATGTCGTATTTCTTCGCCAGCTCTATCAGCACCTTGTTCACCCGCTGCTGTTTCTCGTAGGTGTCGGTGGCGGCGTTGGGTTTGTCGGTCTTGTGGCGCTGCAGCTCCAGGTAGTAGTCGTCGCCGAAGAGGTTTTTGAACCACACCACCGCCTTCTCCGCCCCTTCCAGGTCGCCCGCCAGAATCTTCTGCGGCACCTCGCCGCCGATGCATGCCGAGCAGCAGATGATGCCCTCGTGGTATTTCTCCAGCACGTTGTGGTCGATACGCGGACGCGAATACATGCCGTCGGTATATGCGATAGAGCTCAGCTTGCAGAGGTTCTGGTAGCCCTTCTTGTTTTTCGCCAGCAGGATGAGGTGCCAACCGCTGCTATCCACGATGCGTGGGCGACCCGTTTCGGGGTTTATCTCCGTCACGTTCTTGTCGTGGTCGTAGAGGGTGCGGCGAGCGCAGTAGGCCTCGATGCCGATGATAGGTTTGAACAGTTGGTCTTTGAGCATCTCCATCTGAGCTTCCGCCTCCTGTTTTTCTTCTGGTGACGCGCCGTCGTTCTGCAGGATGGCCTGCTGTTCTTTGATTTTGTCCTTCACCTTGCCGTTTTCCTTGTTCACGGTATCGACCAAATCCTTGATGCCAAACATGTTGCCGTGGTCGGTGAGCGCCATCGCGTACATACCGTTGGCCTTGCATTTCTTTATGAGGTCGGGTATTTTGGACATACCGTCCAAAATCGAGTAGTGCGAGTGAACATGTAAATGGGTGAAATACGGCATAGTGTGCTACTTTTTGATGATGATTTGAGATTGTAAAGATAAAATAAAAAAAACGATTGTGCGCTGCGAAGTTATTCACAGATTGTCAGCAAGTATAACATATTAAATTTCTATCACTTGCGTTGGCCGTTCTGCCATCAGGGAATAGTGGTCGTTGACCACGCTTCCGTTGACGAAGGCTATGTCTTTCCACACATTTGTCCCATAGGCATTATGTACATGACCGAAGAGATGCAGCTTAGGTTTCAGTTCCGTCACTTTCTCGAGCAGCTTTGTACTTCCGAAATGACGCCCGGCGCTGTCGAGATCCAGAATGCCCATAGGTGGCTGGTGGGTTATCAGAACGTCAACGCCTTCGGGAATAAGATCGTAGTTTTCTACAACAGATAGCTTGCCGTTCTTCATGCCCATCTGCATCGGAGCACCGTAGAAGAGTTTGCCTTCGATGCTGACGCCGCTATCCGAGAGAAAGTGAACATTGGGCGGAAGTCCTTCGATATTTGCGTCCCACATCGCAACATCATGATTTCCTGCGACGAAGATTTTATGCTTGTGAGGTTGGTCACAGAGCCAATCGAGAAAATCCAATGCCTCGTTGTCACTGCCCGCGAAGGAGAAGTCGCCGCTGTGTACCAGCACATCGCCGTCGGGCAAAGGGGCAAGTTCGCGGTGTTTGCCGTGAGTGTCAGATATGTGAATAATCTTCATAGTTCGATATCAAACATGTTGTCAAGTTCGTTCTTTCTCATTTGTTCCACCGCATATTTTACGATTTCGAACTGCTGGCTTTTAGGAGCGTCGGCCAATTCAGGTTCCCAAGCGATAATCGCATCCAAGGCACCCGTTATCCACCACCTGTTTTGGTAAGCGTTGGCGGCTTTTCTCGGATTACGGTAGGCGACAAGGTCGCGCTCCAAGCGTTCTTTTTCCGGATCATCACCGCATCGGTAGATTTCGTCGATACGATCACGCCATTGCGCCATCCAGCAGTTGCTTTTTATCAGCCATCGCCGCTTTGTCTCGTCGGTGATTTTGTAGTAGTACAACATATCGCACACCCTTACACCACCCGACCAATAGGCGTTTCCTTCCTCATCGATTATCCAGTCGAACAAAGAGTTTGCGTCATCCATCACATCGCTGTGATCAAGGAGCATTGCGAAAGCGCTGTCGAGGAGGTCTTCTCTGCATATTTCGTCCTCGTTGGCCGAGCGTTCCGCTATGGAGAACAAAGGATTCAACCCCACCTTGTCGGCATATTTGCGCAGCAAGAAGGCGCCTAAAGATTCAGGCGTGCCGCACGTTATCTGTCCTTGTTCCACTCCGAGTTGCTTCGCAACCATATCCTTTATCTCACGTCCGTTTATGTTATGCGAAGCCAGAATCAGAGTTCTCTCCAAGTTACACTTTTCCCGTTCCAGAGTCGCACAAACCAGTTCGGGACAGCAGGTTTTCTCAACCCAAATCCGCATGTTACCCCCATCGAGCGGCCAACCCTCGTCGAACAGACGTCTGAACGCACGATTGCGCTCGTCAGGAGACACAAGTCCCTCAATATGGACGTTATTCAACAACTCGAGCAACCCCTCATAATCCACCTCGAAGGTTGTGTATCTATCATACACATCCTCCCAGCTCATCGACTCGCATTGCTTTGCGGCCCAACTGACGCGAGGGTCAGGGTCGTTGGACAGTTCATCCAATCTGCATTTCTGCCAAGCGACCTCCATCCGCACATCGGCGGAGGAGTCGGATGCAAGTCGGCTCAACCCGCATCGCATCCTCGCAGCAAACCAACGATGCCGCCAGTCGGGCGAGGATACCAGATCGGCCATCCAGCCAGCAGGCACGTCGAATGTGCGTTCATCCAAATATTCTCTATAATCCTGTTCTGTCATAAAATCCTAACCCAATGTCGATATAACCTATAATTTAACTTTCTCAAACGCACTTTAGCGCTGACCGAGGTACAGAGTTATCTGTACCAATACCTTTTCTTGAGGTATTCTATCAGTTCTGGATGCAGATTGTTTTCTTCAAGCGGAGAGAGAAGGTCCTGCGGGTCGATGATTTTGAATTTTGATTTGTCTTTTAGCATCGGGACAAATTCGTTCTCAACCGCATTTCTCAACTCTGTGTTACCATTCGGAATCACGTTTATGTGGACGAAGTCGTCAGCATAGCCGTTTGCCACCAGCTGCTCGCACAAGAGAGCTTGGCGCATCAGCTCGTAGTTTGGTTCTATGAAATAGACGGAATGAGGGATGCCATTGGTTGGCGTTTTGAGTCTTTTCGAAGTTTCGATTAATTTAGAGTACCGATTAAGACGTTCACGTTTAGTCTTGTCCTCCCTGGTGTAATACTCGGTGTATTTCCACTCAATAGGAATGAGCCAGGTTTTACCAGCAAGCTCCGCCATAACCATAGCGTCAATTGAGGTACATAATGTTCCTCGTTTAGCCCCATCATCTATTTCGTGTAGCCACTCGTCGTTTTTGAATGCGAACTCGAATGAGATATACGATTCAGGGTCGTTATCTATAAGTGACGGTAATACTTTGTCAAAAGACATTCCAGTCGCCCCATCGATTATCGCCTTGAGTGACTTTGGATCTGTACGCAATTCAAATAAATGGTTGAGGCAATGAATCTGAGAAGACAGAAGATGACCTGTTGGAAAATACCCGTCTTCTTTTTGACGCCACCAAGAAATCTTCTGCTTTTCAAAGTACTGCATGGACTTTTCACGAATGGCAGAGTATAGGTTGCATTTGCTATCCTCTGGTTTTAGAATAAATCTACAATTTGAAATAGTTTCGGTTATTTCTCCATCTTTGCTTGTTTTATTCCAATGCCCACCATTTCTTGCACCGCCAAAGATACCTTCACATCCATTGTCTTTCTGCTGATAATACAACTCAACCTGTTTTCGTTTTTCTATTTGTCTAAATTCGGTATCCATGTCTTACTTTTTAGGAAGTGTAATAATATTGTTTGCAAATAACCCATAGCCCATAAATGAAGATGTTATGAATTTGCATTCATTCATTTCATGTAGTTCGTTATTAAGGGCATCGCTATACACTTTATAGTTCGCTAATAAACATATAAATTCGATGTTCTCATAATCCGGTTTTAGTTCAAAATTCGATGTCATTCCTTCTATTTTAGAATTAGCACGGACCAATCCCAATTCACACTTTTGCTTGAATATCTCAATCATATCATCGCAAAAGGCTTCGAGCTTACCCTCATTCTTTTTTTTCTCGATAAAAGTATTAAAATCCTTCTGATGTTTTCGCAGTCCCGAACTGTTCTCGGATGTTCTAATTGAATTTATACCTTGCTTTACCTCAATTATTGCTAACGAGACATCATCCTTTCTCCTTGCAGCCCCAGTAGAGTCCCATCTAAGAGCGATTAAGTCGAATCGACCATCTTCTATTTTTCCACTTTCCTCATACTCCATATCCACAATGAAATAATCTGTGTCTTGAGAATTTGGAGAATAGTTGTTTTCCTTTACAACAAGTTGCTGGATTTCTTTCTCGCCCAGATGGTTTTTCTTCGCAGTACAGATGTGGTAATCTACCAAATGCTTTGCCTCGAGAATATATGAATTAAAATTTTCAGGATTGACACTAAGTTTAGTGCCATCACTATAGTTAGAATCCAGCCCATCCCATTCATATTCAGTAGATTTTGTTTCTCTAACAGAAAGCAATGCTCCTCCACGATAGTAGATTGTAAAATAGTTTCCTCTGAACTCCATATCCAAAGTGTCATCGTTCTTTACATACTCCAACAAACGGTGGAGATGACTTTCTTTGTTTTTCAACTCATTAAAGAGTGATCTTGTTAATTGTCTCATAATACATGTATTTTGATGATTAATAATTTTATTTTGCCATAAAGAGGAGTATCAGCACTATGGCTGCTACTATCCACCAGATTAGGCTGATTTTGGTGGATTTCCCTTTTGCAGCTTTGCTTTGACGGTGTTCTTCTTTGCATTTCTCCGAACAATAACGTCCGCCGAAGCTTATGTATCCGTCGGACACACCGGTTCCTTGAATCGGACGGCCACACCATTTGCATCTTTCCATTTTATTGTATTATATAGATTTTCTTTTTGTTTTCTCTGATATATTCTTCCACTTTATGCCTTACACGTACTGACGCATCGTCCATTAATTTTTCGATACCGTACCCCAATTCGATGGCCTTTAAACGATCAGATACTTTACTGGAGTCGACCAGTTTATCATACGCTTTAATCGAACCGTACATGTGGTACCGGTTTCTTGGTTTCGATTCGTCAATCACAAGTGGTACACTACTGTCGCTAATCATTTTTGCAAATTCAATTCCGTCCATTTTGGTTTTTTCTTTTTTCGATTTCATATTCTTTAGTTTTTATTGTTATTCCCTTTGATTTTTTTGCAAAGATACGCTTGGGGTGTGTAAATTTATTTCATACCCAAGAAAAAATATTATTTTTGCAGAGTAGAAATCTCATTATCATGAATATCCTTAACAAGTATATCTGGCTCATAGACACGCTTTCGCGTGCGGGATTGGCGGGACTCAGCTTTGATGAAATCAGCGACAAATATACGAAATCTGACTTTATCTCTGGCGGGGGTAACTACAATATCCGCACTTTTCACAACCACCGGCGCGATATAAAGGAGATTTTCCATATCGACATCGAGTGCCACCTCGACACATATCGATACTATATCGCAGACAATCAGTCGATACGCAACACGACATCGGTCCGCAAATGGCTGCTTGAATCAATATCGCTCAACAACCTGCTGGCGGAGAACGAGAAGATACGCGACCGCATAATACTCGAGGACGTCCCTTCGTCGGAGCCGAACCTCACACTATGCCTGCAAGCCATACAGGAAAACCGCAAAGTGAGCTTCCAATACACCCGTTTCCAGAAACGTGACGAACTGTATTACAAAGACTTTATGCCGGTATGCCTGAAGATGTACAAACGGCGGTGGTACCTCTACGGCGGGCATACGCTCGAAAGATGCAAGATCTACGCGCTTGACAGGATGTCGGACATGACGATACAAGCCGACACATTCGTGATTCCGGAGGATTACAACCCGTCGGAATATTTCGAAGGATTCTTTGGCGTTTATCTTGACGAGAGAGTTGAACCGCAAGTCATAGAACTCAAGGTTGACGCCGTCTCGGCCAAATACCTGCGCTCGCTGCCTTTGCATGTGAGCCAGGAGGAAGTCACGGCCACCGAGAAATACAGCATTTTCCGGCTGTATCTTCGTCCGACGCAGGATTTCATACACGAACTGCTGACCTACGACAACAAAATCGAAATCCTTAAACCAAAATCTCTAAGAGCTCAAATCAAATCGACTCTGCAGAATATGGCCTCGCTGTATGAGGAGAGTTGAGCGATTGATTTCGGGTGCAAAGGTACGACGAGGGAATTGCGGTTTACGAATAATAAGCCTCTCCCCTGCCCTACAGTTCGCCCTCACCAGCCCACGGTTGACCAATGCCACATCCACGGTTGGCCCACGGTTGACCCACGGTTGGCCTAGAGACGTATCTAAGACGGTTTTACATCGGCTCAACACCAAGTCTGTTCAATAGTTCTCCAAAACTTGAGCAAAACCTGAGCAAAACCTGTAACACTATTTCATTGTTCCACAAGATGTTGCAAGCCATATTTCTGCCATTTTTCATCATGCTAAAAAAGGTTAATCTACATATTGTCAAGCATTTGTCTTTCAAAAAAAAAGACAAGCAAAATTCCATTCATAAAACCGAATTGTGACTTGACAAAAAGAGACGGCGTGACAAGCAAGTGTCACGCCGTCTCGGTCGTTTGCGGATCAGAAATACCTATCGGGTCGAGATGACCAGGTAGTCGGTGTATTTCCAGAACTGGTCGGGATCGAGCACCTTGAGGTAGGAGATGACCTTCGAGTCGTTGGGGTCTTCAACGAGCTGATAGGAGGTCTCGGGGTGCTTGGAAACGACTTTCACCTTCTTGGCGTTGATGGAGATGGAGGTCACCTGTGTGCGGTCAATCTCGGTGAAGACGCTGGTTTCCATCGAAGTGGTGGTCTGCTGACGACGTTTGCTGACGCCAATCTTATCGATCACGCCGAGGGATTTGAGGTCTTTGAAGGTTCCAACCACATAGTAGGCCTTGTTGGCTTCGGCAATCTTCCTTGCGATGGTGTGGTCTTTCTCTTCGTTGGAGGCGGTCAGGTCTGCCACATTCTGGTTGAGGACGCGGATGGTGGCGTTCTTGTTCTGCAGTTCTTCGTTGAGTTCGGCAATCTGCTGCTCCTGCTCGGCGATACGGGCTTCGAGCTTGGTGACGAACTCCTGAAGTTCTTTGTTCTTTTTGTTGGCTGCGCCAAGACGGTTGTTGAGGTTGGCGAGCTTGGCTTTGTTGTCGGCGAGGAGCTTCTCGATGCTGGTGATCTGCTCGTCGATTTGGCCGCGCACGTTGGTGCTGCCTTCGCCGTCGCGACGGAGTTCCTGAACGGCACCATACTGAGAGGAGACCTGGGCGAGGTTGTCCTCGATGGCGTTGAGGGCTGCGAAGACGGAATCGACTTCGGCCTCTTTGGAGTTAACCTGTGCAAGAAGGTCGGCGTTCTCCTCGCGGAGCTGGTTGAGTTCCTTCTGGTTGCATGCGGCGAAAAGGATGCTCACCACAGCAATGGCTAGAGTTAAAAGTGTTTTTTTCATAATATTAATTGTTTTAGTTTTTCGTATCTGAAACGAAATAAAAACGTGTAAATCGGGTTATTATTGTGATGCAAATTTACGAATAATATAATACCCATGAACAAATTGGTGAAAAAAATTATGATTATGACCTTTGCCGCAACCGCTTCGATGGCTGCCAACGCTCAAAACAACCCGCTGCTAGAGAACTGGAACACAAAGCATCAGACGCCTCCGTTCTCGAAAATCAAGGTGGAGCAATATGTGCCCGCAACCCGTGAGGCTATAAAGGAGGCGGAAGCCGACATAAACGCCATAATCAAGCAAAAAGAGAAGCCGACTTTCGAAAACACCATCGTGGCGATGGAGAAGGCTGGCGAGAAACTCACACGCGTGAGCGAACTGCTCTTCAACCTGAACGAGTGCTGCACGTCGGAAGAGATGCAGAAGTCGGTGATGACTCTCGTACCCGAAATCACCCGCTATTCGAACTGGGTGAGTATGAACGAGAAACTCTTCGCCCGCGTGAAAAAGGTGTATGACAACCGCGAGAAACTGAACCTCACCACCGAGCAGATGGTGGTGCTGGAGGACACCTACCGCGGCTTTGTGCAGAACGGCGTGAACCTGCCGAAAAAGGATAAGGAGAAGTTTGCCAAGATTTCGGAGGAGTTGTCGCAGCTGACGCAGAAGTTCAACCAGAACGTGCTGGCTGACAACAACGAATACTACCTGCAGGTGACCAACAAGAAAGACCTGCGGGGATTGCCCGAGAACGCCATCGCAGCCGCAAAAGAGGAAGCTGAGCAGCGCAAGCTGGAGGGCTGGGTGTTCACGCTCGACTACCCTTCGTTCGGGCCCTTCGTGACCTACGCCGACAACCGCGAGCTGCGCGAGCAGATGTGGCGCGCATACAACAGCCGCGGATTCCGCAAGAACGCCAACAACAACGACGACCTCATTCGCCACATCTCGCAGCTGCGCATGGAGAAAGCCCGCCTGCTGGGTTATGACAACTACGCCGCCTACGCCTTGAGCGACAAGATGGCAAAGGATGTGGCCACCGTGGGCAAGTTTATGCAGGACCTGCAGAACAGCGCCTACCGCCAGGCTCTGCTCGACGTGAAAGAGGTGAAGCAGTTCGCCTCCGACCACGGGGTGGAATATGAGCTGCAGCGCTGGGACTTCTCCTATTGGAGCGAGAAGTTGAAGAAACAGAAATACAGCTTCGACGCCGAGCTGCTGCGTCCCTACTTCCAGCTGGACAAGGTGCGTCAGGGCATCTTCGACCTATACGGCACTCTCTACGGAGTGAAATTTGTGGAGGCCAACGACATCGAGGTCTATCACCCCGACGTGAAGGTATATGAGGTGTATGACGGCAGCAGATTCATGGGTGTGCTCTATCTGGACATGTATCCGAGGGCTTCGAAACGCAGCGGCGCCTGGATGACCGAGTTCCGCGGCGAGAGCAACCTCGACGGCAAAGAGATAAGGCCGCTGATACAGGTGGTGTGCAACTTCACCAAGCCCGTGGGCGACAAGCCGTCGCTGCTGAGCTTCGACGAGGTGGAGACCTTCATGCACGAGATGGGCCACGCGATGCACGGCATGATGACCGACGTGCACTACCCCTCGGTGGCGGGAACCAACGTGAAGCACGACTTCGTGGAGACGATGTCGCAGGTGATGGAGAACTGGTGCTACGAGCCGCAATTCCTCAACACCTTCGCCAAACACTACGAGACGGGCGACACCATCCCGGCCGACTACATCAAGAAAATCAAAGCCAGCGAGAACTTCCTCTCGGGTTACTACTGCATACGCCAGCTGAACTACGGCAACATAGACATGGCCTACCACACGCTGCAGGCTCCGCTGACCGAAGACCTCGAGAGTTTCGAACACCGCAACATGGTGGAGTTGCTGCCCGTGGTGAAAGGTGCCATCAGCTCGCCGGCGTTCACCCACATCTTCTCGGGCGGATATGCCGCCGGCTACTACGGATACAAATGGGCCGAGGTGCTCGACGCCGACATCTTCTCGAAATTCAAGAAAGAGGGCATCTTCAACAAAAAGACTGCTACCGACTTCCGCAACATGATACTCTCGCGCGGCGGCTCGGACGACCCGTCGGTGCTGTTCCGCAACTTCATGGGTCGCGACCCGGACAACACGGCATTCCTCATCCGCAGCGGCTTCGTCAAAGAACGCCAGATGGAGAAGACAAAGATTGGGAGATAGCTGTCAGGTGCGTGCCCGCACAGGGCGGTTGAGTAGGTAGCGGTCGGCAGTTAGCGGTCAGCAGTCAGCGGTCAGCAGTCAGCAGTCAGCAGTCAGTAGTTACATTTGTCTAATCACTATTCACTATTCACTAATCACTTTTCACTAATCACTATTCACTATTCACTAATCAACATCATTAATGAACGACAAGTTAGCACAACAGATAATAAAGATCTTCGCCAAGAACCCCTTCGACACCTTCAACCCGAAGCAGATCGCCTCGCGTGTGGGTGCCCACGACAAGGCGGCGCGCGCTCAGGTCGATGAGGTCATCTTCCTGCTCGCCACCGACGACATACTCGTGGAGGAAGGGCGCGGAAAATACAAGATTAACCCAAAGAACATCAACGAGACACCGCGCAACCAGGTGGTCGGCACCATCGACATGAAGCAGACGGGCAAGGCCTACGTCATACCCGACGAAGAGGGACAGGAGGACATAATGATTGCGCCCAACTACACCCATCACGCCCTGCACGGCGACACGGTGAGGGTGTCGATGTTTCCGCAGCGCAAGATGCACAAGCCCGAAGGCGAGGTGGTGGAGGTGATAAAACGCGCCCGCACACGCTTCGTGGGACGCATACAGAAGATGGACAAATTCGCCTTTCTGCTGTGCGACAACCGCAACATGGTGGTGGATATCTTCATCCATCCCAGCGACCTCGCCGGCGCCGAAGACGGCGAGAAGGCCATCGTGGAGATGACCGACTGGCCCGAAAGGATGAACAACCCCGTGGGAAAGGTGGTGAAACGGCTGGGACGTCCGGGCGACAACAACGTGGAGATGCAGTCGATATTGGCCGACTACGACTTCCCACTCGACTTCCCCGAGGCTGCCGAGAAAGAGGCCGCCGCCATAAAGAACCCCACGAAGAAAGAGCTTGAAGGCAGAAAAGATTTCCGCAAGGTGACGACTTTCACCATCGACCCCGCCGACGCCAAAGACTTCGACGATGCGCTCTCGTACCGCAAGCTCGACAACGGACTTTTCGAGGTGGGCGTGCATATCGCCGACGTCTCCTACTACGTCACTCCCGGCTCGGCCATCGACCGCGAGGCTTACGAGCGCGGCACCAGCGTATATCTGGTTGACCGCACCATCCCGATGCTGCCCGAGAAGCTCTGCAACGGCGTATGCTCGCTGCGTCCCAACGAGGACAAGCTCTGCTTCAGCGTGGTGCTGCAGATGGACGACACCGCAAAGGTGCACAACACCTGGTTCGGCAAGACGGTCATACACTCCGACCAACGCCTCGCCTACGAGGATGCACAGGAGATAATAGATAGCGGTCAGCCGACAGCAGGCAGCGGTCAGCAGGCAGCCGTGGGCAACGCCATACTGGAGCTACACAAGCTGGCGACAATACTGCGCAACGCACGATACAAAGAGGGTGCGATAAACTTCGAGAGCCAAGAAGTAAAATTCCGCCTCGACGAGAACGCAAAACCCATTGGAGTATATATCAAAGAGCAGAAAGAGGCCAACTGGCTGATTGAGGAGTTTATGCTGCTGGCCAACCGCAGCGTGGCGGAACGCATAGGAAAAGTGGACAGGTCGAAAAACAAAGGCGGAAAGCCACAGAAAGCAAGAACCTTCGTCTATCGTGTGCACGACGAGCCGAACCCCGAAAAGCTCAACACTTTCGTGGAGTTTGTGGCGAAGCTGGGCTTCAAGATGAAGGTGGGCAACCGCAAGGCGCTGGCCGACTCATACAACCGCCTGTTCAGCGACATAGCGGGTCGCGGCGAAGAGTATATGATTGACACCATCGCCATACGCACGATGTCGAAAGCCTACTACTCGACCGAGAACATCGGCCACTACGGGCTTGCGTTCCCCTTCTACACCCACTTCACCTCGCCCATACGACGCTATCCAGACCTGATGGTGCACCGTCTGCTGGAGCGATATCTCGCGGGCGGCACTTCGGTCAGCGCCGAAGAGTATGAGGAATACTGCAAACATTGCTCGCAGATGGAGAAGAAGGCCGCCGACGCCGAACGCACGAGCATCAAATACAAGCAGGCAGAATACCTCAGCGACAAGCTGGGACAGGTGTTTCCGGCACTCATCTCGGGCGTAAGCAAATGGGGCATATATGCCGAAATCGAGGGTAACAAATGCGAAGGCATGATACCCATCGGCTCGCTCAAGGGCGACTACTATATGCTGGACGAGGACAACTACCAGGTGATCGGACGCAAGACGGGCAAATGCTACAAGCTGGGCTCGCCGGTGATGATAAGGGTGAAAGGTGTCGATATGCTGAAGAAACAGATCGACTTCGAGCTTGTGGATGACGATGAAGAAGAAAAGCCGACTCGGCCGAACGGGAATAAAAAGCACGGCAAGCAGAACCGCCCGGAAAACAAGAAAAACGGGAAATCCGAAAAAAACGAGAAAAAGGGCAAAAAAACAAGAAAGAAAAGATAGCCCCAGCGAGAGATATCGAAAAAAGGAAAGAACTGGATTTGCTATAATCCAGTTTTTTTCTTATTTTTGCATATTGAAACATATATGCTATACTTATGAGCAAAGGAAGAATATTGTATGTAAATCAGGAAGTTGTACCTTTTACCGAAGAAACAGACAACGCTCGATTTGGGAGGTATGTGCCGCAGTATGCGCAAGAACACGGACGCGAGATTCGTGTGTTTATGCCGAGGTTCAGCTCAATCAGCGAACGCAAGAACCAACTGCATGAGGTGATTCGACTGTCAGGCATGAACCTAATAGTGAACAGCTGCGACCATCAGCTTATCATTAAAGTGGGTTCTATCTCTTCGGCCCGCATGCAGACATATTTTATCGACAACGATGAATATTTCACCAAAAACGGCAACCTGTTCGACGAAAACAAACACCTGTGCGCCGACGCCGACGAAAGACTTATGTTTTTCTGTCGCGGCACACTCGAAGCCGTTAGGAAACTGGCGTGGCGTCCCCATGTGATACACTTCTCCGGCTGGTTCAGCGGTTTGATTCCATTCTACATGAGGAGGATAAACAAAGACAACGCTTTCTTCAACGGCACAAAGTGCATTGTGACGCTGACCGACGACCAGTTTAGCGACAAATTCAACGACCAAATAGATAAAAAGCTGAAGAACGACGGAGCGACGGCAAAAGACCTGCGCATGTACGAAAACCTCGACTATATGACACTTATGAAGGCTGCCATCTCCTACTCCAACGGTGTTGTGATTGCATCGCCAAACGTGGCGCCTGAACTCATAGCTCACGCTCAGGAACTGAAGAAACCCATACTGGAATACGACTCCAACGAAGCGATTTTCTACGAGAAAATCAACGAGATGTACGATACCATTGCAGGATCGAACATGGACAATTAAAAAGGCACAAAGAATGCGACACACTATATTTCACTACTCCGCCAAAATACTGGCAGCACTATGTATCTTGACAATCGTTGCGGCATGCGAGGAGAAAGAGTCGGAGCTGGGTTCGTCACTTGTTGACCCAGCAACATTGTACAACGGCACGAGGGACACGGTATATCTGGAGGGCTACACCGTTTACGACGATTCGCTGCTCACTTCCGACTATCTGGATTGTCTTATCGGACGCTACGACGACGCAACGATGGGAACGACCCGCGCCTACCTATACGCCCAAATAACGGTTTCGGACAACAACGGGTTGAACGTCCTCGATGGAACCGAAGTTGACTCTGTTGCCCTGAGCCTTTCCATCAGCGAGATACACACATCATCGACAGCCACATCGCACACGCTCCATGTAAAAATTCACCAACTGGCTGAAGCTATCGGCGACGACCCATACTATGCCAACGACACCTTGACGACCGACTATTCAACCTGCTTCTACGACGGAACGGTAAATGTGGAGAACGACGCGAAAGAGATTCGACTGTTGCTGAACAATACCATTTACCCGTATATGGGGCAACAGATCAGTTCAAGCGACTTCTTGAACAACATAAAGGGTGTGCGTATTGAAATGAACGACTCGGAGAGCGACGAGGCCGTGATGGTGACGATTAACATGGTAACCACGAAACTGACGGCATACTACAGCCGTAGAATCGACGACGACTCGGTCGCAACAACTCAGTATAGTTTCATTTTCGGCCATCAGTCGGGACTTACCACAAGACATTTCACCCACTTCAAGCACAATTTCGAAGGCAGCTCATTAGCCCGTTTCGCAACCCAGGAAGGTCGGAACGACACCATTGGCGGCAACGCCGGCACATATCTTAAGCCAATGGGTGGAACCCGCGTGATATATAAACTCAACACAGCGTGGTACAGAAAGTTCCGCAGCGAACACCCGTATGCCGTACTTAACTATGCCGAACTTCTGCTGCCCGTAGCCAGCGGCGACACAACCACTTTGCCAACCCGCCTGTTGGCATATAAGGGTACCGGACGTAACGCCACACTGGTAGGCGACGCAACCGATGGGTCGCGATATACTGGATTTGACGGATATTTCAACTCCGAGCAGAAATACTACAGAACGCGCATTGTGCGTCACCTGCAGCAAATCCTGTCCACCGACAGCGATCCAGGCACCACCCTCGCCATCGATGCACGCCGGTCGTCTCCTAAAAGCGCTACCATCAAGGGAAACTCTCAAGCCGACCGACCAAGAATAGCTCTTATATACAGCGAATAAACAACACATACAACCCTTTATAGTTTCGGTTCATTAACCTTTCAACGAAATTAACATTCCAACCTGTTCAATATGAGAAAAAATCTAGTTTTCGTTCTGGCACTTATCTCGGCCATCGTTCTTCAGGCACAGACCTTCAAATACACGAAATACTACGACGCGGCAAAGCAGAAACCCGCCGTCGAAGGTCTTATGTATTCTGACAGCACCCGCACAGGCGACTGGACATGGTGGCACCCGAACGGACAGGTATATCAACGCGGCACCTACAACGAGGATGGCGACAAAGCCGGCCTCTGGCGCATCTTCTACGACAATGGTGCCAAGTGCGCCGAAGAATGCTACGACAACGGCGCTACTCGCCAGTGGTACGAGAACGGCAAGTTGAAAAGCGAGGTGCCTGTGGTGAAAGGCAAGAAACACGGCATGTACCGCGCATATTTCCAAAACGGAAAGGTTCAAGAGGAGATAAACTTCGTCAACGGCAGCCGCGAAGGAGCCACCAAGGAGTGGTTCGCCAACGGTAAAGTAAAGTTTGAAGGCACATACAAAGACAACGAGCTCAACGGTCAAGCCACTTGGTGGACAGCCACAGGCAAGAAAGACATGGAGGGACGACTTGTCGATGGCGAGCAGGAAGGCGAGTGGATTTTCTATTGGCGTACCAATGGCAAGAAAGGCATCGTGGGCAACTATCAGGGCGGAAAGGAAAACGGCACCTGGACATACTATTACGAAACAGGTCAGAAATGGCGCAGCGGTGAGTATGTCGATGGTAAACGCCGCGGCCTCTGGACAACATGGTACGAGAACGGAAAGAAACTGCACGAAGGCAAATATTTCAACGACCTCGAAGACGGTGCCTGGACAGCTTGGTATGAGAACGGAAAGGTTGACTACAAAGGCATCTTCCGCGGAGGAAAGAAAGACGGCGAATGGACAGGCTACTATGAGGACGGACACCCTCGCTATGTAATCAACTACAGTAACGACCAGCGCAACGGCACCTCGACCAGATACTACACCAACGGCAAAGTCGAAAGCGTTGAGAACTACAAGATGGATGTGCGTGACGGCAAATACGAACGCTACAGCCAAGCCGGCGGATTGGAGGAAAGCGGCACATTTGTCGATGGCCAGAAAGACGGCACCTGGAAGTGGTACGATAGAGGCGTGGAGGTGTTCATCGGCAAGTTCGAGGACGGCAAGATGGTATCAAAGGAAGACAAAATCCCATCGAAGACCGAAGTGCGCAAACGCAAGGGATGATGAAAATCCTTTTAGCATCCAAGTCTCCACGGCGACGCAAGTTGGTGGAGACTTTTAATTTAGAAGTCGAGTGCGTCGATATCGAAGTCGAAGAGGTGCTCGACCACGAGGTTGCTGCTGACCAAGTGGCCGAGACGCTTGCTTGCCTAAAAGCCGACGGCTATAAAAAAACTCTCGCCGAGGATGAAGTGCTGCTTACCGCCGATACCGTAGTCGTGGTGGACGGCAAAGTAATCGGCAAGCCCCACGACCGCGACGAAGCAATTGAAATGATACAGTCGCTATCTGACAAGACACACTCGGTATATACAGGCGTAAGTTTGCGCAGCAGCACAAAACGAATATCTTTCACCGAACGCACCGACGTGCATTTCCGCAAGCTTTCCGATGAAGAGATTGCCTACTACGTCGATACCTATAAACCCTACGACAAAGCGGGCGCCTACGGCATCCAGGAGTGGATAGGCATGATAGGCATCGACCGAATAGAAGGCGACTACTACAACGTCGTAGGACTTCCAGTCGCACATACATATCAATCATTAGTTTCGAGTTTTTAGGTGCGTGCCCGCACAGGGCGATTATTTATAGTTTCCGGTCACAATTTCACACATTCACAACTTAACATCTTCACAAATCACCATTCACTATTCACACATTCACCATCCATGCGTTACGAAGTTGATTTTTTAGTCATAGGTTCAGGCATCGCCGGTTTGAGCTTCGCGCTCAAAGTTGCCGACTATGGAAAAGTATGCATACTCACTAAAACCAACGCCGCCGAAGGCTCTACCAAATATGCTCAGGGCGGCATCGCTGCCGTGATGTACGACACCGACAGTTTCGACAAACATATTGCCGACACCCTCGTCGCCGGCGACGGCATCTGCAACCGCGAGGTGGTCGAGATGACTATCCGTGAAGCCCCCGAGCGCATCAAAGAACTCGTGCAATATGGCGTCAATTTCGACCGCGACGGCGGCGGACGCTTTGACCTTCACCGTGAGGGCGGCCATTCCGAATATCGAATCCTACACCACAAAGACAATACTGGTGCAGAAATAGAACGCGGCCTCTTGCAAGCCGTCCGCGACCATCCTAACATCGAGCTGAAAGAAAACCAGTTTGCCATCGATCTCATCACCCAGCACCACCTCGGCGTGCGTGTCACAAAGCACACTCCAGGCATCGAGTGCTACGGTGCCTACGCCCTCAACAGCGCCACACATGAAATCGACACATACTTAGCCAAGGTCACCCTTCTCGCCACCGGCGGCATGGGCAACGTCTATACGACAACCACCACTCCTATCATCTCAACCGGCGACGGCGTAGCAATGGTACATCGTGCGCGCGGAGTGCTTTCCGATATGGAGTTTGTGCAGTTCCATCCCACCTCGCTCTACAACCCGTCGGAGAAACCCGCCTTCCTAATCACCGAAGCGCTACGTGGTGCGGGAGCCATACTGAAAGATCACAACGGCAACGAGTTCATGCAGAAATACGACTCGCGCCTCTCGCTTGCTCCGCGAGACATTGTCGCCCGAGCCATCGACAACGAGATGAAGATTGCCGGAGTTGACCATCTATACCTTGACGCCCGACAAATCGACAAAAACGAGCTCATCAACGGTTTCCCAACCATCTACGCCAAATGTCTTGAACAGGGTATCAACATCACCAAGGACATGATACCCATCCGTCCTGCAGCACACTACCAGTGTGGCGGTATCACTGTGGATAAAAACGGGTGCTCGTCAATCAAACACCTCTATGCCGCAGGCGAATGTTCCTGCACAGGTCTTCACGGCGGCAACCGATTGGCCAGCAACTCACTACTCGAAGCCGTCGTTTATGCACATAATTCGGCGATGCACGCCATAGCCGCAGTACCCTCTATACATATCTGCCACGAAGTCCCCGACTGGAATGCCGAAGGCATGGTGCTCAACGAAGAGATGGTGCTCATCACCCAAACCAAGAAAGAGCTCCAGGAGATTATGTCCAACTACGTCGGCATCGTGCGCAGCGACCTGCGCCTACAGCGAGCTTTCGACCGACTGAACCTCATCTTCCGCGAAACCGAAGACCTCTACAACCGCTCCGTACTCACCGAAGAGCTCAGCGAGCTGCGCAACCTCATCGCCTGCGCCTACCTGATAACCAAAATGGCAAGAGCCCGCCGAGAAAACCGCGGCTTGCACTATTCAATCGACTTGGTTTGAACCACAACCCGACTTCACACAACCCACACCCACAAAACACGACTTTGATATGACTTTACCATGACTTTGATATGACTTTTGTGTGTGCTCTGTATCAACTCTGAGTCAGCTCTAAGTCAAACCGTATTATAAACATCAATTCGCACATGGACTTCAAAGCCACCGTTGACCGCCTGAAACGATACAAGGCAGCACTCCACGAGGCTGGATTGCCGCGCGACGGCCACGACTACATTCTCCCCAACGCACCGCTCCCACCAGCCGAAAACCACTCTTTCTGGTTCGGCATGCAGGTCGTCGTCCCACTCCATGACACCTTCGCCTTCATTGTCAACAATCGCCTTCTGCGCGAGAACATAGAATATTACATGAACCAGGATGCCGGCCCGACACTCACACCCGACACCTTATACACACGCCTCAGCACCCTCCTGCCCGATACAGCAGAAGCCTATCTCCGCACCATCGACTGCGGCACCGCACTTCTCGACCAGATAGTCGCCACCCTCTTCGCCACCGACCGTTCACGCTTCGTCACACTCTTGAACGACAACAACTGCCCACTCACCAAAGTCAGCAACCTCTGCAACCACCTCTGGGAGAAAGTCACCGTGCCACGAGAACTCAACTTCGACGAATGGCGTGAACTCCACAAGTCCTTCGTCGTAAGCGACACCTCCATGCTCGATCCCACCCAGCAAGACGCCTTCGCCGCCGTAAACGAAATGAACGAAGCCGCCTCCGTGTGGGACAACCAAGAAAACCCAGAACAATACCAAAACTATATAGACAAAACCAATCAGTTCGACCACACCTACCTCCGGCACCTATTATTTATGTATTGGGACGACCCCAGCCAGATGCTACCCGAAGAGCGCGAACAGATAGAGGAAATCACCCACCGCCCGCTGGCAGGCGCCCTATACGACACCATCCGCTGCGAGTACGACACCGCGCAGCAGAATCAACCATTCACACTTCCCGACGACTACTTCGCCCTCCCCACCCCGCGGTCCGCCAGCAGCGAGTGTTTATCCATGCACATCGAAATCATCAAAGCCGGCGTCGAGAAGTTCTCCACGCTCGTCAACTACCTCGCCGACAAAGGGTACATAAATCACACCGACCGCCAGCTTTTCGCCTACCGTTTCTCGGCCAAGCAACGCCCCGCGACCGTGGAACCCATCGAGTGGCATGCGCCCGACAACCGACCGTACGAACTGATATATCTCGTCCGCATCCTCACCGAACGCGCCGACTACCGCAAGATGCGCAGCTTCTTCACAGGTCCCGACTGGCCCGCCCGCAGTACCGCCAGCTACGCCAAAGGCGCCTCCTTCGAATTGAAAACATTTGTCAGCGAGCTCTACCCATCCATCAAGAAGATTTGAGTGGTCAGTGGTTAGTAGTCAGTGGTCACAGTTTCTTCATCCAAATCTCAAGGAACTTATCATAAACCTGGTAGCGCCCATTTTCTTGGGTCACCAAATCCTTGTCCAGTAAGGCGTTTACCGCCGATTTAACCGCACTTGGTGACGTCAGGCCATATTGTTTAGCAAATTTGCCAGATGTGATTTGGGAAATCTTTCCCTCAGCGCAGATCGCTTTCAATACGTTACATTGTTTTTCAGGAAGTTGATACATCAAATCCTCGTATGTCGGACTTGAAAAATCAATGATATAATCAATCGCCGGTTGCACATCTCCAATGCCGCAATGCCCATTGTCGGCAGTCCGCATATATAGCACATTCATCACCTTTTGCAAATAGAATGTAATGCCGTCGAACTTTGCATACACATCCCCCACAACCTCTTTGTCAATCGTTTTGCCGGATAGTTCGAAATGCCTTTTACAAAACTCCCAATATTTGTCCAACGCTATGGATTTGAGGTTCATTAACGTGACGCTCTGATAAAACGGACGGTTCGGCGAAACGAACATTGCCCCCATCAAATGCCTCTGCGAGCCCATAAAGACAAAGTTGGCGTTGCTGCAATACTGCACATAGGTGCGCAAGTCTGCCTCAACATTTGAATCAGAGTATTTCAAAATCTGCTGAAACTCGTCTATTGCCACAAGACACGGCTTATCGGCCTGTTGCAGATATTTGAAAATCTCGTCCAAAGTGTTGCTTGGATTCGCTATATCCCCCACCGACACATTCCATGACGGCTGACCAAATGCATCGTATGTTATTCCTGTCTTCAACGACTTTACGATATTCAAAAAATGCTCCCAATAACGCTTGCCCTTGGGTTTTAATGAATCAAGAATGGTACGCCCCATCTTATTTACCATATCTGACAACGATTTTGTCGAATAGATGTCAATGATAAAGGTGTGATAACCGTTTTTAACTTCGTCTTGGTTAAAACAATGGCGAATAAGGTCAGTCTTTCCATAGCGGCGTGGAGAAATCAGAGCAATATTGTTGCCGTTTCGTAGCCAGTTGATTATATCTTTAGTTTCTTGAACACGGTCGCAGAAATAATCCGAGCCAGCATAACCATTTGTAACAAAGGGATTTATCATAACATTAACTTTGATTTGCAATGCAAATATACACATTTTGTCATAAAATGATAATCATAAAATGACAATATTGATAGTTGTCAGTGGTTAGTGGTCGGTAGCCAGTGGGTTGTAGTTAGTAGGCGGTGGGTAGCAGTTTGTCGGTAACAATATGAAAACACACTCACATTCAGACAACCGAAGATTAACACAACCTTTTAATCAAACATTTTTCGTACCTTTGCAGCGCAAACCGCGAGACAATGGTTTGCCGAGAAAGCGCATTTTCGCTTTGTTCTGTCACTAGTGAACTTGGACACTCGCTACAACAACCAGAATAAGGAAAATTGTACGCTCTCATTGTGTACACAGCATAAATGCTCTGTGTACAAATGTGGAGTAATCCAATACCTTATCTGTTGTTACACCCAAAGGGAGTCCAAGCCCGACTAGTGAGGATAGGGTTAAATGGATTGGCTCCACTTTCTTTGTTGTCCATACCGTCGGCCGAACCACCGACACAAAATCAACAGAGTCATTCATCATTTTTTTCCATCTTTATCCACTTTCCCGAAAACAACGATTATCTCATTGTACTTTTGCATCCCGGAAACCCCAAAATCCCTACGACGCAGAGATGCAATGAAAACCCATAGGCATAAGTATCAAAAAAATGTGTATATTTGCACTCGGTTGACGAGAGAAATGTCAGCCGCCGCAAAGCGCATTTGAACGGATTCGTCGTGGAAATTTGCCAAAATTCAACTTCAGAATAATCCGTGATACTTATGCCTTTTGCTGTAGAAATATGTTGACGTCCATAACGGGCCAAACATACGCACAGCATGGGACAAGGTCGAAAGGATTTCATTCTGAAAGGTCAGGCAAAACCTCCACACGGGAATCCAGCGACATCGCCCCATGCTTCTTTTATTGCCGCCATAAAAAACCATACAAAATCAGATAACTAAATGAAAAAATATATAATACATAGATGTTCTATCAATAATCACCCTGCTCGATCCCTCTCCGCAAAACAACGGAACACATACGTCGCAGGGCTTAGTTCTCTTCTAGCAGAGATAAGTGCTTGCGATGAATATATGCGTATGCTCTGCAATATTTGGTGTGGTTCTATTGTTGGTAGGGAACAAACCGCTTTCCGCTCCAATCCCAAAAAAGTAAAGCAGTCATTGTCCATCCAACGGACTGGTTTTAGATTTTTCTGGATACGCTACGAACTTTTGTTCGACTGTTACTATCTAGTCGAATCATGGGACAGTAGTAAATTACCTGCACTATATGATTTACTACATTCAAACTATTGTAAGTGGTTCCGTAAGCGCATACTTAGAAATGTGCACTCATATTTTATGGAAAACAAACCATGTAGCAGGATCCCTACACCATTAGTTTTGCACCGCTTAGACACATTGTCATTTGAATCATCGCCACTAAAAAAAGTTCTGGTTGTAGCCAATGTTTCTGCCGGGAAATCAACACTCATAAATGCCATCACTGGTGTGCGTACATGCAAAACTGCAAATCTGGCGTGCACTACGAATCTGAAATATATTTTCAACAAAAACCATGAGGATGGTTTCACTTATTTTAGTTCCAGCGAAAAAAAATACCAATACACATACTATTTAGATTCATTAAAAACCGAAAACGCATCGCACATTGCCTTTCATTTCAACTCATCTTTGTCCGATACAAACATCTGCCTAATTGACACACCAGGGGTTAACGACTCACACAATTCCAATAACGGAAGAACCACATTGGAAGCCATCCGACAAAATCAGTATGATGTTTTGTTATTCATTGCCAACGCCAAGAATTTCGGAACAGATGATGACAAGAAACTACTCCATAAGATTGTCAAGCATTGTAAAAAACCTGTGGTATTTATCCTAAACCAACTTGACTGCTTCAAACAGAGCGAAGACTCTATAGAAAAAATGATAACTGATTTTTCCAACGATATGGTAAAAATGGGAGTCAACAGTCCAATAATCGCACCTGTATCTGCCAAGGCAGCACTACTAATGAAACGCAACCCAAATGAACTGGATGACGATGACTCATCCGAGTTAGACTTACTAAAAAAACGTTTCTCACGTCCCTATTACAATTTACAAGCATACACAACCAACAACACTCACCCCAGTATAACAAGTGCAACAGGTATAGACAATTTAGAATTATTAATAAAAAACTTAACACCATGAAAAAAAATTGAGTTAAAGTACAATCCCTACAACAGCACCAGCGTCATTACAATTGACGGGAAAGAGCCCGTTAAAGACAGTTCTCTAAATGACATCTGTAACCGTCGACTTCAAGAGTGGATCGACGACTTCCCGAACACATTAAAAAAAGAGTATCGTGACTCGAATTTTGATATCAAGTTTACAGGCTGCCAAATGGACTACGACGACGTTGTCTCCGCTTTTAATGCGATTAACGGTGTGATTACAAAATTTGAATTTGTACCAAAAGCTGGCTCCACTGAGGCAGAAGAACTTACAGACAAGATTTTTTCAGACATTCAAAAAGGCCCCATTCCTGAACTTAAGGACAAAAAAATAGTTAACGCATTTCAAAAGGCGAAAGACTCTAAGTTTGAAATAAATGTTGTTGCCACTATGAGTTCTGGCAAATCAACGCTCATAAATGCCCTGCTTGGTCAAAAAATAATGCCAGCGGCCAATGAAGCCACAACAGCTACGATTGTAAAAATAATTGATACCGAAAATGCAATAGCAGGTATCTTCGATGCAATCGCATACGATAAATCCGGAAATGAAGTAGATAAGATACAGAATGTCACACTAAAAAAAATGACAGAACTGAACAAAAACGAGAATGTTTCCACAATTGAACTCTATGGCAAAATACCATTCGTCAGCTCCGTTGGAATGAAACTTGTATTGGTTGACACTCCCGGTCCTAACAATTCAAGAGACCAGTCACACAGAGAAATGACATACCGTATGTTAAAAAACTCCGACAAAAATGTGATTCTGTACGTTATGAACGGAACACAATTAGGTATTGACGATGAAAACAATTTTCTGGACTTCATAAGTGACATAATGAAAGAGGGAGGAAAACAGAGCCGGGAGCGTTTCATATTTGTTGCAAACAAAATGGATTCTTTCAATCCCAAGGCTGTAGAAGAAGGTGGAGAAGGTGATAAATGTATTGAAAGAGCATTATGCAATGCACAAAAAGATTTAGAAAAACGTGGGATTGATAAACCTTGCTTATTCCCAGTTTCTTCATTGGCTGCACTTGAAAGTAGAACAGACGATGATGAGCCCCAGGCTCTTGACTCATTTATCCGTAGAACTCAAAAATACCCTTGTTTCCATTTTGACAACTATTATCAATTCTCGCATCAAAGTAAATCAATAAAAGAAAATATCAAAAGCTGGCTCGAACAAGCCGAAACGGAAGGTAAGGATGGCGAGAAAAACATTCATGAAATAAGAACAGGTATTGTAAATGTAGAACAAGCCATCGACCAATATGTAAATAAGTATGCAAAAGTAATTAAGGTGACAGACCTCGTTAATTCATTCAATGCCAGGCTGACGGAATTATCAGCCGTTGCAAAAATCGAATCTGAAATACAAAACAATAAGGAAAAGAAAGCTGAACTAGAGTCTCAAATTCAAAAGATCCAGAATAATATTAAATCCGCAAAAGCTGCAAAACAATTATCATCTAATATTGACTCAATGAATTTGACAAAAGATGCTGAATCTAAGATTGAGTCTTACATGGAAAAAACGTTGAATACAATTAATGCCCTACAGTCTAAAAATGGCAAAATGAAAAAGGATGAAGCCATTAAAGAATGCAATAAAATAGAAAACAAATGTAAAGAATTAGGCCCTCAAATAAAAATACAATTAGAAGGCATTATACGTGAATCTTACAATAATACCATTCAGTCTGTTCTGAAAAAATACGAAGAATACCTAAAAGAACTTAACATTGGCGTCGATAATGGCAACCTTCATTTAAATCCGATCGATTTTGTCGCACCAAAACTAAGTAATATGAGAAATCTAATTGCAGAAAATACAATAACCAAAGATGAAGGTCACCATGAAGAAAGAGCCTACACTGCAGAAAAGGATGGTTTGGGCTGGGGGATTTTACGTACAATTGATTTTCTGGGCTTGTTTGATGATGCAACATACGAAACCAAATACCGCACAGTTTGGGTATCAAAAAAAGTTGACTATGTGGACATGTGTGAAATCAATGAAAAGTATCTCCAACCGATTTTGATAAGTATCCGTAAAATGAATGATGAGGCTATTAAATATGTAAAAGACGAAACTAATCGGATTAAAAATGGATCAAAAACTTATATAGGAGACATTGAAAAAGCACTCAATCAACGACTTGAGAATTTAAGACACACAACCGCAGATGTCAACAAGACCGAGACAGAGATAAAGAAACAAGAAGCCGACCTGAAATGGCTACAAAGCATTGAAAAAAGAGTAAATGACATTGTAAAATGGTAATATGAACAATTATGAGAACAACCTATAAAAAAGCTGTTATCAATAAAGATATAAATGCTGTCCGGATTGCACTTACATCCGAACTGATAAAAGATCCTAGAATCAGTTCCTTCAAAGATATGCTCTCTTATGCCGAGGAACATCTAAATGATCTTTACGAGATTGACAATGACAACTTTCAGGAGAAACCCCACTGTGAATGGAATCAAGACTACCTCTTTGATTTGAAAAACAAACTTCTATTTAATTTCTCAAAACAAAAACTAATGCACTACGAAACGGTTGCACGAGAATTGTTTAAAGAGCAGGCCAATTCAGTGAACCAGAAGGAGCAACAACGCAATAATCCACATGGGGATATCCATCGTGGTGACCTTAAAACACCACCCAAGCAACACTCTTGCAAAAAACGCAAACGTATCAAGAAAATTGCAGCAGGAATTGCAGTGTTAAGTACCACTGTAGCCACTGTATTAGAGACCGCAGATGCTGTTGCGGACTTAGCACAACATAATAGTTCTCAAGATTAAAACAGTAACATCTAAACAACATTATCCAATATGAAAGCAAATTATAAAGATGCTGTTGACAACAAAGATGTCAACACTGTCAGAATTGCCCTTTCTTCAGAACTGATGAAAGACCCTAGTGGTGACTCATTCCTAGAAATGCTCAATTATGCCGAGAAATACTTAAACAATCTTTATGAGATTGACAATGGCAATTTTCAAGAGAAGCCATCCAGCGAATGGAATCAGGACTATCTTTTCGATTTAAAAAACAAGTTGCTTTTTAATTTCTCAAAACAGAAACTAATCCACTATGAAAAGGTCGTAAAAGAAGTTTATAAAGAAAAAGCTGAAAATAGTTCTCACAACGACAATCCTAATGACAAAATTGACAGTATCAATCCTCATTCAGGCAAGAAACAACCAACCCATAAGAAAAGCAGCGTTTACAAAGGCGTGGCTGCAGGAGGAGCCGTAATTGCCGTGGCAGGCCTTATCACATCTAAGACGGTCATTACTGTGGCAGGTTTGGCGACCTTAGCTACTGGGTGTTATTTACTTTATAAAGAGTCAAAGAAATGAGTACAATATACGATAAAAAATACAAGAAAAAAAGCATGGTAAGTAAGCAAACTACTGCACCCATGGAAAATAAGGCCGATGGAACTTTGGACAAACAACTGGAACAACCGCCCATTAAACAAAAACCAGAAGAAGTGCCCCTTAACACTAATCAATCAGCAAACGTTGCTTGTCCGCCAACTACAAATATTGGCTCAACGGAAGACCGTAACACAAAGAATCCTATACAAGAGAATCTCTCTGTAGCAGAGAACGCCCTAAAACTCGTTGACGATGTTGTGCTAAAAAACTACATTTCGAAACTGGATAGACTGGAAGTTGTTCCCATGGAGACCGTAAAGGGTATGGATGATATAATCCTATACAAAATCAACAAAATGGTGTACGACAAAGATGAGTCAGCGGCAGACAAATTCTTCAGTGTTATCGGTTCTATGACACCCTTTAATTGCACTATATGCCTTATAGTGGACAGTGACGGAACTCGCAGTGATTTTTACATCGGTATAAAATCGCACGAAGCCGATGACAGCGTTACTTCATATATTGGAAATACTATAGAATCATCGTTAAAAGGTCAATTCCCTGGTATGGACGATGAAGACTTATCTGAAATGCTCAAAGGGATGGATAAACGTCCTCAAGATGAAAAGATTCTCTCCAAACTGTGCAATAAATCAAACTGTATAAGCTCGTTTATAGGAATCCCTTCACCCAAAAACACCAAGAGCGAATATACCAACGCCACATTTGTTCAAGGGTTGGAAAAATTTGCATCAGCCATGTACGGTAAAAAATATACCGCAATAATCCTTGCCAAGCACAACTCAATAGAAGATGTCAAAGAAATAAGGAATAGCTATGAGTCAATATACACCGATTTATCGGCCATGGCAACTCAACAATTATCCTATTCGACATCTGAATCTATGGCTAATGCCATCAGCCGTTCTCAAGGTTACTCTGACTCAACAGGACAGACCTTAACAAAAGGTACATCACACACATCCACTAAGTCCAAAAGCGAAACAAAGACTACAAGCCACACACAAGGTAAAAGTCATGATTCTATATTAGGCTCGATCACAAAGCCATTGTCTCAAGTTTGTATGGCCTTTGGCGCTCTTGCAACAGCAACAGGTGTTGGTGCTGCCATAGGAATTCCTCTAATGGGACTTGGCGCAGCCGCTGGTGTGGCCGGTTCTCGGTCTGGTACGAGAAATTCTAGCGATAGTGTCAGTAACGCTACAACTTCAACAACTAGTGAAGCAGACACAACAAATGAAAGCGAAACCATCTCAGAAACCCATACAGACACTTTCACTCAAACCGACGGAAAGACTGCGACAATAGGTGAACAAAAGAACTTTACACTCACAATCCAAAACAAACACATACAAAACGCCATGAAGCGAATAGACAAGCAACTTGAACGTCTTGATGTATGTGAAGGTAGTGGGTTATGGTCAACTGGAGCCTATTTCATTTCTTATGACTCAGACCGACATACCGCGAAGCAGGCATCAAGCGTATTCCAATCAATCATGCAAGGCGAGCAATCCGGAGTTGAGGTTTCAGCATTAAACACATGGACAAAAGACTCTAAAGGTTTTAATTTCATTCGAAATTATGTTGCAAGCTTGGAACATCCGATGTTCTATTACGCCAACGCTCTGATCAAGGAAAGAACGGTATTAACATCTACAGCTTCTCTCAGTAGTAAGGAGGTAAGCATGATGATCAGCCTACCGAGAAAATCGGTACCAGGTCTTCCCGTGTCCGAACATGTGTCGCTTGCAAAAGAAGTGGTATATCTTGACGGAAATATGGACTCAAGCGGTTTTAACTTAGGCAATATATACGACCAAGGACATGAATCGGACATAGAGGTAAATCTCTCATTGAAAAGCATGGCGCAACATGCCTTCGTAACAGGGTCTACAGGCTGCGGAAAAAGTAACACTATATATCACCTTATCGACCAGATTAGAAACGAATGCGGAAAACCGAAATTCCTAATAATAGAACCTGCAAAGGGAGAATACAAAGATGTGTTCGGCAACGAACATGTGTACGGCACGAACCCGAAACTAACAAAACTGCTACGCATCAACCCATTTAGATTTCCATCGGGAGTGCATGTACTTGAGCATATCGATCGTTTGGTTGAAATATTCAACGTATGTTGGCCTATGTATGCAGCGATGCCTGCAGTATTGAAAGAGGCCACTCTAAAATCTTACGAAAATTGTGGTTGGGACCTGTATAACTCCGAAAATGAATATTCGGAAATGTTGTTTCCCACGTTTGCCGATTTACTCGACAATCTCGTGGAAGTCATCAACAATTCAGCCTACTCAGAAGAGGTAAAAAGCAATTATGCCGGCTCTTTGGTAACACGTGTAAAATCCCTTACCAATGGTATCAACAAGGAAATATTTTCAGGATGCGAACTTGGTGACAAACGCCTTTTCGACGAAAATGTGATTGTTGACCTCAGCCGTATCGGTTCCCAGGAAACCAAATCACTGATAATGGGAATTCTCATTATGCGACTTGCTGAATACAGATCAAATAGTAATATCGAGCCTAATAGCAACTTGCGTCATATCACAGTCCTTGAGGAAGCGCATAACATTCTAAAAAGATGCTCACAAGAACAGAGTATGGAGGGGGCAAATGTGGCTGGAAAAAGTGTAGAAATGATTTCGAACGCCATAGCTGAAATGCGGACATACGGTGAAGGCTTCATCATCGTGGACCAGTCCCCCAACTCGGTGGACATATCAGCCATCAAGAACACTAACACAAAGATAATTATGCGATTACCAGAAGAAAACGACCGTAAATCGGCTGGAAAATCGGCTGGCATGAAGGACAACCAGATTGATGAAATAGCAAAACTGCCTACAGGTATTGCCATCGTATATCAGAATAACTGGGAAAATCCCATAATGTGTAAAATTTGCAAATATGATAAACCTGCCATAAAACATCCAATTCAAATTGATGAAATAGAAAACTATACCAACCTGAAGACTGAAGCCTTAAAATTACTTCTAAAGGGAAGAATAGCCAATCCTATAGAGCCTAACATTACAGTGTTAAAGGAAGGTTTAGGAATGTCAGACCTTTCTACAGCGTCTAAATGGATGCTCTATAGAACAATTAAAGAATATGAAAGTGCCAGCAAAGAAACCAGCCTGTGGAAAGATAGCAAATTCAATGTTCTTGCACAATTGGTTACTGATATCACCCAATCGCGTCAGGAGGTTTCTAAATTGACTGACACTTGTTCTGATTGGGATGATTTGACAAATGAAATCACTAAACTAATTCACAGAAAACTACCAGAATGTCCAGAAGTTCTAGATAGTTCAATTAGTCAATGTCTCATGTATGACTATGCACTATTTGACGAAACGCATAAACAAATATATAACGCATGGCTAACCGAGTATAAATCGAAACTGATATAATATGGCTATTTTTGAACTAATTGCAAATTGCAACACCCCCCTTGAGGGGGGGAACATAATACGCAAAGGAGAGTCTGTAAGGATAAATGTTCACACATTGGGGGCACAACCTTACAATATTTTCTCAAATCCAGAAAACAGAAGGCAAGTATCACAACAACTCTCATCAGTCGGTGGTATTGACATACCCGCCAATAGTTCACTGCTGAACAATGCTCATTGGAGTGTTCGAAAAATTCCTACGGAATTTTCAAAAACGATTTTGCCAGATGTGCAACCTGCAAATTTTGAGAAATTTCGTATGCCATGGAATGAAACAAGGATCCATCAAACTATCGACGATGTAGAGATGAAAAAAAACTGCATTTCAGAGGTGAAGTCCTTCTTTTCAGAAGGTATGGATATGAAGTATGCAGACGAAGGGCTTCGAGGTCGCTGTGAAATGTGTATGGATTTCTATGAGAATATCAAACAATATATGGGAATCAACGCTGAGCTTTCGTTTAAACAGATGCCCAAGGGATGCCTGGGTGGATATATACCAGGATCCAACAAAATTGAACTCAATTCTTCACTACTTACAAACCCTGACTGCAAGGAAACATTCAACACAATTCTCCATGAGTCACGTCACGCATTTCAAGAGAAAGCCATATCAAGCCCAGATTCTGTGAGCGTCAGCAACAAAGTTATTGAAGCTTGGATGGAAAACATGGAAAGCTATGTGGAATCCAAATATGATTTTGAAGCATACGAAAACCAAGAAATCGAAAAAGATGCCAACTACTTTGCTGACAGCGTAATGAAAAAAGGAATGAACAATGAATATGTATGAGTTATGAACAAAAAGAAAGTTATTGCAGAACTAAAAGAAGAAGGGTTTCCTGAACACATTATCGATCGAACCCTTTCAAAAGTAGCAAACCTTCAGCCTAGCCTGAAGACTTCGTTTGAACAATGGTTGAAGGACAAAGTACATCCATCGATCGCAATCGAAGGATATACTTTTGACTCCCTCGTGGCGCAATATGGTATGACTGGCATTGGCGCATTTCTTACGCTTGACTGGCTGATTAGGGAACCTAACGAAGCAAAAAATCATCTCATCAAAGGAATTAAATGAAATACCATGAATATTTTTAATGAATTGGGAGGAAAGGTTATATCTCCTCTTGCACAAATGTCAGAGGCATACCCAATGATGAACAATAAGGATTTAGTGTCACCCATAGAATCTGTATCTTGCGATTTCTCTAGGTTACCCAGGTCTATGGGACAATGGGGTGGAGAACCCGGAAATTCTGTTTGGTTGCCTGACAAAGAAATAAATCCACAAGTGTACAACCCTGAAAACAAATCATTTGGGGAAATACTAAAAGAACAGAATATCGATGGAATTCCTTTTAAAAATGGGTACCCCGATTTTTCTGAAGTAAGCAAAGGTACTGTAGAAATCAGTGATTTCACCGCATACCGCGATGCTAACTTTAACCAAGCAACCGAGGCTTTAGCCAAAGAAAAAGGCTGTTCTTCCAAAGAGGTTCAAGATTGGATGGATAATCACGGATACACATGGCACGAATGTGAAGATTGCAAAACAATGATGAAAGTGCCGAGCGAACTCCACGGTAACATCGCACACGTCGGCGGAATATCAGAGTACAAAAACAGAACTGAAAATCAATAAAGTAAAAAAATGTATTTTAAGAAATATATAGATAATGTCGGATGGGTGTTCATCAAGAATTTTCCCGAATGGGACGAACACACTGTTATTCAGTATAGAGCAGCGGCATACCATAGAGAATCGCCAAATTCGAACCAAAAAAACGCATTGAAATATTGGATAGACAACATTGACAAAGAGATAAAACTAATGAATAATGCTTTAATGCACCACTTTATGACTCAACATCCAGAAAAAGGAACTTCCGACTTTTCCGACTGGAAAAAACACTTTTCCCCGACGGAATTACTGTTTTTTCAAAACGGTAATTTTGCACTTTTGGGAGAACTCTCTTATTCTGAATTAGGTCTGGCAATATTACACACTTCTGACGGATACATTGTTGGTCCACAATTCATCGTATCCAATCATAAGATAAACCATTAAATCAAAGTGCGAGTGGTGGCGATCTGCAGCCAGTCGAGTAAGGTCATAGTAGAATCGGGCAACCAGATTCCCATCAACTTGCTGAACATCGGCAGCAACAAACGCAACGTATCGAACCTATCGGACTGGATATCAAACCAGGTCTATCGCCTCTGCAGCGACGAAGAACTGCACATCAAACCGCCTGAGATAAAAATCCGTCAAAACGACATCCGCTTACGCAAGGATTAGAAACAAAACTCGTTTTTTACACAATAATTTATATTAGGGGGCGTTAGTGTAAAAAAAATATAATCGTATATGTCCTATACCCAGATGGCGCGCCTTGAATTGCTCAATGCTATAAAAGGCATAAGTACCGAGTCTGACTTGAACGAGTTCAAGGACTTGGTGGCTCATTTTTTTGCACAGAAAGCTCAGAAAGGAATCGATGAGCTGTGGGACAAAGGCGTCATCAACGAGGACACCATCAATCAATGGGGTGAAGAGCACATGCGTACAACATATCGCTATGCGGCTAATCGTTCTTGACACCAACTGCCTGTTACAGGCTCTGCCCACAAAAAGTCCATACCACAAAGTTTGGACTGAAATACTGTGTGGTAACATTTCACTATGTGTCAATACCGAAATTCTGAATGAATACGAAGAGATACTCTCGCTGAAGACAACAAAGGAGATTGCCCACAATGTTGTGGAAGCCATAGCGAGACTCCACACAACAAAATTCCAAGAGACTTATATTCATTTCAATCTGATTGAGCAAGACGTTGACGACAACAAGTTTGTTGACTGCGCTGTAGCAGCAGATGCAGAGTATATTGTCACCAACGACAACCATTTCAATGCGCTAAAGGAGATTGATTGGCCAAAGGTCGCCGTGCTGACAATAATGGAGTTTGCTGCACAAATCGGATAGACGATTCCACCTCATCGACAGAATACAAGTAGCAAGAGGAGCGTTAAACCCTTGATAATGTGAATATTGGACAATTTGAGATATAAATTCACAAAACGCTGGTTATCAGACTTGTATAAAGATCTCGTCGAAGGATCACCGAAGGATCGCCGAAGGATCACTGGGAGACACTAAAATTCACCCCAGATAGCACATTTTATTCCGCGGGCCAACTACCGCTTCAGGTATTTTATCTCGTTGATGTCTATCAGGCGCAACTGGATGGCTTTCGCTATACGCGAGCCTGATTTGTTCACTATATCGAGTTTGCGCGACAACTCTTTCTGTTTCTCCTGTATAGACTTCTCATTCTCCTTACCCTCGATGTTGAAGGCAATCTCCTGTGCGGTGCATCCGGCGGCTTCATAGAGGAGTATCTGCCGCTCGACATCGCTGATGGTTATCTGCTCGGCCATCGCTGTGGAGGCTTTGAAATATTCTTCAGCAGCCTCTTTCAGGGTGAGCATCACGGGGTAGTTGAAATAGTAGTCCTCTCCGCGTTCGAGACTTTCAACCGCCCTCACTATGTTTTCTATTGAGAACCCTCCCGATGCGTTCTTGCTCACAAAAGCGCTAGCACCGCGATCGAGTGCCTCAAATACAACTTTTCCAATCTCCACAATACGTCTTTCTCGCCCCTCGGTAGTCGCCAACGGGTTGTCGAAACGACCTGAGAATACTATCAACTTGATGGATGGGTATAGTTTATGTACTTTTTCGATGATAAGCAATCCTCCGGTAGGTTCGCCCTGAAACTCCATATCGACCAGAATGTAATCTGGCAGCTTTTCTGCCGACGACAATGCGTTCATAAGCAATGGTCCTGAAGCATAGCAGTCGGTCATCACGATTTCACGTTTCTCGGTGTTTCCATTATCGTCAACCACACTTTCAACACATTCATGCCTCTCGTTGAGTTCGAATTTTACGGCTTTGCGAATGATGGGTTCGTCATCGACCATCATCATGTTCAGTTGTTCCATAATAGTGATTAGTGATTGGTGATTTGACAATAGAAAATTAACTGCCGATTTAACTAAACGTCGTATCGTTGTACGAGTACATGTACCTTCGTCCCGTGGTTTTCGGCCGGAGCCGTTATACTCTCAGCCCAGATGCGGCATCCGCGCAGCGTGTTGTCGTCGTGTTTCTTCACTATGTATCGGCATAGGATGAGGCCAAAACCAGAGTGCTGCGCATTGGGATCGGGTTTCTTGTCGGTGCGGAACAGGTTTTCCACTTCATCTTGCGACATCCCGCATCCTGTGTCGGAGACAGTCAATTCGACAAACCGTTTGTCTTCGGCCCATAATTTGGCGGTTAGACTTACCTTCCCTTCCGAGGTATGCTGTATTGCGTTTGCCAACAGATTGCGCATCATTATTATGAGCAGCAGACGATCTCCACGTAACTTGAATCCCGTTTGTTCGGCCACCACCACTATTCCGTCTCTCTTGGGGCTCATGGCTATCGATTCGTTGAAAATCTCGTCAACATCACACTCTGTTGCATTGAATGCAAGTCCGCTAGGTATCGATAGGTTCGTCCAGTTCTTAATGTTCTCGAAGGTACGTATAAGTTGCGACAGGACCTCCTGATGTAGGCTTTCCGGCAAATTCTTGTTCTGCAGGTACGAGATGAAGGGGTTGATGTCGTGCCGCATGACTGAGAGGCAAGTCTCCACGTTGGCTATCCGTTCGACATCCTTGCGTCGCATCTCCTGAAGCCTTTGCTTTTCCTGCCTCAGCACTCTAGTGCGTGCCGCCAGCATCAAAGCAAGGAACACGAGCAGCAAGACCAGCACGGCGATGATGATAGCTCCCACCCGATAGTCAGAGATGGTTCGTCTTGCATTGCTTAGTTCTGTCTGCAGGAGAAAGTCTTTCTCCTCGTTCTGCTTGATAAAATGCTGTAAGGTGACATACCGCTCCGACCACTCCTCGACTTCGTCAATGCTGTTGGCTGCTTTCGATTTAAGAAGTCCATCATAGAGAAGGCTCTCGAATTTGGGAGCCGCCAAGCCGCTTTCCTGATGCCTGTAGTATGCCTCCCGCAGCCAGCTTTGCGCCGCGATGGTGTCACCGTCTTCGAGACATAGCTTTCCTGTTGCGACCAATGCCCCAAGTGTGTGGTATGGGTCGCCATAGTATTCGAACATACTCGACGATTCGCGGTAGAGATTCATCGCAAGATAGTTGTCCTGCACGGCATCCACTCCGAACAAACGCAGCAGAGAGCAGATGGAATCCAATGTAGGGTTGCATGCCGACCATGTGGTATCGTCGATGTTCGGATTTGACACTATCGAAGCTGTGAGCTGCACCATATTGGCAAAATGCAACAAACTGTAGCGACTGCTGTCGCTCATAAGTTCGAGGCTTGAGAGTACATATTGTAGTGCGCTACGCAGATTATCCTCCGGGTGTATGTGTTGCGAGCATAGGGATATGTGTCCGTAGGCGAGGGCGTAGTTCATTACCAAATCCTGGGCGTAGTCGCACTTCAGCGAGCCAGCAATATTCTCAGCTTCGTCAAGCAACGACTGCACATCCTTCTGCATACCCTTGCGGTAGTGGTAGTTGAGGCTCAACAGGGTCACGTAGTATTCGCTACGGGCATAGTTGTAGAGAAAGTCGTTGCGTTGACTTCTCAGCACCTTCGACTGTGCCACGTCGTAAAGCAACCTGTACGAGCCAGCAATGTCACACGAGCGCTGTCGCTCCCGCGCATGTGTCAGCTTGGCTATCAGGCGTTCTATCTCGAGGTTTTTGCTTTCGGTGGTACAGTTGATTACGCTGTCGGCATATATAGCCGACGAGTCGGGCATGGAGATGTTATAGTAGGCGCGGGCCAGATTGTTCCAAGCTCTAAGCCTGCCATCGTGGTAATCCGACATAGAGTCGGTGATATAATGCAACGCCTCCAAACTGCATACGATCGTAGTGTCGGGGTTGTCATATCGGTTAAGGAATGCTTCGCGGTTTAGCCCGTCAACATGCACACGTCTCTGCAAATCCAAATCAGCACCACGCTGTCCACATCCCGCCAACAAGAGGCAGAGACATAGCGAAAGATGTGAAATATGAAAGCGCATTATTCGAATTTCGATTCGTATTAGTCAGTATCCGACTGGAAGCGGAATCCCAGGCGCTTACCGGTCACAAGGGCACGCTTGTCGAAATTGGTGCGCATCTCCGCCACCGACACCAGCTTCACCTCGTCGTAAGGTGGGGTCAACAGGTCGAAATTCGTGGTGTATTCTATTGCCGACTCAACTATGCTTTGAACAGATTCGGGCGAGATGACTGCCGTATTGAAGTTGTTATACAGCATACCCAACTCGCGCTTGCCTTCGATGAAGTAGTGGTTCTCGGCATTTACAAACACTCGACCAATCATATATCCCAAGTCGTTCTCGCGCTGGTAGGTGAACGAGTCGGCGAGAAAGTTGTAGATGTGTATCACTCCGCAGTACGACCGCTTGGAATCCTCCCGTATGTACGGGGTTTTCATCACCACGTGGTCACGAGAGAACTCAAACACGTTGGTGTGCATCATGAAGATGAGTATGTCGCCGGCAAACCGTATTTCGAATTCGAAGTCGCCGCGGTCTTTGAACTGGAAGTTTATCTTGCGCTCCGATGTGGCGTTGGCCTCCTGGAACTGACGAGTAAGCTCCTGCGCCGTAGTGCGGAACGACTGGTAGGCCTGAAGAGTAGCGTTATAGACATCCTGCTTCAGTTGTCCCTTGTCAAAAACCAGTTTTTTTAGTTGTTCGTTAAGTTGCATATTTCAAATAATAAGGTTTGGATATATTAACGTCATGAAACGCAAATTATTGCAGAAAAAGCGCTGCCTACCGAGAACCAGGGGCCTCCACTGTGTCGGCGACAGTCGGTGGCAACGGCTCGGCAGAGCCAGGACGCTTCACAATGATGAACACCAACAACGCCAGCGCCGCCAATGCGCAGGGGGTCACGCCGAGATAGATGACATACTGCAATAGAGTGAGTTTGCGTTCTTTTCTGTTGCTTTCCAGTTGTCGGTTTTCCATTGCTGAATTTCTGAGAAACTGTCTATTTGCAATAACTTTACGATATGCAAAGATAAGAAACTGTTTCTAAAAAAGTATGTTTTATATTTTTTTTCGTACCTTTGCGTTTTGTTGTGCGTTCAGGACAACGTGCAACACCCTGCAAAAAGTAATGCTAGCGAATATGAATATAACCAAACGATTCTTATCCCTAATTGCCGCCATGACGCTCGTTTTTATGGCGTCGGCACAGGTGCTCAATCCTGCACATTGGAATTACAGCGTGAAAGAACTTTCTGCCGATGAGGTGGAGTTGCGTTTCACCGTGAAGATTGACGCCGGATGGCATCTCTACTCGCAGAAGTCCGACCCCAACGGGCCGATTCCTATGGAGGTGACATTTGACGAGAGCAAAGACTACAAGCGTATAGGTGGCGTGGTAGAGCCGAAGTACCATGAAGAAATGGACGATGTGTTCAAGGTGATGGTGCGCTCGTTCTCTGGCACAGTGACTTTCCGCCAGAAAATAAAAAGAACCACCGATAAACCGTTCAAGGTCACGGGGTCACTTTACTACCAACTCTGCAACGACGGCTCGTGCATAGCACCCGACGATGTGCCGTTCTCATTCAATGTGAAAGAGGCGACAAAGGCAGATACCGATTTTGCAGTCACTGAACCGCTACCTATCGACAGTACGGCGGCTGTAGGGGAAGAGCCAGTTGCGAAAGCCGAGCTGTCGGACGGGTCGGACTTGTCAGACGAGTCAGACGGATCGGATGCTGAGGGCAAGAAAGCGGCTTCACTGTGGGGACTATTTTTCGGAGCTTTGCTGGCCGGTATCGTCACAATGGTGACACCTTGCGTGTTCCCGATGATACCGATGACGGTGAACTTCTTTATGCACAGCAGCGAAAGTAAACGCAAGAACCGCCGTCAGGTGTGGGTATTCGGATTGTCGATAGTGTTCATATTCACAGTGCTGGGTGCGATACTGTCGCTATTCTTCGGTCCTGAAGTGCTCAACCTTATTGGCACACACGGAATACCAAACCTGATATTCTTCGCAATCTTCATCACCTTCGCACTGTCGTTCTTCGGTCTGTTCGAAATCAAGATGCCTGAGAAGTGGGTGAACAAATCGGACGCACAAGCCGACAAAGGCGGATGGGCAGCACCTTTCTTCATCGCGCTCACCACAGTACTTATCTCGTTCAGCTGCACAGGCCCTATCATCGGTGCTGCTCTGATAGAGTTTTCTACATCCACCACCAACCGTTGGGTATCGCTTGTGTCGATGCTCGGTTTTGGTATCGGCTTTGCGTTGCCGTTCACGCTGCTGGCCATGTTCCCCTCGATGCTTAAGAATATGAAATCGGGAGGATGGCTCAACTCGGTGAAGATTGTCTTTGCCTTCCTCGAACTGGCTTTCGGTTTGAAATTCCTGCAGATGGCCGACCTCTACTGGGGATGGGGATTGCTCGACAGAGATGTCTATCTCGCTCTATGGATAGTGATTTTCGCATTGATGGGGGTATATCTGCTTGGCAAAATCAAGTTCAAGGGCGATAGCGACGTGGAACATATCGGTGTGATACGTCTATTCCTTTCCATAGCAACCTTCACCTTTGTGGTGTATATGATTCCAGGTCTATGGGGTGCTCCTCTCAACGCCATCTCCGGCTTCCTTCCACCGATGGACACTCAGGACTTCAACATCGAACGTATAGTGGTGGAAAATCAGCAGCCGAGTGCTGGCCGCACGGGCTATAATAGCGAAACAGTAGTTTACGGTGACAAGTTGCCCGCCGACCGCAAATATGCCGACAAGCTGCACATGCCCACAGGCTTCGAGGGGTTCTATGACCTTGACGAAGCCAAAGCCTACGCCAAGACCGTCGGCAAGCCAATATTCATCGACTTCACAGGTCGCAACTGCGCCAACTGCCGCGAGATGGAGCAGTCGGCTTGGAGCAAGCCTGAAGCCAAAAAACTGCTCAACGAAAGATTCGTGATGTGCGCCCTCTATGCCGACATGAACGACATCGACCTGCCCGAAGACGAGTGGGTGACCGACGAACGCGGTCGCGTGATTAAAACTCTAGGGAGAAGAAACCTTAACTACCAGATAAAGACTTTCAATCAGAACGCCCAGCCTTGCTATGTGGTGATTGATGCCGACGGCAAAGTCTTGTCGGACGGCGTATTTGTATATGACCCCAAAGCAACGGCGGCGACCAAAGCCGAAGGCTTTGTGAAATTTTTGGAGAAGGCGCTGGAATAAGATTTTAAGTTTCAAGGTGCGTGCCCGCACAGGGCGAGATGGGTTCAAGCTTTAGAACATTATTATTAACTAAAATCATAACTTCTATGAAGATTCAAAACAAAATGATGGCCGAGTGTCTTGGTACATTCTGGCTTGTGTTGGGCGGTTGCGGAACAGCCCTCTTCGGACATGTTGGTTTTCTCGGAGTAGCCCTCGCTTTCGGCCTCACGGTTATCGCAATGGCCTACGGTATCGGCCATGTTAGCGGAGCACACCTTAACCCCGCCGTATCGTTCGGTGTGTGGATCAACGGTCGCATGAGCATCAAAGAGATGCTCCTTTACTGGGTATCACAGTTTGTCGGCGCCATCATCGCCGGCGCCGTTTTGCTTGTGATTTGGAATGCCGCCGGACTTGGCGAGACGGGTGTCTTTGCCGCCAACGGATTCGGTGCAGACTTCCAGGCAGCAACCGGAAACGCCGACTATCAAGCGATATCTATGGGTGGTGCGTTCTTAGTTGAAGCTTTGCTTACCTTCATATTCTTGATTGTCATTCTCGGTGCCACCGACGAGCGCAGCAACACCAAAGCCGCAGGCCTCGCCATCGGTCTCACTCTGACGCTTATCCACCTTATCAGCATCCCGCTGACCAACACCAGCGTCAACCCCGCACGCAGCCTCAGCCAGGCTATATTCTCCTCTTGGGAAGGTGCTCTGCCGCAGGTCTGGCTATTCATCGTGGCTCCGCTGGTTGGAGCAGCCCTCGCCGGTCTTTGCTACAAATGCATTGCTCCTGCTAAAAAGAAATAAAAACTCGTAAGAAAAAACTTTGGGTAGTGGCGGTGACGTTGGTTTGCCGCCACTACTTTTTATTATAAAACAAGTTGTTACACATTGTACACGCAAAAAATTTTGTCGTTTGAAATAAAAGTAGTACTTTTGCAAACCGAAAAAGACAGTGCGGGGTAGAGCAGAGGTAGCTCGTCGGGCTCATAACCCGGAGGTCGTTGGTTCGAATCCAGCCCCCGCTACCAAAGAAAGGAAAGAGGATGTTTCAGAAAGAAGCATCCTCTTTTTCGTAAACAGAAATCCATGAAAAAGATATTAGTCACACTGGCGGTATGTTTGGTTTTCGCAGGTTGCCGTTTTGGGAGAAACGATGTAACGACTGCGTCACAGGTGAGGGTCGAAGCAACCTGTCAAAAGATAGAACTCCCCTCCCACTCCACCGACGAAGACATCATAACCTACAGCGGATTCACCTCGTCATACAACCACGAGACGCTCATCCCGAACTGGGTGGCATACGAACTGACGGCAGAGGAACTAGAGCCGGTATATACCTCGCAAAGTTCTACGTTCAGCATGGACTTCGATGTAAAAGGACGCCAAGCTTCGCGCGAAGACTATTCACGCTCAGGGTGGGACAAGGGGCACATGGCACCGAAAGCCGACATGCGCTGGTCGGAAAAGTCATACTGGGAGAGTCACTATTTCACCAACATCTGTCCGCAAGACCACGAGTTGAATGCAGGAGACTGGAACACGCTGGAAAAGCAGGTGCGCAGTTGGGCCAGGAAATATGGTAAGGTATATGTTGTATGCGGTCCTATAATCGGAGATGGCACAAACGGAACTATCGGAAAGAAGCGAGTACAGGTGCCCGATGCATTCTTCAAAGCCATATTGGTGCCGAACGACGGCAGCTACACAGCCATCGCATTCATCATGTGCAACAACGGACAGCATCATAAGCTGAGTGAATACGCCTGCACGGTTGACGAACTAGAGGCTCGTATCGGGAGAAATCTCTTTGCCGCATTGGATGAGATGGGACAAGAATCGATAGAGAGCCAAATGGATCTCAGCACATTACGTGTCAAATAAAGAGAATGTGCGGGATGGATGTAGAAGGATTGTGGGATAAAGCGGTGTAGGATATTCGTCCTACCGCATGGATTGAACGGCTCCTAGTTGCTCCTTTTTTTTCTGTTAGTCGGCGCCTAGATCTCTCTTACATTGCTCCTACTTTTTTCCTACTTGCTCCCTACTTTTGTCTTAGCATAGTCTTAGTTTTGTATTAGTTGTTATGCACTTTTGTCTAGGCTAGAGAGCAGGTAGAAAGCAGGTAGAGAGCACGTGGATAGCACCTGGGTCTTAGGTTGGAAACTGACGGGATAAAAGAAAAGGGTCTGATGTTTTGCATCAGACCCTGTCAAACACATGATTTGCAGATCATTTCAGTGCCTTAAGGATAGCGAGAGTAAGATCCCAGAACATCTGGACGGTCTTTATCTCGATTTTCTCATCAGGCGAGTGAACGCCACGCAAAGTGGGGCCGTAGCTAATCATGTCCATCTTGGGATATTTCTCTCCGATAAGGCCACATTCGAGACCGGCATGGATGGCGCGCACTATGGGTTCGTGCTTGAACATCTTCTTGTATGTTGCCACGCCGACTTTGAGCACTCGGCTGTCGGGATTGGGTGTCCATCCAGGATAGCCGTCGCCATGAGAGACCTTGGCTCCAATCATACGGAAAGTTGCCTCGATTTTCTGTGCGGCAGCGTGTTTGGCACTCTCGACCGAGCTGCGCTGACTGGTGGCAATCTTGATCTTGCGGTCGTCCATCTTTATTGAGGCGAGATTAGTGGAAGTCTCGACGAAGTTGGACACCTCACGGCTCATAGCCAGCACACCGTGGGCGCAGGCGTAGAGAGCGTTGAGAAGTTTGTCCTGAGTGTCGGCATCGATAAGGAATTTAGGTTTTTCGCATTCCTTTATAGCAATCTGCATCGAAGGCTCGGTGGTACGGAATTCGAAACATATGTTTTCTGAAAATTCCTTAACCAGTTTTTTTAGCGAGTTGCACTTGCGATTAGGAACAGTCACTATGGCGTATGCTTCACGCGCGATGGCGTTGCGCAGGTTGCCGCCGTCTATGAAAGCGAGACGCAAGCCGCACTTCTTGGAGCCGTTCCAAAGGATGCGGTTGAGAATCTTGTTGGCGCATCCGCGACCTTTGTTGATGTCGTCGCCCGAATGTCCGCCCACGAGACCGCTGACGCTGATACGGTAAGCGGTGGTCTCCTTCTCGGTTCTTGCATGTTTGAACGGCAATTCGACAGTAGTGTCGATACCGCCGGCACAGCCGATACAGAACTCACCCTCGTCTTCGTCGTCGAAGTTGAGGAGGATGTCGCTCTTGAGCCAGGAGGTGCTCAATCCGTTAGCGCCGGTGAGGCCAGTCTCCTCGTCAACGGTAAAAAGTACCTCGAGCGGACCGTGCTCTATTGTCTTGTCATCCAAGATGGCGAGAGCTGCGGCAACACCGATGCCGTCGTCGGCACCGAGAGTTGTGCCGTCAGCGGTGAGCCATTCGCCGTCAAGAACAGGTTGGATGGGGTCTTTGAGAAAGTCGAACTTCTTGTCGCCGTTTTTCTCACACACCATGTCCATGTGCGCCTGAAGGCATACACCCTGGGATTTCTCATACCCTTTGAATGCAGGCTTGCGAATCAACACATTTCCCAACTCGTCGTGCAGAGTTTCGTATTTGTGGTCCTTTCCGAATTTCTGCAGGTAGGCCGAGATTTTCTCCTCGTGTTTCGAGGGACGCGGTATGGCCATTATTTCGCCGAAATAACGCCAAACCTTTTCCGGTTTGAGGTTTTGAAGAGCTTTTTGCATAGGATTTTGTCGTTGATATGTTTATATGTTAATTGTTGACAGGTTTATGCGTTAATTTGTGACAAGTGAGACGACTTTTCTTGTAGTCTGTTTCTTACCGTCAGTGTTGTAGGCTTCGATTACAAGAACGTAACGGCCTTGGCGGCATCGCCGAGCGGATTCGTCAAGACCATCCCATACAATAATACCATGAGTGCCAAGCGTACCGCCCCGCAAAAGATAACGCACTATACGACCGTTTTTGTCGGTGACATATATGTTAGCAGAAAGATCCTCTGTCGAGAGGTTGTATGATATATTCAGAAGGTCGTCATAACCATCGTTGTCAGGAGAAAAGAGGTCGGGTTCCACAACAAAATCATCGTCAACAAACAAGAATTCTCGGCTCTGAGAGTTGACGTAAGTAGGAGTGCCATAACCAGCGGTGGAGGCCGCCGAAAACCAGTTGGCGGCATCTTGTGTGGGACTGAGGAACGAGCGACGTTCAAGAGACACCCCCTCAACGTCTTTCAACATACGGCTGTGCATAGATGCTGTATAGTCGAATCGATCCAATAACGTAGTGTCATCAAGGCACACAATGACTGTGCCAGACGCATTATTATAAGACGGCATGCTCTTCACCTGAATGATTTTTTCAGGATGACGCACAACAAAGCTGTCCTTCACATATTGTGCGTCGGTGGTTACGACACAATAGTCATTCGGAGCTATGGTATAAGAAGTGTCAATGGTGTAGAGTTTGGAGATTGCATCAGCTTTCCACTGAGCAAGTCTCACATGCTTCAAACTCGCCGGGGAATCACTGTCATTAAAGAGTTCCAAATAGTCTGAGCCACCTTGAGGGGGGTCGAAAAGAATCTCGCTTATTTTAATACCCTCCTGAGCGCCGCAAACACCAAATAAAAAAAGTGTGAAAAAAATAAAGAGATACAGACTGTAGCTATGGAAAGAAAAAAAACGCATAAATCTTAATCGTGAGAAATCGCCATTTATCGGCATCTTTGGGAGACACAAAAGTACACATTTTTTCATAAACGAAATTATTTCGCAAATTTTTGTATCTTTGCAACACTAATTTAATAACGAGCCAAACCAAAACAAACATACGATGAGAAGAATATTGCTGCTTATAGGCGTGCTTGCGCTGTGTTTCACAGCCAATTCAAAGAAAGTAAGCGTAGATGACGCACGTCGTGTAGCCACTAACTTCTGGAACCAAACCACGAAAAGCGAATGTCCCAAACTACTAAACGTCAGCCCAATAATAGGACTGGCTGAGCAGTATTTGTTTGTATCGGTGAACAACGACGGCTTTGTTATTGTGGCAGCCGATGACATAGCAACCCCGATACTTGGTTACTCGGTGACAAACGGATTTGATAGTGAATCTTTACCTGCACACTTAGAAGAATGGCTACGACACTACGATAACGAGATAGCCGCTGCACGGGATGCTGGATACCTGGGAGACAAGTCGTCCGACGACGAATGGCAGAGACTGTTCAACAACATTGAGAGAAAAGGTCCAGCACGCAAATCGGTATCGCCAATGATAACGACACAATGGGATCAAGGGTATCCTTACAACATAAAGTGTCCGTATGACTTCAACGGCGCATCCAATGTGAGGAGTGTCACAGGATGCGTGGCAACGGCCATGTCGCAAGTGCTTAAATATTGGAACTGGCCACTTAAAGGTTCCGGCAGCCACACATACACTTGCTACACGCTTTCTGAATCAGCTCCAACACAGACCGTGTCTGCCGACTTCTCAAGCACAACATACAGCTGGAGCGCAATGCCCGCGGGAGGAGGCAATTCTGCGGGAGACTGGGCAGTCGGTCAAAGGAACGCAGTCTCTACACTGATATTCCATTGCGGCGTCAGCGTAGAGATGAAATACACTTACAGTTCCAGTTCATCGTCGTCGGCGTATATTCCGAACGCATTGAAGAGTTATTTTGGCTATGCCAATACCGTGAACTACGTACATAAACTAGGCTACTCTGAAGACAACTGGAAGAACCTGATAGAAGGCGAAATAGACGACGGCAGACCTGTCCTTTATCGTGGAGAAGGTGAAGACGGGACTGGTGGACACTCATTCGTATGCGACGGATATGACGCCAGCGACAACTTTCACTTCAACTGGGGATGGAGCGGCGCTGGTGACGGTTATTATACAACAAATAGCCTCACACCGACCAGCACTGGAACAGGAGCTGGTCTGGGCAACTACACATACAGTCAGGGTGCAGTAATCAAAATAACCCCGCAGTTTCAAACCAACAACACATTCTCGATAAGTGATTATGTTGGAATGGGCGGAAATCTAACAGGAGCCGTTGGCCTGCGCAATTCGGGTGTGACTGCTTTTTGCGGATATATAGGAGTTGCCGCATACAACGGTGATGGTCAACTAGTAACACTGTTGGCCACATCGGAACAAATAACATTCAATGGCAACAGTTCTAGAACCATCACAATTGACCATACTGTGGAATCACCATTGACACCTGGCACATATACTGCAAAAGCAGTATGTAGCCTGAACGGTTCTTCTTGGTACCCTGTGAAGAGCGGATACAATGGATGCACAACAGAGGCAACTTTCACGGTGACAGATGGATCGACTCCTGTGGAAGAGATGAGTCTCAAAACGTTTGAGAATTTCTCGATAAACCGTAGCAGTTACTCCGTAGGTGACGCAATAATTGGATCGTGCAGCATAAAGAACACAAGTACCTGGGCTTATTCGGGACTAATTGGAGTGGCTGCATATAGTCAAACTGGTGAAATTGCAGCGATCATGACCACTGAAAGCCGAAACATTGCGGCAAATTCGGCGGCGACCATACAGTTCAACTACACCATTCCTACCAATTTCGATATAGGAACCTATACGGTTAAAGCAATAAGCAGCAGGAATAACGGAAACACATGGCAGACAATTAGCGGTTCTAGTGATGGTACGCCTACACATTTGGTTTTCAGCATCGGAAACAATTCAATTGATACCGCGGTACAGAACAATATAAAAATTGTAACTTGCGGTAATAACATTATTGTCAGATCAGCAGAAGGTTATTACGTAACAATAGTAGATATGACGGGACGCATAGTCCTCAGAAGCCTATGCAATTCAGAATGCACAAACATACGCATGAATAGAAACGGAATATATCTTGTGAAGATAGGCAATTTGCCCGCAAAAAAAATATTTGTAGGTGAAATGTAAGTCTTAAAAAAGTTGTAAAAGAAAAACAATAAACAAATATTCAAATGAAAAAAATTATTTTAGCGGTTACTGTTTTGTCGTTGAGTCTTACGGCAATAGCAAAGCCTGTGACTATTGAAACCGCACGCAGAGTGGCAACGAATTTCTGGAACACAAACGTTTCGTCAAACAATCCTGTATTTCATGAGGTGTCATCACAATTGGAATTGCAGAATATGTATGTCTTCGTCACGAAAGGAAACGACGGATTTATCATTGTTGCAGCAGACGATGTTTCAACCCCAATCCTTGGTTACTCGGCGAGCAACGGAATAGATTTGGCCAACGAAATGCCCAACAATATGAAAGGATGGTTGAAACACTATTCAGATGAGATACGTGTAGCCATAAATGCAAACATGACACCAGATGCCAGTACAGCAGCAGAGTGGTTGAAATTGACAGGAACGAAATCGGTCAAAAGAGCCAGCGGGGCTAAATCTGTAGAACCAATTATTGAGACACACTGGGACCAGACATCTCCATACAATATAAAATGCCCCTACGACGGGAACGTCAAATCTGTAACTGGTTGTGTTGCAACCGCCATGGCTCAAGTGATGAAATTCTGGAACTGGCCAATCAAAGGTACTGGCAGTAAATCGTACACCAGCAGCAGGACCAGCCCATCAATACAAATCTCGGAGAGTTTTGACACCACCTACCAATGGACAAAAATGCCTCTTGGTGGAGGAAATACAGCCAACAGCTGGGCGGGAACACAGAAACAAGCCGTGGCTTTGCTGATGTACCACTGCGGTGTTAGTGTGCAAATGCAGTATAGTTATTCGGCAAGCGGAGCTCAGCAGGCGAACGTACCCAACTCAATGAAAACCTTCTTTTACTACGGCAGCTCCACCACATATAAGAACAGGAGCTATTCTGGTTTAAATGAAACTGCTTGGAAAAACATGCTAAAAACCGAATTGGATGCCCGTAGGCCTGTAATCTACGGTGGAGCGGATGCTAACGGCGAACAAGGACATAGCTTTGTCTGCGATGGATATGATGCAAACGACAAATTCCATTTTAACTGGGGATGGAGTGGCTCTGGCGATGGCTATTTTGCACTAGATGCCATGACACCAGACTACCTCGGCACCGGTGGCGGAGACTTGGGCGACTTCACCTATTATCAGGATGCCATCACAGGAATAGTCCCTGGCATTCAGACTGCACAGTCGTTTACATTGACAAATAACAGTTTCACCGTGAATGGAACCATTTCTGGTACATGCACATACAAGAATACCAGCATGAAAGCCTTTGTTGGATATCTAGGTGTAGCTGCCTACAACGCCAACAACGAACTGGTTACAATATTGACACAGGTTGGTTCAACCAGCCTCAACGCAAACTCTACCAAAAGCCTGCAAATCAACAATGTTCCAGTCTCACCACTTACAGCTGGTTCATATACAGCCAAAGCCGTCTGTAGCGTTGATGGTATCAATTGGGTTCCTATCGTTATTGGATATAACAACTGCGCAACCGAAGTACCGTTTATTGTAACATCCAGCAACGGCATCGACGACATTAACGCTACCCATTGCCACGTTTTCGCACATGGGCGCAATATTGTTGTTACCGAAGCTGATAATATGCCTATCCGCGTGGTTGACATAATGGGCCGAGTAGTGTATGGTGAAAAGAATTGTGGAAGCAACCTCTCAATACCAATTCAAAAAAGCGGTATTTATCTTGTGAAAATAGGCAACGAACCAGCACAGAAAATTATTGTCAAATAAATTATTCTGAAATACAAATAACATAGACAAATATGAAAAAAACACTCTTCCTAATCGCAGCGATTGTAGTGAGCGGACTGACATTCGCAAAACCCGTCAACTTTGACAAGGCCTACAAAGTGGCGGTTAACTTTTGGAACTCTTCAACCAAATACAGCATCAACGATGCGTATTTTCAGAGTATAGTAACACCTGATTTTCAAGAAATATCCGCCGAGCTCGGTCTCCACAGTATGTATGTATTCAACACCGTTGACAACAAAGGATTTGTAATAGTATCTGCCGACGATGCTGTGATTCCCGTGCTTGGTTATTCTACCAACAACGGCATTGTTGGACAGACTGCAATGCCAGAGAATCTAAGCGGTTGGTTGAACCACTACACAGAGGAAATAGAAACTGTGCAGAATGCACACGCTGTGGCCACAGAAGAAGTCGCAGCCATGTGGGAAGAACTAGTTAACGGCACCGTTTCACCCAAAGCATCTGGACGTAAAGCCGTAGCGGCATTAGTTTCGACCAAATGGGATCAGGATACCCCTTATAACAACCTTTGCCCGACCGATGGCAGCGGACGTTCCGCCGTGGGATGCGTAGCCACAGCCATGGCTCAGGTAATGAAATATTGGGAATGGCCGACCACCGGAACCAGCAGCCATTCCTACACTACGGAGACACGCCACTTCTCTTGCAGCGCCAATTTCGGCAGCACCACTTATGACTGGAGCAACATGCCTGTTGGCGGTGGGTATTCAGCATATTCATGGAACAGTACACAGAAAACAGCTGTTGCCACCCTTATGTACCACTGCGGCGTAAGCGTCGATATGGACTACACATACGAAGGTAGCGGAGCCTACACCACGGATGCCGTTACCGCTTTAAGAAACTATTTCGGCTATGCTGCTGGCATCCAGTATAAACAGAAAAACTATTATAACGACAACAACTGGAAAACTCTTTTGAAAAACGAACTCGACAATGGTCGTCCTATGATGTACGGAGGTGCCAACTCTAACGGTTCGAGCGGACACAGCTTCGTGTGCGATGGCTACGATGCCAGCGACAACTTTCACTTCAATTGGGGCTGGAGCGGTTCAGGTGACGGATTTTTCGCACTGACAAGCCTCGCTCCTGGTTCTGGTGGTACTGGCGGCGGTGATTATATATTCACCTATTATCAGGAAGCTGTCATCGGCATTTCCTCTCCAAACGGAAATCCCCCCGACAACCCACAAACCACAACAGCAGACCTCGCCACTTATGAAAGTTTCACAGTATCCTCACCGGTGACCGTCGGATCATACATTACGGGTTCTTGCGAAATCGCGAATGTCGGAACCGAAGACTTCACGGGTTACCTCGGAGTTGGGGCATATCGAGGATCCTCCTTGGTCACAATGCTGAAACAGGTAAATTTAACATCTTCACCCCTTGAATCAGGTTACGTGGTAACTTTAAGCATCAGAAAAGCCGCCAACTCACCCCTTGTGGCTGGTTCCTATACAGCCAAGGCCGTGTATAGTACGGATGGAACAACCTGGACTCCGATAGAGTTTGGCTATCAAGATTGCCCAACAGAAGTTAATTTCATAATAACAGGAGGTAACACTAACGGTATAGACGATATATCTGAAAGTGAGATTCAACTTTACCCCAATCCAACCAACGGCATCCTTAACATTGAGATTGAAGGCCTTCAGAAAGTTGATATCATCGACGCAGTTGGACGCATTGTACTGAGCGAGAACGATAGCAAGGTTGATATGAGCAACCTTCGCAACGGTGTATATAGCATCAGGATTACAGCCAACGGCAAGACAGCCGTCAAGAAGGTTGTAAAACGATAAGAAACGGTAAATATCCCATAAAAGACAGAGGGGGGGACGGATGAGAAATCCATTCCCCTCTTTTCATTGTTGAAAAAAAGCATTTGTTTTTAGGCATCGGAATATGCACTAATACAAAAGGATTGTATATCTTTGCAAGATGAAATAAAGCACGAAAATGTGCTGTAACCAATACAAAACACAACAACACAATCATAAAGCACTATGACTAACGGAGTAAGACGCATCTACGTCGAAAAGAAAAAAGACTATGCGGTTAAGGCCAAAGAGTTGCAGGAAGAACTGGGCAACTATCTCAAGATTGAGGCGAAATCGGTGAGGGTGCTCATCCGCTATGATATCGAGAATATCTCCGACGAGACCTACAACAAAGCCAAGACGACGGTCTTCTTGGAGCCGCCGGTGGATATGATATACGAAGAACGGTTCGACTCGGAGAAAGACGACTTCTGCTTCTCGGTGGAATATCTCCCCGGACAGTTCGACCAGCGGGCCGACTCGGCTGAACAGTGCGTGAAGCTGCTCAACGAGAGCGAGAGCCCCATCATCAAGTCGGCTACGACCTACGTGATATCGGGCAACCTGACTGAGAAAGATCGTGAGGCGATAATAAAACATTGCGTCAACCCTGTTGACAGCCGGGTGACCGACGACACCAAGCCCGAAACCCTCGAAGACCACTTCGACGAACCGGCCGACGTGCTCATCTTCGACGGATTCAAAGATATGCCGGAGAACGAGCTGAAAAAACTCTACGACGGACTCGGTCTTGCGATGACCTTCAAAGACTTCCTCCACATACAGAACTACTTCCGCGGTGAGGAAAAACGCGACCCGTCGGTGACCGAGATACGTGTGCTCGACACCTACTGGAGCGATCACTGCCGCCACACCACCTTCGCCACCGAGCTGAAGGATGTCCGTTTCGACGACGGCTTCTACCGTCCGCTTATAGAGGGCGCCTTCAAGCAGTACCTCTCCGACCACAAAGAGCATTATACGGGACGCAACGACAAGTTCGTCTGCCTCATGGATATCGGAACCCTTGCCGCCAAGCGGCTCAAGAAAGCCGGCATCCTCGACGACCAGGAGCCGAGCGACGAAATCAACGCCTGCTCCATCGTGGTGCCGGTGGTTATTGACGGCAACCGCGAGGAGTGGCTCATAAACTTCAAGAACGAGACTCACAACCACCCCACCGAGATAGAACCCTTCGGTGGTGCCGCCACCTGTCTGGGTGGATGTATCCGCGACCCGCTTTCGGGCCGCACCTACGTCTATCAGGCTATGCGTGTGACTGGTGCTGCCGACCCGACCAAACCTATCGAAGCCACCTTGCCCGGCAAGCTGCCTCAGCGCAAGATCGTCACCACCGCCGCACACGGATACAGCTCCTACGGCAACCAGATAGGTCTCGCCACCGGCTTGGTCAACGAGATATACCATCCCAACTACGTGGCCAAACGTATGGAGATTGGTGCGGTGATAGCCGCCGCCCCTCGTCGCGCTGTGAAACGTCTCACCTCCGACCCCGGCGATGTCATCATCCTGCTTGGCGGACGTACGGGACGCGACGGCATAGGCGGTGCAACGGGTGCTTCTAAGAGCCACACCACCAAGAGCCTCACCACCTGCGGCGCAGAGGTGCAGAAAGGCAACGCGCCGACCGAACGCAAGATTCAGCGTCTGTTCCGCCGCGAGGAGGTCTCATCCATCATTAAGAAATGTAACGACTTCGGCGCCGGCGGCGTCAGCGTCGCCATCGGCGAGCTGGCCGACGGCCTCCAGATTAACCTCGACCGAGTGCCCAAGAAATATGCCGGACTCGACGGCACCGAGCTCGCCATCAGCGAGAGCCAGGAACGTATGGCCGTCGTGGTTGACCCGAAGGATGTCGATAAGATGCTGCAGTATGCCGACGAGGAGAACCTCGAAGCTACGGTGGTCGCTACCGTCACCAAAGAGCCCCGCATGGTCATCAGCTGGCGTGGAAAAGAGATTGTCAACCTGAGCCGTCGCTTTATCGACACCAACGGCGCCCATCAGGAGACAACCGTGAGCGTCTCGATGCCGAAAGAAAAAGGTGAATTTAGAATTTCGAATTTTGAAGAAGGCTGCCGCGAAAATAATTCAGATTTGAAATCGCTTTGGTTGAAAACCCTGAGCGATTTGAACGTCTGCTCGCAGAAAGGTCTGGTCGAGATGTTCGACAGCTCGATAGGGGCGGGAAGCGTTGTGATGCCCTACGGCGGCAAATACCAGCTCACGCCCACTCAGAGCATGATAGGCAAGCTGCCGTTGCTCGACGGCAAATGCGACACCGTCACCATCATGTCCTACGGCATGGACCCCTACCTCACCAGCTGGTCGCCGTTCCACGGTGCTGTCTACGCCGTCCTTTCGTCGGTGGCTAAGGTGGCCGCCGCCGGTGGCGACGCGTCGCGGGTGAGACTCACCTTCCAGGAATATTTCAAGAAACTCGGCAACGACCCCTACCGTTGGGGCGAGCCGTTCGCCGCTCTGCTCGGCGCCTACCACGCACAGATAGGCCTCCGCCTGCCTGCCATTGGCGGTAAAGACTCTATGTCGGGTACGTTCAACGACATCGACGTGCCTCCCACGCTCTGTTCGTTTGCCGTGGGCATCAGCGACCTCAAACATGTGGTTACTCCCGAACTGAAGAAGGCTGGCAGCACCCTCGTGATGCTCGACATCAAGCAAGACCAGTACGGCATGCCCGACTACGACGACGCACTCAACCAGTATGCCGCACTCCGTAAAGCCATCGAGTTAGGCAAGGTGCTCAGCGCCTACGCTGTCGGATTCGGCGGCATCGTCGAGGCGGTCAGCAAGATGGCGTTCGGCAACAAGCTGGGTGTGACTCTCTGCAAGGCCGACGGCTTGACCGACAAGCTCTACGGCAACATCATCGTCGAGGTGAACGCAGCCGACAAGCTGCCGTTCCGCTGCGAGAAAATCGGCGAAGTAACCTCCGAGCCACAATTCACAATTGACAATTCACAATTCGCAATTAGCATCGAAGAGGCACTCACAACTTGGCAGAAAACCCTCGAAGGAGTGTTCCCCACCCGCACCGCGGGAGTGGACACCGCCGCTCAGAAAGTCGAAAGCAAGCTCTACAAAGCCGACCACCCTCTTCAACATTCAACATTCAACATTCAACATTCGGCGAAGCCGAGAGTTTTCATTCCAGCCTTCCCGGGTACGAACTGCGAATACGACAGCGCCCGTGCTTTCAACCGCGCCGGTGCCGAGAGCGAAATCATCGTGTTCCGCAACCAGAACGGCCAGCAGATACGCGAGAGTGTCGACGCCTACGTGAAGGCCATCAACAACAGTCAGATAATAATGATTCCTGGCGGATTCAGCGCAGGCGACGAGCCTGAAGGGTCGGCCAAGTTTATCACCAGCGTCTTCCGCAACCAGCGCATCTCCGACGCCGTCATGGAACTGCTGCAGAAGCGCGACGGCCTCATGATTGGCATCTGCAACGGTTTCCAGGCTTTGGTCAAGCTGGGGCTGGTGCCTCACGGCGAGATACTGCCGCAGGCCGACGACGCACCGACGCTGACTTTCAACACCATCGCACGCCACCAGAGCAAGATGGCCTATACCAGGGTTACCTCCAATCTGAGCCCGTGGCTTAGGAAAGCCGAGCTGGGCGCCACCTACGTCATCCCCATCTCACACGGCGAGGGACGTTTCGTCGCACCGCAGGAGTGGATCGACCGCCTCTTCAAGAACGGACAGGTGGCTACGCAGTATGCCGACCTCGACGGCAATCCCACCATGGACGAGGAGTATAATATGAACGGATCCTACTGTGCCATCGAAGGCATCACAAGTCCCGACGGACGTGTGCTCGGCAAGATGGGACACTCCGAGCGTCGCAGTCAGGGTGCCTTCCTCAACATCTACGGCAACACCGACCAGCTGATATTCGAGTCGGGCGTGGAGTATTTCAAATAGGATTTACCATAATAAACGATAGAGGGCCGCCCATTAGGACGGCCCTTCATCATTTATGCTTGCCTATTTACTGCGCATCTCTGACCAAACGGACGGAGTTGGCGTTATAGTAACTATGATTCCAATCTATTGAGAATTGGGCGTCCTCGAAATGAAGTACTCTTGGCAGATATGCCGTGCCTTCTTCAACAAGGGAGACCGTACTTGTATAGTATTGGCCTATGGTTCCAATAGAATGATACGTGTCGCTGCCCGTTCTCCATCCAGCAGCTGGCAGGAATATACACCCGTTAGCCTCCATCAAAGTCCATTGAGCAACGGTGTAACCATTTGATATATATGTAGTGGATGCGGAGTTAATACCTGTCGGCAGTGGTACCTCACTCGGATGAGAATATAAATCTGGGAATATAATCGTACCATACGTTCCGTTCACGATGGCTTTTACATAACGAGCATTCTCCACACCGTTAACCGTCGAGGTAGTTCGTCCAAAATACAAAAACTCTTGTTCACCTCTCGTCAAGACTCTCCACATATCGGGTTGGTTTCCGCCGTTCGATATAGCGTTATACACTCCCCAGTCGGCGTTCCTGTAATCACCAGCCAAATCGTTACCCACTGAATTCCCGGGCCAATAATGTATTCCCGTAGTGCTTGTCGAATAGGGTTGATAGGCAGTCGCACCACTGTTCCATCCGCTGGTTCCAAAGCCGAACAGATCTATCCATCCTGTATAGGACGAAGAGATATTACCGTCTGAGATATAGTCATACTGATTGTCTGCAAAACGCCAAGTACCTTCCGCCGTACCACCAGTAGCCACAGCGTGTGTCCCCGTGTTTTGATACTGCAGGTTACCTTTTGAGAAGCGAACCTTTTTATTCGCACTCACCGAGAACAACGATGCCGATTGCCCGTACGAGTCAAACGGTCCGATGGTCAGATGCAATGTGTCCACGCTTGCGCAACCATCACCATTTGTGTATTCGTATGTATGATTTTCTGTGGATATGTAGTTCGTTCCATGCCATGTGTACGAAACCTCTGTCGTTGAGACTGTTTCAGAGTTGTGTGTGCCATAATGCATCGTCAAGTTCAGCGTCACGACACTGTCGCACCCTGCCGCGTTAGTCAACGTATACGTTGCAGTGTTCTCCGATGCGGTGTAAGTATTTCCGTCTATCCAGATGTACGAGTCACACCCAGTCTGATGGTCTGTAGCCGCGTTGCTGGCGTTGACTACAAGGTGCAGCGTGTCAGTACTCGTGCACCCGGCAGTATTCGTATAGCTGTATGTATAAGTGCCGCTGGCACTGTAACTATTCCCGTGCCAGGAATAGCTGTCGCAGGCTGTCTGGTTCTCGGCGTTGTGGGTAGCGTGATTGATGGTCAAGTGCATCGTCAGAACGCTGTCATATCCCAATACATTGCGGAGCAGATGACGGTAGTCGCCCGAAACCGTATATTCTGTGCCATACCAGCTGAAACTCTCACATTCAGCCGCCACAGTATCCCCCTCAGTAGTGGCAAGTATTGCAATTATATCGCCCATTGTGTCTATGACGCTGTCCTGATAACGGATTATAGAATCATACACATGCGTGATGGAGTCGAACCTGTGCGTCCAGTCGGCTATCACAGCGTGCAGCGTACGAAGGTTTACGGCATCAAGGTCATCGGTAGGGTCACTCACCTCCTTCAGCTGCGTGTTGGCTGCATTTCCTATGGCAGTCACATCGGAGAGTGACTGCACCTCGCTGTAAGAAGTCAAATAGCCCGCATCGTTATCAAGTTCGCTTACCAACGTTGGTACTGTCGGAGTGTTGATGAGGTCATTATAATCTCTGGTGCCACTCTCTGGCAACTTCACAAAGCTTCCGCCTGTAAGGAATATTGTGTCGTTGCTGAGGCTCAGCACCTGAATCTCCTCATACGAGGTAAGGTAGCCAGCGTCGTTCTCCAGCTCGCTCATCGAGGTCGGTATTGTCGGAGTGTTTATAAGGTCATTGTAGTCTTTGTCCCATGCAGTGAACACAGGGTCCAATTCCTCGAAATTCACGCCGCTTATAATGCTGTCCGCCACACAGGCCCTCAACGCATAGGGCACACTTGTCATTTGCTGCACTATACTCAATGTGTAGTCCGTGCCTCCCGTAGGGTCAACCTCGCTCTTGATGAAGAAAGGCCCTGCTGCCCAATCAATGCCGTCGAGTTTGTTGGATGAACTGCCAATTATCAGTGTAAACATACCGTTTGCGTTGGTGATCACCGTCTGGCGGTCAGTATATACCACCGACCCGTTCTCGGAACCCTGCAGTATGGATAGTTGAACCCCCACGTTGCTATTGCACACCAGCCGACCTGTAGCATCACGCACAACGGCTTGATAAGTCATTGTCTGCGGCGCCTGTGCCCTCAGCGTCATCCCCATAGCCACAGCCAACATCGCTAATATCAATCCCTTTTTCATGTGTTTCTATGTTTATTATTTCTATTCCTTAATTTATTGATCCAACTCCTCTCAACTCACAGTTTAACTATTTTGTAATTGTTTTCCGACTTACCTGCCGCAATACGCAGCACATAGCTACCTGCCGCATACGTCCTCATTTCAATAGACAACTCGCCTTCGTTCACACTTCCTTTCTGCAGCAGCCGTCCGTCCATACTGTACAGCTCGTAGCGCATGTCTGCAACAGAGTGCCCCACGCTCACCGTCACCTGGTCGGCTGTCGGGTTGGGATAGACACTTATGTCCAAGTCCAACACCTGCACGCCGTCGATTCTCAGTTCCTCCACGGTATAGGTCTGCTGCACCCCTTCTCGCAAGTTGGCAGCCACTCGGCTGGCATTGGTCACCTTGCCGTATGTGGTCATCACCGCCACCTGACCCACTGTATAGTTCAGACTTCCGTTCTCACCGCTTGCATCGCCGCCCGCGACACCGAAAGCCGACTGGGCCCATAAGCAGGCTCCTGTCATCGTAAGCAATACAAAAAACACTACACGTCTCATCATTGCATATCCTTCTATTGTTATTGATTTTATTCTTTCTCCTTTGGCCAATCATCATTCGTCTTTTCTGATTCCACCTCTTCTTCAGCCGGTTTTGTCACCACAGCTTCAATTCGATTCGTTTCTCATTCACCATTTTCGTCGTCATCCTCGCAGTCTTCTCGTCGAAGTCATCAACACCTTCATCCTGCACTCCCTAGTCGTCTTCGTCAAACAAGAAGTTATTGACTGGCTGTTGTTTTTTCCATTCAATCACCTTTCCGAAAGGCACACCCACTCGAAATGTCACCTCTATACCACGCGCCAAACGGCTTCCGAGAGCCGGCAGTTGATCCAAGCTTGGGTTAAGAACCGTCACATTGGTTGTCCGTTCCTTTTTCGAGAAATCGTTCCCTAACCCCCAATTATAGCCCACCTCACCCGACAGACATACAGCCCACCCATAGCCATGCACAGGATACTCGAACCCCACTCCACAAAACATTCCAAAATCATGCGTCTTCATACTGCTGGTAGAAAGCGGCATCACAATATAGCCCGTGTAATAGTCAGTGTAATCCACCCTTCCATCCATCGTTATATTCCATATCGGCGCAACCACAATGTATGGCGACAGTAGTGTCTTCTTGAACGTGAAGTTGTATATCAAACCTAGACGGATATCCAAGCAGTTGGCACGCATGCGGTATTGAACATCCTCCCACTCCATATTCGTTCCCCTTCCTGTATACGCCGCCTCAGGCCTAATAGAAAAGCCCGACTTGGTGCGCAGCTGCAGCCATGCGCCAGCAACTGCGTTGACAGTCAAATGGTGCTTGTATATGGTGTAGTTGGCTGCGGTGAAACGGAAATCCCCCACGCTTACGCCTGCCTTCACACCACCAGCGAACATATGCAGCGGAACCTCACCCTGAGCCGATACCCTGCCGCCCACAGCAGCCAGCACGAGCACCATCGCGGCAACTCGTTTCCTGAGTGACATTATGCTTGCAAATCCCATATCGCCAAACACTTATTTCTTCAATCAGCATCACCTTCTCAACGACGACATCCCGTCTCCATCGGTAAATACCCTGTAACTGTCGGGCTCAATAATCACACCGTTATCGTCACACTTGTTGCGCATCACGATAGCATACGAATAGCCCTTGATTCCATCCTCTTCTTTCTCACCCGAAATAACCGTGACCATATCACAGCTCCAACCAAGACTCTCGTCAACAGCCTTCTCTATCGTATAGACCGTTATTTTCTTTCCCTCTCCTATCACATGCGCCTCCTTGGTCGAGCCTGCCGCATTTCGCTGCCATTCCTTGTAGCTCGCCACATTGCGTCCGTTTTGGTCGGCCACCTTCCAGCGCATGTCGTAAAACTCACCCTCGAAGCCATCCGAGGCATACACCAGCGTCATCGGCGAAGCCATGTAGTCGCCGTCCACATTCACCGGCGTGAAGCCCTCGTAAATCGGCATATACTGCCGTAGCGAGTCCTGCTCGTCAGCCGACAGCACTCGCTCTGGTATGCGGTCATTCAGAACAGGGAGCCAAATAGTCTCGTCTGAGTCTTTCATACACGAAAGCATCAGCATGCAAGCCGCAAGGACAAACAGACATCTACGCATATTCAACCAATTATAAAACGACATACCTTGTATAATAACTTACAAATATACGAGTTTTTTTATCTTTGCTACAACCATTTGTGCATAAAAAAACTATCACAACATCTATCAGCATGTTACGTTCGACAGAGCCACCCACCTCTCACCCACCGTCAACAACTCGGCGAAGCAAAAAAAACAAACTCCCCCACTTAACACAACCCCAACAAACCCATAACCCATCTAGGCGAAAAGTACTCCATAACTCGAAGTTACCCTGGATGAATCTTAGATGAATCCTAGAGATGGTACGACGTTGATACGGAGGTGATACGTAGTTAATACGGAGTTGATACGGAGCAGAAGATTGCTTAGTGCTGTGCATCAAACTGTTGTAGATGCAATCTCTGCACCATATAAGTCGGCCGTATTATAACGATACCGCCAAACATTCTGATTGATATATCCTTGCAAGAATACATTGACATCAAATCGGTTTAGCAAATATACTCACTTTTTTCCATAAATACAGCCATAATCTCTTTTTTTATTGCGGCCTTCCTGTTTTCAAAAATATATTTCCCGCAGTTAAAAACTGCCAAAGAACGGCTTTTTTTCGTATTTTTGCAACCGCTATGAGTATAATCCTCGCAATAGAATCGTCGTGTGACGACACCTCGGCAGCGGTTCTCCGCGACCAGTTCCTGCTCTCTAATGTCATTGCCTCGCAGGAGGTACACCGTCGCTACGGCGGCGTGGTGCCGGAGCTCGCCTCGCGTGCGCACCAGCAGAACATCGTGCCAGTGGTAGATGACGCGGTGCAACAAGCAGGCATCGCCCTCAGTGACATCGATGCCGTGGCTTTCACCCGCGGCCCCGGACTGCTAGGTTCTCTGCTGGTAGGTGTCTCTTTCGCCAAAGGTCTCTCTCAGGCACTCAAAGTGCCCATCATTGAGGTGAACCACCTGCAGGCTCACGTGCTGTCGCATTTCATCAAGGAGACTGACTCCACCCCTACCCCTCGTTTTCCGTTCATCTGCCTGCTGGTTTCGGGAGGTCACACTCAGATAATGCTCTTCCATGACTACTTCGAGTACGAGATTCTCGGCCAAACCATCGACGACGCCGCAGGAGAAGCCATCGACAAGGCTGCCAAAATCATGGATCTCGGCTACCCAGGCGGCCCCATCATCGACTCGCTGGCACAAAACGGCAACGCCGACGCCTACCACTTCGCCACACCCAACATTCCAGGTTTTGACTACAGTTTCAGCGGCATAAAGACCTCGTTTCTCTACTTCCTGCGCGACCAGCTGAAAACGGAACCCGACTTCATCGAGAAACACAAGGAAGACCTCTGCGCCTCGATACAAGAGACCATAGTGGGGTTTCTGATGAAAAAGCTGGAAAAGGCGGTGCTGAAACACCATGTCAATCAGGTGGCTATTGCGGGAGGTGTGTCGGCCAACTCGTTGCTGCGGCAACGCATAGCCGAAGCCGGCGCCAAACACGGATGGACCACTTTCGTGCCTCAAAAGAAATTCTGTACCGACAACGCCGCTATGGTGGGCATTGCGGCTCACTTCAAATACCTTCGCGGCGAGTTCGCCGACATATCGCTGCCTCCGTATGCGAGATGACGCTAATAATGTGTGATTGTGTTATTGTATAAATCCATTAAACCAACTTTTGTCAGGCTGCTGATTTTTCTCTGCTGCCTGATGTCGGTTGCATGGGCACAAGACATACATTTCTCGCAAGCTGACTACATACAGGTTCTCACAAACCCCGCCTACTCGGGATTCTTCGACGGACAGGGGCGTTTCGGCATCATATACCGCAACCAGTGGGCAACCGTGCATGACCCATTCCAAACGCTTGCCGCCACCGTGGAGGTGCCTGTGTATCAGAACAAATACCACCGCTACGGCATCTCGCTGGGCGGATACATCTATGCAGACAAGGCGGGCAGCCTCTCTTACGGAACTCTCTCGGGCGACCTGATTGTCTCTTTCTACAAAGCCCTCAACACACGCAGCGACAACATCTTCTCGCTCGCGGTGATGGGAGGCTTCAACCGAGCGGGATTCGACCCAAGCGACGCCTTGATGGAAGACCCCACGGAACAGTTCGAGCGCGAGCATGTCAACTACCCGACCATTGGAGCCGGAGTGGCTTTCTACAGCCAGCCCTCAACCAATCTAACCCTAAAAACTGGCGTGTCTGCATACAACCTCAACCGCCCGAAACTCACCTACTTCGAAGAGGGCGCCACTCGGCTTGAGCCACGATTCAACGCATACCTGCGCTTCGAATGGCGTTTTGCTCCACAATGGTCGCTGATGCCGCTGGCGATGGTTCAAATACAGAAACAGAACACCGAGATTCTCTTCGGTACCGACGCAAAATACTATATAGACGAAAGTTTCAGCCGCAACCTAGCGCTACAGTTCGGTGCCGCTTACCGCTGGGCGGACGCCTTAGTGTTCGACATAGGCGTCCACTACAACGCCCTCACCTTCTTCTTCCTCTACGACGCCAATATCTCAAAACTAGTACCAGGATCACGGTCAGTAGGAGCATTCGAGGGTGGGTTGATTTATCACCTCAACCGCAAGAAAAACAAGCGCAAAGCACTACCGTGTCCGATAATTTAATTTTGAATTTTGAACTTTGAATTTTGAATTTTGAACCCTTGAACCAACATATCAACCTATCCACATATCAACAAACCTTGAAACCTTGAATTTTGAACCTCTCCATGTATAATAGACTTTTAACTATATTACTCTTCTTCTGCTTTCTGACTACTGCCGGCGCTCAAATAACGCGCTACGAGGTCACACACGAAGGTCGCAAGGTTAACACCCCTGGCAGCGAATCAGGACCTATACGCATAGGCGACACACTCTACTACTCCAGCCTGCAAGAAGTCAGCGAAAGCGGCGGATATATCGACTTCGGCATCACTATCATGCGGGTCTTTAAGTCGCAAGTTTCCGAAAACGGAAAGCTCTCAAACGGCGAACCTGAGACCTTCGGCATAAACCACCCCAGCCGACACACCGGAAATGTTGCCTTCGACCTGCGGAACGGTATCATATACTTCACACGGTGCCGTCTGGACAACAGTGACTCATACCAGAACGAGATATACTACATCAAATCGAAGGGTGGCAAATGGTCGAAACCGCAACGCATGGGCGGAAACGTGAATATGAAAGGCTACAATTCGACACACCCTACCATCGGCCACATCTCAGACAGCGTGACGATACTATACTTCGCATCCGACCGACCGGGAGGAATGGGTGGCATGGACATCTGGTATGTGACCGTGGACGAGAAAGAAATAGGTCTCCCAACAAACTTGGGATCTCCCATCAACTCGCAATATGACGAAATCACACCATTCTACGACCAGACAGACGGGGTCATGTATTTCTCAAGCGACCGACCAGGCGGCAGCGGCAAACACGACGTCTATTCCTCACGCGGATCTCGCAACAGCTGGCGCACCCCCACCCGTCTGCCAGAACCGATAAATTCGGTCGAAGACGACCTGTACTTTACCGTCAACTGCCAAGAATCCGATTTCAACGCACAAAAAACGAATCGCAACTCCGGCTATTTCACTTCAAACCGCAGCGACTCATATTTCATACACGACACCTCATGCTGTCACGACATCTACCGTTGGGACCTTGTCACCATAGATACCACAAAGGTCAAAAGCAAGCCCGCGGTAGCTGAGAACAAACCGACAGAAGACACCTGTCCTTGCAAGCAGGCGCGCCGACTGCTACCCATAAAGCTCTTCTTCCACAACGACGAGCCCAACCCGCGCTGCCAAGATACCACAACCACCCTCACCTACTTCCAGACATACAATTCGTACATGTTCATGAAGAGAACCTATATGGAACGGCAAAACGAGATAACCGACAGTACGGAGCGCAGTATGGCGCTAGCCTCGCTAGAAAGCTTCTTCGTCGAGGTGCAGTACAACAGCGAGAAATTCGAACACTTCATACACCTCCTGGCACAAGACATTCTTAACGGACGCCATGTGGTGCTGACCGTCGGAGGGTATGCAAGCCCGCTGCACAACTCGGCATACAACGTCAACCTCTCGAAACGCCGTATATCGACCATCGTAAACCAACTGAAAGAATACAACGGCGGTATGATACGCCGTGTGATGTCGCAGCCAGGCAGCGGCACACTTGAAATAAAGAGTGCGCCCTTTGGCAGTTCAACTTCGCCAAAGGATGTCAGTTCAAGCGCGAAAGACCAACTTCATAGCGTCTATAGCGTCGATGCCGCCCGCGAACGCAGGATAGAAATACTCGAATACAACTACCGATAGCTTGCCAACGTGGCTTCAATTCGGTAATCTGTCAGCAGTTACACCCACCGCTTATTTTGCGCCCCACTGCAGTTTAAGCTGATCAACCTTGCTCTTTTTCATCCCATCGTATATATCGGTGATGACTTTCTTGGTGTAGAGCGGGAAATCAGATTTCATCATCCAGTCGTAGTATGACGGTTCCTTTGTAAACACAGCCGCTACAGGTTCGCCTTTGTACTTGCCGAAATTAAACACCTCGCGACCATGCTTGTCGATGCCGATATGTCCTGCGAGGTCAGCCCACTGCGCAGCAGTTGTAAACTGGCTCAACGCCTCGACATCATTGACAACAGGACACGAGACCTTTCCGTCGCGATCAACGAACTCTGCATCCTTATACCTGTCAAGCTGTGCCTTGAGCACCTCGTATGTAGCCAACGTGTCGGCATCAGCCGAATGGGCATTGTCGAGGTTCTTGCCGCAATAAAAAGTGTAGGCAGCTTTCAGCGTACGCTGCTCCATCTTGTGGAAAATATTCTGCACATCGACAAGGTGGCGCTTCTTGACATCGAAATCAATACCAGCACGGAGAAACTCTTCGACCAACATCGGCACATCAAACTTATTGCTGTTATAGCCTGCTAGGTCAGCATCGCCTATAAACTGCAGCAACCGCGGTGCCATCTCTTTGAACGTAGGCTTGTCCGCCACATCGCTATCGTGTATTCCGTGGATTGCAGTACATTCCTCTGGAATATGTATGGTTTTGCCGTTGGCATCGGCAGGACGCACTCTCTCTACAAGGGTATCGCAGCTATGGTCGGGATTCACTTTATGCAGGCAAATTTCAACTATATGGTCGTGGCCCACCACCACACCTGTGGTCTCGAGATCAAAAAACACTATGGGTCTTGTAAGGTTTAGTTCCATGAGGATTGAGAGTTCAAAAAGTTGAAAAGGTTTAAATGTTATAAAGGTTATAAGAGTTTAAAAGGTTCGAAAGGTTCAAAAGGTTCAAAAGGTTGAAAACATTTATACATTTAAGTGGTTAGCAGACACGGCGGTTACCTTTTATACATTCAATCATATCAACGTATCCACATATCCACATATCAACGTATCAACGTATCCACCTATCAACATATCCACACTTTCACATCCTTGCCGCTTCATTTATCCGCAGCAGCGTTTTGAGCAGTCCTTCTGCGCGGTCGAGAGGGAGCATATTGGCACCGTCCGACTTTGCTTTAGACGGGTCAGGATGGGTCTCCATGAATATACCGTCGCATTGTACCGCAACGGCAGCCCTTCCGATGGTTTCAATCATCTCGGGGTTACCACCACTTACTCCCGACGGCTGGTTTGGACGCTGGAGAGAATGTGTGATATCGACCACGACAGGCACGTTATTCTTGCGCATCTCGGTAACGCCGCGGAAATCGACCACCAAATCCTGATAGCCAAATGTGGTGCCACGCTCGGTGAGCATTACATTGTCGTTGCCGTTATGCTTTACCTTGGCGAGGGCATGAGTCATAGCCTCGGGCGCCAGAAACTGACCCTTCTTGATGTTCACACAAAGACCTGTGGCGGCAGCGGCTTCGAGCAGAGAAGTCTGACGGCAAAGAAACGCCGGAATCTGAACTGCATCAACATAAGGCGCTGCCATTGCGGCATCAGCCTCGTTGTGGATGTCGGTGATTACAGGTATGTGCAATTTCTCACGTATATGTGCAAGAACCTCAAGTCCTGCGATATCGCCTATCCCAGTGAAGGAGTCGATACGCGTGCGGTTAGCCTTCTTGTAGGAGGCTTTGAAAATAAATGGTATTTCGAGTCGGTCGGTGATTTCTAGCAGCCTTTCTGCTATAGCAATCGGGCTGTGTTCGTCCTCTATAACGCAAGGACCGGCAATTAGAAAGAAATTGCCGGTCGCTTGATGATGAAGATTCTCTAAACGAGGATACATTAGAAGTTGGTATCAATTTGGTTAAGCGTGTCGTCGTCTTCAATGGGAGCTGAATAGTTGTCTCTCTCATCGCGGTCATCGTTGTCACGGCGGCGAGAGCCAGTACTGCGCTGTATGGATATGATGAGAGCGCCCACCATGCGAGTGAGTTCCATGAGCAATTCGCGGGAACGTTCGTAAGCATTATCGTCAAACAAACCGCAGTCTTTGGCGACGGAGGTAAATACCACGCACTCGCGTATGGCGGTTTTCGAAATCTTGAGGTAGTATTCAAACTGAGCCTTGTTACGTGCCGAACCTTCGGCGATGTTCAAGGCTATATCAAAAGATGAGCGGCTGAATGATTCCACAAGTATCTTTTCGCGTTTGCTCTGCGGCTCTGCGATGTTGCGGATAAGCCATGAGCTGTAATCCGTGGCTTTGGCATAAAGGCGCAAGTCTTCAAAACGGAAAAAACTGGCGTTTCTTTCTTGTTCTTCCATAAAAATTGGGATGTTAGTTTGTAAATTTGTTATTGAGTATGTGTTGATAGTCGCTTTATATTTCCGCAAAGTAGCGCATAAACTGCGTACGCATGGCCACGGAGGCTTTGTCGTGAGTCGGGACGCTCATGATGCCCCGGAACTGATTGATATTGTCATACCCTTTGTTTGACATCCACTCCTTGAGTCCTGCGTTGAGGGTGCTGAGATACTCAATGCCATTCTTATATAGGCACGAGACAACCTGTACGCTACCTGCACCCGCCAAGAGAAGCTTGATAATATCATCTGGCGTATATACCCCGCCGACAGCCGAAATCGGACAGCGAAGTTTATTGGTCAGTATAGCCACCCAACGCAGAGTGTCATAGAACACATCATGCGAAGAGAGACAGCTGGCGCTACGCATGGTCATCTCATCGATGTCGATATCTATCTGCATCGACTTGTTGAACATAGTTATACCCTGAATACCAAGCCACGACAACCGCTGCATAAATTTGGCCATATCGGTAAAATATGGGCCGACTTTGAGTGAGATTGGAATCGACACTGCAAGTCGAAGCGATTGTATTATGTTGGTGTAGGTACGTTCCACGTCTTCTGCTGAAAGCGAGCACTCGTATGGAAGTATAGCCATATTAAGTTCCAATGCTGCGCAGCCACATTCCTCGAATTTCTTGGCATAGGTCAGCCAGTTTTCGTGCGAGAAGCAGTTAATACTGCCAATGACCGGTATTGACAACCGCTGAGTAGCCTCTTTGACAACCGCAAAGCGACGAGCCAGAGAATCGTCCGCAACATGACTGGCAATATATTCATAGCTCTCGCCGTAATGCTCGATGGGAGCGGTGACATGAGTGTTGCGTTTGATATCGTGAATTATTTCCTCTTCGAATACCGATTTGAGCACTACGGCGCCTGCACCATGTTGCTCAATGCGCAACAAGTCCTCAACCGAAGATGTAAGGCCGCAGCTACCTACGATAATGGGACTCTTGAGTTTCAATCCCAGATATTCATTTGTTGTATCCACTTTTCTTAGTTTATAAAACACCGCAAAAGTATATAAAATACTGTTATTAAGCAAATTTTGAATAAATTATTTTTTAATAACACTAAACACAATTCTACAACTAATTGATAACCAACCAATACCTAACAAAAATATTTCTAACACCATTTTCGTAAACAAGTCGTTTACAAAAATAATTTCGCTCAAATACAAAAAATAAGTATCTTTGCAACCCGAATTTTCACAAGAACATTTTAATCAAAATCCAGTATGGAAGATACAAAGAACAGCAAGATCGTTAAGAACAACGAGGCAAAAGATTTGAGTGTAGCCGTCTCGAACGCCGAGCAGTTTATAGAGAAAAACGCCAAATGGATACTCATCTGTGCAGGCGTGATAGTGGTTGGCGTAGTACTTTATTTCCTGTTACTCAAACCTGCTTTGCAGAACCGCGAGCGCAACGCTGCAGCCGACAACTTCAAGGCGGAATTCTGGTTTGACCAAGGAGAATACGAGTTGGCTCTCAACGGTAGCGACAGCCTCGATATCATCGGATTTGTGGACCTCGCAACCGAGAACAAGGGCACCAAAGCCAACAATCTGGCCAAATACTATGCCGGCATCTGCTGCCTGAATCTGGGCAAGTATGACGAAGCTCTCGACTACTTCAAGTCGTATAAAGGCAAAGACGCCTTCACCAAACCGCTGAACGAGATGCTGAAAGGCGACGCCGAGTGGGAACTGAAGAATGAATCGGCCGCATTGAAGCACTACGAGAAAGCCGCAAAAATGGCAAAAGACAATTTCGTAGTTGCGCCTACCGCACTTTACAAGGCTGGCCGCGTATGTCTGGCAACTGGCGACAATGCTAAAGCGCTTGACTTTTTCAAACAGATAAAGAGCAACTATCCCGAATCCACCGAGTGGACGACGATAGACAAATATATCGCTCTAGCCGAAGCCGGTAAATAGTTTTACCAACCACAAAACAGTTATTGATAGAACCAGCGGACACTCGAAAGGGTGTCCGCTGGTGTTTTTATACAAAAGCGGCAGAAGTAAAATAGGTCAATGACAAAAGACACGTTTTTCTCTTTTCGAATTTGAAACCAAGAAACCAAATTTTGCAGTGGGAGTTGGTAGGGCGTTGGTAGGTAGTTGATAGGTAGCCTTTCCGACTTCGAAAAGAATAATATGAATATTCATCCGAAACGTCGAGCTGGAGAAGATTCTGGATATTTTTCCATAAAAATTCGTAAACCGCAATGACGGCGGTGTATTCTTGCAACGCGAAACCAACCGATGGTCGGCAAAAAAAATCTTGGCTTAAGTCTTGCTAATTTGGATTTTTGTGCGTAAATTTGCGGTCTTATTTGCTAGCCGTTCTCTGGCTAAACATTTATGTATAAAACTAAAAACATCAAGTATATGAACAACGTAAAGAATTACATCGAAGCTAACAAGGAACGCTTCTTGAACGAACTATTCGAACTTATACGCATTCCTTCAATCTCGGCCGAGAGCGAGCATAAGGACGATATGGTGCGCTGTGCCAACAAATGGAAAGAATTTCTTTTGGCTGCTGGTGCCGACAAGGCCGAGGTGATGCCTACCGACGGCAACCCTGTGGTATATGGCGAGAAGATAATAGACGCCTCGAAGCCCACCGTGCTGGTATATGGCCACTACGACGTGATGCCGGTGGCTCCGCTAGAGCTGTGGAACACCAAGCCTTTTGAGCCAGTCGTGAAAGACGGCAAGATATGGGCTCGCGGTGCCGATGACGACAAAGGCCAAAGCTTCATGCAGGCAAAGGCGTTTGAATTCATGGTGAAGACTAACCAGCTGCCTTGCAACGTTAAATTCATGATTGAAGGCGAAGAAGAGATTGGCAGCGGAAGCCTCTACGGATTCTGCGAGAAACACAAAGAACTTTTGAAAGCCGACACGATACTGGTGTGCGACACCAGCATGATAGCACGCGATGTGCCAAGCATCACCAGCGGTCTTCGTGGCCTCTGCTACTGGGAGGTAGAAGTCACTGGAGCCAACCACGACCTGCACAGCGGCATCTACGGCGGTGCGGTAGCCAACCCCATCAACGTGCTCTGCAAGATGATTGCCGACCTGCACGACGAGAAGGGTCACATCACCATACCGGGATTCTACGACGACGTCCTAGTCATAAGCGACGAGGAACGCGCTTTGATGGCGCAGGCGCCTTTCGATCTTGAGAACTACAAGAAAGAACTCGACATCAAGGAGGTGCGCGGCGAAGAAGGATACTCGACGAAAGAACGTACCGGCATACGTCCCTGTCTCGACGTGTGCGGCATCTGGGGCGGTCACACAGGCGAGGGTTCGAAGACTGTTCTTCCAAGCAAGGCCTACGCAAAGATTTCAACCCGTCTGGTGGCAAACCAGGATTACGAGAAGATAAGCAAGATGTTCAAGGACTACTTTGAGGCTGCAGCTCCCGACTATGTCACAGTAAAGGTGACCCCATGTCACGGAGGCGCGGCATATGTAGCTCCGCTCGACCTGGCGGCCTACAAGGCAGCTGAGAAGGCAATGGAGAAGGTCTATGGCAAGCGTCCGATTCCGACACGCAGCGGCGGATCGATACCTATTGTGGCGGGATTTGAGAAGATTCTCGGCATCAAGAGCATCCTTATGGGATTCGGTCTCGGAAGCGACGACATCCACGCTCCCAACGAGAACTACCCGCTTGAGCAGTTCTTCAACGGCATCGAGACAATCCCGTATTTCTACGAGGAGTTCGCCAAAATGGGCGGTTCGATTGCGTGACGTCCCTCACTAACGCATTAACACACTAACGCATTAACACAATCGATAAAGATAGATGTACAAGATTCTTCGCAAAAAGCAGCTTACAGCAGATATTTATTTGATGGACATAGAGACGTCGTGGATTGCGACGTCGGGGCTTCCCGGACAGTTTGTGATTGTGATACCCGATGCCAAAGGCGAGCGGGTGCCGCTGACGATATGCGACATCGACCGCAGTCGCAACTCCGTCACCATCGTCTATCAGGTGGTGGGCGACTCAACACGCCAGCTATCACAGATGAACGAAGGCGACTCTATCTTCACCATCGTGGGACCTCTCGGTCGCGCGAGTGAGCTGCTGACCGAAGCAAACGATAAAACCCGAGTACTCTTTGTGGCCGGCGGTGTAGGTACTGCGCCCATCTATCCTCAGGCGAAATGGTGTCACGAGAACGGAATTGCCTGCGACGTAATCATAGGCGCCCGCAACAAAGACCTGCTTTTCTTCGAGGATGAGATGCGTCAGGTATGCGACCACCTTTATGTGATGACCGACGACGGGTCGTACAGCGAGAAAGGTTTGGTGACGCAGAAGATAGAACAGCTGATAGAGGCTGGAGCGCACTACTCGGAATGTGTCGCCATCGGACCTCTGCCGATGATGAAATTCGTCTCGCTGATGACGAAGAAATACGCCCTGAAGACAATCGTGAGCCTCAACTCAATGATGGTCGATGGCACAGGTATGTGCGGCGCCTGCCGTGTGACGGTGGGCGGAAAGGTGAAGTTTACCTGCGTAGATGGACCCGAGTTCGACGGCCATGAGGTAGATTTCGACGAGGCAATGCGACGCCTCGCCAAACCCGATGCGAAGAAATATCCCATTGCGACTGCCGACAAAAACCACCACTGCAATCTAGCGGCGGCGGTTGATGCGGCGATGACCGAAACCGAGGACGGACGCCTGGCTAAACGGCAGCGGCCCGCCGAGCAGGACCCCTTGCAGCGAATACACAATTTCGAGGAGGTGACCAAGGTGTTTACCGAAGAACAGGCAGTTGCGGAGGCAAAGCGCTGTCTGAACTGCAAGAAACCGATGTGCGTAGGTCAGTGCCCAGTGAGGATTCATATACCCGACTTCATACAAGCTGTCGCAAAACGCGACTATGCCGAAGCCGCCGCCATCATCGCCAACGACTCGGCGCTACCTGCCGTGTGTGGACGTGTCTGTCCGCAGGAAACGCAGTGCGAAGGCGCCTGCATACTGGGAAAAAAGGGCGAACCGATTGCGATAGGTGCACTAGAGCGTTTTGTGGCAGATTGGAATAGAGAACATAGTGAACGTCCGACTCGTCCGACTTGTCCGACATGTCTGACTAATAGCAAAAAAGTTGCCATCATCGGCAGCGGTCCTTCTGGCCTAACCTGTGCGGGCGACCTCGTTAAGATGGGCTATCAGGTGACCATATTCGAGGCACTTCACCACGCCGGCGGAGTGTTGGTTTACGGCATACCCGAGTTCCGTCTGCCGAAACAGAAGGTGGTGGAGCCGGAGATTGAAAACTTGCGCCGCCTTGGTGTTGAGATTAAAACCAACGTCATCATTGGACGTACCGTAACCATCGATGAACTTTTCGACAAACACGGCTACGAGGCAGTATATATCGCCAGCGGAGCAGGTTTGCCGAAGTTTATGAACATACCTGGCGAGACTCTCGTAGGCGTAATCTCCGCCAACGAACTTCTGACTCGTGCAAACCTTATGCACGGCTACGACGAGGAATACGCCACACCGATATTCCTTGGCAAGAAAGTCGCTGTCATTGGCGGAGGCAACGTGGCTATGGATGCTGCAAGGACAGCACGCCGACTGGGCAGCGAGGTGACCGTTGTCTATCGCCGTAGCGAGCAGGATATGCCCGCTCGACGCGAGGAGATTCACCACGCTATGCAGGAGGGCATTGTATTTGCCTTCCAGACAAACCCCACCGAGATTGTGGGCGACGAGCGCGGCAATGTATGCGGGATGAAGTGCATCCGTATGGAGATGGGCGAACCCGACGAGAGCGGCCGCCGTAAGTTCAGCGTTATCCCCAATTCCGAATTTCTGTTGGAAACGGATACTGTGGTGATGTCGCTCGGCACAAGTCCCAACCCGCTCATCAAGAACACAACTGAAGGTCTCGCAGCCGAAAGTTGGGGCGGCTTGATAGCCGACGAGAAGGGCGCCACGAGCCGCAAAGGAGTGTTCGCCGGCGGCGACGCTGTAAGTGGTGCCGCAACAGTCATACTGGCTATGGGGGCCGGTAGAACCGCCGCACAGTCGATTGACGAATACCTGCGAGAAAATTGAGAAATGAGAAAACAATAATATCAATCAAAATAGGCGACAATGAACAATCCATTAATAAGTCCAGGAATAGGTGTCTTTTTTTGGATGATAATATTTTTCTTACTTTTGATTATTACTCCGCTTATTTTGCTGATTGTACATAACAAAAAAAGAAAAAAGACAACGATAAACTTAAAAAAATGCCCCAAGTGCGGCAGCGAGGGGTTTGGCAATTATTGTACTGAATGTGGAAGTCAAATGTCAGTCGAAGCACCCAAGAAGTGCTTCAGGTGCGGAACCTATACACCAGGCAATTTTTGCCCCAAGTGCGGCACGAGGGTGGAATAATCAAGTCTCTGTTCATAATAATAAAATTGAATAATCTACAAAACTAAATACCACACACAATGTACCCCATTGAAAAACACCCGATTCTCGACATCCCGCAGAGCGAGGTGGTCGAATTTCTGTACAACGGACAGAAGGTAAAAGGACACAAAGGCTACACTATCGCAGCTGCTCTTCATCAAGCCGGATTCCCCGTACACAGCCACAGCTTGGCTGGTCGCAACCGCAGCCTTGAATGCGGCATCGGCAAATGCGGCGCCTGCGAGATGCTGGTTGACGGCAAGATTCGCCGTATCTGCATCACCAAAGTTGACGACGTACACGAGGTTTGCGAGCTATCGAAGGACTATCAGCCCTCGACTGGCGAAAACCCGCAGCGCGAGGTGAAGATATACAAGACCACCGTGGCTATTATCGGCGCAGGTCCTGCAGGTTTGGCCTGCCGTGAGAAACTCAACGAGTTGGGTATCGACAACCTCGTCATCGACAACAACGGTAAAATCGGCGGTCAGTTCAATATGCAGACACACCAGTTCTTCTTTTTCGAGAAAGAAAAGAAGTTCGGCGGAATGCGAGGATTCGACATCGCAAAGACTCTTGCTGGCGACAATCACGACGGCATACTACTCAACAACACCGTGTGGGACCTTCTCGAAGGCAAGCGTATCGCAATAAAGAATATCGAGACACAGGAAATTGGCTACGTGGATGCCCAGCACCTGGTGGTGGCCACCGGCGCCGTGCCGTTCATGCCGACATTTGAGAACGACGATGTGCCTGGTGTATATACCGCAGCTGTGTTCCAGAAGATGATGAACCAGGAACACACACTGTTGGGCAAACGAGTGCTGACCGTAGGCGCTGGAAACATCGGATATCTGACTTCCTATCAAGGTATGCAGGCTGGCGCAACTATCAAGGCCATCATAGAGGCAATGCCGCATGAAGGTGGTTTCCCGGTGCAGGCCAACCGTGTTCGGAGACTTGGTATTCCCATCATGACTGGTTACACCCTCGTGCGTGCTATTCCTAATGCCGACCGTACGGGTGTTACAGGCGCTGTCATCGCAAAATGCGAGAACTTCAAAGCTATTCCTGGTACCGAGCAGGTGATTGACGACATCGACATCATCAATATCTGCACAGGTCTTGTGCCTGACGACCAGATTCTGACCAAAGGCAAGGATGTATTTGGTTTGAATACCTACGGTGTGGGCGACGCAGTACGCATTGGTGAAGGAACCAGTGCTGTGCTCCGCGGTAAACAGGCCGCCTTCGAGGTTGCTCAGAATCTCGGCATGCGCATCAACTACGAGGAATATCTCGAGGTGTCGCGTCAGTATATCGACTCTCAGCAGCGCCCGGTGCGCATTCTGGAGAAACCCAATCTGCCAAACAAAGAGCGCATGATGGCTAAGCCGTTTGTTCAGGCCGACTGTCTGTATGGCTTCGCCTGCAACCCATGCTCGTTCTCTTGTCCGCAGGGTGCTATCACGAAACCCACCACCTCGTCAACGCCTACAGTTAACTACGACAAATGTATCGGCTGTATGCAGTGTGTCGCAAAATGCCCAGGTTTGGCAATCTTCGGCTACGACCTGCTGAAACAGGTTTGCTTCCTGCCGTTCGAATACGAGGCAAACGAAAGCGCTGAGGTTTATCTTGTCGATAACAACGGCAAGAAGCTCGGCGAGGGCGTGATAGAGAAGATACAGAAGAAAGACAACAAGACCAACATCGCTCGCGTGAAAGTCAACGACATCGCTGGCGAGGCTATGACCGAAGTGAAGGGCTTTATACTGAAAGAACGTTATCCAGAACCGTTGCAGATGAAGCCGCTGAAACCCGTTGATGGTGAAACCTACGTATGCCACTGCGAAGACGTTTCGATAGAGGATTTGCTTGCTGCTATCGGTGACCGCAAGTACATCTCAGTCGATGAAATCAAGCACATCACGCGTCTCGGTATGGGTCCCTGCCGCGGTAAACGCTGCATACCTAGAGCCCGTCAAATACTCCGTGCCCACGGTATCGAGGTGGTGGGTGATGCCACACCACGTGCACCGTTGGCCAGCCAGGTGACTCTCGGCGACGTCTATAACGAGAAAGCCAAAGAAGTGTATGTATTCCCGAAGGCTAACGACGTGAAGAAAGAGGAAGTCGAGGTGTTCATCGCCGGCGGCGGTATCGCCGGTAGCGGCTTGTTCCGCTACTTTGCCGAAGCTGGAAAGAAACCCGTGCTGGTGAATTACAGCCGCGGTGCTTCTTGGCGTAATATCGGTGGGGGACGTCCTGCGTTCTCTAACCCGGATATCGCTGACATTGCAACCCACAACCACGAGATATTCAAGTCTATCCAACAGGTTCACAATATCAACTACAAACCCACCCGTTACGTTAACCTCGTCCACGATGAGGCTACCTACAAGTCACTAGACGCCTCTCGTGCCTGGAGCGATGCCTATATGGTGGAACGCAAAGATTTCAAGAAAGAGATTTCGCCTCTTTGGGACACAGATAAAACCACCTACAGCCACGCTCTCATGACACGCGACTGCTGGCAGGCCACACCCGGTAAGGTCATCGACTACATACGCGGCATAGGCACTTCGCTTGGCGGACGTGTTTTCGAGGATTGTGAGCTGCTTCATGTCGAACGCTGCGGTGAGAAATATAAAGCACTTGTGCGCACACATACTGGCGAATATATCGAGTTCACAGCCGTCCACTTCGTCAATGCTATGGGTTGGGGAGCCGAACGGTTCACCGATATGCTCGGTATCGACACTGGTCTCTATCCGGTGAAGCACCAGGCCTTCATCACCCGCCGTCTGCCGATGATGGGTGTGAACGGCGACGCACTTGACATGATTATCGACCGTCGCCACTACAAAGGCTTCAGCGCTGTCTATGGTCAGCAGTTCGCTCACACTGGACAGATTATCGGATGTGCATCGCCCGACTGCGACAGTTTCGAGGCTCGCCAGAATCTGAAATACAACAGCAAGGAGTTCCTTGAGATTGTTTCCGAAGTCTTCGCCGAGTGGATACCGAACCTGCGTGAGGTGGGCTTCCATGCCGTATGGGCAGGTTGGTACACCGAACCTCGCTATATTGTCGATCCTGAGGTTGGTCTCTTGGTCGGTTTGCGTGGACACGGATTCATGTTGGGTCAGTATCTGGCCAAGCTCTATGTCGATAAGTATCTCGGGAAAGAGACTCCGTCATACATGAAAGATTTGAGCATCAAAGGCGCTGGCCTCAATGAGAATGCTTTCAAATAGGAACCAGTGACCGCCGATAATCGTCGGCAACCTGGAAACAATGTACAAAGAACTGTACCCCAGTGGCGGATGCATATCATCCGCCACTTTTTCGTTGTAATCAGCTTTGAAAGCGGTTTACTATAAAAGGACAAATATTGCGTTCTTTTTACTATATTTGCACGCTGAAAAGAAACCATATAGGATGTTCAGAAAATTGAAACATAACTTTTTACTAAGACTGCTGCCTCTGCTGTTGCTGCTTCTTGCGTCTTCGCGCACCTCGGCGCAAGTCGATTACTCACCCATTTTCACCACTTTGAGACTCGAGGCTCGTGCCGATTTCGACTACACGGCGTCGGAGTCGAGTCTGAGCGACACAACACTGCATCACTACGGTTTTAACGGGCGTTATTTCAACCTCATAATTGGCGGAAACCTGGGTGACAAGTTTTCTTATTTCTTCCGTCAGCGCATCGTGGCAAAGGCGGGTACGGCATCGCTGTTCGACAACACGGACTTTCTGTACTTGAATTTCAACCCCAACGAGCAGTGGACGGTGCGACTGGGTAAGGACGCCATCGCGGTGGGCGGATTTGAATATGACGCGCCTCCTATAGACGTACTCTTCAGCACTACGTATTGGGACAATTTCTACTGCTTCCAACTGGGTGCGTCGGGTGTCTATAGAACCAAAGACGGGAAGAACATGCTGGTGGCCCAGGTGGCCGGCTCGCCCTACATATACTATGGCGCCAACGTGGGAACGGGTCTCGGCAAGGAGTGGAAGAGCGGCTTGATGTCGTACAACTTCCTGTGGTCGGGCACCTATGGACATTTCAAGACGCTCTATTCGGCCAACCTTTTTGAGAGAGAACGGGGTTCGTTTGTGGGTTATATCGCGCTGGGTCACAAACTGACCTACGACCGTTGGGATATCTACCTCGACTTGCTGCACCACTCAATGGCGTGGGACGACTGGGGGAAGAACTTCGGCATCGTGTCGTGTGTGAACTTCCTGGTGACGAAAGACCTCAACCTCTTTGCAAAGGCGGCATACGAGCAGAACCGGTCGGAGGCGGACATACTGTCGTACAACACGCAGGGTCGCAACCTCGACTGCCTGGTGATGGCTGGTCACAGCTACACACTGTATGGCTTGGGCTTCGAATGGCGTCCGTCGTTCTACAAAGATGTGAGGCTGCACGGATTTGTGGCTTGCCGCAGGGACAGCGAGAGTGCGCTGACGTCGGCTACGGGCAGGGCGGAAGCGTCGAGCTCGATAAACGCCAACATCGGCATAACATGGAACATGAATATTCACAAGATACTGAAAGAGCGCGTTTTCAAAGAAAAGACTGAAGCTAGCGCCGAATAGTATCACAAAAACATTAAATCTTAGAAAACATTGAATACAGAGCGTAAAAAAACAACACAGTACAACCCCAAGACGGAGAATATCTTTGAGCGTCTGGCGGAGTCGTTGAGGCTTCGCGGTCCTCTGAAATTTACCAGCAAACGTTCGATAGAGGCTATCGTCTTCTTGATTCTCTTTGTGGGTTTCTTCGTGGCGCTGTCTTACAAGATGACGCTGCCGCACATGCTCAACACCTTCATGCAGACGGCCTACCACCTGCTGCTTGAGACGGTGTTCTACATCATGGCGATATGTGTGTTGATGGGCGCCATAAGCAAACTGTTGACGGAGTTTGGCGTGGTGCGTCTGCTGGAGAACATACTGCGTCCGTTGATGAAGCCGCTGTTCAACCTGCCCGGTGTGGCTGCGTTGGGTGCGGTGATGACTTTTCTGAGCGACAACCCCGCCATCATCTCGTTGGCGAAAGACAAGAACTTCGCACAGTATTTCAAGAAGTACCAGCTGGTGTCGCTCACCAACTTCGGCACCGCCTTCGGCATGGGTCTTGTGGTTATAGCGTTCATGACCGGCTTGGGATTCGGTAAGGGCGCATTGGTGGGACTTCTGGGTGCATTTCTTGGCAGCATCGTATCGACCCGACTCATGCAGTTTTTCACTCTTAAGGACTATCCCGAGATGGCTGAGCCTGTGGCACAGTTCTCGGGCGACGAACAGCAGATTTCGTTCAAGAGCGAGGGCAACATCGGACAGCGCTTCCTGAATTCGTTGCTCGACGGCGGTAAAGAGGGAGTGGGAATCGGTTTTGCCATCATCCCTGGTGTGCTCTGCATCTCTACTATCGTGATGATGCTCACGTTCGGACCTTCGGCTGAAACGGGTGTCTATACTGGCGCTGCATACGAAGGTGTGCCCGTCATCACATGGCTTGCCGACAAGGTGAACTTCATCTTCGACTGGCTTTTCGGATTCAAACACGGCGCGCTTGTGTCGTTCCCGATAACAGCCCTCGGAGCCGTCGGCGCAGCCATCGGACTAGTGCCGCGATTCATAGCCGAAGGCATTATCGACAACAACGCCATAGCCGTGTTCACCGCCATGGGTATGTGTTGGAGCGGATTTCTCTCGACACACACGGCTATGCTCGACTCTCTTGGCTATCGCAAGCTGATAGGTAAAGCCATCGGTGCTCACACAATAGGCGGCCTCGTAGCAGGCATAGCAGCCCACTGGCTCTGGGTTCTGGCGGCGCTGGTGTTTTAAGTTTGTTGAGTATTAAGTTTTAAGCTGTAAGTTTTAAGTAGTCAGCAGTCAGTGGTCAGCGAGCCTTCGGCTAACGAAACGAAAACCTTTTAAACCCTTCAAACATATCAACATAAAACATATCAACATAAAACATATCAACGTATCAACATATCCACATATCAACATCTTCAAAATATGACACCTTTAGTAAGCATCATCATGGGCAGCACCTCCGACCTCCCGGTCATGGAGAAAGCCTGCAAGTTTCTTGAGGAAATGGAAATACCGTTTGAGGTGAACGCCCTTTCGGCACACCGCACACCTGCTGAGGTTTCGGACTTTGCACGGAACGCACACCTGCGCGGCGTGAAAGTGATAATTGCTGGAGCCGGGATGGCAGCAGCCCTGCCGGGTGTGATAGCGGCCGAAACGCCGCTGCCAGTCATAGGCGTGCCCATCAGCGGCAGCGTACTTGACGGTATGGACGCCACCTTCGCCATCATGCAGATGCCTCCGGGAATACCTGTGGCCACAGTCGCGATAAACGGCGCTCAAAACGCCGCGGTGCTCGCAATGCAGATTATGGCAACCGGCGACAAAGCAATGCAGCAGAAAGTGTTGGAATACAAGGCTGGCCTGAAAAAGAAAATAGTGAAAGCCAACGAGGAACTCGCCAAACTGGAATACAAATACAAAGTGTAATGATAACCATCGGTATAACAGGCACCATCGGGGCCGGTAAGGGCACCATTGTTGACTATCTGCTCAAGGAGAAGGGCTTCCGCCACTATTCGGTGCGCGCATTCCTTACGGAGGAGATAAAAAGACGCGGCCTCCCGGTTGATCGCGACAGCATGACGGCGGTCGGCAACGACCTTCGCAGTAAGCACAGCCCTTCCTATATTGTGGAGCAGCTGTATGAACAAGCCAGCGCTTCGGGATGCAACTGCATCATAGAGAGTGTACGCACTCCTGGCGAGGTGGAGGCTCTGCGCAACAAGCCTAACTTCTACCTCTTTGCTGTCGATGCCGACCCCAAGGTACGCTATGAAAGGGTGGTGCTGCGAGGGTCGGAGACCGACCATATATCGTATGAGACGTTTCTCGCCAACGAACAGCGCGAGATGGACAATACCGACCCGAACAAACAAAATCTGGGCGTCTGTATCAAACAGGCGGACTTCCATTTCGACAACGGCGGCTCGATAGAAGATCTGCACCGTCAGGTGGAAGAGGTGCTGCAGAAGATAACATACCATCGTCCTTCGTGGGACGAGTATTTTATGGAGTTGGCCAACACCGCCAGCAAACGTGCCACATGTGACCGCGGTCGCAGCGGCTGTGTGATAGTGAAAGACCGCCAACTTCTAGTGACGGGATATGTCGGCTCGCCCGCTGGCTTACCACACTGCGACGAGGTGGGTCATCTGTTCCGCCAGTCGATAGACGCGGACGGCAAAATTACGAATCACTGTGTACGTACCGTTCATGCCGAGCAGAACGCAATATGCCAAGCAGCCCGCAGGGGAATCGCACTCGACGGAGCTACGCTCTACTGCCGCATGACTCCGTGCCGCACTTGCGCTATGATGATTATCAACTGTGGCATCAAACGGGTGGTGTGCGAACGCAAATACCACGCCGGAGAGGAAAGCGAGGAACTGTTCAGACAGGCCGGTGTGAAGCTGGAGTTCTTCAACGACGAAATCGAGAAATACGAGAATCAGTAATCCGTGGTTAACAATCAGTAAAAAAATAACAACAAAAATATCATGAAAAAATTCTTCAAAAAATTCTGGTGGGTCATTCTTATCGCTTTACTCCTTGTTGGAGGTGGTGTGTTTTTTGCATTGAAAGGATTGCCATGGGGAAACAAGGAAGCAGCCGAAGTAGTTGACACGACGCCTGTCTCGACCGACCCTTTCGATTTGGATTTGGAAAAAGACCTCGCTTTCAACCTCGACATCATCAAGCGCTACCTGGCCGAGGACGAGTGGGCTCTCACCCGTCTGTCGGTTTATAAAGACTATCTCGACCAGCATGTGGGCGAACTGACCGAGGAACAGATGCCCATATACAACCAGCTGGTGGCAAACTACAACTTCCGCAACCGCTTGAACAACGGACAATGGAACGAGCCAATCGGAGAGTCTCTGCTGGATTTGCAGTACGACACTAACCTGTATGAACGTTCTGAGCTGCTTGCAGAGATGGCCGACTATAAAGCCGAGAAACGTTTCAACGAGTTCTATACACAGTATCAGGCAGACCTGCCAGGCATGTATTTCTCGGCCATAAGAGACGCCTGGAACAACACCGAGGTGGAAGAAGAACCCGAGCCCGTTGTGAGAGAGCCGCGCGAACCCCGTGAGCCGAAGGAGAAAGAGATCGTGGAGACTCCGTCGCAAAAGCTACTGAAAGCCTTGCGCAACTACTCGCCTCAAACCCCAGAGGCCACGATACGCGAGCAGGTCTATCTGAACCGCTATCCCGAATACAAAGCCGATTTGCAACGACTCTCAAAAGCTGTACAGGCTGAGCGTAACAGCAGTGCCAACCACCGCGCCGAACATTATGAGAACTGCCTGAAAGGTGCCGAGAACTTCGAGGAGTTGCTAGTGAGATACGGAATATGATTGTTTGAAAATTTGAATTTTCAACAACCAGGGTGACAGCATGCCACCCACAAAGAAAAATAAGGCTGCTCAATCGAGCAGCCTTACTTCATTTTAGAGTAATCAAATAGTGATTAAGCCTCTACGATAGCGCCGGTCGGGCAGGCGTCAGCGCAGGTGCCGCAGCTTGCGCAGGTGTCGGGGTCGATCTTATAGATGTCGCCTTCGGAGATTGCTCCAACGGGGCATTCGTCAATGCAGGTGCCGCAAGCAGCGCAGGAATCAGTGATTTTGTAAGCCATTGTTTTGTTTGTTTTAGGGTTAATAACTGATGCAAAGGTACAAAGATTTACAATATTATTGTTTATTCTATGGTAAATAATTTTAGCGGATATCGGTTAGTGTTATTATTCAACGAATTATAGCATCATAAACGACATTAAAAAAAATACTCACACCCTTGCGAGTGTGAGTATTGAATCCAATGACTGGCAGATGTTAGACCTTCAACAACCAGCCTTTGTCGGTTTTCTCCAGTTTGCCCTCCGACTCTCTCTCCTCGCCGCTGCCGGTGGTGATCTTCATCTTGACGGTGGCGGTCATTCCGTCTTCCGAAATTTCCTCTCCGAGGATCTCGAAGTCCTTGAGTCCGCCTGCCATTTCGTAAACCATGCCGATGAAAGCGGCCGCCTGATGCCGCTCTTCCTCAGTACTGGTACCATCGTCGAAATATTTAACCATGCCTTCATAGTCTTTGTCAACGGCGCATTGCATAGCTTTCTCGACCACTTTGGAGGGAGAATCGCTTTTAGCCGTACCTTTACAACCTACAAATGCGAACGAGCATACCACAAGGGCAGCAACTGCTAATGAAACGAGTTTTTTCATTGTTGTTTGTTTTTTAGTTTGTAATAATTTGAATTGTTGGATGGTGCAAAGGTACGAATAATAATTCGATTAACCTATCAACTTCAGCAATTCTTTCTCGGTGACTGCGGGGAGTATTTTTTTCAGATGTTTGACAATACGCTCATGCGACTGCTCTGGCGTGCGATTCACCAGGAATGAGTCCGACCCCAGAAGCTGTTCGGGAGTGGTGAGCAACGCCCAACCCCATCCGTAAGGTCTGTCGTGACGGTCGCGAGGATAGACGAAGTCCTCGGTAACCACACGGCAAGCCATCTGGAGCCGTGTGACGTAGGAGTCGAAGCGGCTACGCATCTTGGGACCGTCGAATCCGCAGGCGGCCCTCAGCTCTCGTGTAATCATGCTGCCGTTAACACGGAGCACGTCGAGTATGACGCCCTCTATCGAATCTTCCAACGGCGACGGCGACAAGCTGCGACGCCAGTTGCAGAAATCACCCCACCACTCGCGGCTGATGAAACCGGCCTTCTTGTCGAAAAACTTGCCATAGACACAGTCGCTCTCGGTGATGATGGAGCCTTTCCATTTCCAAAGCGGCCACTCCCAGCCGCCGTCTGGCAAAACGTGGTAGCGGCATTGAGACGAGACCGACTCCTCGGCCGAGAATCCGTCAATACCGCTGTAGAGCAGCGGCAGGAAGCCGACCTGCTGGATGTAGTCCATCAGCTGCGGACACGAGTTAATCTTGCGTTTCATGGTATATTAACGAGAAGCGGCAATCATTATTTTGAAATAAAAGAGGTAAAAGTTCGTTATCTTTACATGAAAAAATTATGCATTGCCTTAGTCAAGCTCTTCGGGTGGAAATATGACGTGCCTCATCCGCACGGTTCCCGTCCCGAAATAGAACATGCCGTATATATCATGGCCCCCCATACCAGCGTGTGGGATTTCCTGCTGGGTGTCACCTGCCTCTGGGTGCTGAAGGTAAACTACGGCGTCTTTATCAAAAAAGAGTTTTTCAATTTCTTCACCCGCCGAGTGCTCACCCACTACGGTGGAGTGCCCATCGACCGCGGCAACCGCAAGAACCACATGGTGGAACAGGCGGTGAAGCTATACAACGAGAACGAGCGCCAGGTGATAGTGATAACCCCCGAAGGGACGCGCAAGCCTGTGAAACGTTGGAAACGCGGTTTCTACGAGATAGCGACGCAGGCGAATGTGCCCATCGTGCTAACCTACGGCGACTACAAGAAAAAGATTATGGGAGTGGGACCGACCTTCTACCCGACGGGCGACTTCGACGCCGATATGGTGAAGATTAAAGAATACTACAAGCAGTTCACCGCCAGACATCCGGAGAAGTACATCAAGGATTGATGCGTTGATATGTTGATACGTTGATATGTTGATATGGTTAGTGTCCGCCAACCACTAACTGCCGACTACTAATCGCCCTGTGCGGGCACGCACCTAACTGCTAATCACTTAAAACTTACAGCTTACAGCTTAAAACTTACAATTTAAAACTTACAACTTACAGCTTAAAACTTACAGCTCAAGCACTAAACTCTTTGATATGCTGTTCCTCGCTTAGGCGGCATATCAGGAGGCGGCCGTCTTTCACCGCTACAATATAGTCTTTGAGGCCTTCGACAATCACACGGTTCATGTCGGACACATGCACCACGCAACCTTCGCAGTTGTGCAGGTCGGTATTCGATCCAATCACGGCGTTGCCTTGAGCGTCACGGGTTGCGTTCTGCAGCAGCGAACCCCAGGTACCCAGGTCGCTCCATCCGAGGTCGGCGGCTATGACATGTATGTTGTCGGCCTTCTCCATCACGGCATAGTCGATACTTATCTTCTCGTAGGTGGGGAAGAGTTTTTTCAGTGTCGCCTGCTCGTCGGCGGTGTAGAGCGACGGCTCGATATTGTCCATCACACATGCAATCTGCGGTGCGAAGGTGCGGAGCGAACGCTCTATCGTGGCAACACTCCACACGAAGATGCCGGCATTCCAGTAGTAGGAGCCGTTTTCGAGATAGTATTTCGCCGTCTCCAGGTCGGGTTTCTCCCTGAAAGCAGCCACCCGCTCCACATCACCCGTCACCTTCTCTTGCGACGACTGGATGTAGCCGTAACCCGTTTCGGGACGACTGGGCTTGATGCCTATGGTGACGATGGCGTCGTGGTTTTCGGTAAATTCGAGCGCTTCACTCAGCACCCTGCGGTATTCGTCGGTCTTCAACACAAGGGCGTCGCTCGGAGTCACGATGATGCGGGCGTCGGCGTCACGTTTGGCTATCTTGCGGCTGGCGTAGGCTATACAGGGAGCTGTGTTGCGGGCTTCCGGCTCAGCCAAGATATTGTCAGACGGAATATCGGGAAGCTGCTCACGCACTATGGTGACATATTTCTCCGACGTCACAATCCAGATATTTTCTATAGGACAAAGCGGCAGCAACCGGTCAACGGTCATCTGCAATAGAGTGCGACCCAATCCGAGTACGTCGATAAACTGTTTGGGGTATTCAGGGACGCTCATCGGCCAGAAGCGGCTTCCGATGCCGCCTGCCATTATAACTATGTGGGTGGACATTTTTTTCGTTGATAGGTTTTATGTTGATACGTTGATATGTTTATATGTTGATACGTTGATATGTTGATATGTTTAAATGTTTGAAAGGTTTTAATGTTCAAGTGCTTAAAAGGTAACTGATAACTAACTGCTGTGTGCGAATTACTGCTGATAGGTTTATACAAGAGTTTCTATTGTCTATTCACTATTCACAACTTCACAATTTCACAAAATTAATTGCCCTGTCGGGCACGACCCCTGTGCGGGCACGCACCTAAACTTCCTCCATCAGATTCTCGTTCACGTCGAGCGGCTGGTATTTCTCTTTCGACTTGCATCTGGCGTCCATACGCTTTCCACACACACATCCGTTCGACTCGCCCGTATAGGGGTCGCGGCTGGCGCAATGACGTTTGAACTCGCCTTTCTTGCGCACCAGCACCTTCACGCCTAGCCCTACCATAAGCAAAGCTAAGGCGACGAAGGCAGCTATGAGTATGACGACAAACAGACGCATAAACAGATACAAAAAAGGCCGCATCTCTGCGGCTTTCTTGCTCCCCAAGCAGGACTTGAACCTGCGACCCCCTGATTAACAGTCAGGTGCTCTAACCAACTGAGCTATTGAGGAAGGTTGACTTGTTTCTCTCAAATCGGGTGCAAAAGTACGCAGTTTTCCTGATATGGCAAAATTTTTTTTGCAAATTAATTCAGCACACAGCTTTACGCACTATCACTCACCCTGTTACGAGTTTCAAGCCATCAATGATATCGCTGGCGATAATGGTGGCTTGAGGCTGAGAAGAGGCTGTTATGTCGGCAGATTTGCCATGAATATACACACCGAAACAGGCGGCATCGAACAAAGGCATCCGTTGTGCCAAAAGAGCCAGCAGAATACCCGTCAGCACATCGCCGCTGCCGGCAGTTGCCATACCGGGATTGCCCGTAGTGTTTTCATATATTTCGCCGTCGGGCGAATAGACTTTGGTGTGATGACCTTTCTTCACTATCACAATGCCGTTCTCTTTCGCCGCAGACGAAGGGTCGGCGTCGCCGAACAGCCGTTCATACTCTTTGGCGTGTGGAGTCACGATGGTGTGGTCTTTCAGCAGCGGCAGCAGGTCGTTATGTTGAGCGACGATGTTGAGTGCGTCGGCGTCGAGCACCAGCGGCCGCTCGCCCCAGTCGGCAAGGAGCGTCTTCAGGACGAGATATGTCCTCTCGGCCGTACCTATACCAGGTCCGACAGCCAATGCGTTGTATCTAGAAAGGTTGGACGGCACATTTGCAAAGAGCATCCCGTCGTAGTCAATCGACGTCATCGCTTCGGGCACCGCGCACTGGATGACGTTCAACCCCTTCTCCGGGAGATGAACCGTCAGAAGTCCGACACCGCTTCGCATACAGGCACGAGCCGCCAACACAGCGCATCCCATCTTCCCGTAGCTACCCGCCACAAGCAAAGCATGCCCATAGTCACCCTTGTGGGTGTCGTCGCGACGAGAGTTCCAAAATCCCGGAAAATTCAAAATTTCAAGTAATTAGTGGTAAGTATTGTCAATTCACTATTCACACTTTCACATCTTCACTATTCACCTAGTATCCCAAAATCTTCAGCATCGACTTGTGGCTCTGCTCTTTGGCGAAGAGTTTGGTGGTATATTCGCCGTTTTCGTCCTTATCTATTATAATATGTTTCGGAGCGGGGATGAGGCAATGCTGTATGCCGCCATAACCGCCCAGCGACTCCTGGTAGGCACCCGTGTGGAAGAAGCCTATGTAGAGCGGCTCGTCCTTCTGCAACTTCGGCAGGAATATGGCGTTGGCGTGAGAGTCGGCGTTGTAGTAGTCCTCGCTGTCGCAGGTGAGACCCCCGAGGAATACGCGCTGGTATTCGCAATCCCAGTGGTTGATGGGCAGCATGATGAATCGCTGGTTGATGCCCCACGTGTCGGGCAGCGTCGTGATGAACGAGCTGTCTATCATATACCACAGCTCGCGGTCGTTCTGCTGTTTCTGTCCTAATATACTATATAAGGTGGCTCCGCTTTCGCCCACCGTGAACGATCCAAACTCGGTGAAGATGTTCGGCTCCTCCACTCCGCGGTTGGTGCAGATGGTCTTTATCTGGTTCAGTATCTCCTCTGCCATATATTCGTAGTCGAAGTTGCTGGCCAGCGAAGTCTTCGACGGGAAGCCGCCTCCGATGTTCAGCGAGTCGAGCTCTGGACACACACGCTTCAGGTCGCAATACACGTTCAAACACTTGGAAAGCTCGTTCCAGTAGTAGGCGGTGTCGCGTATTCCGGTGTTGATGAAGAAGTGAAGCATCTTGAAGGTAAACTTCTTGTTCGGCTTAATCTGTTCCTCGTAGAAACTCAGTATATCGTTGTATCTTATTCCCAGTCGCGAAGTGTAGAAGTCAAACTTCGGCTCTTCTTCAGCCGCAATGCGTATGCCGAGTTTCATCGGCACAGCCGGATTCTCCAGCATCTCGTCGAGCGCATAGTACTCGCTTTTGTTATCCAGAATGGGCACCACGTTGTAGAACCCCTCGTTATACAGGTTCACAATATTTTCAATATACTGCTGTTTCTTGAACCCATTGCATACGATAAACTTGTCCTTGTCGATAAGTTGCTGAGCATAAAGCTCCTGTATCAGGTTGATGTCGAACGCCGACGACGTCTCGAGGTTCACGTCGTTCTTCAGCGCCTCCTCCATCACAAACGAGAAATGGCTGCTCTTGGTGCAGTAACAGTAGTTATACGTACCGTTATAGTCGGTCTTCGCTATAGCCACGTTAAACATACGCTTCGCCCTCTGTATCTGCGAACTTATCTTCGGCAGATAGGTGATTTTCAGAGGTGTGCCATACTGCTTGATGATTTCCATCAGCGGGATGTCGTGAAACATCAGTTCGCCTTCCTCCGTGCGGAATTCATCCTGCGGAAAATCGAACGTCTGGTCAATTAAATCGTAATACTTGTTCTTCATTTTTGCAATCCAAGTTAATTAGATTAATAAAAACCTCACAATCCGACTCACTCAAATCGCCTGCAAAAATACAAAGAATTTTCATCAAGTGTATCATAAAATCACAAATCACCGAAGGATAAAAGGCACAACATTTGATTATCCCACAGACAATCAATACCTTCATCTTGAAACAAAATTAAAGTGGAATAGGCTGCCAACCCAAAATCAGAGAGACCCAACCCCTAGTATCTCACCACTTTCCGGCTGATACCGCTGGCGGTTTTCAGAAGATAGACACCCTGCGTAAGGTGCGAGAGGTCGAGACGGTTAGTTCCAGCCGAGAGGTCTGCCGTCATCACAAGCCTGCCAATGGCGGAGAAGAGCCATGCGGTTGTGGCGACGTCACACTCCACCGTCACGACTCCGGTGGTCGGGTTGGGAAACACCGACAGCGAGCCGTTGTGCCGCTGTGCCGACACGTCCGTACCGATGCCTTCGTTACGGTCTATTGTGAGTATCAACGGCTTATAGCCCTGCGCTATGGACGAGAGCTTCATGTTGCCATGTTCTATCGGTGTGGTGCAGCTAAGCGAAGCCCTGCCCTCCTTATCGGCAAAAGCGGCCCCGACAAGAGTGTTATCGCTGTCGGTCACAGCTAGATATGCGTATGGAGCCGTGGTGACATATACAAGAGAGGAACCCTCGTCGGCACCCGAATATGCAAGCGGCATCTCCTTTGCCTGCGAGAGCCAAGGCATCATCGACGGGTCGCCGAAGAGGTGGTAAATCTGCCAATAATAAGAGTCAAGATAGCTTGCGGAGTACTCAACCGCCATGTTTCCGCCCATAAGCAACGCACCCAACGAGGTGGCCCACTGAGAGAAGTTCTCGCCGTGCGAGTGGAACAACCAGTCGTATGCACCACGGCTGGCCGGGTGGTATTCATGCGACATCCCGCCACCTATGGCAGGACGGATACCCACCGCCCAGTAGAAGTCCTCGTCCCAGTAGGTGGAGTTGCTGCCGCCGATATATGCCGCTGCACCGCAGTAGTTTCCGATGCGCATAAGAGCCTCGGCAAAGCATACCGGCTCGTCAAACTTAGCCGTGAGGCAGCAGTTGCCAATCATAACACCGCAGCGTTTCGAGTTGGTCATGTCCGACACATGGTCGTTGCTCATCTGCGGGCTGTACCATCGGTACCAATCGCCGTGTGCCGAGTAGTTAATCCAACCCGCGCCCTCCGAGTACAACGAGCGTATGTACTCCTCGTTATAGGTGGCGTTCGACTGAACCGACACGTTGGCGACATGGGGTGTGATGGCGGTATTGTTTTTGAATTCCTTGACCGAGCGGAATCCGTTGTAGCCGTTCACATAGAGGGTGGCTGCGTAATCCATCGCAGGGTCGGCGTGAGAGTAGCCATAGTCGCTCGCATAGCCCCCATCGACACCAGCCACAAGCAGCGCTTTGTCGAGAAACGAGGGGTCGGGGAACTCGTAGCGCTCATACATAAGTATCTTCTGAAGCTGTGTCTGGAGCTGGTTGACGTTCTGAGCCGAGAGGCGTCCATAATAGCAGTCGGGCAGGTTGTCGCCAGGCGTCCAGCAGGCATAGTCGAGGTCCGACACATGATCCATATAGCCGTAGTAGCTCATATAGTACGAGTAGTTCGAGGTGGGCAGCTGCGCCGTGTCGCCCACGAGTATGAGGAACGTGGGAGCCGGACGGTCGGCTGTGGCACCCGTGTATTGGCTTCGGATGTACGAGGCGATGGAACGCACCGTCGAGCCCACCTCGGGTGTGCCCGTAAAGACGGTATCGACCAGGTAACCCACGCTGCGTTTCCAATCGACAAACTCGGCAAGCGCCGCACGGAACATAGGATGCGAGACGATAAGGCAACGGATTGCCTGTGAGCCTGGATTCTTGGCCGAATATGCTGATGAAGTCAAGCCGTTGATGGTTTCGACACCAGTCGAGAAGGCAAGCGAGCGGTGCATCGAGAGAGCCTTTGTGGCTTCGACGTCGATATCGAGGAAAGCCACCCTCGCCTCGATGCGTGTATATACCACAAACTGGTTGGTGACGGGGTTGTAGCGCACCGGTGAGAGTACGAGTTGTGCGAGCCTGCGGTCACGCGCGGTTCCGACCATACGCACCGTGAGGATGTCCGACCCCGAGAAAGCGTCGCTTTCATATATCCGACGGTCCATCACCAGCGAGTCGGCGTTGCGCGAAGAACTCTTGCACACCGACGGCTGACGTGGTGCTATCGGCAACGAGACACCCAGCGAGTCGCCGTCAACGACCATGTGTTCCTCGTAGAGCAGCTCCACCCCTACCCTGCCGCACACCGGCACCTCAATCCACTCTCGCAGCGTGGGCAGCGAAGGCGAGCCAATCTCCGACGAGAAGTCAAGTCCCTCGATGGCTACGGTATTGAAATCGACACCCTTTATCGACACCGAACCCACATCCAGCTTAGACGGCACCGAGAAAGCCACCCTGAAGGATTCGGGCGAAGATTCCGTCACGTCGCACAGCCGCTGTCCAGCCGCAGGAACCGACAGTACAACCGCAAGCAGCGTGACACACAACCTGATGTCAGACATCAATCCGGAAAAGAATTTCATCATCGAATGTATCTATTTCTTGACAACTTTCTTGACAGCGGTGTTGCCGTTGGCCATCACACGGACGGTGTAGATGCCGTTGGCGAGGTTGCTCATGTTGACGACGTTGCCGTCGTTACGACTCATCACAACACGGCCCACAGCGTCGATAACATCAACCTTCTGCAAACCTTCGACCTCGATGTAGAGGTTGCCGGTGGTCGGGTTGGGGTAGAGTTTCACGTTGTTGGCAGACACATCGCCGATGCCCTGAGGCTCGGGATCAGGACCAGGACCGGGGCCTGGACCTGGGTCGGGTGTTTGCGAGCCCTCGTAAATATAGGCCGATTTTGTGGAGTTATACACCCGGCAGCCCAATAGGTTGTTGTTGAGAAGATTTTCCCCTACGAAAGCCACAAGATAGCATTTGGTGGGGTCGAAGTTGGGAGTGATGGAGGTGGTGTAGTGCTGTGTGAAGGTTGACCCCGCCACAGGGCTCACTATACCGCCGTCACCCCATGCCTCCCAGGGGTCGCTGGCCAGGTTGGCGCGTAGCACACAGTTGTGGTAAAACGTACCCGAGGCACCCACCTGCATCGGCCCGTGTCCCACACCGTAACTGCCGTCGGCCAGGAGACTGTCCTCAAGCAGCCACACATTCAGCCTCACATCGTTGCTTACGAGGTCCACCAAAACATTGCCCTTCACCGTTGCGTTGAGTATTTTTGTGGTGTTGTCGTAGCTGAGGTCGTCTATGGTAACCGTAACAAAAGCTGGCTCGGCGGTGGCGGTGGCAAGGGCGTTTGACATATTGTTGCTTGAGATGGGGTGAAACACAGGTCCCTGTTCGCCGCTGGTGAAGGCGCTGCCAGCCCAATAGGTGCGGTCAAGCATCACACCGGGTAAGAAGAAGTCATAGTCGTTGTAGAGACCTGCGATTTCATATTCGAAATCCTGAGTCAAATAGTCTTCATAGTCGCCTAAGAAATGGTTCACACGAACCACCTGGTCGTCATAGTTGGCCATTGCCGCATCCATCATCGTGTTGATGCCGGCGCAGCTCGATTCCTCCGGGCTCACGAAAGTCTCCATCAAGACGGTGCGCGACGGGAGTGTTGAGGCATCGTAGATATAAACCGTTGACGACTGGCTGTTGTCGGCCTCGTTGTCGGCAACACCGTTGGGGCTGCTCACCGTGATTGTTATGTTTTTGCTGCCTATGGTGGCGAGGGCAGGCGAGTTTACGTCAAACTGATACGACTGCAGGCAGCCGACATTTATGCCGCTCACCTGTTGTGTTGCACTTTCGCCGTCTATCTCGTAGGTTACGCTGAATTGAGTCAAGGGAGTCGAACTGTTATTGGTCACATTGCATCCGACGGAAAAGGGAGTGTTGAGTGCGACGTGGGTTGGCGCCGTTATGGAGGCCAGCACTATTTCCGGTTCCGAGCTGATGGGGTTGAGCGAGAACTGGTCGAGCAGCAGGTAGTACTGGTCCTCACAGTTCCAGTGACGGAAGGCGATATAGACGGTTTGTCCGGCATAGTCGGCCAGCGATACAGTATGCGATTGAAACTCTCCCGTAGGATATCCTTCAAATATTGGCTCTGTAGCCAGGAAAGAGTTTATATCGTTGTTCGTGGCGACATATACGGAATAGTATTCACGGAATTCGTCGTAGGCGCTGCTTGCAAACCAGCTCGCCGACACCATCGTCTCCGACGGCAGCACTATCGCCGGCGACACCAGCCAGTTGTCCGGTTCGTAGGCATAGCCCACCATATCGTCATACGAAAGCGACATCGCGCAGTCGGCCGAGCCGTCGTATGCCACCTCTGTCGGGTCGTCGAAATACTCGCTTGCCATCATCCAGTTCTGCCCGTCGTCATCTCCGTCTATGGCGTTCCAGCAGCCGAATCCGTAGTCGAAATCCTCGCTGTACGGAATGGAACTTATGGCGCTGCAGCCGCTAATCCGTGCTGTAAGGGTGTTGTTGGCCAGGTTGTCTGATTCTCTATTGGGGTTGCTTATGGTAACGACCACTGTGTGCTGACCTTCCGAGACAGACGGGACGGTAACGGGGTGGGTGAAATCGCGGCTTTCACCGTAAAGGAGGTTAACGTTGCTCACCGTGTATGTCTCCGACGGCGTTCCGTCGAACGTATATTGCACATCATACGAGTTGATAGCGACAGCTCCGTTGTTCTTCACCGTGCCGCTTACGGAGAACGAGCCACCCGCGGTGACTGTGGAGGGGATGTTGAGCTGTGTGAGCTCTATGTCGAGTGGTGTGGAAACGGCAGAGATGGTCACGTTATCGATAGAGACGACGTATCCGTCCTCAGAGTTGTGATGACGAAACGCGAGATAGACGGTTTGTCCGGCGAACGCTGCAAGTGATGCGGTATGCAGCACCGGACCGTAGTCCTGGTTTTCGTCGTATGAGTATGCCGCCACAGGAGCGGTTGCCAAAAAGGCGCTGACATCGTCCGACGTGGCGACATATACCGAGACAAAGTCCTCTTCAAACGAGACCGACGAATACCACGAGAGTTCGCAGGCACCCGACGAAGGAATGACTATTGCCGGCGATATGAGCCAGTTGTCGGGGGTTAGAGCATAATAGTCGTCATCGGTAAATGTATAGGAAATCGAGACGGCGGCATTGCCGGTTCCGCCCACTGCGAAATCCTCAAGAGCCTCGAGGGCGTCCCACTCGTTGAGAAGAGTCACGGCGTCGGTCCACCCGTAGCCGTCCTCGTCTTGGTCGAGGGATATCCAAGTGTGGGGTATGCCGTTATCGAACGACTCCTCAAATATAACATTCTGTGCATTGGCAGCAAGTCCCGACGCAAGGATTACAGCAAACAATAGCAGTTTTTTCATGGTCAACATTATTAATAAGCCGATACAAAAATACGAAAACTTTTTCAAAACACGGAATATCGTCCGCCCAGAAGCCCAATCGGCATGTCGCCGTGAACTTTGAAACACCCTTGCGCATTATGCGAAAGATGTGTATCTTTGCATCGTTAAAACATTATCGCCATGACAGTATTTTACATTGTATCAATCATCGTCATCGTCCTTATGAGTGCGCTCGGCTACTTTATCGGCAACCGAGGCAAGAAAGCCATTGAGCAAGACAAAAACCGGCTTGAAAACGACATAGTGGAGCTGAAAAAAGAGAAAGCCGAGAAGGAGTCCGAACTGTCACGCCGAGGTGATGAGATAACGGCCCTGACCGCCGAGCGCGACGTGCAGAAAGCCAACGCCGAGAACTACGAGAAAAAAATAGCCGACCAGCAAAAGGACTACGAGCAGCGCATCGAAGATGCAAAAACCGACTTCGCCACACGCACGGAAGAGCAGAAAGTGTCGTTCACAAAACAATATAACGAGCTGAAGCAGACCTACGAGAAGCAGATAACCGACCTGAAGACTTCCTACGACAGCCAGCTCAAGCAGACAAAAGAGGCGCACGAAGGGCAGATTCAGGCGCTGAAGGAGATGAACCAGAAGCAGGTGGACAGCCAGCTGGAACTCATCAAGGAACAGATGCAGACCACCTCGGAAAAGGTGCTCAAGCTGAGGGAGGAGGAACTTGGCGAGAAGAACAAAGACCAGGTGTCAAAAATCATCGACCCCCTGCAAAAGAGCCTGAACGACATGCGTGAAGCGCTCGAGAAAAACAAAAGCCAGCAAAAGGAGGCACTCGACCGACTCGACCAGACCATCAAGGTTAACATGGAGAAAAGCAACGCCATAGGCGAGACCGCAGACCGGCTCACACGGGCGCTGACCGGCGAGGTGAAGGTGCAGGGAAACTTCGGCGAGCTGAAACTGAAACAGCTGCTCGAAGACCTCGAACTGAAAGAAGGGGAGCAATACGACACCCAGGAAACCCTGCGCGACAAAGGCGGAAAGATACTCAAAGGCGACGACGACAAAGGGCTGATACCCGACTTCATACTCCATTTCCCCAACAACCGCCACGTCGTGGTTGACTCCAAGATGTCGCTGACGGACTTTGAGCGCTATATGAACGCCGAGGACGGCACGCCCGAAAAAAGCGACTATCTGAAAGCGCACATACGAAGCGTGCGGGCGCAGGTTGACCGACTGGCCAAGAAAGGCTACACCAGATACCTGCCCGAAGGCTACAACCGACTGACGTTCGCCATCATGTACATACCCATCGAGGGAGCCTTGAACCTCGCATTACTCAACGACACCTCCCTCTGGAGGGAAGCCTACGACCAAGGAGTCATGATACTTGGCCCCCAAACGATGTATATGAACCTGCGAGTCTTGGAGATGATGTGGACGCAAGTGCGGCAACTAAACAACCAGCAAGCCATGATGGATGCCGCCAACACAATCATCGACCGCGTCCAGGATTTCAACACACGTTTCGCTGCCGTCGAGTCGAGCATGAACACCACCATCGACAAGATGTCGAAGCTGAAAATCACCACAGCCGACAGCGGCCAGAGCATCATCACCGCAGCGAGGAAGCTGCTGAAAGCCGGCGCCAGCGGAAACAAGAAAAGCAAGAAAGCCCTGGACGACTTCAGCGACACCACGTTCCTTGAGGACGACAGCACCCCGATGCTGCCAGACGAAGCCCCGAAAGAGCCCGAAACCGAGGAGTAACCGATGCGTACCAGCACTATGACGCAAGCCCGACCCACATAGATTAGTGTCGGCATAGAGCGTACTGTCTAATGATTAGACATCCGATAGGCGGGGAATGGAAGCCCCATACAACGGACAAACCAGAAGCCGGTTCGGAGCCATACCCGAGTTAAATCGAAGTTTAGTCGAAGTTAGGTAGGAGTTAAGTCGGAGTTGTGTCGATGTTGAGTAGGAGTTGACTAGGGGTTGAGTAGGCTTTGACCTAGAACTACCCTAGAATTAACCTAGAGTTACCCTAGAATTACCCTAGAATTAGAAGTAACTACATTTTAATAAAAAATTGGGGATTATTATATCATAGATATAATAATGGAACGAGGCCGAACTGAGCGATATTGTATTAGACAGGAAAAATATTTTCGGTAGGTCAGATACCCTAAAAGGCATTCAACCTATGACTGTTTTTTTGTAAAATCCATTCAACTTTTTCTAGGGAAATACCAATGACAGCTGTCAGTTGTTGTGCCGAGTCGCTAACGCGCTACGAGTATCTTGGTTGAGGCGTTGAAGTCGTCGCCTTTGGCACGGACGAGGTAGGTGCCGGGGATGAGGGATGAGACATCGACGGTGTGGGGCATGCTGGCGTTCTCGACGGATTCGGTGTAGAGCTTGCGTCCGCTTACGTCAACGATTTCGTACTGCACGCTTTTCTCGTACAGCGTCACCATAAGGGTGACGGTGGTGACGGCGGGGTTGGGATAGCATTTCAGCGTGGCTGTGGTCTCGTTCCACGTAGAGCTTATCACCGTGGAGTCGTTGACCGAGAGTTCGATAAGCGAGGGCTTGTAGTTCTGTGCGGTGGCTGCTATGACGTAGCTGCCGCTGTCCATAACGCGGCTAAGCGTGAGGGAGGCAACACCGTCGGAGCCGGCTATGGCAGCTGCCAGAAGTGCTGTGTCGGCATCGGTCAACGCAACGTATGAATAAGGTGCGGCGGTGATGGTAACGCTGGTGGCGCCGACTCGGAATCCATCGTAGGAGAGCGGCATGTCCTTGGCTTGGGTGAGCCACGGTATGAGCGAGGGGTCGCCGAAGGCGTGGTAGATACGCCAATAGTAGTTTTTCAGGGATGAGTTGGAACTCTGCACCGCCATGTTGCCATACATGACGAGTGAACCCAGCGTGGGTGCCCATTCGGAGAAGGCTTCGCCGTGGGTGTGGAAGAGGTGGTCGTAGGCTCCGGTGTTGCTGGAGTTGTACTGCTGGGTCATGTTGGCGCTGATGGAGCTGCGATAGCCGACGGCCCAATAGACATCCTCGCCCCAGTAGGTGTAGCTTGAGCCTCCGATATAGCCGGCTGCACCGCAGTAGTTGTCGCGACGTAGGAGCGCCTCGCCGAAGCAGGTGTTGTCGTCGAACTTGCCCGACTGGCAGCAGTTGCCTACCATGATGCCCAACCTCTTGCTGTTGTTGAGGCTCGACACCTGGCTGTTGTTGAACTCGGGCGTCGCCCAGCAGTTGGAGCCGCCGTGGGCGGAATAGTTCATCCATCCCGCTCCGCGGACATATAAGCTACGGATTTCGGTGTCGAAGGAGTTGCTCTTGACCGTCACATTGGTGGCGTTCATGTTGATGGAGGTGTTGTTCTTATACTCTACGACGTAGCCGTACTTGTAGAAGTCGCCGCCGCCGATTTGAGACTTGCTGTCGCCGTTGACGTATAACTTGGCGGCATAGTCCATAGTGGGGTCGGCATGGGTGTAGCCGTGGTCGCCCGTGTTGCCGCCATCGACTCCGGCTATGAGTAGGGCCCTATCGAGATAGGTCGGGTCGGGAAACTCGTAACGCTCGTAGAGGAGTGTTTTCTCTATCTGCGGGGTGAGCTGGGTGATGGTCTGAGCCGAGAAACGTCCGTAGTAGCAGTCGGGTATGTTGTCGCCCGATGTCCAGAGTGCGTAGTCGAGGTCGGAGACGAAGGATTCGCCGTCGTCGGAATAGGTCTTGGCGGGCAACTGCGCCACATCGCCTACGAGGAGCAAGAAGGTGGGTGCGGGACGGTCAGCGGTGGCACCTGTGTATTGCTGACGGATGTAGTTGCGGATGGAGGTCTGGGTGCTTCCCACCGCAGCGTCGTCGGTATAGACGACATCAACCAGGAAGCCTGTGCGGCGTTTCCAGTTGACGAACTCGTCGAGCTTGCCTCGGAACAACGAGTAAGACACTATAAGGTAACGTATAGGGGCGTTGAGGGTGATGGCTTTGGAGTTGTCGAGGGTGTTGATGGTTTTGGCACCGCTCGAGAAGGCCGGCGAGTAGTGGAGTCGCTTCATGGCTTTGGTGCCTGCGACATCGGGGTTGACATAGGTCAGCACGACCTCGACCTGGGTATAAACCAGGAACTGGTTGGTGACGGGATTGTACTGAACCGGCGAGAAGACCACCTCGGCGAGGTTGCGGTCGCGCGCCACACCCACATGGGCTGTTGTGACGGGGGCAAGTCCGAAGAATGTGTCGGAGGTATATGCCTTGCTGTTGAGGGCAAGGGTGTTGGAGTTGCGCGATGCGGTCTTGCAGAGGGAGGGCTGGACGGGAGCCACCTTGTGGGTGACGCCGAGGCTGTCGCCATCGAGGACGACGTGGCTCTCGCTGACGACCTGCACCCTGATGCCGTCGCAGAGGGGTGCCTCAATCATGTAGCGCATGGTTGGAAGCGACGGGGAGCCGATTTCGGAGGACTGGCCAAAGCCGTCGATTGTCACAAGTGAGAAAGGGCTGCCGAAAAGGGACACCTCGCCGACACTAAGTTTTTCGGGTGCCGAGAACGAGAGTTCGAGACGCTCGTAACTGGACATCTTCACTTCGCAGCTACCCTGCGCAAAACCATAAACGGACAACAGTAGCAGCGCTACCGACAACAACCCTTTTTTCATTGCTTGATGCTTAATTGTGTAATGTTTGAGTATCGTATTTTTACTTCTTGACCACCTTCTTCACGGTCACTGTGTCGCCGGCAAAGACGCGGACGGTGTAGATGCCGTTGTTGAGGGCACTCATGTTGACGGTGCCGCCGGAGGTCTGGGATATGACAACACGGCCCACGACATCGATAACCTCAATTCTATCGAGGCCGTCGAGTTCGACGTGGAGGATGCCGGTAGTCGGGTTGGGATAGAGTTTAATGTTGAATTCTGAATTTTGAATATCGATGTCGTCGATGCCCTGAACGGGGATGAGTTCGAAGGTAGCCGTGAAGGTGGTGTCGGAGGTGACGGTCATCTGACGGAGGGCGTCGGTGTTGCCGTCGTTCCAGCTCACAAAGCGGTAGCCTTCAAGCGGGTTGGCGGCAATGGTGATGGTGCTGTTCTCAAGATACTGGCCAGAGCCGCTGGCGGAACCCATCTGCTCGTTGTTTGAGAGGACGGTGACGGTGTAGTAGGTATCGTCGGGGTCGTTGGCCTCGAAATAGGCGGTGAAGGTGGAGTCGGCGGTGACAACCACGGAACGGGTGGCGTTGAGGTCGTTGTCGTTCCAACGGACGAAGTGGTAGCCGGCGTTGGAGCTGGCGGAGATGACAGCGGTGGAGTTCTCGTTATATAAGCCGCTACCGTGGACGCTGCCCATAGCCTCATCGTCGGAGAGGACGGTGATGGTGTAGGTCACATTGACCACATCGACGTTGACAAGGGCTGTCTTGTAGTTCTGAGCGGAAGCCGCTATGACATAGCTTCCGACGGGAAGCGGCTGGGCACATACGATGGTTGCCTCGCCGTTTTCATCGGCAAAGGCGGCTCCGTAGAGGGTGTAATCCTCGTCGGTGAGAGCCACGTAGGCGTAGGGCACGCAGGTGACGGTGACGGTGGTGGAACCGTTGAAGACTCCGTCGTAGGTGAGAGGCATATCGTCAGCCTGAGTGAGCCAAGGCATCATAGAGGGGTCGCCGAAGGTGTGGTAGATTTCCCAGTAGTAGAGTTTGTCGGCGGTCTCGGAATTTGACGTCTCGACGGCCATGTTGCCGTTGAACATCATGGAGCCCAGAGTGACGGCCCAGAGTGAGTGGTCCTCGCCGTGGGTGTGGAAAAGACGGTCGTAGAGACCGAGATTGTCGGCCATATACTGATGATTCATATTGGCGCTAATCGAAGAGCGGAAACCGATACCCCAATAGAAGTCCTGATTCCAGTAGGTGGAGTTGCTGGCTCCGATATATGCAGCCGCGCCACAGTTGTTGTCCTTACGCATCAGGGCTTCGCCGAAACAGGTGGTCTCGTCGAACTTGCCCGAGAGGCAGCAGTTGCCTATCATGATGCCGCATTTGTCTTTGTTGGTCATCTGTGCAACCTGGGAGACAGTGAGCTCAGGCCCGTGCCAACGATCCCAGTCGCCGTGAGCCGAGTAGTTAATCCAGCCGGCACCCTCGGAGTATTTCGCACGGATAGTGGCGGCTGCCGAAGTAGCGTTGGAACTCACAGTGACATTGGTGGCATTGGGGTTGATGGAGGTGTTGTTCTTGTATTCATACACGTTGGCGTAGCCATAGTCGCCGTTGACGTAAAACTTTGCTATATAGTCCATTGTCGGGTCGCACACTTTATATCCGTTGTCGCCACTACGCCCTTGGTCCTGACCGGCCACGAGAACCGCCACATCGAGGAACGACGGGTCGGAGAACTCGTAGCGTTCATAAAGGAGGATTTTATCGAGCTGCGGGGTGAGCTGATCAACCGTTTGAGCCGACAGGCGGCCATAGTAGCAGTCGGGGATGTTGTCGCCGTCGGTCCAGCAGGAATAGTAGAGGTCGGAAGCCTGGATTGTTGTGTCCTGGAAAAAGCCCCAATAATCGACAATATCAATTTTCATAGTAGTGGGCATCTGCTCCTTATCACCGACAAACAGGACAAAGGTAGGAGCCGGATTCTCGGCGGTTGCCTCGGTGTATTGGCGTTTGATATAGGCTTTGATGCTTTCGAGCGAGTCGCCGACCTCGGTATTGTCGGTATAGACCTCGTCAACGATGAAACCGGTACGTTTCTTCCAGTTGACAAACTCGTCGAGTTCGCCACGGAACATGGGGTTGGCGACGATAAGATAACGTATGGGGGCAGAAACCGTGGGGTTCTTGGCGCTGCCGAGAGAGTTGATAGTATTGATGCCGTTGCCGAAAGCGGGTGAATAGTAGCGACGCTTCATAGCTTTGGTGCCTTCGACGTCGGCGTTCTCGTAGGTAAGCACAGCCTCGACCTGGGTGTAGATGATGAACTGGTTGGTGACGGGGTTGTACTGAACCGGCGAGAAGACCACCTCGGCGAGGTTGCGGTCGCGTGCAACACCAACTTTTTCCGTAGTGACCACGTCGATACCATAGAAGGCGTCGGCATTGTATATTTCATCACGAAGGAACAGCATGTCGTGGTTGCGGCTTGCGGTCTTGCACTCAGACGGCTGGGCAGGCGCAATCCTGTGTGTAACGCCGATGTTTCCACCGTCGATCACGATGTGGTTTTCGCTTGCGATGCGTACCGAGATGCCGCTACAAAGAGGAGCCTCAATCAAGCAACGCATGGTGGGCAGCGACGGACATCCCAACACGGACGACTGGCCGAAACCATCCATTGTAACCATCGAGAAGTCGCCACCTTTGACGGTGACGTTCTCAACATTCAAAGTAGCCGGAGCCTTGAACGAGAGCTCAAGACGGTGGTAGTCGGATGATTTGACATCATAACCCGACTGTGCGTAGGCACAGAGTCCCAAGAAAAGAACTGCTAATGACAATAAAATCTTTTTCATATTGATATTATTTAATTAATCGTATTGAATGTCATATTCCAAGAGGGTTCGGCCTCGACATTTATCTTTATGTGGCTCACGGGGTGTTCGAAACATACACGACGAGAGTGGAGCGAGATGCTGCCGTCGGGGTTGGAGCGAGGAGCTCCGTATTTGAGGTCGCCTTTGATGGGACAGCCGATATTGGCCAGCTGGCAGCGTATCTGGTGGTGACGGCCAGTGTGGAGGTTGACCTCTATGAGGTAGTAGCCGCCATCTGATTTTCCTATGACCTTATAATCCAAAACAGCTTCCTTTGCACCTTCTTTAGTACCGTCGGCAACCACAAAACTTTTATTCATCTTCTCGTTACGCACCAGCCAGTTGCGGAGTTCGCCCTCCATGGGCTCGGGGCAGGTCTTAGAGACAGCCCAATAGGTCTTCTCTATGGCACGTTCTTTCACCAGCGCGTTCATGCGGGAGAGAGCTTTGGAGGTCTTGGCGAATATTACCACGCCGCTGACCGGGCGGTCGATGCGGTGTACAAGTCCGCAGAAGACATTTCCAGGTTTATGGTCACGCTCTTTTATGTATGCCTTCAATTCGTCAACCAGACATGAGTCGCCACTCTTGTCGCCTTGCACAAGTTCACCCGCACGTTTGTTGACGAGCAGCAGGTGGTTGTCCTCATATATGATCTGATCGGCGGTCATGTGAATTTGTGTAGGTGTGAAGGAGTGTAGGTGTGAAGGTGTGTAGTTGTGAATTTGTGAAGGTGTGTAGTTGTGAATTTGTGAATTATTAGGCTATGCTTCCGATAATGAAATACAGCAATAGTGCGGCAAAGGGCATTAGTATAAGTAAACTGTCGAAGCGGTCGAGGAATCCACCGTGACCAGGGAGGAACTTGCCCGAATCCTTTAATCCAGCCGAGCGCTTGTACATCGACTCGACCAGGTCGCCCAATGTTCCAATCACACCGCACAACACTCCGAGTATTGCGCCACCATACCAATCCAACATTTTGAACATCGGCAACAGCGTAGCCAATCCCCCAACCAATGCCGCACATAAGACACCTATGACGGTGCCTTCCCACGACTTGCCCGGAGAGAGGCGCTCCCACATCTTGTGTTTACCTATCAGCGAACCAGACATATATGCACAAGCATCGTTTACCCACACCAACGCCACAACCATAAACAGCAAATTGGTTTGCGTCATCTGCGCTAACTGCATCAAACCAAGAGGTATTCCGATATAGAAAACCGGAACAAATGTATAGGAGATGTCGCCAAAAGGATTGTTGCTTTTACGCCAAAGCTGTATGATTGCCGTGAGCGGCAACCCCAGCAGGAGCAAAATCAGTACGGCAATCACTGCAATATCCAACGTGTCGTTCAAGACGCCGTGTCCTCCGATGGAATACATATATCCCAAATCGAGAAAACTCAAAATCACGAGCAACGACGCAAGATATCCCATCCACTCAAGAGGACGGGTACCTTTGAGCTTGCTTATCTTGTAGAATTCCCGTGTGCATCCTATCGCCACGAGAAACAGAAATGCAACAAACACAAGCGCTCCTACCAGATTGTCGCCGAAAATCCTTCCGCTGAACATTGTCCCGAGGAACAATGCTACGTAAACTACAGAGCTGGCTGTGCGTATCCAGAATTTCTTCATTGCTGTGAGGTTGGATTGTTTTCGGAGTTTTCTGATTGTTCAGAGTTATCAGAGGGTTCTGATTGTTCGGTGGTTTCTGCTATCACAGAGGGTTCGGGATTTTCAATTTGTTTAGGTTCCTCATCCCACGGGCGTTTACCGTAGATGCGTTCCAGGTCTTCGCGGAAGAGCACCTCTTTGTCGAAGAGCTGACCAGCGAGCTGGTCGAGTTGGTCGCGGTGTTCGATGATGAGACGTTTGGCAGTACTGTAAGCCTCCTCGACTATGCGGCGCACCTCGGCGTCGATCTTCTCGGCGGTCTTCTCGCTGAACGGTTTGGTGAAGCCGAAGTCGTTCTGTCCGCTGGCGTCATAGTAGCTTATGTTGCCGAGTTCGGGGCTCATGCCGTAATATACCACCATCGACTGAACCATCTTGGTTGCACGCTCCATATCGTTGAGAGCGCCAGTGCTTATCTTGCCGAACACCACATCCTCGGCAGCGCGGCCAGCCATAAGCGAAGTAAGTTCGTCGAACATCTGCTCGTAGGTGGTTATCTGACGTTCCTCCGGCAGGTACCATGCGGCACCGAGAGCACGACCACGCGGCACGATGGTTACCTTCACCAACGGCGACGCCCAACGTGACAGCCAGCTGACGGAAGCATGGCCCGACTCGTGGTAGGCGATGGTACGTTTCTCGTTCTCGGTGAGGACCTTGGTGCGTTTCTCAAGTCCGCCGACTATACGGTCAACAGCATCGAGGAAGTCCTGTTTCTCGATAATCTTCTTATTCTTGCGAGCAGCGCAGAGAGCAGCCTCGTTGCAGACGTTGGCGATGTCGGCACCCGAAAAGCCTGGTGTCTGCTTGGCGAGGAACTCGCGGTCAACATAGCCCTCGGCATCCTTATCTTTGCAGAGTTTCAATCCTTTCATGTGGACCTCGAAGATAGCCTTGCGTTCTTCGATATCGGGCAGCTCGACATATATCTGACGGTCGAAACGACCAGCGCGCAGAAGAGCTTTGTCGAGTACGTCGGCACGGTTGGTGGCGGCCAGCACGATGACGTTGGTACCGCTGCTGAAGCCGTCCATCTCGGTGAGAAGTTGGTTGAGCGTGTTCTCACGTTCGTCGTTTGCGTTGCTCAATCCGCTATGACCGCGGGCGCGACCCACAGCGTCGATCTCGTCGATGAATATGATGCAAGGAGCTTTCTTTTTAGCCTCCTCGAAGAGGTCTCGGACACGCGAAGCGCCGACTCCGACGAACATCTCGACGAAGTCGCTTCCCGACATAGAGAAGAACGGCACGTTGGCTTCGCCAGCCACAGCTTTGGCGAGAAGAGTCTTTCCCGTACCCGGAGGGCCTACAAGCAGCACACCCTTGGGTATCTTACCGCCGAGGTCGGTATAGCGTTTAGGATTCTTCAAGAAATCGACTACCTCGACCACTTCCTCCTTAGCGCCAGCAAGGCCAGCCACATCCTTGAAGGTGACGTTGGTCTTGAGGTTCTTGCCATCGTACATCTTGGCTTTTGAGCGACCGACGCCGAATATACCGCCACCGCCGCCCATCTGGCGAGTGGTGACACGAGTCATGATGTAGAAGAAGAGAATCAACATCAGCAGCGGGCCGAACAGCACGAGGATATCCTTCCAGGCGTTCTTACGTTTCTCAATCTGATAGGAGATATGCGCCCCGTCGAGTTTCTCCTCGACGCCAGAGAGTTCTTTGTCGAAATGTTCAAGATTGCCGATGTTGTATTTGTAGAACATGTTTTCGGGCTTGGCTTTGCCGAATATCGGCGCCGCACCCTTCAAGTCCTTGTATTTGGTTTCAACCAGCTCGTCTTTGATATGGATTTCCGCAAACTCCTGGTTGACCACCACAATCTTGTCGTAGTCGTGGTTGAGCAGTATCGGCTCGAACTCTTCCCAAGTCAGTTCTTTCGATGCAGAGTTTTTCTCGGTCGGGAAAAGCAGATAGCCCAAACCTAGTATCACGATACCGTAGATGACATAGAGCATCACATTCTTACCCGACTTCTTGGGCTGCTGTCCTTGCGGGTTTTGCTGCTTGTTGCCGTTATTTGTATTTTGATCGCTCATTTCTTCTTTCAATTTTCAACTTTTAATTCGTTACCATCTGCCCAGAGCTGTTCGAGACGGTAGTAGTCGCGTTTCTCTTTCTGGAAGATATGCACCACCACGTCGAAGTAGTCCATCAGAATCCACTCGGCGTTGTTGTATCCCTCAACTTTTGAGGGATTCTGTCCGAACATCTTCTTCACCGCCTCGTGGACAGCGTCACACAGGGCCGACACATGCGATGGCACATTACCAGATGCTATCACAAAAAACCGTGCTGGAGCCGACTGTAGGTCACGTAGGTCGAGTATCTTCACATCCATGCCTTTCTTGTCACCAAGAGCCTTGGCAGCCACTCGTGCCAGCATCTCGGCTTCGCTCTTCTGAGTATTCTTATCCATTGTTCTCATCTATTTGTCAGTTATCAGTTGTGCGCTCAAGGTGCGAACGCCATTGGTTTCAGTTATTTCAACCCTCACATAGCGTTCGGGCAAGAGAGGTTCGATCTTCTCTGTCCACTCGGTGAAGCAGTAGTCGCCCGAATAGAAATACTCCTCATAGCCGATGTCGTAAGCCTCGTCGAGGTTCTTCAGACGGTAGAAGTCGAAGTGGTAGATGGGGTCGCCATCAGCAGTCGAGTATTGGTTGATGATGGCGAAGGTGGGGCTGCAGACGTTGTCGGTGGAGCCCAACGAAGCGCACATCTCTTTGATGAGGGTGGTCTTGCCGACGCCCATGCTTCCGAAGAAGGCGAAGAAGCGATCTTGAGGGAAGGCGTCGAACAAGCCGCGAGCGACGTCGCAGAGCTGCGACACGCTGTCGAATGTAGTGTTATAAACCGAGTTTTTCAATATTCAAGTTATCTTATTCTGTCGGCCTCACGGACTTTCTTCTCGTCACGTTTTATGGCGTTCTGGGCGAGGAATAGCAGGATGACGCTCACGACAGGAGCCCATGTTGCGACGGAGTAGGTTGTCGTCCATTCGTAGTTGGAGAAGGCTTGCTTAATCGGTTTCAGGAAGGCGTCGGCCGCCCAGATGAAAATCAAGAAGATGTAGATGACGTTGAGCAGAAAACCGACCGCGACCACACGCACCTGACGGATGCGGTTGGAGTAGAGGAAGATGCTCACCACCGCGATGGCGATGACGACTACGACAAGAGCCATAAGAGACCACACCGGAGCTTTGGCGTAGCCGAGCTTGCTCATATTGCCGCCCACCAACTCGAAGTCGTCGGCGACAAGGGCGTCATCCGACTGTTCGGCCGTCTTGTCGAGAGCCTGGCTCTTAACCAAGCTGTATTGCGCATAGACTTGTTTGTCGGGGGTCTTGTACTTGGCCACAGGGAACATGAAGCAGAGCGCCATAGCGCAGGCGGCCAGGATGAGGTAGAAAGATTGGATACGTTGGATCATTGTTTTTTTGTTGATATGTTGATACGTTGATATGTTGATATGTTGATAGGGTTTTTGTTGATGGGTTGATATGTGGATATGTTGAGGGGGTTATTTTTCGAAATCGTATTCTAGGAGTTTGCGGAAGTTGCGGTAGTGCCACTTGCCCATGACGACGCCGTCTTTCATGAGCACGAAGGCGGGGTTGGCGCGAGCCATCACGAGGATAGCCTTCTCGTCGGCGCCGTAGAAGTCGAGTTGAATCTCGTTATCATATAGGAACGACTGCACGTCCTCGCTCAGCGCCGATGCCAGCACAACCATCTGGACATCGTTATCCATCGCGAACTGGTTAACCGACTTGAGCGCACGCAGACCCTTCTCGCTCATCTTTTTCAGGTCAGGGTGCGGCAGGGTTGCGATAATCAGATAGTCGGGAGAGCTGAGGAGATCGACCGACATATCGGTGCCGTCGAGGTCGAGCATCGAGAAGCCGTCGGCGTCAATCTCGTGCGGATCGACCACACGCGTTCCCGTGAGTTCCCACACCGTAGCGTCTTGGTAGGCCTCCCAGTCTTTCGTCTCAATCTCTACTTCTTCTCCAGTTTGGAGGTTCTTGTAGGACATATAGCTCTTAAGCTGGAGGTTCTCGTCTGTCTGCAACATACGCTTGCCGACCTTCCAGGAACGGAAGTCGATGCAGGGCTCGTTGTTGATATTATAAACTTCGAAACCAATCATCAACGCCATCGAGACAAGCAGCACTATCATGTCGCGTTCGAAACGGCGACGGTAGCGCAGCTTCTGTGTAAGGAATATCCAGACGGTAGGCACGTCGAGGACGACGTTCTTCCAGAAGGTCTGCCAGTTGGTGAGCTTGACGGCATCGCCAAAGCAGCCACAGTCGGTGACCTTGTTGGTAATGGCGTCGATAAGGGTGGTGACGGTGAAGAAAAGCATCATAGCAGCGAGGAGCCAAGCCGAAAGACGACGGAAGGAGCCCGTGATGAGGAGCACGCCGACGACGAACTCGGCACAAATGAGAGCCACCGAGAGGAAGTTGGCCAGCGGCAAAGCCCACTCGAAGGTGAAGCTTCCGATGGACCATGCGGTCATATATTCCTGTACTTTGAAGCCCGTGCCCAGCGGGTCAACGCCTTTAGAGAAGCTGGAGAAAAGGAACACAAGCCCGACAAACCAGCGGGCGATGATATTAAGCGTGTAGTTGAGTTTTGTGTCTTTCATGGGTTTGTGAATTGTGAATAGTGAATAGTGAATTGACAAATGAGATTGTTTAACGGGAGGATTCTTCGAGTCTTATCAGGCAGAAGATTGAGTAGTTGATGATGTCCTGGTAGCTGCCTTCGACGCCTTCGGAGATGATGGTCTTGCCGTCGTTGTCCTCTATCTGCTTGATGCGGCGAATCTTCATAAGGATGAGGTCAACCATAGAGCTGACACGCATCTGACGCCACGCCTCGCCGTAGTCGTGGTTTTTGGCGGTCATCAGGTCGGTGGTGGATTTGATGTGTTTGTCATAGAGAGACATCGCCTGGTCAATGGGAAGCTCGTCGTCGCCGCTACCACCCAGCTCTATCTGGATGAGAGCCATCGTGGCGTAGTTGACCATAGCGACGAACTCGGGCACTACACCTTCTTCAACGAGGTGGGAGCCTTTCTCCTGGATGCTGCGGATGCGGTTGGCCTTGATATAAATCTGGTCGGTGAGAGAAGGCAGACGGAGAATACGCCACGAGGTGCCGTAGTCGCGAGCCTTTTTTTCGAATATCTCCCTGCAACGTCCTATCTCTCTTTTAAATTCACCTGCAGTGTCTGGCATAGGTATTTTTTTAATGTTGATATACAATTAATAAACAAAGATGGCGTTTTTATAGCAATGAGCAAAGATACAAAATTTTCAGCATTCACCCTATGTGTCCACAAAAAATTGGTCACATTCGACCGTCCTGCGGTGATGGCCATACTCAATATCGGCAATGACTCGTTCTATGACGGCGGTCGCTACACTACCGTTGACGAAGCCGCACGACAAGCCGAGAAACTTATAGCCGACGGGGCCGACATCATAGACATAGGAGCCACATCGTCGAAACCCGGCAACCGACTGGCCGACGCAAAAGACGAGATTGCCCGTTTCCGACCCGTCATAGAGCGCTTACGCAGCATGTTTCCAGACATAATCATCTCGGTTGACACCTATCTTTCCGAGAGTGCCGAAGCTGCCATCGAATGTGGCGCAGACATCATAAACGACATCAGCGGAGGGCAGTTGGACGACCGTATGTTCGACACCGTAGCCAAGCTACAGGTGCCATACATCCTGATGCACACAACCGGACGCCCCGACGAGATGCAGCAAAAATGCGAATATGACGACATAGTGCAAGACATCTGCCTTTACCTCTCCGAACGGCTCAACCGACTTTATGAACTGGGTGTGAAAGACGTATGGATTGACCCGGGATTCGGATTCGGAAAGACCGTTGAGCAGAACTACGAACTCCTCGACAGGCTTGACGAGCTCACGTCGGTGTTCCGCGAGCCTTTGCTGGCAGGACTCTCCCGTAAGTCGATGATATACCGAAAACTCGGCATCACCCCAGCAGACGCGTTGAACGGCACCACAGTGCTTAACACAAAGGCGTTGATCCGCGGAGCGAGGATACTGCGAGTACACGACCCCAAGGAGGCTTTGGAAGCCGTAAAGCTCCTGTATGAATAGCCGCCCTATCGACAAGCCGAAATTTCAAACCCTTCCCGAACAACAAAGTTACAACTTTCAATTTTCAATCAACAATGGTTACACTCATAGCTGGACTTCATTCCATACGATTTGTCGATATAATCGACATATTGCTGGTTGCAGCATTGTTTTTCTACCTCTATCGCCTAGTGCGCGGAACTAACGTCATCCGCATCTTCTGGGCCATATTGGTCATTGTAATAGCACGACAGATAGCCTATTTCCTCAATATGCGGCTTTCAGGAGCACTCCTGGGTGAGATTGTGAGCGTGGGATTGGTGGCGCTGGTTATCATATTCCAACCAGAGATAAGGAAATTCCTACTGCTAGTTGGAACCAAGACGACCCTGGCCGGCGACTCGTTCAAGAAACGATTCCTGTTTTGGAAGCACAATATATCACAGAGCTCCACCCTCAACGTTGAGCCATACATACAAGCCTGTATGCACATGTCGCAATCGAAAACCGGCGCACTTATCATCTTCAAACGCCAAAACGAACTGGACGACATCATTGCCACAGGCGAGCGTATAGACGCCACCACCTCAGCGGCATTGCTGGAGGCTCTGTTTTTCAAGAACTCACCGCTGCACGACGGAGCCGTGATAGTACGAAAAAACACCATCCTCGCGGCACGCTGCATACTACCCGTGTCGTCCAATCCAGCCATAGACGCCAACCTTGGTTTGCGCCACCGTTCCGCCATCGGCATCAGCGAGCAGATTGACGTGATAAGCGTTGTGGTGAGCGAAGAGACAGGCGCCATATCATACGTTGTGGATGGAGAGATACACCACGATGTATCTCCAGTGGAATTAAGGCAGTTTTTGGAGAAAAACATTTCATAAATCCGGTTTCAACATCCCCATGTGAATAAAGTATTTCGACCAAATACTTGCGTATCTAAACGAAATCACTATCTTTGCCCTATTCAATGGAAGTATATCCATCAAACAAAAATAATTACAAACATAACAAATTAAACAAATTATGAAGAAAATCGTATTGGCTTTGGCCGCTATCGCAATGGTTGCAATGTTCACCACATCATGCAACAAGAAATGCACCTGCAAAACCTATGCCGCTGGTATCGTTGTAACCACTCATGAAGACATCGAAATCGAGAGTGGTAAAAAGTGCAAAGACATGGGCACTATCTACTCCGACGACGAGGGTAACAACAAGACTGGTGTTGAGTGCAAAACCAGCTGGTAAGCCAAACTTTAGATTGTAACTAACTATTGGGGTCGCCGAAAACCATTTAGAGTAGGCATAAATTAAACAAATCAATAAAACTATGAAGAAAGTTTTCTGAGCACTTGCCGCCATCGCTATGGTTGCTGCATTCACATCCTGCAAAAAGGTCTGCAACTGCACCACTTACGTTGCTGATGACGAAGGTACCACCTATGAGTACACCGTGTCGCAGCTTAACGACCTCTTCCCGGATATCGAGGTTAAAAAGTGCACCGATGTTAACACCGTTGAGACCCTTGAAATCGTTGGTAAGAACGGCACTGAGTGCAAATAAGAGTTAACGACTTTTATTAACCAGGAACAGCGGCCGCTATATGGCGGTTGCTGTTTTTTTACAAAAAAACTATACCATGAAAAAAATCCTATTACTTATATCCGCAATAGCAGGAATTGCCGCCATGACCTCCTGCACAAAGATTTGCCATTGCACTGACCATATCGCCGGTAGCGAGTTCACTATGGATTACACCCTCAAGGAGTTACAGGAGGATTACCCAAATGATGACATCAAAAAATGCAGCGATTTCGACCACACCAGCGAAAACGCAGGCATTCTGATTGGCATGAAATGTAAATAATCGCTGCAACGATTAAAGAAGTTAGACGCCAGTCGCCAATGTGTGGCCGGCGTCTAATCGTTATATAATATCCAAAACGTGAACCCTAACAGGTAATCGCTAATATATCCAACCTTATTTCAGGTTGAACTGCAGGGATTTTTCACCTTTCGCTGTTCTGATGTATAGGGTATATGGAGCTTTGGGCATCTTGGCTATGGTTATCTTCGACCCGTTCTTGTAGTTTGGCAGAGTGCGTACCGACTCGCCTTTGGCGTTGACGAACTCCACCTCAGCGGTGGGACATTCGAGCGATATGGTGATATAGCCTTCAGCCAGATATGGCGTCACGACCACTTTCTCCTTTGAATTGCCTTTGGCCACAAGCGCTGTCGAGACGGTGAAGTCCTTGACGAAAAGGAATCCGTTGAGGCTGTTGAAGGTATAGTTGGCAGGCTCGACCGTAGCGTCGGTGGCAAGCGTTATCTCACCAGCAGCGTCGGACGGAAGTTCGAAATAGTAGAGGCCGTCGGCATCGGTAGTGGTTGTGCGTGTACCGCAACGGACAGTCATATTCGGTTTCGGATTGCCTTTCTCATCGACCACACGTCCCTTAACACCATAGCCGTCGAAACGCACCAATCCCCCACCCTGCGTGCCGAACCACTTGACGCCTTTCTGGTCGATCATCATGCAGCGCACGGCAGCGTTGGGCAGCTTGGAGTTTTTATGGTCGTACACCTGCCACTTATCCTTGCCGTTAAAGACAGCCACACCCTTTTGCGTAGCCATCCAGATAGCTCCGCGAGAGTCGATGCAGAGTGCGTTTATCTGGTTGTCGGGCAAGGGAGAGTTCTTGGTATCGAAAATCTGCCAATCTGTGCCGTCAAATCGACACAATCCCGCTATTGTGCCTATCCACTTCACATCCTTTCTGTCTATCGCTATCGCCGGCACATTACCTATCGGCAGCTTCGAGTTCGATGGTGTAAACGACGTCCATCGTGAGCCGTCGAACTTCGACACGCCCTCGTTCGTCGCAACCCACTTGGCGTTGTCCTTGTCGATGGCGATATCCATTATGAAGTCGCTCTTGAGACCTCCTTGGTCGGCGGTATATTTCTGCCAACTCGACCTCTCTATTCTCACCAACCCGCTCAGCGTCACTCCAATCCACACCACACCGTCCTGATCGACGGCGATGTCGCGGATGAGAGCCATATTGTATTTCTGCATCTCTTTCGGATGCTCCGTCCAGTGGGTGCCGTTGAACTCGAACACTCCGTAGTCGTCGGTACCAATCCACAGCACTCCCCGCTTGTCGATAGCGATGCAGTTGATGAACTGGTCTTTCAGCTTCTGGTTGAACATCGAATAATCCGTCCAAGTGCGACCCGAAAGACGGCAAAGCCCCAATGTCGTTCCCACCCATACTGCACCCTTCGAGTCGGCCGCCACCGCCATAATGTCGTCTCCCACAATCTCCGACGAGCGTACGGTATAAACCGACCAACTCTGCGAGTGAGCAACACTCACACTCAAAAGAAGCAGTATTATGACCAATAAACGTTTCAATTCTCAATTTTCAATTAAATCACCTTGTCCGAACAAGGGCTCAGGTCTTGTGCTTTTCCTTTTTTGCGGCGGGGAAGAGTATGTTGTTAAGTATAAGTCGATATCCAGGTGAGTTGGGGTAGAGCGACAAATCGGTCGGCGGGTCGCCCACATAGTGACGGTAGTCCTCCGGGTCGTGTCCGCCGAGAAACGTCCAGGTGCCTTTGCCGAAGTCGCCGTGAAGGTAGCGCACCTCGCCCAGTTCCTTGTTTTCGGCGAGGATGACGGCGGAGGTCTTGACGGTCTCCTTGCGGAAGGCCGTCGTCTGCCCCATGAAGCCGTGTATGACGCGTGTGTGGTTCTGCGTGAGCATCGTCGGCACCCAATCCCACTTCGCCGAAAACTCGAAGAGGGTGAAGAAGTCGGTCTTCTCATTCACGATGCGTCCCCGCGTCTGCTGGTCGATGTCGATGGTCGAAATCTCGTATTCAGCGGGGTTGGTGCTTATGCGGAAATCTTTGAAGGCGAAAGTCTTCGAGTAGTCGAGGTGGTTCTGAGCGTCGGGTTGCATCGGGTCGCCGTCGAACATCACGTCACATATATCGACGTTCTCCGCCGAGAGCGCCACATCGTAGCTGTCGGGTGCCGAACACATAGCGAAGAGGAATCCGCCTCCGGCCACGAAGTCGCGAATCTTGTGGGTTACGGCGAGCTTGAGCTGCGACACCTTGGAGAAGCCGAGCTTGTGCGCCATCGCCTCCTGGGTTTTGACATCCTCGATATACCATTGCTGCGAACGGTAGTTGCCCCAGAACTTGCCGTACTGACCGGTGAAGTCCTCATGGTGAAGGTGCAGCCAGTCGTATCTGGGCAGCACCCCCGAGATAACCTCCTCGTCGTATATCACATCGTACGGGATTTCTGAGTATGTGAGCACAAGTGTGACGGCATCGTCCCACGGAAGCTTGTTCTTGGGCGAATAGACGGCAATCTTAGGTGCTTTTTGGAGGCGCACCGCGTCCATATTCACCCCTGGGTCGGCAATGTATGATAGTATGTCAGCTGACTGTCCGTCGGCGATAACCTCGTAGGAGACGCCGCGCAGACGGCACTCCTTCTCGAGTGCGTCGGCGTGTTTCATCATGAACGAGCCGCCGCGATAGTTGAGGAGCCAGGTGACCTCCACCTCGCGCTCAAGCGCCCAGTAGGCGACACCGTAGGCCTTCAGGTGGTTGCGCTGCACGTCGTCCATCGGCACCAGCAGATAGGAAGCCTGCGCACGGAAGGAGAGCAGACAGGAGAGCAGAAGAAGTATATAACAGCGGTAGCGCATACGGATTATAATAACGCTCAAGTACGGAAATTATTATAAAGAAAGAGATGCCCGATGTTGGCATCTCTTGGAAAGCGGTGCGGATAAACGGACTCGAACCGTTACGGCTTTCGCCACTAGATCCTAAGTCTAGCGCGGCTACCAATTACGCCATATCCGCATTTTCGTCTGCCGCGAAAGCGGGTGCAAAAGTACATCTTTTTTTCAAATTTTGGCATTATTTGTATTTTTGCAAGCAATAATTGTAACTATATGAACTGGATAGTGCTAATATTGGCGGGGTTTTGCGAGGTGGGGTTTACGTTTTGCTTGGGTAAGTCGAAGGGGCTGGAAGGGCTTCAGTGGTGGCTGTGGATAGGAGGGTTCGTGGCGTTTTATGTGCTGAGCATGATACTGCTGATGAAGGCTGTGAAGACGATACCGATAGGGACGGCATATCCCGTGTGGACGGGGATAGGCGCGGTGGGGTCGGTGCTGGTGGGGATATTCATCTTCCACGAGCCCGCGACATTCTGGCGGCTGTTTTTTATCACGACGCTGATTGCGTCGATAGTGGGATTGAAGATGGTAGCGAACTGAAGAAGAAGTGCCGGATTTGGAAATCCGGCACAACGGGATGCTCAACTTAGTTTAGGTATTCGTATTCGTAACTTGTTGTGCCGCTATCAGATGCGATTTTCACTATGCAGGATGTTGGATAATCGCCCTTGTAGGTGTAGGTATAGGTGACACTCTCAGTAGTGTTGCGATTGATGTCTTGATATTTACTGGCAAGGATGTTGTTTTTGTCAAACACTTTAAACGTTGAACCAAGAAGATAGTAATCCTCGTTAAGGTCATTGAGCCACGAGACGCCCAATCCACAGAAAGGATTGCGCTTATTGTCGTAGGTGAACTCATTTGTCTTAATGTATCCATCATAATCCCACACCATCTTTGATATGTTGTTCCCATCCCAAGTTATAGAGACTTTGAAGATTAACTCACCCGATTTGCTGTTTGCTTTGAGTTGCTGGCAGGCTTCGTTCTGCTGCAGGTCTAACGGCATAAGCATGTCGAGCATCAGATTGTTATCAAACGAGCCTTTCGAGCCATCGGGAAGATTCAGGTAGATGAAGTCGATGGCTGTTATTTTGCCGTCGGTTTGAGTGAACTTTGCTGTACTTCTAAGGATTCCTCTAACATAGTAATCGGCTTGTTGAAGATATTTGCCGTCGTAGGTAAAATCAGTTTTACAGTAGTGGTCATTGAGGAAATCTTTATAGATAATACTCGCAAGGCGTTTGCCATCATAAGAATAAGTATATAAATAAGTCGTATCGGGAGGGCAGTATAATATTGCTCTTGATACAAGCTTGTTGCCGTCCCACTTCCACAGTTCTCTATAAGAGCCTTGCATCGAAAGACCTTCTCCTGAGTAAACTATCTTGCTGATTTTCTTTTTGGGGTTGTAAACGCCGTCTTTTTGGCAGGATGAGGCGGCGAGGAGCAGCAGGGCTGCCGTTGCGATTAGAAGGGTTCTTTTCATAATTATGGGGGTGTTTTGACTTAGTTCAGGTATTCGTATTGGTAGCGGAAAGTTCTGTAGGCATGTTCGTCCATCCAATTTACGGTACATGTTGTCGGATAATCGTCCTCATAGGTGTAGGTGTAAGTGGTGTTTGTGCGAGCAGACGAATGAGTGTATTCGCATGTCAAGACGTTGTTTCTGTCGTACACAAAATAGCTTGGTTCTTGCCTCCAGTCGTCAATATCAACTAACAGATGAAGGTACATAACACCCATTCCACAAAAAGGATTTCTTTTATCATCGTAGGTGAAAACACCTGTCTGCACATCACCCTCAAGGGTTGACACCATTTTTGTAATATTGTTTCCATCCCATGTAAGTTCAATTCTGGATGTGGGGTTATCAGCCCACGACTTTTCGTTTTTAGCCAAGGGGCTTTCTAATTCGCCTTTAGCATTGACCTGACGACACACTTCGCTCATTTGTATATCCAATGGCAACAACATATCAAGCATGGACACTCCCGTGCAAACATTTTTTTCATCCCATAGATGATATGAAATATCGATGGCTGATATTTTCCCGTCGGTATGAGAAAATTGAACACTACAATAATGACGGCCATCAGAATAGTGTTCGGCCGACGAGAGTTTTTTACCATCATACGAAAAGTCAGTCTTACAAAAATAGCCATTAGCCGTGTAGGCGATACTCGTAAGGCGTTTGCCGTCGTAAGAATAAGTTAACTGGGCTTCAGCCTCGCCATCAGCGTTGAACATAGTTCTGGAGACAAGTTTGTCGCCATCCCACGTCCATTGTTCGTTCAAGAGCATTGGGTTATCATACGAATAGCCAACTGCATCAGAAGGAGTTGCGCTACTTGAACTGCTGATTTTGCTGATTTTCTTTTTGGGGTTGTACACTCCGTCCTGGTCTTTTTGGCAGGATGAAGCGGCGAGGAGCAGCAGGGCTGCCGTTGCGATTAGAAGGGTTCTTTTCATAACGATATGTTTTGGGGGGTAATCTTTCATGTTGCAAAGATAGACAAAAAATGTCGCGTATATAATATAATAGACGCAAAGGGGTGCAAAAATTGACAAAGGGGGTGAAATTTTAACATTTTTTTTTACGGGGAACGCTTTTTTTTGATTGCGAAACCGGAGAAAAGTTCGTATATTTGTAGTGTCGAAATGATGATTGTGTTCTTTTGCAAAGACATATATATCAATTTGTTGAGATGTATTCAAGAAATACTGATGTCAACGACGGCACAAAACTTGCGGTTTCAACCGACTGAAACAGAAAGCCAAACAACATTCACCCCCGTATCAAGGACGTATCACCTCCGTATTAACGCCGTATCAACGCCGTACCACCTCTAAGATTCATCCAGGATTCATTAAGGGTAACTTAAGGGTTTCTCCATGTTGGCTCTAGGATTTCTCTATGGTGGCTTCGATGTGGAACCTGGGGTTGGTCGGGAGGGAGAAAGAGAGGGAGGGTTTGTCGCTGGATGATGGATGGTTTGTCGCTGGGAATTGAGAGGACGGGAGTTTTTTGAATCGGGGCTATGCCTTGCAGAGGGCGGATTGGAGGGTGAAGTGGAGCGAAACGACAGCGCGTGTGGAAGGTTTTTAACAATGGCGGTGGATTTCTTTTTTTGAAGATGTGGTTAAAGCGCATTTTTTTATATTATTTTTGCAAAATGTTTTGATAACTACTCAACAGCGATGGAACTAGACGAGGAACTGAACATACAACCTGCCCACGACTACGGCGACGACAGCATAGTGCACCTTGAGGACATGGAGCACATAAGGCTCCGTCCGGGTATGTATATAGGCAAGCTGGGAGACGGCTCAAGCCACGACGACGGAATATATGTGCTGATAAAAGAGGTTATCGACAACGCGATAGACGAGTTTTCGTCGGGATTCGGAAAGAAGATATCGGTGAAGATAAACTTCGGGGAGAAGAAGGTGTCGATAAGAGACTATGGCCGCGGAATACCGCTGGGGAAGATGGTGGAGGCTGTGTCGAAGCTGAACACAGGAGCGAAATACGACAGCAAGGTGTTCCAGAAGAGTGTGGGATTGAACGGAGTGGGTACGAAGGCGGTGAACGCGCTGAGCAGCTGGTTCAAGGTGCAGTCGGTGAGAGACGGGAAGACGAGGATAGCGGAGTTCAGCGAAGGGAAGCTGACGGAAGACAGCGGCATCATAAACTGCAAGAACGAGGAGAACGGCACGCTGGTGGAGTTTATTCCTGATGCGGCGCTGTTTGGCAACTACCACTTCATAAACGAGTATGTGGAGAAGAGGGTGTGGAACTACTGCTACCTGAACAGAGGGTTGACGGTATATTACAACGACAAGAGGTACTACTCGAAGAACGGGTTGCTGGATTTGCTGGAGCACAACATGGATGCCGAGCCGCTGTACCCGATAATACACATCAAGGACGACGACTTCGAGGCGGCGTTCACACACGTGAACGGACAGTCGAACGACTACTACTACTCGTTTGTGAACGGGCAGCACACAACGGAAGGCGGCACGCACCAGAGTGCGTTCAAGGAGGCGTATGCGAGGGTGGTGAAAGATTTCTATAAGAAAGACTGCGAGCCGTCGGACGTGAGGCAAGGACTTGTGTGCGCACTGTGTGTGAGGATACAGGAGCCCGTGTTTGAGGCGCAGACGAAGACGAAGCTGGGTTCGACCCACATGGCGCCGAACAAGAAAGACGGCACGAACGACAGCCCGCTGGTGAAGACATACGTGCTGGACATACTGAAGAAACATCTGGACGACTATCTGCACATACATTCGGAGACGGCCGAGATACTGCTGCAGAAGATAAACCAGAACGAGAAAGAGAGAAAAGAGATAGCCGGCATCAAGAAGATAGCACGCGAGGCGAGAAAGGGCGCAAGCCTGAACAACCCGAAGCTGAGAGACTGCCACGTACACTATAACAGCAGCCACCCGAGAAGGCTGGAATCGACGATATTCATCACAGAGGGACTTTCGGCATCGGGCTCGATTACGAAGTCGAGAGACGTGGAGACGCAGGCGGTGTTTAGCTTGCGCGGAAAGCCGAAGAACACGGTATCGACGGGCAAAGAGTTTGTTTATAAGAACGACGAGCTGAACCTGCTGCACAACGCGCTGGACATAGACGAAGGGATAGAGAACCTGCGGTACAACAACGTGGTGATCGCGACGGATGCCGATGTCGATGGTATGCACATAAGGCTGCTGCTGCTGACGTTCTTCCTGAGGTTCTATCCAGATTTGGTGAGACAAGGACACGTGTATATACTGCAGACGCCGCTGTTCAGGGTGAGGAACAAGCAGAAGACGATATACTGCTACAGCGACGAAGAGAGGGTGAACGCGATAAACACGCTGAAGGGTGCGGAAATTACGCGATTCAAAGGATTGGGAGAGATTTCGCCCGACGAGTTCAAAGGATTTATAAACCAAGACATGAGGCTTGACCCCGTGATACTGCACAAAGACTTCGACACGAAAGGAGTGCTGCACTTCTATATGGGCGAAAACACGATGGAGAGACGCGACTTCATCATGGCGAACCTGAAGGTGGAGGATGACGAGAGTATAATGGTGGGGTGAAAGGTTTGAAAGGGTTGAAGGGTTCGAGAGTTCAAGAGTTCAAGGGGTTCAAGGGGTTCAAGGTGTTCGAGGGGTTCAAGGAGTTTTGAGTTTTGAGTCAATAAAAAAAATATGATATGAAAAAAGTAATCTTATTAATGGTAGTTATTGCGGCGACGGCGATTCTTTCGTCGTGCGACAGCAAGGTTTGTATCTGCTACGAACGAGTGAACGGAACCGTCACAAAAACCGAGACAATGGGCGATCCGGCGGCAAGATGCAGCACTTTGTCAACGAGCCGCAGAACCTGCGTAGAAGAGTACGAAGAAGTAGATCCGAGCCAGATTGCAATTGACTATAAACGTTAATATGTTGATAAGTCGTTGAGGCACACTATTGATTGTTGAATGATTAGTGCTATTATTGCAGAAAATTTAACAGACGATGCCATCCAATCATAGACACAAGAAGAACCTGATAGTCAGCTTAAAAAACCTCTCGGAAGAGTTGAAAAATCTCTTTGCGGAGATGTATCCAGACGGCTACAGAGACCATATCCAAAAGACAATCAAGCCAAATGGAGAGCCAATGTTCTCGGTTCCGATGGAGACAGAGGACACGATGTACATGGTAAAAGTGGAGATGAAAGTCGATACGCTGATAGGTGATGACGACCTCGACAAAGACATCTACGAAGATGAGAAAGACGAGGACAGCGAGTTCGCTCCCATCTCTGAAGCCCTCGAGAAAGACGAAGACAACGACAGCCACACAGAGCGAGTTCTCAAACATGGCGATGCCTTCGAGGAATTCCTTCTGAAAGAAGAGAAGGCCAAAAACTCGAAAAAGAAAGGGAAACAAGTTGATGATGATGACGACGACTTCGACGATGATGACGATGAAAGCGACGACTTTGGCTCGTATGACGACGATGAAGTGGAAATAGAGCCATCAGAAGAAGACTTGATGGAGCTGGACGACTATATCGTGAGCCTGAAAGCGGACAATCCAATGGAAATCGATAATAAACAAGGTAATAAAACCAAAAAGGAAACTATGAAAAAAGAAGCTACTACAGCAAAGAAAGCAGCTCCTGTGAAGAAAACAGCGACTGCACAGACAAAGAAAACCGCCGCTCCGGCTAAGAAAGCTGCCGCTCCGGCTAAAAAAGCTGCTCCAGCAAAGAAGGCTGCTCCGGCTAAAAAGGCTGCCGCTCCTGCAAAGAAGGCTGCTCCCGCAAAGAAAGCCGCTCCTGTGAAGAAGGCTGCTCCGGCTAAGAAAGCTGCCCCTGCAAAGAAAGCTGCTCCTGTGAAGAAGGCTGCTCCGGCTAAGAAAGCTGCTCCTGTGAAGAAAGCTGCTCCCGCCAAGAAGGCTGCTCCGGCTAAGAAAGCTGCTCCTGCTAAGAAAGCCGCTCCTGTGAAGAAGGCTGCTCCGGCTAAGAAAGCTGCCCCAGCTAAGAAAGCCGCTCCCGTGAAGAAGGCTGCTCCCGTGAAGAAGGCTGCTCCTGCGAAGAAAGCCGCTCCTGCAAAGAAAGCTGCTCCTGTGAAGAAAGCTGCTCCCGCTAAGAAAGCCGCTCCTGCTAAGAAAGCCGCTCCTGTGAAGAAAGCTGCTCCTGCTAAGAAAGCTGCTCCGGCCAAGAAGGCTGCCCCTGTGAAGAAAGCTGCTCCTGCAAAGAAAGCCGCCCCTGCTAAGAAGGCTGCTCCTGTGAAGAAAGCTGCCCCGGCTAAGAAAGCTGCTCCTGTGAAGAAGGCTGCTCCGGCTAAGAAGGCCCCCGCAAAACCGCAGGCAAAAGCCAAGAAAAAATAATAAAACACTTTTACACGCAAACGGGCGGCAGCGACCTAACAATGTTCTGCCGCCCGTTGTGTTGTTTCAATAAAGGAAACACAATATTTTCATAGCATTGCCGTTAAGTTAATAGATAATACAGGAAAAAATGAAACGGATATTAATGCTGATATGCCTTGCCGCCACAATAGGAACGGCATGGTCGCAAGAAGTAAGCTCGAGAGCCAAAGCCATGAGGATGATGGCATTTGCGAAGCCCGAGTACCAGGTGAAAGACATCAAGATATTCGCCGACACGATGACGATATATTCGCTGTCGAACTATGTGATATACCCGTTCGGAGTATGGGACAATGTGGAACAGTTTATCACCAACAGCGGGTTGCAATGGTACCGCGAGTCGGGATACAAGCAGTTCTACGACACGATGTCGGTATCGGTGAACACCATGAAACGCATTGACGGCAGCTATCTGGACATCTATCGCTCTATTTGGACAAACAAAGTGGAGATGGTGGGTGCAAAGATAACCGACCCCGAGATTGTACTCACAAACGGATTGCATGTGGGTGTAAGCAAACAAGAAGTATTTGACAAATTCTTTAATAAACACCCGAGGTCATACACAATCGAGGTGAGCGTTATTAAGATCATCTCCGGAGCAAACGAAGTGGGCGAGATATACACCTTCAAAGGCAACAAACTCCGCAAAATAGAGGTGGTGAGCAAGTATAAGTATTACTAGTGGTCAGTGTTTAGTTTTAAGCTGTAAGTTTTAAGTATTAAGTGCTTTTAGTTTTACGTTGAAAAAGACCGGACTTTTCTTCGGGTCGTTCAATCCAATACATGTAGGGCACCTGATTATAGCCAACACCATGCTTACGAGTAGTGAGCTGGAGGAAGTATGGTTTGTAGTGTCGCCACAAAATCCGCTAAAAGAGAGAAGCACCCTTTTGGCAGATCACCACAGGCTCCAGATGGTGCGTGTAGCCATTGAGGACAACTTCCACATGAGGGCCTGCGACATCGAATTCCACCTGCCAGTGCCATCATATACGGTAGTGACATTGGCGCACCTGGGTGAGCAGTACCCCGAGCGCGAGTTCTGTCTTATCATGGGGTCGGACAACCTTGACAACCTACACCGCTGGCGCAACTACGAGTACATCCTCAACAACTATAAAATATACGTATATCCCCGTCCGGGCCACCTCGGAGGCGATTTCGCCTCACATCCCAATGTAACGATGGTTGACGTACCCATGATGGATATCTCATCGAGCTATATCCGAGAACAGATACGCAACCACCGCTCGGTAGAGTACCTGCTTACCGAGCCGGTATATAAATACTTGACGGAGATGCATTTCTACGAAAAATAATTATGGACGACATAAAAGACCTTGAAACCAAACCCATCGGTAAATTGCTATGGATATTCGCACTACCTGCGGTTGTGACCCAGGTAGTTGCCTCCATATACAATATCGTTGACCGCGTGTTTTTGGGGCAATATGTAGGCGAGATGGCCATTGCCGGGCTTGCTATAACGCTGCCGTTGATGAACATCATACATGCGTTTGGAGCGATGGTGGGAGTCGGAGCATCGGCGAGAATGAGCATAGTGTTGGGGCGGAAAGACATAAAGTGGGCAGAGAAGATACTTGGCAACAGCGTTCTGCTGACGTTTTTCTTTGGTTTTTTGTTTGTCTCAGCCGGATATCTGTTCATGGACCAAATACTTGAACTATTCGGAGCCTCGTCCGACACAATCAGCTACGCCCGCGAATATATGCAGATAGTACTGCCAGGTATGTTTTTCACTACATTGGCCTTCAATCTTACCGGACTTATCCGCGCTTCGGGATACCCCACCAAATCGATGTGGATAATGGCTGGCGGAGCAATCTTGAATATAATCCTTGACGCATTGTTTATATGCTTTCTTGGATGGGGAATAGCCGGCGCAGCATGGGCCACGACAATATCTATGGTCACAATGGCAATGGTGGCTGTGGCACATTTTGTGCAGCCTCGGTCATTCATACGATTCAAGCGACACGCATGGTCGCCAAAACTGTATATATTCCGAAATGTGCTACTGATAGGATTGAGCCCTTTCCTGATGAACTTTGCCGCATCGTTTGTTGTAGCGCTACTTAACAGGCAGTTGATACACTATGGAGGAGACCTTGCGGTAGGAGCTTACGGAGTAGTGAACACCTACTGTGCGTTCCTTGTGATGTTCATCCTCGGTATCTGCCAAGGGATGCAGCCAATAGCAGGCTACAACTATGGTGCCGGACATAACCACCGATTAAAGGAGACTTACCTGCTGACAATGAAATGGTCGGTGGCCGTAGGGCTGATGGGAGCCGCATTGGCACTAGCAATACCACAACTCATAATGAGAGCCTTCACTACCGGAGATGAAATGATTAGCATCGGAACGCCAGCAATGAGATGGCTTAACGTAATGATGCCACTCATAGCCTTCACCATCACCAACTCACAGTTTTTCCAAAGCATAGACAAACCGTGGATAGCAATAGCCACCAGCTTATCCAGGCAGCTAATATTCCTTATCCCGATGATGTACATAGTGCCCTATTTCATGGTAGGAGCGGGCGGCAGCGGCCTTCAGGGAGTGTGGGTATCGTGTACTATATGCGATGTACTTGGAGCGGCTTTGGCGGCGATTCTGCTAAGCACGCAGTTGAAGGTATTCAAACCAGGATATGTCGCGCCTGAACGAGGGCCAAAGAAAGAATATGGCCCAAGCCATAGTGAGAATTGACATTATTCCGACATAACAGTTTTGTTATGCCGAGATAGATAAAACCAGCTTATGAAAAAATACCTGCTCCTTTTCGGAATCGCATGCCTTGCCACTTTCACACATGCGCAAGAAACTGCAAAGAAAGTCCTTTTCATCGGGAACAGTTACACCTATGTAAACGACTTGCCTTCCATGATAAAGCAAATGGGAGAGAGTACCGGCGACTTGATTGACTACCAACAGGTGACATCTGGCGGAGCCTCTTTCAACAGCCACTGCAACACCACAGGAGCGATGGAAATGATAGGCCAAGGAGGATGGGATGCCGTAGTGCTGCAAGGGCAAAGCCAGGAGCCATCGTTTCCCTGGGGGCAGTTTATGGAACAAACTTATCCATACGCCTGCCAATTAGCTGATGCAATATATGAGAAGAACGACTGCGCAGAGGTTGTATTTTACATGACATGGGGGAGAAAAAACGGCGATTCGTATAACGCACAGTTCTTCGACTCGCTGGCGACCTACGAAGGAATGGATGACTTACTCTGTGCGAGATACACTTATATGGCGCAGCAAAACAAGGCATCTGTAAGCCCGGTAGGCAAGGTGTGGAGAAAACTTCGCGCCGACTACCCTGACATTGAACTATACCAGAGCGACGAGAGCCATCCATCTGTTTATGGCAGCTATGCGGCAGCGTGCACTTTCTATACTCTGTTTTTTCTCAAAGACCCATCTTTAATAGCCACCAATCTATCGATTGACGCCGCAACAGCACAGGTTATAAGGGACGTTGCAAAATCTGTAGTATATGATTCATTGTATCTCTATTCATGCCATTCATTCGCTTCGGCAAAACCTGTGACCGACAGCCTCCACTGGCAGTTTGAATGTCTTTCCTCTACCACACCGGAAACCTGCACATGGGATTTTGGCGACGGAGAGACATCCACAGAGACGAATCCATCACACACGTTTGAACCAGGAACTTACACCGTAACACTTGTCGCCGGCAAAGCCTGTGACCCCGACACATTAAGTATTGAGATTGTGGCCGTAAACGATACGGTTTCACCGGAGAATCCCGACCCACAAAACTACATCGACGAGTCCTTCGAACTACAGAATTCGAAATTCAAATTTTTCCCAAACCCAGCCAACACCCACTTCACAGTAAGAACCGACAAGGCGGGAACCCTAACAATCATTGACAGTAGAGGCAGAATGGTAAAACAAATCGCTGTTTTTGATTTCAAAACAGTGGACATCGAAGACCTTCCAGCCGGAGTTTATCATATACGGATTGACAATCGTATCGCAGGCAAACTCATAAAAACAAAATAACAACACCGTTGAGTGGCATTCCAAACAAAAGCGGACATATAATAAAGCCCGCTTTTTTTAGTTATATATATATTTAGTCACAAAGTCAAATCAAACGGGCCGGTAAAATAACATTACGTATTGTCGCCTACACGGCGCTTACCATCTATGTGATGGTGGCTTTGCTCAACTATTCGGTTGTTCAGTCACTAGTAGGTTCTGCCATTGGCAGCCATTTCAGCCACGAATGGGGCGGCACAGTTAAGGTGGGCTCAGTACATATCAATCCGTTCACGCACCTGACTCTGCACAACGTACAACTGATTTCGCCCGAGAACGACACCATACTCTCAGCCGAACGCATCGCATGCCGGTTTAATGGGTTGCCCGTCGCAGACGGTGGAATAAAGATGCGCAGCGTGCTTATACGCAACACCACATTTCACCTGACAGCTTGGGATAGGGACATCTGTTTCAAGTACATTATTGACTACTACCGCGAGCGAAGCCATAAGAAAGAGAAAAAGAAAAGGAACGGAGAGCCTTTTGTAGTTGACATAAAAAGTGTCGCGCTGGACAACGTTCGATACAAGATGACACTGAAACCCATAGAATACTATGCGAACCGAGAGCATGGGGTTGATGTGGCAAATATGGATATGGACTCGATATGTGCGCATATCATAAACCTGCATGTGGTGAACGATGCCGTGAAATGCAAGATAGTGAAGATGTCAACCGTGGAGCGGTCAGGATGGAGGATGAAGAAACTTGTTGGAAACGTGGATGTGTCGGGCAAAGGAATCCATGTAACTGACATGCAGCTGCAGACAGGAAATATGAATATGCTGAGCGACGTACACTTGGTGTATGACAGCTGGAAATCTCTCGACTGGTATTGCGACAGCGTAGATATGGATGTGACATTCAAGCCAGGCAATGTGTTGTCGATGATGGATGCTGCATACTGGGCACCATCGCTATGGGGATGCGATACTCCTGTAAAAATAGAAGGCCATGTAACCGGTCCTGTATCGAACCTACGGGTTGAGGATTTCAGGGTGGATTTCGGGAGAATAAGCCACCTGTATATGGACGGAACAGCGGAAGGCCTGCCATACGTGGAGGGTACGTTTTTCGACATACACCTACACCAGATTCGCACCGACATCGGCGACCTTATGGCGATAAACCATCCAGGAGAACTGAACGTAGGCAACATAAAACTGTTCGAAGAGCTGGGCCTTGTAGATTTTACTGCCGACCTGGTTGGAGGTGCCAGCCAGTGTTTCACCAATATGGATGTTCGAACTGCGCTAGGCAGCATAAGCGGGCAACTAACGGCCGCCAGCAGCAAACGGCCATCAGGAAAACGCCAATCCCAAGTTCAACTATGGCTAGCATCGAAGAGACTTGACCTTCCGTCGATAGCAAAAAACGAATGGGTCAGCCATGCAGGATTTGACATAACCGCAGATGCCAAGTGGAGCAGCTTTGACGACATGAGAGCAAATCTGGAGGCAACGCTGCACAACACAAGTTTGATGGGTAACGACATCGCTCACGCCCAAGTAAATGCCGAACTTGCAGAAAGGATATGCGACCTGGCCCTGGACATCAACGACACAGTGCTAGACATTGCGGCAACTGGGCGTTTGGCATTCCCCAAGACAGGGGACCATCGTTACAGCATAGATATCGATCTAACCCAAGCCAACATGGGGAAGCTACGACTGATGGAGTGCGATAGTGTCTGTACGTTGACCACACATGTGCAAGCCGACCTAAGCGGTAAGAAATCAGAAATACCCACAGGTTACGCCTGGGTGAGCAACACTCGTTTGATACGCGATGGAAAAAGTCTCTGCGTTGACAACCTGAACATAACAGCCCAAGAAGAAAACCAGCGAAAGAAACTCACACTGTCGTCCGACATAGTCAACATGACAGCGACAGGATACTTTGACTACAGCGATTTACCAATAATCATACGGAAATTCCGACACGACTTTACCCCCAACTATTGGCAACAGAGCCTGAAGGATCTCAGCGAAAAAGAGATGCAACAAATAGCGGACGCCTCCATTGACATCGACCTAAGATGGAGTGACCGTCGAAAACAGATTCATTTCTTCATGCCAACACTCGATATTGCAGAAGGAACGACACTCTCAGCCAGATACAATCATACGGAATCGCTAAACATGGTGTTGAGAAGCGACTCGGTAAATATTGGCAGCATAGGACTGCACAGTATAGGAATAACGACCAAAAGCCGTGGTGAACGGTTCCACCTAGCTGCCGATATATCAGAACTGGCCATGAAAGGGAAAGGTGCCTTGGATAACCTGAGAGTGGATGCGTCAAGCGGACGAGAGGGAGCTGGGCTAGCAACTCGGTGGGAAGCTGCACCAGGAGCAATCGACACTCGGGGAGACCTAGCACTTGAGATGATAAGCGACAGCACAGACAACATGGTAAACATCATACGGCCTCATTTCTACCTGAATGGTGAGCAGTGGACTCTTTCGAAGAAAGGCAATTTGTGTTTCAATAAAAACCGAATCGAAGCAGAAGAGGTTGAACTGGTCAACGGAGATCAATCACTAGTTGTAGGTTACCACCATACGGCAGCCAAAACCGACGATAACATACAAGCCCAGTTTGCCAATGTTAACCTTACAACGCTGAGCGACCTTTTTCTAAAAGAGACTGGTTTTTCTGCCTCGGGGAGAATCAATGGAGACGGAAACATACAATGGATAGCCAATAGCAAATCGCCATATATCAAAGCCAATCTGATGGTTGACAGCTGCATGGTAAACAGCCATTCACTAGGAGACATGAACCTTCGCATCAACCACGACATTGAGAAACGCCGCATGCACTTATTCGTCAACACAGAGTTGAATGAAGCATATAACTTGACCCATCCTTTGCAGGCATCGGGATATATGGATTTCACCGACAAAGAGACTATGCTGAACCTTGCAGCCAACTTCGAACGATTCGACCTAGAAGCTGTCAGCCCGTTGCTCAAGTCCTTCTCTTCAAGGTTCGAAGGATTTCTTACAGGCGACATAACTGTAAACGGAACACTTAAGAAACCACAAATACTTGGAAAAGCATGGGTGCAGAACGGCCTAATCAATATTGATGCTACAAACGTGGCATACCTTTTTGACGATACCATAAACTTCACTAACAATCAAATACAGCTCAACCAGTTTAAGCTACGCGACATAACTGGAAATACGAGCCAAATTAGCGGAACCATAGACCACAACGGGTTCTCTAACATACGCACCGACCTCCGACTGAGGACGGACAGACTAATGGTATATAATAACCAGAATAGCGGTACCAGCGGAACCATATTCGCAGCACTTAACGGAACTGTGAAAGGACCGTTGGCGGCACTTGAGATAAACGCCAACGCCAGGACTCTAAGCGGAAGCTCTCTTTCCATACCAATAAACTCTCAGAAGAATATCAAATCAAGCGATTTCATAACATTCGTTTCAGATGAAGACTACACGCGGAAAGACGACTCCCCAATCCAGAAACAAAAGAAAAAAAGTGTATCGAGCACAATAAATCTCGGGCTTTCACTAACGCCTGACCTGAAACTGCACATCCCGATGGACTTGTCGGGCGTAGGGTTGGATATCGATGGCAGCGGAAACGGCGAGCTGACTGTCAACCTGGCACCACAAAGGGATTTGCAAGTAGTTGGAGACTACCGCATAGCCGACGGAACTATCAAGCTCGACCTGCTGTCTGTTGTAAGCAAGGAATTCCGCATAGAAGAAGGCAGCTCGGTAGAATTTCCCGGCAGCATAGGATCGGCAAACCTCGACGTGAACGCAATATACAGCCAACGAGTAGAACTCAGTTCGCTGCTTGGCTCTGACGAGAACACTATTGCACAGAAACCTGTGCCGGTTGAAAGTGTAGTATCGCTGAACGGAAGCATCAGTTCTCCTAATGTAAAATTTGACATCAGACTCCCCAACGCCGACCAGAGCATTCAAGACGAAGTATTCGCATATATCGACCGCAGCAACGAACGCGACCTGATGAACCAGACGCTTTATCTATTGGTAAGGGGCAAATTCTATAACGCCAACCAAGCGAGCACCCAAACCACAGATGAAACCAATCTGACCTCGAGCGGGATTGCGTTGGTCGCCAATTCACTTGGAAGTGTACTTTCCAGTATGATTGAGTTTGTCGATATTGAATTCGACTATTCTGCCGCCACTGCGTCACGTTCGGAACAATACAGTGTGGGAATCAACAAAGAATGGAACAAATTCTATATTGAGTCAACGCTGGGATACGGAGGATACGACCGAGAACTGAGCTCAAACGAAGCATTGGCGAACAATATCGTGGGAGACGTTCTGGTCGGATATAAATTCAATCCCAGATTGCACATGTTCGTTTTCAACCGCAGCAACACAAACGACTACACACGCTTTGAAATGCCGTACAAACAAGGTGTAGGACTAAAATACACACGAGATTTCGACAAATGGAAAGACCTTTTCAAACGGAAGGAGAAGAAGAAAGTGGCTAGTGGTCGGTAGTTAGCAATCAGTAAACGTATCAACATATCAACGTATCAACTTTTAACACTTAACATTACAACGCCATAATGAAAATACCAAAATTAGTATATAACCTTAAAGACAACATCATTTTCTGCCTCTCGCTTCCCATCTTTGTTTTAGCGTTTGCGATACTCTACACCCCAACTTTTGGCAACGGAACCCTTATCGACTGGCCGCACTTTGAATACTCTTCGATGTGTATTGCCATCATGGCAGCGATTGTGCTGTTCACAACATCTCTATCGAGGTTCCTGTTGTGGCTCACCACAAGAAAAAAACGTCTCAGCGAGTTTGAATACCTTATTTGGCAGTTTGGGGAAGTCCTTGTGGGATGTCTGTTTTGCGCCATGTTTATGTCGTTGTTTCTGCACAGACCCTATTTTTCCATACTTCCCATCACCATATTGATTGGATTGGCGGTGGCCTTATTCCCATACACCGTCTATTGGCTCTATGCCGAGCGATGTGAACGCGACCAGCGCATCGCCGATGCTCAGAAAACCATCATGGAACTACGAAGCGGGATGCAGCACGAAGGTCCCAACGCTATTAAATTTACTGACGAAAAAGGAACTGTGAGGCTAATTGTCAGCGCCGAAAAAGTAATCTCTATTGAGGCCGCAGGTAACTATGTCAACATACTTTACGACAAATCCGGACAACTCGTAAAATTCAGCCTTCGCAACACCCTGAAAGGAATCGAAGAACTCTGCAACAACTATGACATCGTTCGCTGCCATCGTTCTTTCTTCGTAAACATCCACAAGATTAAGCTTATCCGGAAAGACACCGACGGCTTCTTCGCCGAACTTGATATAGACAGCGCCAATCGCATCCCAATTTCCAAACTCTACGCCAGCGAGCTGATTGACAAAATCGAATAAGACTTTAGTAAACTTGTTTATGAAACCACGCCACATTCTTTTCATCTTAACACTTGCACTCTACAGCTTCATTTCAACATCCTGCAGGGCTCACAACATAGCAGACACATCTGCAAACGCCGATTCTATAGCATTCTGCTCTGCACAATGGGAAGTAGATGAACATCCAGGATTCTCCGTTAAACGACTATCCATATCTGACAAGTCGCTTTTCGCAAGCAACCAGTATATCACCATGATAGTGATACCACCGGACTCAAAACGCCGCCTTGCGTTTGCTCTGGCCAAAGACACCTTGCTGCCCACTTCCGAACTAGCTCAAAGAACAGACGCCCTTGCCGCTGTCAACGGTTCATTTTTCGATATGAAGTACTACAACCCCATCTGTTATCTGCGCATCGACGGTGAAGAGGTTGGCATTAACACACCCGGAAAAGACGACACCATAAACCGGAAATACTACCAATACGCATCTATCAAGCTACGCAACGGCAAGCCTAAGCTATTCATTCCTGACAGCAGCCGCTTTGCCGAACAAAGCAGACCCGACAGCAACATCATGACCGCTGGTCCGATGCTGCTATGGCACGGCGAAAGGTCACCACAACGTGACGACCGAACCTTCGTAACATATCGACATAACCGAACAGCACTCGGCACCAAAGCAGACGGCACCGTCATCATACTTACCGCCGACGGTCGTTTCCGCAACGTTGCCGAAGGGCTTTCACTTCCCGAACTGACATCTATTATGAAATGGCTCGGATGTGTGAATGCAATAAACCTTGACGGCGGTGGCAGCACCACCATGTTTGTGAAAGGACGGCCCAACGGTGGACTCCTCACCCACCCCAGCGACAACGGAAAATTCGACTATCAAGGCGAACGGCCTGTTTCAAACGCAATATTGATACTCTGATGGAAAAACTATTCTCACTCGACGATATCGACTACCAACACTTTTGGGGGACCAACGAACACACCCTTGATTTTCTCAAGGTTCTTTTCCCGAAGTTGAAACTCATCGTGCGCGGTGAAATGCTGAAAGTTATCGGTAGCGATGAAGAACTCGAGGTGTTCGAGCTCAAATTCACAGCTATGAAACAGCATTTCGAGCGTTTGGGACGACTCTCCGAAAACGACATCATGCAGATAATGGAATCGGTGTCGCCCAACGGCGAAATAGAGCTCAGCGACGATATACTGGTTCACGGACGCAACGGCAATATCGTCAAGGCACAAACCGCAAACCAGAGACGACTGGTCGATGCCGTCGCCAACAACGACATGGTGTTCGCCATAGGTCCTGCCGGAACCGGTAAAACCTACACCGCCGTCGCTTTGGCGGTGAGAGCCCTCAAAAACAAGCAGATTCGTCGTATCGTACTTACCCGACCTGCCGTAGAAGCAGGTGAGAATCTAGGGTTTCTTCCTGGCGACATGCGGGAGAAACTTGACCCATATCTGCAGCCCCTTTATGATGCCCTGCGGGATATGATACCTCAGCAGAAACTCCTCTCCTACTGGGAGGATGGCACCATCGAGATAGCGCCCCTCGCCTTCATGCGCGGACGTACACTCGACAACGCTTTCGTGATACTCGACGAAGCGCAAAACGCCACTTCCACACAGCTCAAGATGTTCCTCACCCGTATGGGTCGCAACGCCAAGTTCGTCATCACAGGCGACCTCACTCAGATTGACCTTCCCCGCCACCAGCAGTCGGGATTACTCAAAGCCACCCAGTTGCTTGGCGGCATCAAGGGAATCGAAGTCATCGAGCTCGACGAGACCGACGTTGTACGACACCGTCTGGTAACCGAAATCATCAAAGCCTATTCCACCATAGAGCAATGACCACCCACCCCAACTGCAAGATAAACATCGGCCTGCACGTAACCTCACACCGTGCAGACGGCTATCACGAGCTGGAAACCGTGTTCATGCCTGTTCCTCTGTGCGACACACTCACCATCGAACCTGCTGCCGATTTCCGTTTTACGCAAAGCGGTATAGCCGTTGACTGTCCTGCGGAAGAGAATATCTGTGTCAAAGCCTATCGAATGATGCAGAACCGTTATCCGCAGATTGGCGACATCCACCTGCACCTCAAAAAAAACATACCCTTCGGAGCCGGACTTGGCGGAGGTAGCAGCGATGCAGCACATGTAATCACAATGCTCAACGAGCTGTTCGACTTAAACCTGAGCCAGGCAGAATTATGCAGCCTTGCTAAGAATATAGGCGCCGACTGCCCGTTTTTCATTTTGAACCGCCCCTGCTACGCCACAGGCATAGGCGACCGACTGGAACCCCTCAACTTTCAACTTTCAACTCATACTCCTAAAGCCCCCTGTGTCGGTCTCCACCGCCGACGCCTACCGTGGAATAACCCCACATCCCTCAAACATCGACCTAAGGAACGCCTTCAACGACCCCGTGGAAGATTGGCGCAAACTTATCGTGAACGACTTCGAGTCCACGGTATTTCCCAAGTATCCCATAATTGCAGAGCTGAAACAACAGCTCTACGAAAGAGGTGCCGTCTATGCCAGCATGTCAGGCAGCGGCAGCGCGCTCTTCGGACTTTTCAAAGAGTTGCCTGAAGAAAAGCTGCCCTTTGAGATTTATAGGAGCAATGATTTCTAGATAATCTAGAGACTCTAGATATACTAGACATACTAGAATATATATCCCAGCGAGAGGTAAACCCCGAAACGCTTATACACGTTCGACCAGAAGCCCGTCAACGACAACGGCCCCACAGGACTGTCGTAGGCATACTGCAAACCGAAACCGTAGCGATCCTCGTAGTCCTTGCCGAAGTAATGCCAGTAGGCGTCGGACGAGGCTAAATAGTTAGCCATCGCCGTGAGGTAGTGCTTGCCCTTCACGTTGCAGCGGATATCGAGACGCACCACTGTGGCACACCTTTCTGCCTGCTGTGGAGTGAGGACTCCTATAAACGGCATCTGATGGGCGATATAGCGACCTGCCACCTCGCCACCCACAAGGTTACGGTAAGCGAAGTGGTAATCCGAGCCGATGATGAAACGGGTGTACAACTGCGGTATCAAGGTAAAGCGTCCGCCTAGCGGAGTGATAAAATGCTGGTATGCTACGCTGATATCGGCAAATCCCGGTGCTTTTATCGAGTCGGGATGCACCAGGTCGTGGTTGTTGATACGCCAGCGAGCGTCGAGGTCCACGTTGGCCCCGTTTCGGGCAAAGTAGCTGTCGTCGCGCGAGTCGTATTTAAACGTGACAAACGTGCCGAGACTACCCGTTCTAAGGTTGTCGTCGCCAAACAGCAGCGCATTGCCTCCCTGCAGACGGTCAAACAGCAAAAACTCTTCATCCACACCCGCGGTACCCGAGAAACGGAAAAGGTAGAATTCCGAGAAGAAGAAACTGAAGTCGTGACGGTAGAAATGCGTCGAATAGTATCTCTGCGAAAGCAGGCTGCCCATGTCGAACCTACTGTTGTAAAGCCTGTACGCCAGGTTTATCTTGGCAAACTTGCGGGCAGCGTATGTGCCCACCAGGTCGAGGTGATAGTTCTGTGCCAGACGCAGCGACACGTCGGCCTTGAATCCTCTCAGCGTGTTGCGGTTGAACCCCACGTTGAGCAACACGGCGGCTGCCTCTTCCGAGTCGAAGCGCGCTCCTATCGCAAACGCATGACGGGGCGACGGCTCAAAGTCAAATACCAAGTCGTAGCTCTTGACAGAATCCTTGACGTCGGCATCCTGCCCTTTCACGTCCGACAGGCGGTAGCTCACCGCCGAGTAGGCGCCCGTGCCTTTGAATATGTTCACCGCGTCGATGATGTCCTTGCCCGACACAGGCACGCCCGTCCTGAGTTTGGTTTTTGAGAGCAGCCATTTCTTGTCCGACTCCGACATCTTACCCATATCTATCGACATGAGGGCCAGTCGGTCGTTTTCGATACTCGACTCACGACGGTGTCCTCTCATCTCGGCGGCAGACTCCATCTCACGTCCTCTCGCCATCAGCTCCTGTTTCAGAGCCTCTATCTCTTCGGCGTGGGCTTTTGCGCACTCGTATCCGCGACGCACCAAGCTGTCGATTGCCGACTTGTTGAAACTCATCGTGCCGAAGCCGCCGATGTCCGGATGCAGGTAAATTCTGCACCCGCCTCGGTTTTGAGCCGACTTGGCCTGCACCGTAACGCTCACCAGCTGGTTGAAAATCTGGGGCAGCGATTTCAGCTGCGATGCGTCTGTCGCCATCTCGTCCGACACCTCCACTCCTATCACATAGTCGGCACCCATCTCACGACACACATCCACCGGGAAGTTGTTCGTCATTCCGCCATCCACAAGCACCTTGCCGTCAAGCTCTACGGGCGAGAACACACCCGGTATAGCCATACTGGCACGTATTGCTGTCGGAAACCGACCGCTGCGCATCACATATTCCTCACCGCTTATCACGTCGGTGGCAACGCAGGCAAACGGTACGGGGAAATTATTGAAATCCATCGAATCCTGAAAGCCGAGACTCAGGTTGTTAAACAGGTTGGTAATATTGTTTCCACCCATAAACGAACCCGGCAGCGAGGCGATGAAGCCGTTGTTCCTACGTCTCACCTCGCTGATGTTCGAGTCGAGAGTGCCCAGGTTAAACGGCACCGAAAGCAGATACGCGCTCCTTTCCATACGTGACGACGCCGAGCGGTAGCGGCGGTCGAGCACACCGGTGATATATTGCGACCAGTCGAGGTTGCTTATCAGCGAGTCGAGCTGCTCGGCGGTATATCCGATAGAGTATAAGCCACCCACTATCGAACCCATACTTGTACCAGAGATATAGTCGATAGGGATTCCCTGCTCCACCAAGTATTTCAACACACCGATATGAGCAGCACCTTTAGCACCGCCACCACTAAGCGTGAGGCCGACTTTAGGAGAGCCCGACGACTGACCATACGTAAAGCCCGATGCCATCAACATCAAACACAATATAAGTATGGGCAATATTCTTTTCATCGCTGACAAACTTATCTATCTTATTTCTTTATCCTGTTCTCCAGCGCCTTGATTGCGTTATATGCTATCAGGCCGTTGGCGAGTTCGATGCTTCTTTCGTCAACCATCAGGTTAGGACGGTGGAGGTTGCAGAACGGTGTGCCAGGTTCGTGTATGCCGATACGGAAATAGCAGGCGGGAATCTTCTGTGCAAAGAAGGCAAAGTCTTCTGCCGTCATACGCAGGTCGAGCCACTGCACCTTGTCTTCACCGAGGAAAGCGACAGCGTTGTCGTGTACCTGCTGGGTACATTCGTCGTCGTTGAACACATACGGATAGCCGTAGTCGATAAAGAGGTCGCATTCGCCTCCCATGCTCTCGGCTATACCGCAGCTTATCTTACGTATCTTCTCGTGGCATTCGAGGCGCCATTTCTCGTCGAAGGTGCGTATGATGCCTTCCATCTTCACCTCATCGGGGATGATGTTGGTGCGGCCGCTGCCGATAAACTTGCCGAACGAAAGTGTGGTGGGCATCATGGGTGCGGCGTTGCGGCTCACAATCTGCTGCAGCGCTACGACAATATGACTGGCGATGAGTATCGGGTCGACGCTGAGGTGCGGAGTGGCACCGTGTCCTCCCCTACCCTTCACCGTCCAATAGAGTTCATCGGTCGAAGCCATATACTTTCCTTTGCGCATACCCACATAGCCGTAATCCATCTCGGGTAGACAATGGAACGAGTAGATCTCGTTGGGAGTGACTTCGTCGAAGAGTCCGTCGTCCATCATCATGCGGGCACCGCCTGGGTACATCTCCTCCGACGGCTCGAAGATAAGCATTATGCTTCCACGCAGCTGCTCTTTCAACGCCACCAATATCTTGGCTGCCCCAAGCAGCGAGCTGGTGTGCATATCGTGTCCGCAGGCATGCATCACGCCGGGGTTCTCCGATGCGAAAGGCAACCCTGTGGCCTCCTGCAACGGCAGAGCATCGTAGTCGGAACGGAGCGCCACACAGTAGCTGTCGGGTTCGATGCCACCACGTATCATAGCCATACATCCGGTCTTTCCGATGCCGGTCTTGGGTGTAAGCCCCATCTCGCGCAGCCGTTCGGCGACGTAGTTCATTGTGCCGTATTCCTGTTGCGAGAGGTCGGGATGACGATGCAGCCAACGACGCATCTCTATCACCGAAGCGAAGTTTTCGTGGGCAAGCTTTTTTATCTGTTCAATGGTGGGCATTGGGTAATGATGAATAGTATTATGCAAAAATATCGACTATGACGTAGATAAAGAGTGCGAGTGCGAAAAAGAATTTAACCAAGGTGCTGCCGAGCAGTCCCAAAAAGGAACCGAAGGCTGCCTTGAGAGCAACGTCCCCCTCGGCCCCTGTGGTAAGCTCACCGATATAGGCACCCACGAAAGGTCCCAAGATGATGCCGATGATATTGGCCGGACCTATGGCTATGCCCAGTATGGGGAACAGGATAAGCGAGACAACAGCTCCAATGTTGGCTCCACGCATACCGCGTTTCGAACCTCCGTGATGCTTGGCAGCCCATCCCGGCATGAGGTAGTCGAGGAAAACGAGGAAGAGCGTGATTGCTCCGGTTATGCCTACCACCCACCAAATATTGTGCCAAGCCTGCGCGGTGAAGGCAAAGACCAGAAGTCCCACCCAGCTGACAGGAGGACCTGGAAGGACCGGCAAGACAGAACCCACCAATCCTATCACAACACAGACAATAGCGATAATCAGCAATGCAGTATTCATAACCTTGAACTTTACAACATATCAACTCATCAACTTATCCACCTATCAACATATAAACATATCAACCTATCCACCTACCAACAAACTCAAAACTATTTCTTCCTCACCCAAATCTCGGTGTTCATGCCGTCGAGCAGCTCTATCGCCTGTTTCTCGGTCGAAGCGATATTATCGACAAAGTTGAACTCCGTGCAGAGTGTCTCGTTGCAGATATACTCCATGTGCTGCTTCACCGCCTCGTCCCATTCGCCATGCAGCAGATCGACGGCGATGCGGTCGGTCACGTCGAAGCCCTCCTTGCGGATGTTCTGTATGCGGTTGACCAGCTCGCGGGCGATACCTTCGGCTTTGAGTTCGTCGGTGACGGTTATGTCGAGCGCCACGGTGAGGCTGCCCTCGTTGGCGACCACCCAACCCGGGATGTCCTGGGTGGCGATCTCCACGTCGGCCAGCGTCAGCTCCACCGGCTGTCCTTCGACGGTCATCTCGTATCTACCGTCGGCCTCGAGGGCGTTAATCTGTTCCTGCGAGAAGGCAGTGACTGCGGCGTTGATGGACTTCATAATCTTGCCGTAGCGAGGGCCGAGAGTCTTGAAGTTGGGTTTTATGCGTTTCACCAGCAGGTTGTTGTCGGCAGCGAGGAACTCCACTCCCTTGATGTTCAACTCTGAGCAGATGAGGTTGGAGACAGCCTCCACCTGATGCTGGAAGTGCTCGCCGTGAACGGGTATGGAAATCTTCGAGAGCGGCTGACGCACACGCAGGTTGCTCTTCTTGCGGAGCGAGAGTCCCATCGAACAGATATGCTGAGCCAGCTGCATGCGCTCTTCGAGCTCTTTGTCTATCATCTCCTCGTGTACTGCGGGGAATGCGGCATGGTGTACCGATTCCACATCGAGACGGTGGGTGACGTTGTTCAGGTCGAGGAACATGCGCTCGCTGAAGAAGGGCGCGATGGGAGCCATCAGTCGGCTGAGTGTTTCAAGACATGTGTAAAGTGTCTGATAGGCCGAAATCTTGTCGTCGCTGTAGTCGCCCTTCCAGAAACGGCGGCGGCAGAGACGCACATACCAGTTGCTGAGGTAAGCATCGACAAACTCCTGAATGGCACGCCCCGCGCGGGTAGGCTCATAGTCGGCCAGCGCCTCATCGACGGTCTTGGTCAGCGTGTTGAGCTCCGAGAGAATCCAGCGGTCGATCTCGGGACGTTTCTCTATCGGCAGGTCGGCCTCCTTGTATTCAAAGCCGTCGATATTGGCGTAGAGTGCGAAGAAGCTGTAGGTGTTGTAGAGTGTGCCGAAAAACTTTCTTCTGACCTCATCGACACCTTCTACGTCGAACTTGAGGTTGTCCCATGGCTGCGAGTTGGTAATCATATACCAGCGGGTGGCGTCGGGGCCCTGCTTGCCGAGTGTCTCGAAGGGGTCGATGGCGTTGCCGAGTCGCTTGGACATCTTGTTGCCGTTCTTGTCGAGCACCAACCCGTTCGACACCACGTTCTTGAACGCCACCGAGTCGAAACACATCGTGGCGATGGCGTGGAGGGTGTAGAACCAGCCTCGTGTCTGGTCAACGCCCTCGGCAATGAAGTCGGCCGGGAACTGCTCGGCTTTCAGCTGCTCGCCCATATAGTGAATCTGGGCGTAAGGCATAGCGCCGCTGTCGAACCACACGTCTATCAGGTCGGGCTCGCGACGCATCGGCTTGCCGCTGTCGGACACGAGGACCACTCCGTCGATATATGGACGGTGAAGGTCGAATTTTGAATTTTGAACTTTGGATTCTGAATAGCCCAACTTGTCCACATCTTCAGCTGACATCACGCCGGCTTTGACGGCTTTCTCTATCTCGCTGCATAGTTCCTTGACGCTGCCTATGCACTTCTCCTCCTTGCCGTCCTCGGTGCGCCAGATGGGGAGCGGGGTGCCCCAGTAGCGGCTGCGGCTGAGGTTCCAATCGACGATGTTCTCCAGCCAGTTGCCGAAGCGTCCGCTTCCGGTGGCTTCGGGTTTCCAGTTGATGGTCTTGTTGAGTTCTATCATGCGGTCTTTCACCGCGGTGGTGCGGATAAACCAGCTGTCGAGCGGATAGTAGAGAACCGGCTTGTCGGTACGCCAGCAATGGGGATAGCTGTGGGTGTGCTTCTCGCTCCTGAAGAGTTTGCCCTCGCCTTTGAGCATAACCACTATATCGACGTCCAGCGACGGGTCTTTGTCAGTCTTGGCGGGGTCGTAGGCGTTCTTCACAAATTTGCCTGCGTATGGGGCGTAGAGGTCGGTGTTCACGTTTGCCTTCACCCACTCGGGGTCGAGGTCTTCGACTGGTGCGAAGCGACCTTTCTTATCGACCATCGGCATCTGCTTGCCGTCGCGGTCGAAGAGGAGCAGCTCGCCGATGCCGGCTTTCTTGGCCACACGGGCGTCGTCGGCACCGAAGGTGGGCGCGATATGCACTATGCCCGTACCGTCCTCGGTGGTGACATAGTCGCCCAGAATTATGCGGAAGGCGTCGTCGCCCGTAGGCTTAACCCACGGTATCAGCTGCTCGTAGCGGATGCCCTCCAGGTCTTTACCCTTGCACTCTGCGACAATCTTACCGGTCAATTTTGAATTTTGAATTTTGGATTTTGAATCAGCCGCGTCAGCATCTTCACAATTCGAAATTCTATTTTCACAATTAAAGAAGCTGCCAACAAGGGCTTTCGCCATGATGATGCGGCAAGGTTCTTCCTTATAGGGGTGCGTCGTCTCAATGAGCACATAGTCAATCGAAGGACCGACGCAGAGAGCGGTGTTCGACGGCAACGTCCACGGAGTCGTCGTCCAAGCGATGGCGTATGTGGGGATGTCCGCCTGCGAAACACACTGGCTGCCGACCACTGACTGCTGACCGCTAATTATCTTAAACATCGCCACGCAGGTCAGATCCTTCACATCCCTGTAGCATCCGGGCATGTTGAGCTCGTGGCTCGAAAGGCCGGTGCCGGCGGCAGGCGAATAGGGCTGTATGGTGTAGCCTTTGTAAAGCAGCCCCTTGTCGTAGAGCTTCTTCAGCAGGAACCACAAGGTCTCGATATACTCGTTGTCGAAGGTGATATAGGGGTGCTCGAGGTCAACCCAATAACCCATCTGACGGGTGAGCTCGTCCCAAAGGTCTTTGTATTTGAGCACCTCGGTGCGGCAGGCGCGGTTGTAGTCGTCCACCGAAATCTTCTTACCGATGTCCTCCTTGGTGATGCCAAGGTTTTTCTCGACGCCCAGCTCGACGGGGAGGCCGTGGGTGTCCCAGCCGGCCTTGCGGTCAACGAAAAAGCCCTTCTGCGCCTTGTAGCGGCAGAAGACGTCCTTGATGGTGCGGGCCATCACGTGGTGGATGCCCGGCTTGCCGTTAGCCGACGGAGGGCCGTCGTAGAAGACGAAGGCGGGATGCCCTTCGGCGAGTTTCTGTCCTTTCTCGAAAGTCTTGTTTTCCTCCCAGAAGCGGCGGATATCGTTGCCGATCTGAGTCATACTAAGCTGCTTATACTCTTTGTAACTCATCTGATTTTATGATTACATTTTGATATTCTAATACTTATGCTTTCATATTTATAAAAAGCAAGATGCAAATATACGAAAATATTGGCAATCAAGCGAAGGGAAAATGTGCAAAGCGGGATTACAAAATCCGGATTGTACTGGGGTGGGATTACGAATCCCGAGAAAAAAGAAGTGCCGGATTCGGAAATCCGGCACAACGGGTCAGTTCTGAGAACGCACCGCGCGGACAGATCGTCCATAGAGGCGGTTGCCGCTGCCCACGTCATGGCTGTGCGAACTGAAGTACATGCCCCACGCACGGCCCGGGGAGTCCTCATCGAGCGACGACGACCAGTAGGCGCCGTACTCGCCGGTGACGTAGAGTTCCGAGCTACCCCGATAGCCGGCGACGGGCAAGAACAGGCTATTGCCGTTAGTGGCGGTGTACTTGCGACCGTAAACGCCGTTCTGAGTCGTCCAGGTAGCGGTGGTATTGTCAAGCAACTCCTGCCACTCGGCTTTGGTCGGAATCCTTGCTCCGTTTCCGAGTATGGATGTAGCAGCATCGTCAGCGACCTCCAGCGTGGTCTTGTTATCCACCATGCCGTAATCTGCACTGGTATTGTACTTGTACATCGTGTAGGTTTGGGAGGCTGAATTGTAGTCGCCGAGAGAGTATGTTTCCCAAGTATATACGCTTCTCGGATGGGTCTCTCCCCATGCATAATAGTCGCCATAATGCTCTGGTGCGGTAGCTCCAAGGTTGACGCTATACCATTTCAATCCGCTCGGCAGCCCAAGGTCTATCCATTGACCCCGCGTTGGATTTGGGGCAATTGTCGTGGGGTCTATTGGATTTTCTTGATTCCCATCCACGACCCTAACGTGGCACACGTCGCTCTTGTCACTGGCATATACCGTGATGTCGCATTCGCCAACGGCGACTGTCGTCACCAAGCCGCTCGCGTTCACGTTAGCCACAGCTGGACGGCTGCTCGTCCACACCAACTCTTGCGGCGCATCGCTCGGCAGCACCACAGCCGAAAGCTGATAGGTGGAACCCACTGTCAGCTCAACCGAAGCTGGGCGAATGGTGACGCTGTCAACATCAACCGTCTCCGGACGGCATCCGAAAAATCCCAGCAGCGCCAACGAAAGCACCACCATCAAAGTTAGTCTTTTTGTTTTCATTGTTGATATTTTCATACGTTTGTATTTCATTATTACCAAGTGCAAAGATACGATTTTTTTTTCAAATCAAAAGCACAACATTGCGGTTGTTAAAGAGGTGGATACGTGACGAAAAAAAGCTCCGGTTCTTGCGAACCGAAGCCAAAACAAAAGCGTATGAAAAAAATGATGTTTTCGGTTTATTTTTTCTTGAGGTATTCCTGGACGTTGTCGGCGGGGACGATTTCCTCGCTGAACATGTAGGCATTGGTCTTGGGAGAGCGGACCATGCGGATAACCTTAGCGAAACTTTTTCCGGTGCTTGTCTTAAGTGTTGCAACAACTTTCTTTGCCATAGTCGATATCTCCTATACTATTTGATTTCTTTGTGAACGGTTACTTTCTTGAGGTACGGATTGTACTTCTTGAGCTCAATGCGCTCGGGGGTGTTCTTCTTGTTCTTGGTGGTGACGTAACGTGACATACCGGGAACACCGCTTGCTTTCTGCTCTGTGCACTCGAGTATCACCTGTACTCTTGCATCCTTGTTTTTCTTTGCCATAGCTTTCTTTCGTTTTTTATGCGCTTCTCAGCGTTAATATTTTATCTTTTTTTCCTCTAAAATTGGACTGCAAAAGTACTACTATTTTTTTAATGCACAATAAAATTGTTGAAAAAAATATCCATCACCCCGTCCTCAAGGCTGAAAAACAAAGATTTAAGCTACAGGCTTTGTGCAACTAAAAATGATTTTTCAAATAATTAATTGAATTTCACGGGCGGAATTCCAAGCTGTTTACAAATAGCTCGCGCTGTCGGCTCCGCTATATCATTATGCATCGGAGCTCGATCCTCAAGCACCAACTCGATTGCCTCACGGATATTGGCCATCAATTCATCCTCCGTGCTTCCTTGCGATATAGCCTCTGGCAACTGCTGACACTGCCCGCAATACAACCCTGTTTCAGGGTCTTTCTCAATTATAACGGTGTATTCTGCCATTCCTTTTTCACCCATAACGTCACCCGCTCCTTTTTATTGTTTTACACATCTTTTCTAATTACAACTTTCTATATTCAATTTCTATTCGTACCTTTGCACTCTCTTTTCCGCATTTAATCATCAACAATAATTACAATGAACGAGAAAATCAAAACCTTACGAGACAGCGCCGGAATGCGCTGGACGGCGCTGCTGCTTCTGGCTTTGGCCATGTTCTGCGCCTACATTTTCATGGACATCCTGTCGCCCATCAAAGACCTGATGCAGGAACAGCGCGGCTGGGACAGCGAGGCCTTCGGCACCATGCAGGGAGCTGAGACCTTCCTCAACGTCTTCGTCTTCTTCCTCATCTTCGCGGGCATCATCCTCGACAAGATGGGTGTACGTTTCACCGCCGTACTCTCCGGCGCCGTGATGCTTTTCGGCGGATTGATCAAATTCTACGCCGTGAGCGACTATTTCGTCGGCACCAGCCTTGAGACCTGGTTCACCAACAACCTGAACTACATACCCGGATTCGACGAACTCGGCGTGAGCCCGTTCTATCGCGGCATGCCCGCCAGCGCCAAACTGGCCGCCATCGGCTTTATGTTCTTCGGATGCGGAGCCGAGATGGCCGGCATCACCGTCAGCCGCGGTATCGTGAAGTGGTTCAAAGGCCGCGAGACCGCCCTCGCTATGGGTTCCGAGATGGCACTCGCCCGCCTGGGTGTCGCTACCTGCATGATCTTCTCACCCTTCTTCGCCAAACTCGACGGCGAGGTGCACGTTGACAACTCCGTGAAGTTCGGCGTGGTGCTGCTCTGCATCGCCCTCATGATGTTCGTCACCTATTTCTTCATGGACAAGAAACTCGACAGCCAAACCGGCGAAGCCGAAGAGAAAGACGACCCCTTCAAGATTTCCGATATCGGCAAGATCCTCTCGAGCCTCGGATTCTGGCTGGTCGCCCTGCTCTGCGTGCTCTACTACTCCGCAATCTTCCCGTTCCAGAAATATGCCGTCAACATGCTGCAATGCAACCTGACGCTCACCCCCGCCGACGCCAATACCTTCTGGGGCAGCAACTCGGTGACCATCGTACAGTATGTCGTCATGCTTATGGTGGCCGTCTGCTCCTTCGCCAGCAACTTCTCCAAGAAGAAAGCCGTGAAGTTCGGTCTTATGGCCCTCGCCGTCATCGCCCTCGTGGTTTACTGCTACATGGGTTACATGCGCGGCACCGCCGAGACCATCTTCGCCGTCTTCCCGCTGCTGGCCGTCGCCATCACCCCCATACTTGGCAACTATGTTGACCACAAAGGCAAGGCCGCCTCGATGCTTATGATCGGCTCCATCCTGCTGGTTGTCTGCCACCTGACGTTCGCCTTCATCCTGCCGCTGTGCAAGGGTAGCGCCGTCGGAGGAACCGTCGTCGCCTATGTGACCATCCTCGTGCTCGGCGCAAGCTTCTCGCTGGTGCCCGCCGCCCTGTGGCCCTCGGTGCCCAAGCTCGTTGACGAGAAGATTATCGGTTCGGCCTACGCCCTGATTTTCTGGATACAGAACATAGGCCTCTGGCTCTTCCCGCTGCTTATCGGCAAGGTGCTCACCTCCACCAACCCCGAAGGCACCGCCGCCCACGAGCTCGACTACACCTGGGCTCTGGTGATGCTCGCCTGTCTCGGAGTCGCCGCCCTTCTCATCGGCATCTATCTGAAAGCCGTTGACAAGAAGAAAGGCCTCGGCCTCGAAGAGCCCAACATCAAAGACTGATAGGTTCAACCCGAATCAATAACAAGAAAGCCTCTCCCACCAAGGAGAGGCTTTTTTAGTGTGACAGGTGCCTGTCCCTTATAATACACAACATTTTTTATCAAGCATCTCCAGTTTCGCTTATCCCTTCACTCTTGGCGTGAGATAGGTTCTATTGTCCAATCCTCTCCCATTCTCCATTCTTGCGGCCACCTTTTCGCCTAAGGACACCCAACGTCTGGAGTGTTTCAATGTCACGTTTGATAGTTCTTGTCGCAACCCCTGTCTTTAGTGACATTTCCGGTATTGTCACATAAGAATCCTTGTCAATCATTTCCAATATAAGCTGCTGCCTTTCAGATAGTTCTTTGGTGACATCTTTGGTGCCACTTTGAGTGCCACTTGGGGTGCCACTTGGAGTGCCATTCAGCACCACCGTCTTCTCGCATCCCTCATGGATGGGAATGAATACATTGATGAAATTACGCTCGTCGTTTGTTTCGATTGTAGCTCGCGGCGATCCGTTCTCCTGCATCTCCTCTTGTATTGTTGGTATGCCCGTCGAGCGACCTTCCGTCAAGTCAAGCTCTTTCAGGAAGTCCCCCAAACGGCATGTGACAGGTGCCTGTCCCTCGTAATATCGCAATGATAGCGTCGAGGCTGTAGAACTTCATAAGCGTACCACCTTTTGAGGCAAAATACCATTATTTATTATATACACCACCATTCAAAGGCGGGTTTTGCGCCACCTTTGGTATGGTGATGACCAACACAGGGTCACATTCCGAGATATTTTAAGTTTCCGTCTTCGTCCACCCCTTGAACCTTTAACCCTTGATCCTTTCAAACCCTTCACCTCATCCTATCTCCCTTTCCCTCGTAACATTCAAAGTTTGATTTGAAATTCAACCTTCAAAATTCGAAATTATTAGAGCCCTCCCAAGCCGAAGATGCCACACATCAACGGCCTTGTTTGGTCCCTCGCAAAGGAAAGTGATTTTCTTTACATCAAGGAATCAATAACATTCTTTATTTCACCAGGAACCTCGCTTGGGGAAAAAAATGGAACGACCTGCCTAGCACTAATTCCAACACCATATTCTTTACGCGTCCACACAGACAATGCCTTGAAAAAATGCTTTCCGGAAACAATATTTAAAGGCTCATCTATACGACTATTTACTTCATCTATGTCTGTTGAGGATTTTCTTATGTTTTTTTCTATTTTTTTGTAATCAGCAGAAAGAATATCCTTGATCTTTTTTATGATAGCATTTATTTCAACTTTTTCCTTCCTTCCAACGGACTCAAGATATCTACAAATAACGTTTATGTTTATAGCGTAATTGTCAATTTCATTTTTCTCCCAAACATGAAGTTTTATTCCTCGTGAGTGGGCATCATTATTACGTTCCTGGATTTCCTCTATTGTATGAAATCCTGAATTGGCAATACAACACAATTCCACATGAATTTTATTGAGATTAAATACTTCCGAAATAGAAATACTTTTATTCCAATCATCCCATCCATTCACATATGCTTTCGGATACGTAATAATTGGATGTAAGTCATGAGGATATAAGACTGATTGAAATGCCGAAAGAATTGCCCTATCAGACTCTCCCCCGTCCCATATAATAAATCGATTGGATATAAAGAGACGTGCAAGGTCAATGTTGAGCGGGCTACCGAGCTCCTCTGAAAGTGCCAAGAGTGCCGCCTCATCCCCTATTGGTTTTATCTGACGCTTATTCGAATCGATTGGAATAATACAATCAGAAGGAACCTCTTCAATTATTTCTAAGGAATGCGTAGCAATGATTAGCTGAGAAAACATCGGGGTTATTAAGCGAACCAGTCGTCTCTGTAAATCAGCATGCATATAGACATCCGGCTCGTCAAGGACGACAATTGCATTATTTGGACATTGTGAAATAAACCACATTGTCTGTATCCACATTTGCAACCCATGTCCCATCCATCCTAACTCAGCCACGAAGGAGCGAACTCGGACAAAAAAATGTAGATATTGGCCTTCATTCGAAAAATCTGACTCTACAGGCTTAACCTGCAATTCTTCCCATGTGGACTCCACAAGTTCTTTGAAAGCAGGAAATGCCTCGTTGTAATAAAATAACTGATTTCTGAAATTTCGTGATGCTAGGCGTGTTGAACGATTTCCGTCGACAGTTGACTTCTTTATAACTTTTTCTGTATCTAAAACTGCTGATATTTGCGGCAAAACCTCAATTACTGGAATATCAACTTCCTTTGCTTCTTTGCTGTTACGGATGGGGTACCCACTCTCATCGTACAATATAGCAAAGATGGACAAGCCCTCACCGACATATGCTTTTATGGATGTGCCATTAGAAAATACCGCCTCTATGACCGCCGGAGGTTCTCCGTACATATTGAAAATACCGCGATCAGAAATATTCATATCTTCGTTCTAAAATTTCAACGTTTTTCTTCCATCCGGATGCTTTTTACCCAAAATCGTACTTCCCCAACCGTAAAATGACACCCCCAAACCTCCAAACTCTTTTCGTTTTCGTTATCGTTTTCGTTGGCGAAGGCCACCTCAACTCCCTACCAACTCCCTACCAACTCCCACCCGAATTCCAACTTTCAAGGTTCACAATTCACAACCCCTTTTCCTCTCGCGCGCGAATATTTTATGGTGTAGTTTTTTTCCATATCGAATTGTTTTTGTATCTTTGCATCTTTATTGGAGTACATAAACCATACGTAATAAATAAGCACACAATGGAAAACACGATTTTCACACCCTACAAAATTGGGCCTATCGAACTCCGCAACCGCAGCATCCGCTCGGCCGCTTTCGAAAACATGTGCAAGGGCAACCGTCCGACACAGATGCTGTTTGACTACCACGTGGCTGTGGCTCGCGGCGGCATTGGAATGACCACGGTGGCCTACGCGGCTGTATGCCAGAGCGGTCTTTCGTTCGACGGACAGCTGTGGATGCGCAAAGAGATTGTGCCGGAACTGAAGAAACTGACCGACGCCATACACGCCGAGGGCGCCAAAGCTTCGATTCAGCTGGGCCACTGCGGCAACATGACTCACCGCGCCACCTGCGGCCAGACGCCTATCGGAGCAAGCACGGGATTCAACATGTACTCGCCCACCTTCGTGCGCGGCATGAAAGAGAACGAGATTATGCAGCTGGTCGAGGACTTCGGCAACGCGGTGCAGCTCGCAAAAGAGTCGGGCTTCGACTGCGTGGAGATTCACGCCGGTCACGGCTACCTTATCAGCCAGTTCCTCTCGCCCTACACCAACCACCGCCACGACCAATGGGGCGGCTCGCTGGAGAACCGCATGCGCCTCATGCAGCTGGTGATAAAGAAGGTGAAAGAGGTGGCCAATAACGAGATCGCCGTCGTGGTGAAGACGAACATGTACGACGGCTTCCGCAGCGGTATGCAGGTTGACGAGTGCATCAAGGTGGCTCAGGAGCTGGAGCGTCTGGGCGTCGATGCGTTGGTGCTGACGGCGGGATTCGTAAGCAAAGCCCCGATGGTAGTGATGCACGGCGCGATGCCGCTGAAGGCTATGACGCACTATATGGACATGAAGAAGTTCTGGTGGCTGAAAGCAGGCGTTTCGATGGCCGGACGTATGATGGTGCCGACGGTGCCTTACAAAGACCTCTACTTCCTCGAGACGGCCAAGAAATTCCGCGCAGCGGTGAAGATGCCTCTCATATATGTGGGCGGAGTGACGTCGGAAGCCGGCATGCAGAAAGTGCTCGACGAGGGCTTCGTAGCCTTCCAGATGGCCCGCACGCTGGTGCGCGACACCGACTTCATGAACAAGATAAAGAGCGGCGAGCAGAAATGCAGCGAGTGCGGCCACTCGAACTACTGCATCGGCCGCATGTACACGCTGGAGATGAAATGCCACACCTGCGTGAAAGACCTGCCCAAGAAGCTGGAGAAAGAGGTGGTGAAACTGGAAGCCGAAGTGAAGAAGAGTAATAAATGATTGACTAATGACCGGTGACCAGTGACCAGATACAAGTAAGTAAAACCACTCATTCAGATCACAGATCACAGGTCACACAAAAACACAACTAATGAAAGATATCAAAGGATATAACGCACTTGTTACCGGAGGCACTTCCGGTATGGGATGGGAATACTGCCAGCAGCTGGCGGCGAAGGGCTGCAACATACTGATGGTGTCCATCCAGAAAGAGCAGCTCGAGTCGATGCCGAAAGAGCTGGAGGAGAAATACGGCGTGAAGGCGTGGGGTCTCTATATGGACCTCTCGAAAGACACGGCCGCCCGCGAGGTGTGGGATTACTGCCAGGAACAGAAGCTGGACATCGACATACTGATAAACAACGCAGGCATGTTCTTCTTCCACGAGACCGACCCCGAGACTCAGGGCAAGGCGAACACGATGATGCAGCTGCACATGATCACCCCTACCCGACTGGTGATGCTCTTCGGCGAAGCTATGAAAGAGCGCCGCAGGGGCTATATCATCAATATGTCGTCGCTGGCAGCCATGCTGCCGACGCCCGGCATCACCTTCTACGCCGCCACGAAGGCGTACCTGAAGAGTTTTTCCAAGTCGATGTACTTCGAAATGCGCAACTACAACGTGGGATGCACGACGGTGCTGCCCGGCGCCATAGCCACACCGCTCTACGGCTTGAAGCCGAGCTTGCTGAAATTCGGAGTGAACATCGGTGTCATAAGCACCCCGCGCTGGCTCGTGAAACACGCCATTCGCGGCATGCTGCATAAACGTCACTATGTGAAACCCGGCGCGATGAACTACTACCTGCCGGTTCTGATAAAGCTGCTGCCTAACTGGCTGGAGATGAAAATCTGGAATAAGTTTAAGGATAAGTAGTTAGGTGCGTTCCCGCACAGGGCAATCATCTAGTTTTAAGTAGTAAGTTTTAAGCTGTAAGTTTTAAGCTGTAAGTGGTAAGAAATTAGTTTTCATGAAGACTATCGTCGTTACAGGTTGTACGGGTTCGGTGGGAGGCGCAGCGGTGAGGATGCTGCGTGAGAGAGGCTACAACGTGATTGGCACCACCCGGCGCGAACCGCGCGAAGGGGAACGCTCCCTGAACCTTGGCTCGCTGCAGTCGATAGTGGAGTTTGTTGAGAAGCTGAAAGCCGACGGCATCGTGGTGGACGGCCTACTGAACAACGCCGGCACGATGGAGAAGAACTTCAGAAGAACTGACGACGGATTTGAGCGTGTCATCGGCACGAACTATATCGGCACATACCTGCTCTCGCGCCTTATGATAAAGGCGATGGGCAAGGAACTGCAGATAGCCAACACCGTCTCGCTGACCTGCTACACGGCGAAGTTCGGCAAAGACTTCTTCGATGTTGACGAAGGCAACTACAGCCAGCTGGGTACCTACGGCAACAGCAAATACGCCGTGATGCTCTTCTCGCAGGAGCTAGCACGCCGCACGGGCAACCGAGTGAACATGACCGACCCAGGCGTGGTGAACAGCCGCATGCTGCACATGGACCGCTGGTTCGACCCGATAGCCGACGCGCTGTTCAGACCTTTCTGCAAGAGTGCCGAAGGCGGCGCAACGCCGGCGGTGAACGCCGTGACGACCGACTGCACGATGCAGCTGTTTCGCGGAAAAGAACATAAAGACGTGCCTCAGAAATGGCGCAAAGACAACCTCGCAGCGTGGCTGTGGGACGCGACAGAAGTAAAAATTAAAGAAAAAGGAATAGAATTATGATAGAATCATTTTTGGACAATCATTTCACTTGGTTCCTCATCGGCATGAGCATCACGGCAGTGGTCGTGTTCGTATGCCTGTTTTTCGTGGATGCCGGCTACGGCAAATTCTACACAAAGAAATGGGGACCTGCGGTAAACAACAAGCTCGGCTGGGTGCTGATGGAAGCACCGGTATTTGTGCTGATGCTGATATTCTACCTCAGCTGGGCAGACAAGAGCGCCATCGTGCCGCTGATTTTCCTGTGTCTGTTTGAGACACACTATTTCCAGCGGTCGTTCATATTCCCCTTCATGCTGAAAGGGAACAGCCGCATGCCGCTGTCCATCGGCCTCATGGGCGTCGTGTTCAACAGTCTTAACGCGCTGATGCAGGGCGGCTGGCTGTTCTACCTCGCACCAAAAGAGATGTACACGGTGGAATGGCTCACCACGCCGCAGTTCATCGCCGGAACCATCGTATTCCTTGCCGGAATGGGCATAAACATGCATTCCGACTATGTGATACGCCATCTGCGCAAACCCGGCGACACCAACCACTACCTGCCTAACAAAGGGCTGTACCGCTATGTGACGAGCGCCAACTACTTCGGCGAGTTCGTGGAGTGGTGCGGATTTGCCTTGCTCACCTGGTCGGTCAGCGGAGCGGTGTTCGCTTTGTGGACATTTGCCAACCTCGGACCTCGCGCCTACCGCATATACGAGCGCTACCAGTCGGAATTCTCGGAGCAGATGGCCGAACACCCAAGAAAAAGGATGATTCCCATCATTTGGTAAAAATAAACACACGCACATAACGAACATAAACACTAACAAACTAAAAGAACAATGAAACAATTAAGTGCGACACTCATTACACTACTACTGCTTTTACCAACTATAACCAACGGCCAGACAAAGAAATACGTTCAATACGGAAAGATGGACAGCTGGTGTGTCCGCGACATTAAGGAAAGCCCTATCATAGGCAGCAAGACGAAACGGATATACAACATAGGGCCGAAGGACACCATCCGCATTAACAAAGCCTACAGAGCCAACACCCCGTGGAGTTCGTCGAACGCCTACGCCCGTGTGGCGGGAGTAACCAAGACCTCCTGCACGGTGACGCCCGATGCAAGCTGGGATGGAAGCAAGTGTGCGAAACTGGAAACCAAGATTGAGGAACTGAAGGTTGCGGGTATTGCAAACATCAAAATACTTGTGAGCGGAACCATCTTCTGGGGACATATCTTCGAGCCGATAAAGACGGCCAACAACCCCTATTCGCTGATGAACTGGGGTGTGCCGTTCACCGAACGCCCCAAGGCACTTGTGCTCGACTATAAGTCGTCAATGCCCAACAAAGGAACCCTCACCAAGTGCAAGGTGACCAGCCACAGCACCTGTGCCGGCGACGATGCGCACCAAGTGATATTCGTCCTGCAGAAACGCTGGGAAGACGAAGAGGGACGCATACATGCCCTGCGTGTCGGAACAGCGATGACTCGCATAGAGAAGCCGTCGAGCGGCTGGGTGAAGAATTTCCGCGTGCCGGTAATCTATGGCGACGCCACACAAAATGCCGGATATAAAGACTACATGAAATTCGGTCCCAACGGTCTCACCTACTACACCAGAAACAGCAAAGGGAAACCTGTGAAGATAGAAGAAGAGGGCTGGGCAGACGCCAACGAGACGCCGACACACGCCATGATGATAATAGGCGCATCCTATCACGAGGCGTGGGTAGGAACCATCGGCAACACCCTCTGGGTTGACAACATCGCACTGGAGTACTGAGAAATCGGAGTATTTCCATATACGTCTTTTTTTAAATTGATTTCCAAGGAATAATAGACTATGTCCTATTTAAATATGTCCTATTTAAATTAAAAAAAGAAATCTTTACGCCAAAAAACACAATGATAGCCGCTTTGATAGCGACATCCATGAAACGCTGTGAATTACTGTTTACACGGGCGTTGAGATCTGTCCTAAATCAGACAAGGAAAGCAGATATTATTATCATTGTGGACGATAACGAAGATTGTTCAGAGTCTTTGAAGATTCAGAATTATTTGGAGAAACTCAACAACCCGTCTATTCTATATCTACACAATTCACATGTGAGCGGTATTTCGGGAACAGGAGCCTGGAATACGGGCATAGAATACATCATTAAGGAGTTTGGTCCAGATGCATATGTTGCCATACTAGACGATGACGACGAATGGAAAGAAAACCACTTGTCTGTATGTATATCTGCTATTGAACAACATCCCGAATGCATTGGGGTATTCCCTTGGATCTATCGAACCGACTACAATAGAACCCTACACTTCAACGAAGGTGACCTTACTATTGAACGTTTTTTAATAGGAGACCCCGGAATTCAAGGCAGTAACATGGTGATAAAAACATGCGGATTTGTTCAGGCCGGAATGTTTGATGAAAATATGCCTTCGTGTACAGATAGGGATATGATGATCCGATTATTGCAACGTTTCCCCCAAAATGCATTTCATGCAATTCCCGAACACACAGTAAATTATTATATTTCTGACAATTCAATCACATATAACAGAGAAAAAAAACATCATGGCCTGGATGTTTTTTTCAAAAAATATCTCAAAACATTTCCATCATTACGTTGTCTTGAACTCTCGTTGAAAAGAGCAAAAAAATTATTTGATTACGATGGCGATAACTTCATTATGGAATATAAACGTTTAGAATTGATTGCCATTGGCGTTGCCATACATAACAATGAGAATTCTATCGCAAGATGTCTGAAATCAATTGTAACACAAAAAGGCTACAAGCGACATCTCAAGATAGTGATAGGAGACGATGCGTCAGAAGACAATTGGAAGGGAAAAGCCAGACCATATTTAGACATACTTGATGTTGACATTCTAAATCTCAATAACAAAAATGTAAGCCAAACCAGGAACGACATCAATAATTATATTAGAAAATATCTTAAGCACGTTGCAATTGTAGGACGACTGGATGCGGATGATGAATACGCCAATGACAACGTACTGAAAGATATCGAATATGCTTTTGAATCAACAAAAGCAGATGTCGTTATTGGAGCCAACGGATATCGGGTCAATGGAAAACTAATTGACAAAAAAAATGCAGACAACGAACGTCTAATCGATCCAGAATACCTAAAATCTCGTATTGATAGGATGGCATTGGGTATCACCGAAGCAGAACTCCCATCTTGTAACACATTTTTTAAACCAGAGGCAACGATTCCCTATCCTGATGTTACAAGTGCTGAAGATCATTTTCATACCACATACTACCTCACACATCCCTCATTATTCAAAGTTATCGTGACTAATAACATTATGGTGACGAATTACAATCTAACTGGAACCACAACTCAAAACAACCTGCATTCAGGGGCTTACATCAAAAATCGAACAAATTTAAAATCCAAAATCACGTCATTCTTTATCGAGAACGAAAGAATAACCTCTGCAAAGAAAGACTTAGCAGCCGCAGGAATTGATGCCAACTCACTCTCATTTCTTGGACAAGGGCAAGAAGGTGTCGTTTTCCACGACTATAAGAAAGTGTACAAAGTTTTTCTGCCATTATTTGCAGGAGAAAACGACGGATGGCTAAAGCGGCATATACAACCTTTTGAATCAGACAAACTTCTAAAATCAAAGCATTTTTATAGAATCAAGTTCCTCAGCGAAAATATAATCACTTATGAATATCAATGCTCCGAGGAATGTAATACTTACTCGATTGAAGAAGTCTTATCCTTTCTCTGTGAGAGTTGGAGATACAAGATAATTGTCAAAGACTGCAAACCTAAAAATTTCATACGAGTCAATGGCACCATAAAGCTAATTGACATGAAGGGGTACGACTATGATGACAATTTGTTTTTGAATATGTGCGCTCGCATGTACCTATATGCAAAGTATGGAGGTACCAGAAATAAATCAGAAATGCGAAAGCTCACTAGGAGTGCTATCAATAATTTTGAATTACCAGAATTATCCAACTCATTTCGCGAATTTGTCAACAGCGTCTATGCTGCGATTATATGGCAAGAATCCATAACGGCCATTAATAGTCTTCAGCGCAAATGCTCCGGAACGGTTTTTGAAGAATATGCCTTTGGCGACCTTCCCAATCTTGAGCAGTTGTATTACAAAAAACTGAGAGCAGGGCTTGCACTTCGCGATTTGACTGTTCTAAAAACGAACCTTTCCAAGGAGAATTATTTCACACCGCAATCCATTAGAATCGGTTATGACAAAATATCCCCGATAAAGGACTCCATTTCCTTCTTGATAAAATGCTGCCCTCAAGATGTCAATACACTTGAGGCGAATGTCAAGCATATTGTGCGACAGTTATGTCAGCCTGAAATGCCAAGTGAAATCATTTTGGGAATCGACCCCTACGCTGGAGCATATTTGCGGGAATTCAACAACAATGGAGACCTTGAAACCCTTCTAAGAATTGCCAGCAAACTCAAAACAGATGGTATTATAGACAGATACATTGTCTATGCAGATACCGAAGAAAGTAATCGAACCATAAGCAAACGTTGGTTCGGATGCGAGTCCCCATATTCACATACTGAAGATCTAAAACCTGTACTGCCACAACTTTTTGCACTCGAGGCTTGCCTAGGAAACTATATTCTTCAGATGGATTCTGATGTCTTGGTTGGACGCGATGACTACTCACACAAATTTCTTTCCGAGATGCTAGACCAACTCAAGACCCACGATAATGTCATATCTGTTGGATTCAATATTCCCAATGAGGAATCCAAACAATATTACGGATTCGAAAACGGAGGTTTCGTGCCAGAGATACGGCTCGGTCTCTTCGACAAAAGACGCCTACTGGCTGCAAGACCTTTACCCAATCCCATTAACAATTGCGGTCATTTGACCACGTCCTGGTTCAGGGCGTTGGAGACCAAACAAAGGGAATCTGGACTATGTTCTATCCGAGGTGGCGATAAAAGGACATTCTATATACATCCACAAAACTACCGCAAGAAGTATCCGTCAAGTTGGATGCCTATTTTGGATCGTATCGAACAGGGCTTTATTCCCAAAATTCAAATTGGAAAATTTGATTGTGATGGAAGCCTTATGGAATGGTGCCGTCCGAAAAGGAATGAAGAGGTAGTCATTGTATCGGTTTTTCGAAACGTAAGATACGACAGATTTCTTCGTTTCTGGACGTCAGTCATTTCTCAAACTGATGAAGAATTCGGAATACTACTTTTCGACGATGCTTCTGACAACGGCCTACCATTCTTCATTGAAAACATAATTAAAGGTTATGAGAATCGGGTAACCTATATTAAATCACGAGTAAAATCCACAAGAATGGAAAACGTTTATACATGTATCCACAAATACATGTCTAATCAGCAGAGCGTTATCCTGATGGTGGATGGAGACGATGCTTTAATTGGAAATACCGTAGTACGACAACTAAAGGATTATTACCGATATTATGATTGCGATGTAATTGTAGGACGATTCCACCAAACTTACAGGATACAGCCACACTATCGCTATCCTGTGGATTTCCAAAATCCACGTGAAAAGGGTGGTAATGTTTGGCAACATTTGAAGACTTTCAAAAAGTATCTCTTTGATTCTATACCAAGGGATTATTTTGTACACAGCTCAAACAAGTTATGGAAATGGGGGGCAGCACTATGGTTCGAAAATGTTGATGACTTTGCAATGATGGTTCCTATAGTTGAAATGTCCGAAAAACCGATGCAAATGGATATCGTAAATTATTATTACGAACGGGATTACGAGCACAGAAATGACAAACGAGAGTTGAAAGAGCAAATAATATCCGAAATACTAAACAAACCAGCCCTACATTCGGGGAATTACCATATCGGCAGAAAAAAATTTTTACCAAAATTTGATAAAATAGAACTCGATATCACACATGATTGCAATCTTAAATGTCACGGATGCAATAGATCTTGTGGTCTTGCACCAACAAAGGAATGCGTGACAATTGAGCAAATCAAAGCATTCATTTCCGAGAGCAAGGACTTAGGAATCAAATGGACTTTAATAAATGTACTTGGAGGGGAGCCAACACTTCATCCCGATTTTCTAGAAATAATAAGAATATTAAAGGAAGATTATATTTGCACATTTTCTCCAAACACCATTCTACAAGTTGTCTCAAATGGGTTCACCGAAATCAGCCGTCAATTATGTGAGGAAGCTAAACGTAAACATGACATCGTCATAGATTACGCATCATTCAAAACAAGCAATAAAATCGATTACTTCACTCAATTCAACAATGCTCCAATTGATGATCCTGCATTCAAAAACGCCGACTATACATCGGGCTGCTGGGTTGCTGAATATTGTGGAATAAATATGAACCACAATGGTTTTTTTGCCTGCAGTATTTGTGGAGCAAACGATAGGGTAATGTCTGCCAATAGTGGCGTAAAGTCCTTGAAAGAACTAACGCATGAAAAGATAATGGATCACTTCAAATCATTCTGTCCTTTTTGCGGAAACTTTAGCGAATATGACGAAAATTATGGTGATAATATCATACGGAGCGAAAAACGTCCTTATAAAGAATTTATATCTGTCTCATGGCAGACCATTTACAACGAATATGCAAAAAAAACATAACAACAATAGCGAGCAAATTGATGGTACGCACACCCAAAGAGAATGAAATAATATTGTGCTTTTGATTGGCTATGTCGTTAAATACCATTAATACCCGCAATCATCAAACAGATATGGGCCCGTCTTTATGAAACAAATTGTCTAGACTGTTTTTCTAATCGCAAAATAGCTGGGCTTTTCTTTACGAAAAGCCCAGCTATTTTTATCGCTATATTGATTAGAGCGAATTGTATGCAGGAGAGAAGGTGTCGCCCGCTTTTATGTCGCCTGTGGTGAATCCTTTCTTGAGCCAACGGCTACGCTGGGCGGAGGTGCCGTGATTGAAGGTTTCGGGTGTGGTGTAGCCACGCGCTTTCTTCTGGAGGTAGTCGTCGCCGATCTTGCCTGCGGTGTTGATGGCCTCATCGATGTCGCCGTCGTCGAGCGAGCCGAACATCTTGTTCTCATGATGAGCCCATACGCCAGCATAGAAGTCGGCTTGGAGTTCAAGACGGACGCTTATCTTATTGCTCTCTTCTTTGGACACAGAGGCCATATTGCGGTGAGCCTCGTTAAGTGTGCCGAGCAGGTTCTGGACATGATGGCCCACCTCGTGGGCAATGACGTAGGCGTAGGCGAAGTCGCCGTCGGCTCCGATGGTCTTCTTCATGTCGGCAAAGAAGTCGAGGTCGATATAGACGCTGCGGTCGGCTGAGCAATAGAAAGGACCCGACGAGGCGGATGCGCCGCCACAGCCGCTCTGGACGCTGCCCTTGAAGAGGACAAGCTTGGGGGGCTCGTAGGTGCGGCCCATCTTCTTGAAGAGTTCTGTCCACACATCTTCGGTGCTGGCGAGTATCTGGCTTGCGAACACCTCCAGTTCTTTCTCCTGCTCGGTTGCGACGAACTCGGTGGTTTCTGTCTGCTGGTTGCCGAGCTGCTGAAGTGCCGAACTGGGGTCTTTGCCCATAAGGAGTGCTATGAGAGCTATCACTATGGCGCCGCCGATGCCGCCGCCGACTGCTATCTTGCCGCCTTTACCACGACGGTCTTCAACATTGCTGCTTTTACGTCTGCCTGTAAGATCCATACGAATTGAAAATTGAGAATTGATATTAAACTACACTTATGATATAATAGTTCTTCTTACCTTTCTGGAAGAGGAGTAGTCCCGACTGAAGGATGTCGGCGGAGGTGACCTTATAGTCCTCGCCTATCTTCTGTTTGTTGAGCGAAATGGAGTTCTGCTTGAGCTCGCGGCGTATCTCGCCTTTGGAGGCGAACATAGCGGTTTCGGCAGCGCAGAGGTCGATGGCGCTGACGCCCTGCTCGAGAAGGCTGCGGCTGACGGTGAACTGCGGAACGCCGTCGAACACAGAGAGCAGAGTGGCGCGGTCGAGGGTGTTGAGCTGCTCGGTGGTGCCTTTGCCGAACAGGAGCTCGGAGGCGGCGACGGCGGTCTCGTAATCCTTGACGCTGTGTACGCGGCAGGTGATATCCTTAGCGAGAGCCTTCTGCAGCACACGACGTTCGGGCGCCTGAGCATGTTCGGCTTCGAGGGCTTCAATCTCTTCCTTCGAGAGGAGGGTGAAGATACGTATGTAGCGAGCGGTGTCGATATCGGAGCAGTTGAGCCAGAACTGGTAGAACTTGTATGGAGAAGTCTTCTCCGGGTCGAGCCACACGTTGCCGCCTTCGGTCTTGCCAAACTTGGTGCCGTCGGCCTTAGTGATGAGCGGACAGGTGAGCGCGTATGCCTCGCCACCTTCCATGCGGCGGATGAGTTCGGTGCCGGTGGTTATGTTGCCCCATTGATCGGAGCCACCCATCTGGAGGCGGCAGTTCTTTGTGCGATAAAGGGTGAGGTAGTCGAATCCCTGAAGGAGCTGGTAGGAGAACTCGGTGAAGGAGATGCCCGTCTCCATACGCTTCTGGACGGAGTCTTTAGCCATCATATAGTTGACGGTGATGTGCTTGCCCACGTCGCGGATGAAATCGAGGAAGAGGTAGTCTTTCATCCAGTCGTAGTTGTTGAGAATCTCTGCGCCGTTGACGGGGTTGTCGAAATCGAGGAATTTCTCGAGCTGATGCTTGATGCAGTCAACATTATGCTGCACCTCGTCGGGGGTGAGGAGACGGCGTTCGGCGGCTTTGAAGGATGGGTCGCCTATCATACCTGTTGCGCCACCCACGACGGCGAGGGGCTTATGTCCAGCCAGCTGGAGATGTTTGAGGAGCATGATGCTGACGAGGTGACCGATATGGAGAGAGTCGGCCGTAGGGTCGATGCCGACGTAGGCGGTGGTCATCTCTTTGGCGAGCTGTTCCTCTGTGCCCGGCATCATGGAGTGAATCATATTACGCCACTTGAGTTCTTTTACGAGATCTGTGTTCATCGAAGTAAGTGCTATTAATAAAGTTGAACTAAGTTATATTATAGGTATGGTTTTGCTATTGGAGTATCATAAAAAAGGGGGTCGGTCGGAAAGCCGCACCCCCTTTTGTTATCTGCATGTAATAACTTATCTCACGACCAACTTTGAGGTTGCGGTTGCTTTGCCGCTGACCACGTTGACGATATAGATACCTTTACGCAGGTTCTGGCAGTTGAGCTGAGTCTTATGGTTGCCAGCATCAATACGGCCGAGGTTCTCGGTGAAGACCACCTTGCCGCTCATGTCGAACACGCGAACCATAGTGTTGGCGTTCTCAGAGAGGTTGATGTCGATGGTAGCCTGAGAGGAGGTCGGGTTAGGATAGATGGAGACGCTGGTCTTGCCGGTTGCCACAACTTCGGGGACGCCGAGGAAACCTGGGTCAACGACGGTGTTGCTCGTGTCGGTAACATATTTCTTGTCCATGAATATTCCACGACCGTAAGTACCGAAATACATTGCATAAGGATACTTGGTCTTGACGAAGACGTTGTTTTCCTCGTTGATACCATTGTGGGTGAGCAGGGCGATACTCTTGAGAGTGTCTGTCTGCTGGTGGATTGCAGTCACGGGGACGCCGTTGAACTCGCCATAAGTTTCCCACGAAGGAGTTCCGGCAAACGAGCTCGCCGATGCCACAAAGACACCGTCTTCGGTACCGACATAGACCTCACCAGTGGTATATTCAACCATAGCGGAATATACAGGAATCTTTGCTTCGGCTACAGATTTGGCCTGAGCGGTATAAGACGCCTGGGAAGCATTGTCGAACACAACCACATTAGGTTCTGCATCGTCATAGCCGCCGAAGGTAACAACCAAACAGTCTTTACCGTCGCGCTGGTCAATATTCATAGAGGTGACCGGGCGGGCGAAGTTAGTGCTGCCATTGAACATCAGAGTGTCTTTAATCATCTGGCAATTCGGTGAGAGATAGTTGAAATAAAGACCCACAGCGCTATTGGTATCGTTAAGCTCTATGCTATTCAACCCTCTGGTACGCAAGATGAAGTATGAATTGTTAGCGCTATCCGAAACGGCCGCATAAGCAGCGTCGCCATTTCTAGACATAGCTACGTGACGGATATTGTAGCCGTCGGTAGAATTAACGATGAAGAGCTTGGCCCACTCCATCGTAGCACTATAGTTACCCATTCCGTGTTCTTCGGAAGACCACACTCTTCTGAAATCCATCGGATTCCACGCCATCAGTACGGCACTCATAATGAACTTGGCTCCAGATCTGTATTTAGCAGTCATCATGGCGCGGCTGTGATAAGGAGACTGGACCTTAAGCTTCATGTTTGAATTGGTAAGCACAAAATCTTCGGTGAAAGTATATTCAAACGGGTAGCCGAAGAACGAAGGATGTGAGAAAACCATCTTATCACCAGCCTGGATAGTGAAAGGCAGGCTGTTGAAGACAGAGTCGATAATGCGACCGGCATTGTCCATCGAGTCTTTTTTGTTAAGTTGGATTCTTTCATCGCCACGAATAACAAAACCGAGTGTATCTATAGTTACCGTCAGGGAATCCTTTATCTCAGTGTTGTTCATTGTTTCCCAAAGGTGGAGGGCTGGCCTATTGTAACCAAATCCAGGCACATTGCTGAAAAAGCCTTCGCCGGTTGTCCAAGTCTGGGTTTGGGTGTAGTCGCTATAGTCGTTGTAAGTACGGCCAAACTGAAGGTCGTCGGCAGAGACCATCAAACCACGAGCCGGGGTGGGAAGAGCTCTCTGGAAACGAGAAGCAGCACAAGGACCACCACTACCAGCGAAGATGACGTTGGCGCTGTGGTTGACTTCGGCGTCGTCAGCACCAGAACGAGAAGCGAGGAACGGACAAGCCAAATCGGTAGCACCCATAATCAGAGAACCATCGGGGCAGATTGCGAAATCGACAACTGGGGTAGCATTAAGACCAAACGAAATGTTCTCGAAATAATTCAAAGAAACGCTGTGATATACGCCGCCGTTGGTTGCAACAAAGAAAGACTCACCATCTTGCAGAATCTGCTTGATACCAGAGTGAACAGCCATGGGGTTGTTATAGACATACGACATATAGTCACCCATGTTGAGCGAAGACTCGCTGTATGAATTGTTTGTCCACTGGAAGATAGCATCCTCGATATAGCCACGACCTGTCCAGATTGTTTCGCCTCCGATATAGATAATCTTGGGGTCAACGGCATCAACGGTGATTGAACCACAATTCTCACCATTACGGAGCGATGAGAACGGCTTGACAGAAGAGGTGTTGAGTTTCAACCATGTCTGCTGATCTTTCGAGAGATAGACGCCTGTGAAAGTACCCTCGGTGGTGAATACCATTGCATAAAAATATCTTGCATCAGAAGGAGCAACGGCTATTTTGATATTGCCGCCAGCCTCAGCGAAAAGAGACTCGTTGACAGTGATGCAAATCGGAGCCTGCACGTTGGCGTCGTTCTCGACATTGGAAATGCGATAGATGGCACCAGGAGTGGTGAAATAGAGGATTTTCCTGGTAGGAACGATTTCGAGGTCACGGACAGCGCCGTCGAAAACCTTTGTGCTGGTAGCCCAGTCGTCGGTGGTGGTGTAAAGGCCGTTTTCTGTGGCGGCAAACTGACGGTGAATCGCACCACTCTCATAGATCGAAAGCTCATTGATGAAATAAAAATCACCGTTGTCAGCGGGGTCAATCAATTGGGTGAACGTTTCGTCCTGCAACTTCCAAAGACCGCGACCACGAGATGCCATTGCAGCTGTGTCGTTACCAAGCACATATCCTTTCTCGCCGGTACCGATGAATATGACGCCAGCGTCGTTTTTAACCAAAGAGGTGATGGGAAGTGTGAGCTGGCTGCCGTTGGGCAGATAGCAAGGCATAAAATGCCATCTGTCGAAAGCATTGGCGGCGGTTTTCTTGTAGAGGCCACCCAGAGCAGTACCGGCATAGATTGTTTCGCCGTCCATCAGTAGGGCAGAAACCCTGCCACCGATGTTTTCAGGACCGATTTCCTGCAGGTTGGAGACGTTGTAATTGGCTTTTGTCTGCGCATCGGCTACGGCCGAAAAACAAAGCAACAAACCTGCGAAGAGGCCGAGAAGTAGTTCTTTACTTTTCATAAGTTATTATTGATTAATTTGTTATTCGATACAAATACACTTACAATAGGTAGCAAAGATACTATTTTTTTTTGTTTATACAACCTTTTCTAAAAAAAGTGTTTTTATTTTGAGGAAAATATCGTCAGCAACAGGAGTGGTCGTGTCGTTTTTTACGACAGACGGAGGATTTTTGGGGGCGCGAAAAAAAAGAGGGAGAGTTGATTGGGTGTTGATTGGGTGTTGGTTGGGTGTTGGTTGGGAGCTGGTTGTGAGTTTATTGGGAGTTTATTGGGAGTTTATAGGGAGTTTATAGGGTGTTAATAGGGTGTTGGTACGGAGTTGATGCGGTTAATGGTTCAGGGTTAGGGGGTTATGTTTGACTGGATGCTTTTATAGGTTGGATAGGTTGGGGTTCAGTCGATTAGCTGTGAGTGAATTGTGGATGCAAAAGTACGAAAAATCTTTTGCGGTTTACGAATGGGCAGGTAATTTTTAACATTTTTTAGGGAAGCGTTACAGCGTTTCGGTGTTACAGTTAGTTTTTTGAGGTGACCTTGATTTTTTTCGAGTGGAGATGAAACATTTTAATAAATGTATCGTTATTATAATAAAAATAAAACAGAAGATTTTCACACCCTACGGAAGAAAGTATTTTACGCACGATTAAACTTTTGAAAATCAAACATGGACAGCAGCAAGAAGATAAGCAGGATGACCCGAGCGGTTTTGGCATGTGTTTTTGTGCTGCTTGGTGCGTATGGAGGAAGGTCATGGGGACAATGCGACAACGGTATGGAGGGGCGAGATTTCTGGCTGATGTTTTTGCACAATGCCGAAGGTGTCAATGGGGTTGACAGCCTTCCCGAGTTGTCGGTTGTGGCGGCGGCCTCATATACGACTGAAATACAGGTCAGCATACCACAGGCGGGATGGGCGGACACAGTAGTAGCGCAACCTGGGGAGGTTGTGCGTGTGGTGCTGCCGTATGAGTTGGCACACGGATTGCCGTATGCGGAAGTGTTGGGAACGGGCGTGCATGTGACCAGCGACGAACCGATAGCGCTGTATGCGTCAAATTTCAGGTTTAGGATGTTCGACATGACCTCGGTACTGCCGACGGAGATGTTGGATACGACTTACATTATGCAGACGTTTGACGGCACCAATAGCACGGATTTTGACGAGGTCGGTTTCGTAGCGGTGGAGGACAGCACCGAATTGTGCATAGTCTTTCGTTCATATACGTCAATACTGTATCAGTATGGCGACTACGAGTACCCTATGGCTTTATCCTTGGGGTCTCACGATACGCTGCGAACCGTGCTTATGAGCGGAGAAACGTGCCAGTTGCGTACCACTGGTTACCCGATGACATTCTCTGGCGTCAAGGTGTTTTCGAACGGCAAGCCATTCGGCGCGTTTCAGGGATCAGGGGAATGTAATGTAGTATTAGGAAACGCTGCCGTATTCAGCACACTTGACCACCTGTATGAACAGACGATACCCACGAAATACTGGGGAAGGAAGTTTCTGGTGATACCGACATTCGACTATGGAGTCGGGAGCGACCTCATAGAAGTGACATCTGCCGCAGACAACTGCGAGGTGCGTTTCAACGGCGATTCGGTACGCCGACTTGCCGAGGGAGAAACATTTCTTATAGAGTTGCGGCAAATGGCGGCCAGTCATGGAGGCGAAACGGAAGGATACCTGATAGAAACGAGCGAGCAGGCGTGTGTGATACAATACATGGGTGTAGATACTATCACAGATGGAAACGAATTCAACCAATACCACAATATAGGCGACCCGTCGTCGGTGTATATACCGCCGGTAGAGCAAGGGCCGCCGTCGATGCGGTTTCAGACGGTGAACACCGCAGCGATACAGCAGCACTATGTGAACATCACGGCACGAACGGAAGACACAGCATCTGTGAGATTTGACGGAGAGCATCTGAACTTCACACCGTTGGATTGCGGATACAGTTTTGCGAAGGTGATGGCGCCCGAGGGAGTTCACAATATCACGTCGAACCACAGCAGGGTTCTGGCAATCGTGTATGGGCGAGGAAACAGGGAAAGCTATGCGTATATAGCGGGTATGTCAACCAGCAATTTGAAATACAGGCTTTTTGCGAACGATGTGGATATTACGTTCAGAAGCGACACTATACGGCTTTGCGAAGGAGACAAGATGAATTTTCTGCTGCGAGGCGAAGATGAAAATGCGCAGATAACGTGGCTGAGAAACGGCATCGATGTAAACGAGCACGACAGCACCTATCTGTTTCAAACAGATATGGAGGAGACCTACATCGTGGAGACAGTCCTTCCGGACAACTGCGACACGCTTAGGACGTATTTGTCAGTGTCGCATGACACAATACGAATCGATACAACGATATGCGGAGGTACTGCATACGAGATTGAGGACACACCTTACGCTGCAGCCGGGACCTATTTTATCAAGACAGGAGAATGGGGCGACTGTTCTATCACGAACCTAAACTTACAAGTCAAGCAAGTACCGAGCCTTGAGATTGAGACAGAAATTGACTGCGAAAAAGAGAGCCAGCGAGTGACGGTGACCGTGACCTCGGACACAGTTGAACCGCTGTGGTGGCGAGCCGTACCGGAAGACGAATCGCTTTACGGACATGAGCAAGACGACACAATATGGGTAGAGCCTATGAGTGAACAAGGATGGTATGAAGTGACGGTGGGCGATATGTGCAAAGCTAGCAAGAGCGTGACGATTGATCGAGTGGTTGCGGCAATGGCAGAATTGAAAGTAACCCCAGAGCGACTCACTCCAAACGACATGAGCTTCATGGCATACGACCTATCGACAGACATCGGAAGAGAATGGTATGTGGATGGTGTTCAAATGGATGAGTACGGCAGAACCCTATTGTACTACACCAGCGAAGATGAAGACAGTCTTCTTGTGACGCTTATGGTATGGAACGGGCAATGCCAAGACACCGCCGAAGTATGGGTACACCTTGACCGAGAGGCACTGTGGATACCCAACGTATTCACGCCAAAGGAAGAAACAAACAACAAATTCGCCGTTGTAGGAAGAGATGTCGAGCTGGTGAGCATCGACATATACAACCGACGGGGTGTATTGGTTTACCATAGTGACGATCCAACCAAAGGATGGGACGGAACTCACGGAGGAAAACTATGCCCACAGGAAGCATACGTATGGCAGCTAAAGTACGTGGCAAAATCAACACGAAACTCATATAAGACAAAAACCGGTACAGTAATGCTTATGCGGTAATCTCAATAACAATCACAATAAAGGTTGGTGGGAGGCGTTAATAAATAATGTTCCCGCGAGGACGGCGGGATTGGAACGAACAATAACAAAAAATTACACAAATATGAACGAGACAGTTAACATACAGGAGCTGAACGAGCGCATAGAGCGCGAGAGTGCTTTTGTGGATGCGCTGGTTATGGAACTGCGCAAGAACATCATTGGTCAGAAACACATGGTGGAGAGCATGATGATTGGCTTGCTGAGCAACGGCCACATTTTGCTCGAGGGTGTGCCGGGATTGGCAAAAACGCTCACCATCACAAGCCTTGCGCAGGCGATAGACGCGCGATTCAGCAGGATTCAGTTTACGCCCGACCTGTTGCCGGCCGACCTGATCGGCACGTTGATTTACAGCCAGAAGAACGAGAACTTCGTGGTGAAGAAAGGACCTATCTTCTCGAATTTCATTCTGGCGGATGAGATTAACCGTGCTCCGGCGAAGGTGCAGAGCGCGCTGCTGGAGGCGATGCAGGAGCGTCAAGTGACCATCGGCGAATCGACCTACAAGCTCGACGAGCCGTTCCTGGTGATGGCGACGCAGAACCCGATAGAGCAAGAAGGCACCTATCCCCTACCCGAGGCACAGGTGGACCGTTTCATGCTGAAGGTGGTCATCAACTATCCGCAGCGCGACGAGGAGCGTCAGATACTGCACAAGAGCATACACGGCGAGTTTGAAAGCCAGCGTCCCATTCTGAAGCCCGAAGACATCATCAAGGCCCGCAAGGTGGTGGCCGACGTGTATATGGACGAGAAGATTGAGAACTATATCACAGACATCGTGTTTGCATCGCGCTATCCCGACCAGTACGGCTTGGAGAAGCTGAAAGGGCTGATAAGCTACGGCGCTTCGCCCCGTGGAAGCATCAACCTGGCGCTTGCCGCCCGCTCGTATGCGTTCATCAAACGTAGAGGTTATGTGATTCCCGAAGATGTCCGCGCGGTGGCGATGGATGTACTACGTCACAGAATCGGGTTGACCTACGAGGCAGAAGCCGAGAATATCACCAGCGAAGAGATGGTGAACGAGATATTGAACAGAGTGGATGTTCCTTGATGAGAGAGCTAGAAGGACTAGAGTGTCTAGATGTACTAGAAAAGGCTAGATATCATGGATCAAGATATTCTAAAAAAAGTTCGCAAGATTGAGATAAAGGCGCGGGGATTGTCGCAGCAGATGTTCTCGGGCGAGTACCACAGTGCCTTCAAGGGGCACGGTATGGCGTTCAGCGAGGTGAGAGAGTATCAGTATGGCGACGATGTCAGGGATATCGACTGGAACGTAACGGCGAGACTTAACCACCCGTATGTGAAAGTGTTCGAAGAAGAAAGAGAGATGACAGTCATGCTGCTGGTAGATGTGAGCGGAAGCAACCGCTTCGGCACGCACCACCAATTCAAGGAAGAGTTGGTGGCGGAAGTGGCGGCGACGCTGGCGTTCTCGGCGATACAGAACAACGATAAGGTGGGTGTGATAATGTTCAGCGACAGGATTGAGAAATTCATCCCACCGAAGAAAGGCAGCACCCACATACTTCGCATTATCCGAGAACTTATAACATTCCGTCCCGAAAGCAACGGCACAGACATCGCTACCGCGCTGAAATATTTCACCAACGTCATCAAGAAACGCTGCACAGCTTTCCTGCTGAGCGACTTCTACGACGACGATTACGACGAAGCGCTGAAGATTGCGGCCGAAAAGCACGACCTGGTGGCGATAAGGATAGCCGACGAGAAAGAGAAGCGGCTGCCAGACTTGGGGCTTGTGAAGTTCTACGACCCGGAAAGTGCCACAACGCTGTGGGTTGACACATCGAGCAGGGAGACACGCGAGCAGTTTGCCAAGACCTACTCGACATACGAGACCAACGTGAAAGCGATAATGCAGCGATACGGCATCGACAACACCGAAGTGCTTACCGGCGAAGACTTTGTTAAACCGCTACTAAAACTCTTCAAAATGAGAGGGTGAGAAAATTGAAAATTGAGAATTGAAAATTGAGATATGTCGAAAAAACTATTTTTAGTTGTACTCGCACTCGTAACTGCGACAACGATACAGGCGCAGATAATATACCAACTGGACACCAATAACATCACCATAGGCGACCAAGTCACGCTGAGTATAAGCGGCGTTGAGAACTATCGTACAACCGAGGAACTGAGCCAAAACGGAGTGTTGGCGCTGAAACAGTGGGTGGACACGGTGAAGAATATACAATATTCCACGCTGACGTGCTTTGACGAAGGAGAGCACAGCATCAAGCTCAGCGAAGAGGACTCGCTGGTACTGGTGGTCAATGATGTAGAGGGAGTCGATACGGTGAACGTGCAGATAAAGGACATCGCGCCCATCATAAAAGTGAAATATACGTTTTGGGAGATATTCCGCTGGGTGCTGCTGGGATTGGCGGTAGCTGCGTTGGTGGTGGCGATAATTTACATCGTCAAACGCATGAAAGCGCACAAACCCATAATAGAGCTGCATCCAGAACCCGTGATACCGCCCGACGAGCGAGCCCTAAAAGAACTTGAAGAGCTGCGACGCAAAGAACTGTGGCAGGCAGGAAAAGTGAAAGAGTACTATACCGAGCTGACCGACGTGGTGAGGTACTATCTTGAAGAGGCGTGGAACATCAACTCGACGGACATGACGAGCGACGAGACACTCGAAGCCTATCACGACAGCAAGGCCTACGACGAAGGTTGCGAGGAGAAACTGAGACAGATGCTGAGGACTGCAGACATGGTGAAGTTTGCCAAAGGCGAACCGTTGCCCAACGAGCACACACAAGCGATGAACTTTGCGGTGGAGTTTGTTGACACGCTGGCCGAGAAGAGTAGTCAGCAGTCAGCGAACAGCGGCCAGTAGTCATTTAATCAATAGTAAGTTATTTTTTCAATTCATAACAATGCATAATCTGACATTCCAATATCCGTGGGTACTGTGGTTCCTGTTTCTGGTGCCGCTGCTCGTGGCATGGTATATATTCAGATACCGCAAGCAGAAAGCGGCCCTGCAGTTTTCGAACATAGGTCTGTTCAAGGGATTCAACAAGACTCTGCGCCAACGGCTGCGTCACCTACCCTACGTGCTACGTATGGTGACGGTGACAGCAATAATTGTGGCGTTGGCACGTCCGCAGAGCCAGCTGAGCCGAGAGGAGATGAATGTCGATGGTATCGACATTGTGCTTGCCATCGACGTGAGCGGCAGCATGATGGCAGAAGACTTCAAGCCCAACCGACTTGAATCAGCCAAGACCGTAGCTGCAGAATTCATCAACGGACGCTCTGAAGACCGTATAGGATTGGTGGTTTTCGCTGGAGAAGCATTCACACAGGTGCCCGTGACCATTGACCATCACATACTGTTGTCGCAGCTCGGTGCGGTGAAAAGCGGCACTATACGTGACGGCACCGCGTTGGGCGACGGCCTTGCGGTGGCCATAAACCGAATAAAGAACAGCGAAGCAAAAAGCAAGGTGATAATACTTCTGACCGACGGAGTGAACAACCAAGGCAGCATCGACCCGCGCAGCGCGGCCGAGATGGCGGCGATGTACGGCATAAGGCTATACACCATAGGAGTTGGCACCAACGGCCGCTCGATAGCCCATGCCCCCGACGGCACAAGATATAACGTAGAGTGCGAAATTGACGAAAAACTACTCAACCAAATGGCATCCTATACTGACGACGGACAATACTTCCGCGCCACCGACAAGAAAACGCTGAAGAGCATTTTCTCGCAGATTGACCAAATGGAGAAAACCAAGATAAACGTGACGCAATACCGTCAAACAAAAGACGAGTTCCTGCCGTGGGTTCTGATTGCCGTAATAGCTTTTGCATTGGAGCTGCTGCTGGGTATGGCCTATTTCAGGACAACGCCATGAGGAATAGTGGTTAGTGGTCAGTGATCAGTGGTTAGTTCTATGATAAAAGCTTTCACGCAATAACTCATTTAAACAATAACACATTCAAGCATTCACGCAACCCCAATGATACATTTCCAACATCCCGATATACTTTACCTACTCATTGCTGTGCCTTTGCTGGCGCTGCTGTGGGTTTGGATTCAATACCGCAAAAGCCGCAGATTGAGAGAATTTGCCGACCGTCAGATGTTTGGGCGCCTGATACCCGACCAGTCGAAAGTCCGCCCTATAATTAAGATGACCCTCCTGTTGCTGGCGTTGGCATTACTCATCATCACTTGGGCAAACCCACAGGTAGGCAGCAAGATGGTGCAAGGCGACCAAAAAGGCAGCGACGTGGCCATCTGTCTCGACATCTCGAACAGTATGATGGCCGAGGATATTCAACCCAACCGATTGGAACGCAGCAAACGCATTGTGGCCAATCTGCTGAACGGACTCGGAGGCGACAGAGTGTCGCTGGTGGTGTTTGCAGGCACAAGTTTCATTCAAATGCCGCTAACCAACGACTATAGCGCCACGAAGATGTTCCTCGACCAAGTGAACTGCGACCTAATAGCCACACAAGGAACTGCCATAGGCGACGCCATCGAGAAGGCGATGCAGACGTTCGGCTACGGCGACGAGGAGCAGACGTGGGTGAAGAAAAACTCACGAGCCATCATCGTCATCTCGGACGGCGAAAATTTTGAGGACGACGCCCGTTCTGCAGCCGCCAAAGCGCTGTCGGAAGGCATCGTGGTTTGCACCATAGGCATGGGTGGCGAAGAGGGAGCACCAATACCACGGTACAAGAACGGAGTGCGCACAGGCTTCAAATATGACCGTTCGGGTAACACCGTGACAACCCGTATGGACGAAAAGACCCTGAAAGAAATTGCCCATGCCGGAGACGGTATTTACGTGCGAGCAGGAAACGTGAATGCTGGAATAGACAAAATAATAGACCGCATCGACCATCTGGAGAAAGACAACATGGGCAAGGCCATGTTCGCCGAATACGAAAGCCGCTACATGTATCCACTTATTGCGGCACTTTTCTGTCTCTTGCTCGAAGTGATGCTTTTTGAACGTACCAACCACAAACTAAACCTAGACAAAATACTCAAACGCAAATGAAGCGACTGATTATAATGACAGCGATTGCCCTTCTGCCGATTGCATTGCAGGCGCAGAACAGCGCGACACGCAAGCTGTTGCGAGAGGGCAACCGAATGTACAAAAAAGAGAAATACGACAACGCCGAGACATCGTACCGCAAGGCACTTTCACGCGATACTGTTTCGAGTACCGCACGCTACAACCTAGGCAACTCACTATACCGCAAATCGCAGAAAACAAAAGACGAAGCCTACTACGACGAAGCCATCAAGCACTACAGCGCTGCCATCGAAGACCCCAAGATAAACGACAAAAACAAAAGCCATGCCTACCACAACCGAGGCAACAGTCACTTGCAGAAAGGCTTGCTGAACCAAGAGCAGGGACAGCAAGAGTTCCAACAGGCCATCGGCGACTATCAGGAGGCCTTGAAGATTGACCCGAAGAACAAGGATACAAAGTACAACCTCTCTCTGGCAAAGAAACTACTGGTCAAAAACCAGCAGCAAGGCGGTGGCGGAAGCGATAACAAAGACCAACAAGACAAGCAGGACAAGCAAAACCAACAGCAACAGAATCAGCAAGACAAGCAAGATAAACAACAGCAAGACCAACAACAGCAACAGCCATCGGAATCACAAAAGAAAGATGCCGAACGACTGCTGAAAGCTATGGAAAACAACGAGAAGAAAACCATGAAAGAGCAGCAGGCAAAAGCCGTTCAGGCACAGAGTGCCCGAATTGAGAAAGATTGGTAGTATTTAAGTTTCAATTTTTAGTTTTAAGATAATTGTGAGGTGTATAAGATAAGAACATTTATATTTGCTGCAATAATGGTGCTAATAGGTAGCGCCTTTGCACAGGAGATACGAGTCGAAGCCCCCTCGACAGCATACGCCAACTCGCCGTTCCAGGTGAAAGTGATGGTGAGCGGAGGCGATTTCAGCGATTTCAAAGACCCCCAGTTCAGCGGTTTGAGAGTTATGGGGCGCGGCAGTATGACCCAGATAGTGAACTGGAAGAAGTCTCAAGGCTTCACCTACACCGTGATGGCCGAAAGCGAGGGCACCGCCACCATCGGAGCGGCCAGTTGCGTGATAAACGGCACCCGATACAGTACCCAGCCGCGACAAATAAAGATAGAAGCCGCACGTCCTCAACAACAGCAACAACGACGCAGGAGTCCTTACGGCAGCATGTTTGACGACGACGATGAAGACCCGTTTGAAGCCATGCACAAGCAGATGCAGCAGATGATGCAACAAATGGATCCGTATGCCAACGCCGCACCGCAACAGCCAACCTACGACCCTGCAGGCAAAAACGACGCCGATGCCATATTTGCAAAAATCAGCATCAACAAGAACAATCCCTACAAAGGCGAACAGGTAATCCTGACCTACAAAATCTACACACGCATAGATTTCAGTTTAACCAGCGGTTTCCACGCACCCGAAAAGAAGGGCTTCTGGTCAGAGAACCTGCTGCTTGACCAGAAATACATAAAACCACAGCAGGAGACCATCAACGGCAAACGTTATATCACATACGAGCTCGGACGGGAAGCACTATATGCCCAGGAAGACGGAAGTCTTAAGATTGACGTTATGGATCTGCCGATACAGGCGGTGTTCTACACGTCACAGCCAATCAACATCGGTTTTTTCACCATTCAAGCATCACGGCCAGACCCGCAGCAGATAACGCTCAAGACCAATCCTTTGAACGTAAACGTAAAGCATCTGCCCAGCGGTGCGCCACAAAGCTTCGACGGAGCTGTAGGCACCTTCAGCATTAGCGGCGGAGTTGATAAAGACAAGACTAGGGTGAATGAAGCCATCACCTACAGCCTTACCATAAAAGGACAGGGCAACCTGACACTGATAGACAACCCGACGGTCAACTTCCCCAACATCTTCGAAGCCTACGACCCCGATGTGGAAGACAATGTAAACCGCACGGCCAACGGCATCAGCGGCAGCCGCACATTCAAATGGGTGCTCATACCTCGCAGCGAAGGTGTTTATGAAATACCCGAATTCCAGTTTGCCTATTTCGACCCCTCAACAGGCAAATACGAGACCCGCACCGTCGAAGCGCAGAAAATCACCATCGAGAAAGGCGACCCGAAACTGATGCAGAACTCGTCGAGCGACGACCACCACGGGGTAAAAGAAGACATCAACTACATAAAAACGCCGAACGCCACTATTCAAAATTCGCAATCCGAAAACAAACGTTCCACCCATCTCTGGTTCTGGATTGTAGAAACGCTGGTGATACTTCTGGCACTTGCCTCATACATTTTCTGGCGTCACCGTCAAGAGGCCAACAAGGACATCGCGGGTGTACGACTACGTCGTGCCACGCGAGAGGCAAAAAAACGTCTGCGTCGAGCAGAAAAACACATGCATTCAGGCGACGACGAGAAGTTCTACGAAGAAATATACAAAGCCATCTGGGGATGCTTGGCCGACAAGTTCAATATCTCGCTGTCGAAGCTAAGCAGCGAAACAGTACAGGACTGTCTGAACGAGAAAGCGGTGTCCGAAGAGCGGCAGTCAATCATCAACGACACGCTTAAAGAGGTTGATTTCGCCCGATTCGCACCAGGTGACAGCAGCCAGAAGAAACAGTCAATCTACAACAAAGCCCTCGACATGATACGGACATTGAGCTTCGTGCTGGCGTTGATGCTCGCGATGATTACAACCGCAGCTCCGCAGCTGCCATTGGACGATACTAACTACTCTGAAACAACTGAGACACCCGAAAGACAAGTAACGCATTTGACGACGGATGCCGATGCCGCTTTCGCCGAAGCCAACGCCGCCTACCGAGCAGCTCGTTATCAGGACGCGACCGAAGTTTATGGCTTACTGATTGAACAAGGCTACACCAGCCACGAACTCTACTACAACTATGCCAATGCACTCTATCGCACAGCAGAGTTCCCAAAAGCGATACTCTATTACGAGAAAGCCCTGCGGTTGAAACCTGGCGACAAAGAGACACGCGAAAATCTCGAACTCGCCAACACCAAAATCACCAACAACATAACACCCGTACCGAAACTATTCATAACACGCTGGCACGACAAAGCCGTGCGCAACCACACCACAAACTTCTGGCTGATATGGATAGCTGTGCTTACGGTGCTGTTCGCAGCCGCCATGGTAATATTCCTGCGCACACAGTTCTACGGGCTTCGCAAGGCGACATTTTGGGTTGCAGTGATTGCGGTTGTGGTCATGCTACCTCTGATATACACCGCCATCGCGTCAAATCGCTACTGGAACCGTCCCAACGAAGCCATCGTTATGACCACAGTTATAAACGTCAAGGGGTCGCCCGATGCAGGGAGCGTAGATAAATTCGAGTTGCACAGCGGCACAAAGGTCACCATCGAGGACCAGATTGACCGATGGCTTAAAATAGAAGCTGCCGACGGCAACACCGGCTGGGTGAAAGAAGAAGAGGTGGAGAAAGTTATTTAGTTTCAAATTTTTAGTTTTCGAACAATGACCATAGCGGAACATACTGGGATAGTGACCAAGGTAGAGAACGGTGAGGTAACGGTACAGATTGAAGCGCAGTCGGCCTGTTCCTCATGCGAAGCACACGGCAAATGCGGTTTCGCCGAGAGCAAAGCCAAGGAGATATCCATACGTACCAAAGAATGGCACGACTATAAGACTGGCGACCACGTCACCGTCGGCATCAACAAAAGCCTGGGCCTTCTAGCCGCCACCATTGCCTATATACTGCCCGGCGCGCTGATGATTGCCGTTTTCATAGTCGCCAACCGCTTTATCGGCGACCTCTGGAGTGCCATTGTCACCATAGCCTTTATAGCCCTCTACTGGGGAGTATTGGCCCTCTGCCGCAACCGCCTTCAACACCAATTCACATTTCACCTGTCGCACCTCACCGAAAATGAACACCGAGAATGACTCCGCTACAATAATCAACACACCCCCTCACGGAGTAGCGATGACGAGGCTGTTACGATAGGTAAAATCGACACGGAAAACACGGCTGTTTTGCCACACACCACACACATATTCACAATCATATATTAACAACTTTCCATTCGCCCTCACTATATTTTTTTATTATTTTGTATCTTTGCACTCAATTATCCGTATAATAATACATTACACAACCAAGAATTCAAAACACAGTAATAAATGAAAAAATATTACATTCTTACCATTGCGGTTCTCGCTTTAACCGCTGCCGTCTGTCCCACGAGCCTGAGGGCACAGAGGGCTTCCGAAATCACGGTCAACTCACAGTATCGCGACGCGATAATGAACTACCTGCGGCAGGATGTACAACAGCGTCAGCAGACCATGGCCAAACGCGCCGAGCAGATACTCATCAACCTGCCCAATGAGGAAAAACTCTACGACGAGACCTTCGTCACCATCAAGACCGACGTAGCCGAAGCACTGCGTGAAGATGGCCGCCGCGAGTACAACTATGTCTTCGACATCTCGTACAACTGCAAACACATCGAAGGCGTTTCTGACGACTACCCCATCGGCGTATATGACTACAACGCCTCCAACTCGGCACGCGCCATCTGCAACCTCACCAAAATCATGGTTGAGGATGTGTCGAAAGACCTCTTCCGCGAGGGTAAGAACATCACCACACGCATCACTGCCACCACTGACGACATCGAGATAAGCCACATCCCTTATAACGGTGAGTACGGCGAATTCAAATACTGCCCCACCAACTACAACGGCGAGAACATACGCATCTCGGTCAATAAAGAGGAAGGCATCACCACCAACGCCCAGCTCGCCTATCTTCGCGCCCAGAGCGTGAAAGGCTATCTCGAAAGCAACGTATCGCTGTTGCGCCGCGCCACCAACAAATACGAATTCGTCACCAAGACCTACGACAAAGAGGGCTCACAATACCGTCGCAGCAGCGTCGAAATCGTCGTTCACGGCGCCTTTGACGAGATTATGGCCGAAATGACCAACAAACTCATCAACGACGAGTATGTCGATTTCAACATCCCCGTAAACGAAGCCGGTGCCAACGCCAGTACCTTCGCCCTCATCATCACCAACTACGACTACGCCAAGCCTCTTCCCAACGTACCTTTTGCCAGCAACGACGGAGAAATCTTCTACCAATACTGCGTCAAGACCCTAAGCATTCCCGAGCGTCACGTCAAACTGCTCCGCAACGCCAATGCCGAAGTAATCAAAACCGAAGGCGTCAACTGGCTTAAAGACATCACCGTAGCCCTCAACGGCGAGGCCAACATCATTCTCTACTACGCCGGACACGGATTCACCGACGCCAACTACAACCCCTACATCATCCCGACCGACATCAACGCCACAGGCATCAAAGCCTTCAACGGCAAGAGTTCACTGCCAGATGAGATGGTGCTCAAAGGATGCGAAGCTAAGAACCTTATCAAGCAGTGCATCGCCCTCGACACCATCTGCAACAGCTGGTTCAACCGTGTAAAATTCAAGAGCCTCACCTTCATCCTCGATGCCGGCTTCGACGGCACCCAGCGTAACGGCCACACCCTCTTCTCTATCAAGAAGAAAGCCAAGAAGATGAAAGGCATGCGTATCCGTAACGACGTTGTCATGTTTGCTGCCGCCGACTGGAACAAGGCAGCCTACAGCTTCGACCAGCAGCACCACGGTTTCCTGACCTATTTCATGCTGAAAGAAATCAAACGTACACGCGGTAACATCGACTACGGCACACTGTTCGAAACCATCGACAAACAGCTGAACTACGAGTCGTCGCTGCAAGGCAAGCTACAGCAACCCAAGATGGTGCTTGGAAACAAGGCCAAGGAAGGCTGGCAGGCACGCAGATTCAAATAAGAAGCCACACATAAGCCAAAATAAAAGAGGACTCTCGTAATTGAGCGTCCTCTTCTTTTATTCACCAAAACTGTTATTCCGCATCCGAAGGAAAGTTCTAACCCGCGTAAGAAGATTGTATTAAAGAACCCAACCCACGCTGACAAATTTCATTTCAAGACTACCTGTCCAAATTATATTTCCGGCCATCAATAGTACAAAAGCTTGTTATTCCTACTCCTTTGACCACCTTGACAGAATCAAAAGTGCACGGAATAGTATTTTTTACAGTAAAGGTTAGCGTATCTCCCGATAGAATCGTATTATATTCAAACGAACGGTCGGAGCTGTGACGGCATTCAAGACCATATCGTATGTTACCGATATCCAAATCCCCATCAATGTTGTTATCTATAAAAGGGATACTAATGGTAATGGTTAGTAGAGTATCGTCCCAAAAATATTGTGTCGGGTTATCACCGTACTTCAATTTAACATAATAGATAGGCTCGTTACATGCGCATTTGCATCCCTTTTCAATATACTCAGTCGATTTGTAAATGTCTGTAACTTTTAGCGAAAGCTGATTTGCCGAACTATCCTGAAATCGGACAACTTGGTCCTTTTGGTATGGTGCATAAATCGTATTTTCCTCAGGAAAGGCTGGGCAGTGATACCTGCTGCTACATCCACATAGCAACAGTACAAACAACGGGATGATGCCAATTTGGGGAAAAAATCGTGAAGGAGTTTTCATCTTAATAAGTTTTCGCATTAAACAATTATTTTCGCATCTTTCGATGTTGAAATTCCACCTCAACAAGGTTTCTTGAGCGAAGCAAAAAACAATTTTCGCACCTTTTCGCCCTTTTAGCAGTTTTTCGCAATCCAAACAATCATTTTACTGACTGCCGGCTACTTTATCGATTCTTTTTAGAACCTCAAGCCGTAGTGTATCTTCAGGGCTTGGCCGAAGAGGGCGGTTTTGTCGTTGGGGATGAGGCCTGTGGGTACGGATACTCTGTTCAGTGTGGAGCCGGCATCCAGTGACCAGGAGAAGCCAATGTGCGACTTCTCAGTCAGCTTGCAGTTCATGCCCAGCTCTGCATCGCAGAACCCGCTCCAACGACCCGTAGAGTAGTGGTTGGCGGCATAGTCGAATGTGTTCAGCATATAGCGGGCGCCAAGTTTCGCCCCGATGAAAGCCTCAAACCTGCTGCCTATCGGCATATAGTAGCGGTAAGCCGCCGCCAGCGACCACTGCAGCATGTTCTCGTTCACCGTCACCGCCGAGGTGTTGAAGCAGGCGTTGCCCAGGTCGATGCCCACCATGTTACGTCCCAGCAGCCAGCCGAAATGCACTCCGTAGCCGAATCCCGTGTATTGGTCGGCAGCGTCCTGCATCACCGACACCGCGCTGTAGTTCGTGTAGTTCGTCATGCCGGCTTCCACGCCGAATTCGAAACGTTGTTTCTTTGATTCCTGCGCCTGCGCTGTGCCGAAAACCGCCAGACACGCCAGCGCGATAATAAATCCTTTGCTTTTCATTTTTAATTTTTAATTGATTACTGTTTATTTTGACTTCATCTTCTGTTTATGCCAGTACCAGCCTATTATTGCCGCAGGGACGGCTATCAAGGCGCTGATGGCGAGGCTATACCATATCGGGATCTTGTTGTATCCCAGAAGCATCTCCACGACGCTGCCAATCGAAAGGACGACGAACCATATCGCATACTCGATAAGGATATACTTCGTGCGGTTCTCGTCCTTGTCCCGATGCCGTTTCTCCCATACGACAAACAGCACCATCGCCACCACTAATGAGATTATTTTGATTAAATACTCCATGATTAGTTATTTTTATTGTTAATTGCTTACTGCTGTTTATATGATTTGTGTCGATGCCTTTTATATCGTTACGGCAAGGTAGTCAGGTCTCTCACGAGGCGGACGCTTAATCCTTCCGATATGGAGTTGGTGGCGGTTGAAGACAATGAAGATGTGGAAAATATCAATTGACGTGCACCATTGTTAGAACCACCTGAATAGGTTGATGACCAATATTGTCCAATACTACCGATGCTGTAGAGATCATGGCCTTGTCTATATCCGCAGGCAGGAAGGAAAACTGCACCGACTGACTCAAGGAGGTTCCACTCTCCGGCATTGAAATTATTTGTGGTAAAGTCGGAGGTGGTTATGGTGATTGGAACGACATCCACTTCGCCCCATTCATCGGGTAATAGAATCATACCAGGCATATCACACACTGTTGCAAGAGACCTTAGATTCGAAGCATTAACTCTTCCGGTTAGTATGTATGACCATTCTTCGCCACTCAGTGTGCGGAAAATACCAACACTATCGCCACCGTTACTGATGGCGTTGTATAATCCCCAATCGTAGTTTCTGCCAGAGATAGAAGAGCGAATGTAATCCAAATTACTATTACTTGCCAAATAAGGATAATAGCTGCCAAGTCCGCTTGTCCCAAAGCCGAAGAGGTCGATCCAGCCGTCGTATGTGGACGAGATGTTGGCATTGGCTGTGCCCACCATGTCGTATTGGTGTTCGGCAAAACGCCAAGTGCCAGTCGAGGCTTTGTATTGCAGGTTGCCGCGAGAGAAAGCCACACGGTTGGCCACCGATATGCTGAACACACCGGGCAGAGCGCCCTCGGTGTCGGCAGGGCTGCTGTCGTAGGGGTGCAGGTGGATGGTGTCATATACCAGGCTGTCGTGCAGATAGACCCGTATGCTGTCGTGCAGATGTACTATCACGCTGTCACGGATATGCACAACCGTGCTGTCGAGAATGTTCACAACCGTGCTATCGTGTATGAATACACTGTCGTGAACCACGGTGCTGTCGTGAACATATACCACCACGCTGTCGCGTATGACTACGGTGTCGTGAACCAGCAGTGTGTCGTGTATCATGGTTCCGGCGGCTATGTTGTCGATATATTGTCTAAGCACTTCGGAGAGGCTGTCGGAGAGATGTTGTGCGTCAATTGTGCCGCCGTCGGCAGAGTGTGCCGCATAGAGTGCGTAAGGTACCGACATAAGCTGTTGGGTGGTTGCGATGGTGTAGGACTCTCCACCGTCGGGCGACACCTGCGACTTGAGCCAGTAGGGACCGTCTGCCCAGTCGAAACAGTCGCCAAAAGAACAGTTCACAAGTCCTACACCCTGTCCGATAATAATGGTGAACAAGCCGTTTGCATCGGTTGTAGGAGCGTGTAATTCGGCATAGACGGTGTTGCCGGTTGCCGAACCGCGCAACAGGTCGATGCGCACACCGATAGTGCGGTGAGCCAGAGGAGTGCCGTCGTCGTTGCGCACCACGGCTTGATAGGTGAATCCCTGCGGAACTTGAGCCAGTGTAGTGAATGCCAAGAGCATGGCCGCCGCTATAGTCAATAATCTTTTCATAGTTTCGTAATCTTATATGTTTGCGATTGCTTTGATTCGTTTGAAACCTTCAAGATGTAGATGCCCGATGGTTGCGAGTCGAGGTTTAGTCGTGTCGCCGTGCTGTCCCACAGCAGCCGTTCGGCCAGCCGTCCGTCCTGGGCGTAGAGTTCCACCGTCAGCGGCTCAGAGTCGTTGTTGCGGTGCAAGGTGACGGCAGCGGTGGTGGGGTTGGGGAACACCTCCACGTTCATCTCAATGGCGGACACTTCGGTTATCCGTTCCACTGTGACAGCCAGCGGCTGCATTACGCCTTCGTGCAGTGTGGAACTCGACGAGGCGTTAAGTGTCGCCACCTGACCGACGTTGTAGCTGTACTCGTGGCCACCGCCTGAAGCTGAGCCTCCCGACGATGACACCGAAGTTTGTGCGCCGGCTGTTCCGCAGGTGAGTAATAAAAGTGTGATTAAAAGAATTCTGTTCATAGTGCGTTATGTTATTTCCATCCACTATGGTGTGTTTCTGCTGTGATGAGCTTGCTGCAGTGCTTGCTGCAATTGGTGCAGTCGGTCGGCATGCCGTGTTTGTCATACTCGATGGCGCACTCGCTTTCGCCGCAGTCGCTCGAAGTGCAGCACACCTGTTGCTGTTCGTCGCCGTTGCTGTTGTCGCGGTACTCGGTGAGGCCGTCTTTCACCTCTTTTTGGAGTAGGGTTGCCATCCGTGTGGTAGTGTTGCTGTCAACGCTATAAAACACCACCTCCAGACAGGCGTTGTATGCTTTGTCGAAAGGTTTGTTATCGACGACGCGCAGAGTTTCTATCTCCACAGCTCCGAACTCTTCCGCAAGATTGTCTTTCAGTTTGTTTTTGTAGGCGTCCTCGTCAACATGCATCGCTACCTGACCGTCTTTTTCGGAGAATACGGCAATCAGCTCGCCCTCTTGCTTAAGAGGCTTGATTTTCATCAGGCAGCTCGAAAACATTCCGATTGTTAGAGCCGCGAGGCATACGATGATTGGTGTTTTCTTCATGGGTTGTTGTTTTTATTAATTTATATTGCTAGAACTGTGTATGACTCGCCGTGGATGTCGGTCTTGGTTTGGATGGTGCCGCTGTACGAGACGGTGTCGCCTGCCGAGTGGTTCACGCCAAGTATCGGGTCTTCTGCCCAGATGACGCTCCCGTTATGTTCGAGTATGTGTGTGTTGCTGTCCACAGCCAGCGCCCAAACCATTCCTGGTACAACCGGTTCGGTCTCAGCGGGGTTGTTCACCTGATTCAGTATGCCCGAATATGTATTGGATTGTGCTGTCGTTTGCGTCGTGTCCTGCGGGGTGTCGGTAGGGGTGTCGTCGTCTTCGCACGACACCATCATCATGCCCATTAGAGCTGCAGCCATAAAGAGCAGCCGGACGCTCAGTTTCTTTGATTGAATTGTTGTCTTTTTCATAGTCTTATTGTTTTATGGGTTATTCAATTTTATATGCAAAGTGAACGATGGTCATTTCTGGCGGACGGGGCGGATGGGGCTTCCGTGGAATCGCTCGTAGTGGCTCACCCGTATGCCAGTGCTGCCGAAGTTGAGGATATGTGCGTTGTTCGGCAGAAGCGTTTCGAGCGATGACGACCAGTAGTTGCCTGTGTTCTTGCTGAGGTGGGAGTCGCCATTCTGGAATCCAGCGGCGGGCAGGAAGATGCTGTTGCCGTTGGTTGCGGTGAGCAAGTATCCTTGTGCGCCATTCTGCTGAGTCCATTCTGCCGTCGTGTTGTCGAGCAGTTCCTGCCATTCGGCAACGGTCGGTATGCGAGCACCGTCGCCCAACAGGGACGTAGCAGCATCGTCTGCCGCCTCAAGAACGGTGAGGCTATCGGCGAGGCCTTCGGATTCCTGCGTGTTGTACTTGTTAAGGGTGTAGTTCTCGCCCTCTTGGTTGTAGTAGGAGTAGGTCGCCATGCTGTATTCGTTTTTCGGCAGCGTCTCGCCCCAGGCGTAGTAGTCGCCAAACTTTTCTGGCGTTGTGGCTCCGAGGTTGCATTTTGCCCAAAGCAATCCGCTCGGAAGGCCTAAATCTACCCATTCGGCTTCTGCCGTGTTGTTATCGGCGTCGGTTGTTTTGGTGTTCGTGTTGTTGCAGCTCGAAAGCATTCCGATTGTTAGAGCTGCGAGGCATACGATGATTAGAATTTTCTTCATTTTATGGGGGGTATTGTTGAGTTATTTCTTTATATAGTTCAGCAGGTCGCTTTTGTTGGATGCGAAGGTGAAGTCGGAGGCTACCTTGAAATAGTTCTCGGGGTCGGCGACATAGGCGTAGGCGTACTTGGCGAAGTCCAGTTTGTTATCCTCGAACTGGAATGTGCCTATCATACGGCGAATGTCGGCGGTGGTGAGCAGTTTGGATGTCACCATTGCTTGGGCCAACTCCATGCGGTTGTCGTCGAACGACTCGGCTTTCAACTGTGCCACCATCCGCGCCACCTCTTCGGGTGTTGCAACGGGCATCATCTCCGCCGCCACCATGCCTGGGTCAATCACTTCGATTGGGGCGACGGGAACTGCTGTGAGGCTCTGCATGGCGTCACGCCATCCGTCGCGGTAGCCGTCCTGATAGCCGTCGCGATACGAGCCGTTGCGGTCGGCTGGCGGTGTGACGGTGGTCGGCGGCTGCGAGGTGTGGGCGCGTCCTGTACCGCCCTGCCCATAGAGGAAGGCATCCAACGACTCCACTATGAGTTCTCCACCGTGCGGTGTGTTCTTCCACTGCACCATATATTCTTCATCTTTCGACTGAAGGTCCACCGTCAAGCGGCGAGTACTTTTGGCAGGCGAGGTGAGCTCCACTACTAGGTCGTGCCTACCGGGGCGCAAGCCGGTGAAGGTGTAGGATTTTGAGGCGTAGCCCTCCTGACGGCGCCCGTCGAGGGTGACGATGAATTTTTCGGTTATGAAGGCCCGCACCTTGAGCGAGATGCCGCCCTGTGCTGGCGGGTGTGGCGGGTTGTGATGGTTGCCGTGATTGCCCGGCTGCGCCATGACCATTGTTGAGAGCAGCACCAAAGCTGCAAGTGTAAGTATCCGTTTCATGATGTTTGTTATTGTTTAATGCATAATATTGGTTGTGGTGCAGATGCAAGATCTCGTGTCTCTACGCCACCTACTTTGTTTGCCCAGTGCGGGCACGCACTTTTTTCTGCCATACTTCCATAGTGAAGGTCCAGGCGAAGCCGAACCAGAGGTAGAGGAAGATGAATACGAGGGGTTTGAGCTGGTAGGGCTGGTGGTGGATCAGCATAGTTACCAGCGGGATGACAAAATACATGAAGAGGCCCCAGAAGGTGGAGTCGATGTAATAACTCGCGATGCGGTGCTTGGTGCGCCATTGACGGTAATTTTCAAGTGTTTTGCTCATAATATGTGGGTTATTAGTTGTTTGTTTTCTTGGGGTTAGAAGTATTTCTTTATGTCGGAGAGGTGGTTGAGTCTTATCAGCTGTTTTTTCTGCGGGTTGACCAGAACGAGGCAGGGGTAGGACTTTATGCTGAAGACATCGGTGAGGCCTTTGGCGTGGTACATGTGGTCGTTCAATCCGAACCTGCTCACTACTGGCAACAACGACTTGGTGCTTGCTGCTAGCGGGTTGACTATCATCAGTTTTATGCCGTGTTCTTTCAGCCAGGAGAGTTTCACGTCGGCTGTGTCGCCTGCCATACGTCCCATCTCTCTGAGGCACGGCTTACAGCCGGTAAACCATAAGTCCATCAGCACCCAGCCCTTTTGCTTACGCAGCGAGGTGGTGTCTCCGCCGAAACTTACCAGCGGATAATCGAGCAGTGCGTCTGTCAGCAACTCGTTGGTTGCCTTAAGCCGCCTTTCGCTGGGCGGAAGGTTGTCGGTGTTGTTGTGCCTTGAGTATCCGGCGTAGCGTACATCTGTGGTATCGAATATCTTCATAATCTCGGTGCAGTCGTCGTGGGTGATGGATATGGCGATGTCATAGGTGCCGAAATCCATAGCTCCATTGTTAGCAATATCTGCAGGTTTCGCCACAATGCGCACAAGTGCCTCGGTCAGGTTGTCGTAATAATAGGTCACAACCCAGGCAAACGGAATGTCGAATTCCTTTGTGGCTTCATTGTAGAAATGTCGCGATGTATCGATCATGTGCAACACTGTGTATTCATCGCCTTTGACAACAGTGTCGTGCATGCTGTCGAAACGGAACCAGTCGAACGACGACTGGCTTGGCAAGATTTGGTTTACCAGAGGAATGAAGTGACGCACCACATCGTGCAGGAATGTTTCTTGGTAATAGGCATAACTGTATGAATAGGGTGTGTCGGCTTTCTTCTGACCCACCATAATCTCTTTGTTGCGGTGATTGATGCTTATAAATTCCTTTCTTCCAAAGAGCCATGCGTTATCGCCTGCTTTAGATATCACAACTTTTCCTTTCGGCATACGATAGATTACATATTCGTGCGGAGGGAAACCTTCAGCCTTGTCATTGCTGTTTTCAACGGTGATGGTGAATGTGGTGTATTTGTTCTGCAAGCAAGGGGTCAGGATGTTGTTGGTGTAGAACGACTGGGCATCACCGCTGGATTGTGCGTAAGCGCCGTAAGCCAACAGCGAGAAAATGAGGCCAGCCGAGAAGATGATTGCTTTCGATTTCATATATGGGCTATGTTTGTTATGACCTGTGACTGATGAGGGCTTTGTAGTTATTCCACTTCTCTCGCTATGCAGCGGAAGCCGTAGGGGTGTTGCGGGGTTTCGTTGGTTTGTATCTCTGATACGTTGTCGTAGAGGCCGTAAATCTTATTGGCTTTCTTCTTGGGAGTTGGGGAGCCGGCTTCGAGCTTGGTTACTTTGGCTTTGGCGAGAGCGTTTGCATAGTTGTCTTTGTCGGGCAGGGCGAACTGGAGCGAGCGGCCGTGAGGATGGTAGTGTTTCGACTGAGCGCATTTTGCCGTCCGCCACTCGCAGAACTTCGCTATCTGCTCGCGGCTTAGCCCCACTATAGGGCGACGGCCGTAGGTTTCGCGGAGCTGCAGATATTTTTTCACGTCCTCGTAGTCTTTGCCGTACAGCGAGCGGAAGACGTTGGCGTCGGGCACTATGGCCAGGCGTTCGGGGGAGTCGGCACCATACTGCTTCGATACATCCCAGTCATATTCCAGCCATCCTTCAATGCTCATCTCGGCATAATCCATATAGGTGTTGTCGGTGATTTTGACCATATAGGGCACTTTTTGTGCTTGAAGTGAGAGAACGCTTGCGGTCGCCAGAGTGATTAATAATAAGAGTCGTTTCATGGGGATGTTAGACAAGTGTGGGTTGTTAAGTTGTGAAATTGTTAAGATGTGAAAGTTTTTTTTGTTGTGGTTGGCTTTTGGGTTAGGACTTATAGGTCAAATGGGTCTAATAAGTCTAATAAGTCCTTGGGGTTGGTTGTGCGATTTTGAATTTTATGTGTTTTTTTTATGCTTGGAGAATATTGGGAGTTTATTGGGAGTTAATACGGAGTTAGTACGGAGTTAGTTGGGAGTTGGGTTGTTTATGGATTCATTATTAAGGGGTTAGAGGTTGGTTGTGGATGGTAAGTGTTGATTATTAGATGGTTGGTGTTTGGTGGTTTTCGGGTGCAAAGATACGGCGGCGGGATTGCGGTTTACGAATGATTTGGAATGTTTTTATTGACAGGATGTGGAAAGTGTTGGTTTGATGGAGGTTGTGGGTGATGGATTTTCGAGGCGTTACAGTTGTTACAGTGTTACAGTTGAAAATGATGGTCATTTTGGTCATTTGTCATTTGTCAAAATCGGTTTTCGATGTGTCATTAAGTGTCATTAGTCAATTAGTCAATAAGGATTTGCGAAACATGGCTTGTTTTACTTGGATGATTTGTTGTAATTTTTATTTGAACCTTTTCGGATGTTGTCATATAATTCTTTGGCTTCTGGGTCCACATCTTTGAAGGTCTCGCTGGCTTTGAAGAATATCACGGCAGAGTGTTCTTCTTGGGTGTGTGTGTCGAAGGTGTAGAGTGTGCTGTCGCTGTAGCGGAAGACCATTTGGTAGTCGTCTGGAGAGGGATGGCGTCCTTTCTCATGAATAAGGTTGAATGGGTCATTTTTTGACGCCCTGAAAAATTTTACGGAGGGCAAGGTGCGGAAGTCAGGTGGAATCGGCAAGTTGTTTGCCCGATAGATGCTGTCAAGAAACATACAGCGCTGTTCGGGTGAGTCGATGTGGAAGTCATTTAGCAGTTGGCTAAAGCCGATGGAGTCCCTCGCGACGAGCACGGTGACGTTGAGCCTCAATGTGTCGTTGATTCGGTAGCCTTTGACGAAGGAGGCGTCGATGTGCTTGTTGTCGGCGTAGTGTTTGTATAGGACGCCGACGTCGCGAGGCGGGAAGATGTCGTACCAGTAGCGCACGACAAGCACGGTGGCGACCTCCATCACGAGTATGAGCGCCACTACTGACCAGAATGTGCGTGTTTTCTTTTTCATTTTCTGCAAAACATTTTGTTGATTGATGTTACTGCTGCGAATGCCGTTGTGTGACCAGATGGGCTTATGGCGCAAACGTAGTCATCGTGGGTCGGGATTGCTGAGGCTGCCGTTACAGGCACGATGGCCAGCAGACATAGTGCGACGGTCGTCATTGCTGCCATACGACGGCGGCGGTAACGACGGCAGCGGTCGGCGAGACCTACGTTGTTGACGGTGAGGAGCGCCTGCACCAGCTCGCGTTCGGAGGCGGATGGCCGCTGACTGCTGACTGTTAACTGCTGATTACTTTTATCTTTCCGTTTCATATTTCGTCGTTGTTTAGTCGGTTTACTATTACTGTGGCGTTTTTGAGTCGGATGTGGCCGTGACCGGCTAGTTTTCGGAGGCGTTTGAGTATGCGGTGTCGGGTGGAGATGACGGAGTCGCGCTTTACGTCGAGTGTTGTGGCGATGTCGTCGTCGCTGTAGCCGTCGGCCATAAGTTGGAAGTACATCCGTTCGCGCTTGGAGAGGAGTGAGGCGAGCTTTTCGATGCTTTCGCGTAGGAATTCGTTTGCCTCGTCGTCGGGTGAGATTGCGTCCATGTGGTCTTCGAAGGGCAGAAACTGTGTGGATTGAGCGTTACGCTTGTGGCGGCTCCATGTGTCGCGGCAACGCCACATGACGAAGTTCTTGCGATGCAACAATGTGGAGCCTTGGCGCAGGGAGTCGAAATGGGAGAAGATGTTGATGTAGGCCTCGCCCACAAGCTCACGGCACAGCGCCTCGTCGCCTTTGGTTCGGGCGGCGAAGAAACGCTCGATGTAGTCGCGGTGGGACATGATAAGTTTTACGAACTCATCGTGGTTCGCGTCGGGGGAGAGGTTATTGTTAGATTGTGTGATTGTGTTAATGTTTTATGTTGATAGGGTGATGGGTTATAGGTTGATATGATCTCCGTTGATGGGTTGGTGGGGTGAAGTTGGTGGTTGTTACTTCTTGTTGCCGGACTTGACGGGACGGATGGATTGTCCGTTATAACGGCACATCTGGTGCGTATAACCGGTACCATTCGAACCCCAATCAAACTCAAAGTCATAGGCGAAGGTGTTGCCACTTAATTCAAGATCTGATGCCCAATAAAAGCCGACATGGCCTTCCCAGTTGAGCGTATCATAATCGCTATATCCAGCTGCAGGCAGGAAGATGACGTTACCATTATCGGCGGTGAATTTCACCCCATGAACGTTATTCATCGTCGTGCACTCGCGGGTGGTGTTTGCAAGCAACTCACGCCACTCGCTCTCGGTAGGGATTCTTGCACCGTTGGCAAGAATGACAGTAGCAGCGTCATCCTCTGGCTCAAGCGTTGTGAGATTATCAACAGGTCCCCAGTAATCTTTGCTGTTGTATTTGGACAGGATCTCGGCGTTGCCGTTCGAGTCAACTGTTGCGTATCTATATGTGGCCCAGGTGTATTCACTTTTTGGCTCAATCTCTCCCCAGGCATAGTAGTCGCCGTACTCTTCGGGGGCGTTGGCACCTAGGTTGCAGCTGTACCACAGCAGGCCGCTGGGCAGGCCGAGGTCAACCCATTCGCCAGGGCCGGTGGGTGTGTCCTGCGAGATGGAATCGTTGTCGCCGGGGGTGGTGAGTTCGATGTCGTTACGCTCGCACGAGGCGAACACTAAAGCCATAATCGCGACTGCCGCGAAGTATAAGATGGTTCTTTTCATAACTGTATGTTTTTTTGTGGATATGTTTTATGTGGATATGTTGATATGTGGATATGCTGATAGGTTTTATGTTGATATGTGGATATGTTGATAGGTTTTATGTTTATAGGTTGAAGTCGGTGGTTGGATTTTTTTGTGGTTATATAGTTGGTTGCAAAAATAGACAAAAACCGTCATCGATATATAATATATAGACGCAAAGGGGGTAAAAAATTGACAATGGGGGTAAAATTTTAACATTTTTTTTCGGGGGAGATTTGGGACTGGAGGGAGATATTATTGATTATCAGTTAGTTTTGTAGAGTAAGGGATTTTGAAGAAAATTTGAAGAAATAGGAAATTCTAAGTAGATCCAGGATAATCGAGATGAACTAGATGATTTAGAGGGGGATAGATATTTTGTTGGTGGGGGGGGGATAGGATATCTGGATGTCCTAGTGGGTTCTAGTTATTAGGTTGGGGATTGCTGCGATGGCATCGCAGGGAATGGAAGTAAGGTGATGTGAGAAAACCGAATGAAAGGTTTTCAACAGGGCAGCGGTTTAAGAATACGGGAGAGATTTCCCGTGCTAACTGTGTTAAATTGAAGCAATACTTACTCGTCGCTGGATTCGGAGATGAAGCGGCGGTAGGCGGAGAAGGTGTTGGCTCGGGAGAGGAAGCCTACGTAGCGGTCGTGGTCATCGACAACGATGAGGTTGTAACGGTTGGACATCTGGAACTTCTCCACTACATCCTGCGGTGAGTCGCTGAGATGGACGACATCGAGGTCGGAATAGGGCTGCATGAGCTCGGTGACTTCGTAGCGGTTGTAGAGCTCGGGAGAGAAGATAATCTTTCTCACGTCGTCGAGGACTATGATGCCGACGAACTTGTCGTCGGGGTCGAGGACTGGGAAGAGGTTCCGCTTGGAGTATTTGATGGCTTCGACGAGGTCGCCGAGGGTGTCGCCTATGCGTACGATGACGAAGTTGGTCTCGATGAGTTCGCGCATGTTGATGAGCTGCCAGGCGGAGGCGTCTTTGTCGTGGGTGAGGAGGTCGCCGTGCTTGGCGAGGTCGCGTGCGTAGATGGAGTGCTTCTCGAAGGGGTTGACGCAGATGTAGGTGACGGCGGAGGTGAGCAGGAGCGGCAGCATGAGCTCCCAGGAGCCTGTGATTTCGGCGATGAGAAAGGTGGACATGAGCGGGGCCTGCATCACTCCGGTCATGACGGCCGCCATGCCTATAAGGGCGAAGGTGGAGGCGGAGAGGCCGTCGAAGCCGGCGACGCCGATGAGCATATAGGCGAAATAGCCGGTGAGACCGCCCATGATGAGCGATGGTCCGAAGGTGCCTCCGACACCGCCGGAGCCGATGGTGACGGCTGTGGCGACGGCTTTGAGGAGTATGAGGAGGAGGAGGTAGGCAATGACGATGAGCGACCAGTGACCAGTGACCAGTGGGGAGTCGGGAGATATCAGCGGCTCGAAGATGCTGTTCTGGAAGAGGGTCTCGACGCTGCCGTTGAGCAGCTCGGTGAGCGAAGCATAGCCTTCGCCGAAGAGTGGAGGGAAGAGGAATATCATGAGGCCCAGGAGCAGGCCGCCGATGACGTAGCGGGTGGTCTTGGACTTCAGGGTCGCCATCCATTTCTCGACGCTGCCAGTCACCCGCAGGAAATAGACGGAGGACATGGCGCAGATGATGCCGAGGATGAGGTAGTAGGGTATCTGTCCGACTTGGAAGGCGTCCTCGACCTGGAAGGAGAACTGGACGCCGCTGCCCATGAGGAAGTAGGCGACCGAGGAGGCGCTGAGGGCGGAGAGCAGCAGGGGTATGGCGGCAGTCTTGGTGAGGTCGAACATGAAGACTTCGACGACGAACAGCACACCTGCGATGGGTGCTTTGAAGATGCCGGCTATGGCGCCTGCGGCTCCGCAGCCGAGGAGGAGCCGGATGCTCTTGGTTTCGAGTCGGCAGAGACGTCCGATGTTGGAACCGATGGCGCTGCCGGTGGAGGCGATGGGTGCCTCGAGTCCGACGCTGCCGCCGAAGGCGACGGTGAGGGTGGAGGCGATAAGGGAGGTATAGGTGTTGCGCGCGGGAAGGATGGAGCCTTTGCGCGAGATGGAATAGAGCACCTCGGGGAGGCCGTGTCCTATCTGTCCTTTGACGACGTATTTGACGAAAAGGATGGTGAGCAGGATGCCGACGGCGGGGTAGAGAAGCATGAGGATATTGCCGCCGAGGACGGTTGACCAACCTATCTTCAGGAGCCCTTTGTTGACGACGTGGACGATGGTTTTCAGCGCCACAGCCGCCAAACCGGAGCACAAGCCAACCACAATGCTCAGAAGGAGCACCTTGACATGTTCGTTGGGATTATATTTAGTTTTTAGTTTATTCACTTAATTTAATTTATTTCAGCGGTGTTCATGGCCTTCGGCACAAAGTTCAAAAATCGATCTTGTGTTGGGGGTGCAAATTTACACATTCTTTGCAATAAACATAGCTTTTTATCGTTTTTTTCTTGACCAAGATATGAGTAATATGCCAATACACAGATACGTCCCGTCGTTTTTTCTTTTCCTTTTGCTGATGGCTGGCAGCCGGCTCGGCGCACAGATGACTGTCGATTCGCGCTTGCTGAGGGACGACTATCTGCTGAAAGGTTCGGTGAAATCGGTGACCGAAGCCCATTGGGATGCCGACGGCAACTTCATAGGCCGCCAGAATAACCTCTTCTCCCGCACGGGCAAGGTGTTGGAGGAGATAGTCTATTACGGCGAGGGTGAACAGGACATCGAGTCGATGAAACTGTATGACTACAATGCCGACGGCACCGTGGCAGCCTTCTACCACTATGCAAGGGGAGGTGAGAACTATGCCGTGATGGAACGGTTCGCACACTGGATTGCTTTCTACGACAAGCAAAACCGGCTGTTGCGCAAGACCACTTTCGACTTCCAGCCGAAGGCGGACAAATACGGCACCCAGATATGGACGCGCTCGAGAGAGGAACTCTTCGTGCCGCGCGACGGGAAGAACGACACCATATACACCTTCAACAAGAAAACGGGCCGCACGGTGACGATGAGGTACGACATAAAAGATCAGGATGCGCCCACAGAGGGCCATGCGACCTATACATATACAGCCAAGGGCGACACCGCCTCAATCGTCTATGACGATCCCACGGGCAGCAAGCCGCTGCGCAGGGACTATGACTACAAATATGTGAGCACCAGGCAGAAGGCGGCAGGCGTGCAGGAGGGCGGCGGACAAGGACGTGCCATATCGCCTGTGTTGCAGAAACGCCAGCAGGAGGCCGAGAAGAAGACAAAGAAAGAGGGAAAGACTGCCGACACGCTGCGTCTGGAGCAGAAGACGGTCACCACGCGATATAAGGAAGACAATCGAGTGGTGGTGCGCACAGAGCGCTATGACGACAGTTCGAAGCTGGTGAACCTGAACATCACCGAGACCGCCGACGGAGGGAAGAAACAGGTGGTGGAGTACCGCTACAACGCAAAATACCAGCTCTTCGAGATGGAGACAACCAGATATATCGGGACGGATATGGTATATCAGATGAAAGACCGCTTCACATACGACCGCAACGGCAACCCGGCATCGCGCAACCGTAGCGGATTGTCGCTCACGCGTCCAGCGGTGTGGAAGTTCTACTACCGCGACTTTGACAAAGAGAAGAACTGGACGTCGCGCACCTACGAAGGACCGGCGACAGAGTCGGTATCGACAGCGCTAAGTCAGCAGGGCAACACCATAGAGAAGATAACATACGAGGGCTCCGCCAAAGAGACGGACACCCGAGTGATAAAATATTATTAAGCGAAAATTCCAATCAATATGAAAAAGACATTCATACTTCTCCTTTTGGCCGGCTGTGCCTTGAACCTTTTCGCACAAAGCCAGCAGAAACGGCTCGAGCAGCACCTCTATTACCTCGCTTCCGACTCGTTGCGCGGCAGGTATGCAGGTTCGGAGGATGCCATGAAGGCGGCACAATATATCGTCAAACAGTATGAGCAGATGGGTGTTGAGCCCTTCTACGAGAGCGGATACATACAGTCGTTCTCCAACTCTTTGGCAGGGAACAAAGTGTTCAACAACGTCATTGCCTGCATACCGGGCTCCGACCCCGCTTTGAAGGACGAGTATGTCATAATCGGTGCCCACTACGACCACCTGGGTGTAAAACACGACAAAGTCTATAACGGGGCCGACGACAATGCGTCGGGTACGGCCGCCGTCATCGAGATAGCACGCCAGCTGAAGGATCACCAGAGCGAACTTAAACGCAGCGTGATACTGGTCAATTTCGATGCCGAGGAGATAGGTCTCTTCGGGTCGAACGCCTTCGCTCAGCGGCTTTCCAGGGAGAAGAAGATTGGCAAGGTGTGTCTCATGATGAGCCTCGATATGATTGGATGGTACCGTCAGAGCGGCAAGCTTATTGTCCAGGGTACGGGCACCATAGACGACGGCAAGAAGAAGATGAAAGAGTTGGCTGAGGCGCTCGGTGTGAATCTTAAAACCAAGAAGTTCGAACGCTCGGTGCTCACCGCCACCGACACCGAGGGGTTTGCCAAGAAAGGCGTTGCCACACTGGCTGTCACCACGGGTGTGAAATCGCCCTACCATAAACCGGAAGACGATGCCGACCTTATCGACTACAAGGGATTGAGCGACATAAGCGACTATATCACCCGCTGGACGACACAGGTCTCGTCGGACGAGCTTTTCCGTCCTTCTGGTCGTGTGGCCAAGAAACACCAAACCCAGGTGCAGCCCTTCGACCTCGGTGTCACTCTGGAACTCGGCGACAGCCGTCTCCACCACCCCTACGGCAGCGCTGTCGATGGACGCAGCCGCTTTGCCTGGAATGCCGGTCTTATGGCTCAGGTCAACTTCAAATGCAAATGGGTCGGGTTGCGTTTCGGCGCCATGTATGGTTGGTCGATGGCCAGATATATCGACACGAGCGATGTCTTCCACCACTCCAAACGCTATTATCAGGAAGGTCTCACCGTTCCGTTGTCGGTGGTGTTCCAACTCAACACCGACTACGGTCTTTTCCACGCCGGCGTGGGCATGTACTATACCCGTGTGTTCAAAGGCGGCTTGACCAAAGAACCGGTGTGGGATTTTGTGCGCAAAGACCAGGTGGGTATGGAGTGGACGCTGGGATACCGCTATTACGGCGTCGAGACAACTATCTACGCCCGCTATCAGTTTAACGATTTCACTTATAAATCGGATATGCCCGACTTCCGCAACTTCTACTCGGGTATCCGTTTGACTTATTACTTCCTATAAGACCGAACAATGAAGCGTTCCGTCATAATCCTTTGTCTCGTAGCGCTCGCCTCTTTTGCTTTTACTGGCAGCGGCATCCGCAACTACCAGTGCAAGAAATGTGGCACACTCGTGTGGCAGGACCACACTCCGTCGTATAGCGGATGCCCCGCAGGTGGAAGCCATTCGTGGGTGAATCTGGGCGAGGTGGGCGACCGCAACTACCAATGTCGCAAATGCGGCACGCTGGTGCGTTCGAAGCAGACGCCTTCTTACAGCGGCTGTCCCGCTGGCAGCAGCCACTCGTGGGTATCGCTTGGCAATGTGGGCAACAACGCCTACCAATGCAAGAAATGCGGCACGCTGGTTTATAGCGAGCGCACACCGTCATATAGCGGCTGTCCGGCTGGCAGCAGCCACTCGTGGAAGAAACTGTAGTGTATCTGTGATAAGGCGGCCCCTCAGTCGTTTGCCCCAATCTCTTTAAGGTTCTCGCTAATCATCTCTTTCAGGTATTTGATTATCGAGAGGTCGTTCATCGACATACCGCCCAGCGCCTCCTTCACTTCGTCGGTGTCGAAGACAAATTCGTCCTGGTCGGTGATGTGCTTGTAGATGAAATGTATGTCCTCGTGTTGCGATACGAGCATCACTATCGTACCAGTCAAATCGCCCATCGGCGGGCGGTCCCAGTGGTTGTGCTGAAACCAGAACTCCAGTCGTGTGCCTTTGCCCACCTCGCTGGTCAGCTTCATCCCGCCGCCGCAGTTCTCGGTGTTCATCTTTATGAGCGGCAACCCCAAGCCCACCTTGCGAGTGGTGCGAGTGGTAGTGTAGGGGTCGGTCACCTTCGCCATAAACTCTGGCGTCATACCTTTGCCGTTGTCCTCTATCACGAAGTGGTAGTCGTTCTTGAGGATGCTGTCGGTTATGGTGAGGTATATGTCTTTCGCGTTGGCGGCGATGGAATTTTCCATCAGGTCGTAAACATGCAACGAGAGTTCTTTCATGATGATAATGAAGGTTGAAACGGATAGTAGTTTTTAATTAATTGCTCTGCCCGAGCACGGGCCCCTGTCCGGGCACGCCCCTGAACGCCGTCGTGTCTATCCACCGTTCGTCTTCGCTTTTGAGCGCTTTGTGGAATTCGTCGAAACAGCGGTGTTTCATATAAATGATGTTATAGACATCGCCGATGTTGTTGACGAAATGGGCGTCGCTGTCGGTGATGAAGCCGAACTTCTTCAGGTACGCGTTCTTCTTCAGGAAGTCTTCTTTGGTGACGAATTTGTTTATCTCCAATCCGTCGGCCCGCAGGTCGGGCGGCACGAATCCCAGCTGGCTGGTGAGCGATGTCGTCCCTTTGTTGACGTGTGCCGGGATGAAAAGGCCGCCTATGCGGTGCACCTCTTCGTATATGCCGTCGATATCGACATCGATGCCGTTAAGCAGATGATACTCTTCTTCGCCAACAATCTCTTCGTTTTCATCGACAATCAGCTGGTAGCCGAACCTGTCTTCGTCGTTGGGTATCTTGGGCAGATGTTCGTCGAGAAACTGCTGGAATTGGTCAAGCTGCTCGTCTGTCTCGAAATATGCGAGGCAGTGGGCCTCCTCTTGCGATGTGACCTCCACGCCTCCCAATACGAAAAGCCCTTTGTCGCGTCCAATCTTCTGCGTCACCTTCACCTGTCGTGTGGTGTTGTGGTCGGTGATCGCAATCATGTCCAACCCTCGCTCCAGCGCGCGGTTGACTATGTTGATGGGGCTCATCTCCAAGTCGCCACACGGCGAGAGCACAGTATGTATGTGCAAGTCGGCTTTGTATGGATGCAGTTCTTCGGGCATTCGATCACTAGGTTAATCGGTCATCCCTTCCAATCAAACACTTAAACAATCAAATGCTCGAGCTATTTTAACAACTCATAGATTTTCCCCACCGTCTCGTAGGTCTGCATCGAGGTGCTGAGGAACGGTATGCCTTCTTCGTTGCTCTGCTCCAGCGTGTCTTCGGCTGCCTGCTGGTTTTTCACCAGTATCACGCACGCCAGCTCTTTCAGCGAGGCTATCGCCATCACGTTCTTGTGTGTCTGAAGTGTCACCCACACGTTGCCCATCTCGGCGTTGCCCATCACGTCACTCAGGAGGTCCGACACATAGCAGCCTTCGATTTCTCTATCCAATCCGCTCTCGCCCGAGAGCACTTTCAGTTGCAGTTTTTCAACCAGTTCTTTTACTTTCATAGTGTATTTTGTGTTTTATTGTAAACTTTTAAAAAGTGAACCTTATTCTTTGTTCCTCAATTCTCCCGAGATGCGGTTTCCGCCCCAGATGTTCTGCATCATGTCTATACATTCTTCGGGCGTCATCTGTCCCGTCCGCTCCAGATATCTCTGGTAGAACACACAGTCTTTAATGCTTCCTTTGCCGCACACGTGGTCGGTCACGAGCGAGTCGCAGGTCGGCGAGCCGCACAATCCGCAGTCAATCTGTGGCAGACATTCTTTCAGCCGACGTATCTTCTCCATCTTCTCGAGTGCTTTCGAGATGTCGGGGTCGAGCGTCAACACCGAACGCGGCTGCACCGCCTCCACACCGCTGCATTCTATCAGATATTCTTTGTGGGCGTCCATCTCCCTCTCTCTCGGCACTTCGCCGTTTCTCTCCCTCTCGGCAGCCTTCCTCGCTCGGCCGTACATGCGTTCGCTGCACAGGAAGCGGTTTTCGCACGATAGCGTAGCGCCTGCGCACGACTGGTCGCAAGCCCTCAACTCCAGAAACTGCACTCCTTCTATCTCGTCATTCTCAAGCTTCTCGAGGAAATCTATCACGTTGTGTATTCCGTCAATCGAATACGACCGTTTCGCCATGCAGATGCGCCTCTCGCCGTTGGTCAGAGTCGAGAGTATCGCGTCGGCCGACAACCTCGGCGTCTCGAGCGGCGGAAACACGTAGTTCTTTCCCTGCTCCTTGATTTTCTTGAACACTATGTTGTACAGCGAATCCATATTGATTACGCCGTCTATTATCGACTTCACTTCGCCCACAGGGCTTTTCACCGCCGCTATCTTCGCCGCGCACGGCGTCACGTAGAATATCCCAATCTCGCTTCGCGGCACCCCTTGGTCGGTGAGCTTCTTCAGCGCGTATGTCGCCGAGATGTCGAGCGGCGCCTTCAGCGGTATTATGTTATCCACCAGCGACGGATATTTCACCTGTATCAACCGCACTATCGCGGGGCAGAAGCTCGATATCAGCGGCTCTTTGTCTTTGTTCTCCATCGCATAGCGGTTCTTCGCTTCGGCGTAAATCAGGGCTGACGACTCCACCTCGAACACATGTCTGAACCCTAAGTCTTTCAGCGCCGCATATATACGCGACACACGTATCTCGTCGGGAAATTGTCCCAGAAACACCGCCGGTATCAGCGCCACGCTGTGCGGATAGTTGTGTATCTCGCCGAAGTCGTCTTCCATTATCTGGAACGCCTTCATCGGACACTCCGAGTAGCACACCCCGCAGTCGATACACCGCTCGCCGTCTATATGCGCCTTCCCGTCCCTTATCCTTATCGCCTCCGTCGGGCATATCTTCATACAATGCGAGCACCCTATACAGCGATCCCCGTCAACATAAAGTGAGTGAAAAAATCCTTGTCCGTTTTCCATACGCGTCCGTTTTTCTTACTTAAAACTTAAAACTTGAACCTTGAAACCCTTAAACCTTTAAAACCCTTAAAATCTTTCAAACCTTTAAAACCTTTTCAACCATTCAAACCTTTTCAACCTTTAAAACCTTTAAACCTTTTCAAACCTTTTCATCCCTTCAACCAAACGCCACTTCCATCTCCACCGTAGTTCCCACGCCCACCTCCGACGTCACGTTCAGTTTATCGACGTTCTTCTGCATGTTCGGCAATCCCATTCCGGCGCCGAATCCCATATCCCTCACCTCCGGTCGCGCCGTCGAGTAGCCTTCCTGCATCGCGAGGGCGATGTCCGGTATTCCAGGACCTTTGTCCGCCACCGTCATCTTTATCTTGTCCGAATCGATATCCACCAGCACCTTCCCGCCATAGGCGTGCGCTATAGCGTTCACCTCTGCCTCATACAGCGCCACCACAACCCGCTTTATCACCGCCGGCTGCACGTTCAGCTGCTTCAGCGTCTTCTTCACCGAGCTCGACGCCGTCCCCGCATTCACAAAATCCCCCTCCACCACAGTATATTCCAAATGCATAATCTTCCAGTTTTACTTTAAAAATTCATTTGTCAATTCACCTTTCGAAATTCAAAATTCGAAATTCAAAATTCAAAATTAGTATAGCGGCTCCAATCCCGCCTCATACAGCAATCCGCAAGCCTTGAACAGCGAGTACGGACACGCTATTATCGTCATGTCGTTCTCCTCCGCCAGCTCCAGCATATCCTCGCTCGGCTTCTTGTTTCTCACTATTATCGCCACCTCCAATCCCGCCATATCGCAGGTCCTGATGGTTTGCACATTGCACAATCCCGTCAGCAGTATCGGCGTGTCCTTCAATGTCAGCACGTCGCTCATCAAATCCGAGGCAAACGCCTTCGTCACCTCTTCGTCCAGCCGTCCTTCGCCGACGCACACTTCCGCGTCCAGCAACGTCACGATTTCTCTTAGTGTCATATTTCTCTTTTCTTTGTTGTTTATTAATCAGATAACATATCTTCCCCATCAGAGTTCCATCCCCCGACGGAGATTGCAAATATACGAAAAAAAACATTTCATTACTCAAGACGCAGATTTTTATTGTCTTATTCCAAGTAATAGTACTTTTAACACCGTCGCGATTGTCCATTTCAAAAATAGGTGTATCTTCGCATACTATTTCTTTGAATTCAATTTTTATTAATAATTAAAATTCAAAACATTATGAAAAAAGTTCTACTGTTTGTGTTGGCAGCTCTCTTCGCCTGCTACACATCCAACGCTCAAGTTCTCCTCAATGAGGGCTTCGAGAATGGTATTCCCAACACTTGGACAACCATCGACAATGATGGTGACGGGCTTAACTGGTCAGACGGTGTAACAGTGCTGACTCCATGGAATTTTGACGCTGCAAGTCTTGCCCACACAGGTTCCAATATGGCTGTGTCCATCTCCTTCTCCAATGAAACCTATGATTCTTATACTCCTATCAACTATCTCGTAACTCCGCAGCTCACAATTCCGGCTAGCGGTGCCACACTTTCGTTCTATATAAGGTCCCTGGACGAAAACTACGAAGACAGTTATGCTGTAAGATTGTCCACCTCCGGCAATGCTGTAGCCAACTTCACAACCACTCTCCAGCCTCTTACTGTAGCCAGTGCAGCAGAATGGACTGCCGTTGAACTTGATCTCGCTGCCTATGCTGGTCAGAGCGTTTACATTGCTTTCGTTCATCAGGATGATAATAACTTTGTTCTCTGTCTAGATGATGTGATGGTATATTCTTTCACTTCAACTCCTGAAATTACGCTCAACTCCGTAACACTTCCCTCCTATGCCTTCGTAGGTGAGGGCTTCGAAGTTGGAGGCACAGTCCTCAATGTCAGCCAAAATGCCCTTACGTCTTTCAACGTAACCTACAATGTTGATGGCGGTGCGGAATCTGCCGTGTTCAGCGTTACGGGTATCAATGTCGCTTCTGGCGAAACCTATGAGTTCACCCACAATGTCCAAGCTATCATTACTACCGGCGGTACCCACACCGTCAATGTGACCGTTTCGAACCCCAACGGCACTGCAGACAACACTGCAGACAACACCAATAGCGGCTCAATCGCTATCTATGACTGCACCTCAGCCATCTCAGAATTTCCCTACACCCAGGATTTTGAGGAGGGCATAATCCCCACATGCTGGAGCGCACCTGAAAATGAATTCAGTGCCTGGGGTAATGCCGCTTATTACATCCAGACCTATGGTCCCGAATCTTGGTATGGTCTTCCTTTCGAGGCTCACACTGGAAGCAACTCTTTGATTTCAGCAGCCGACACCAACATCGCTGAGAACTGGCTTATTAGCCCGGCTATCACCATCCCCTCCGATGCTTCTGCTGTGGGATTCAAATTTTTCGACTACCTCTCCCATGACCCCTATGAGGTAGGTTCCACATCATATTCCGTGATGGTTTCCACCACTGGCAACAATGAGTCCGACTTCACCACCACTCTCGCCACCTTCACCGTCTCCGAGAACGCTTTCACCGAGCGCACCGTTGACCTCGGAGGCTTTGCAGGTCAGACAATATATGTCGCCTTCAAACATGTTACTGATGCTTGGCTGATTCTCGACGACTTCACCATCGAGGTCGCTGCCAATACTCCTGAAATCGCTCTCACATCGCTCAATATTCCTTCTATGGTTTCAGTCGGTGAGTCGTTCAACATTTCGGGAACCGTCACCAACAACAGCGGCGCCGCTCTCACCTCATTCAAGGTTCAGTACACCGTCAACGGCACCGCCTCTGCGGTTTACACCGTCAGCGGTCTGAATGTCTCCTACAGTGGAACAGGCAACTTCACACACAACGTTCCCGCATCCGTCGCCGAAGCTGGCAACGCCACCATTACTGTCACCGTCAGCGAGCCTAACGGCACCGTCGATAATACCTCCGACAATACCCTCTCCACCAGCATCGCCGTTTGCGGAATCATCTCGTCACTCCCCTACACCGAGAGTTTTGAGAGCGGACTCGGCTGCTGGACAGCTATCTCAAACAACACAGAGAACGCAGATGTTGATGATTATGGATATGGCGTTATTTCGGATTTCACACAAGGCGCCCACACCGGCACTTCCTGCTTCGTCTTCTCCAGCTACAACGATGCTGATGACTACACTCAGTACCTCATCTCTCCCGAGCTCAACCTCCCCGAGGCTTGCACTATGTCTTTCTACTACACTCAGCGCAGCAATACCTATCCCGAGTCTTGCATTGTGATGGTCTCCACCACCACCAACGATCCCGCCAGCTTCTCGCAGATTGGCGCAGAGGTAGAGGCAGATCAGATTGCCGGCACCTGGACCGAGGCTACTTTCGAAATCCCCGCCAACGCCAAATACATTGCTCTCAAATACACTGTTGAAGATGCTATGTGGTTCATGGCTATTGACGACATCACCCTTTCCACTGGTTCTACTCCAGTTACCAACTATACCATTACCGTTCAGTCTGACAACAACACTATGGGTATCGTCACCGGTGGTGGCTCATTCGCCGAGGGCGCTTCCTGCACCATCACCGCTACCGCAAACGCTGGCTACCACTTCGTCCGCTGGAACGACAACATCACCACCAACCCCTACACTTTCAACGTAACTGGAAATGCCACCTACACCGCCTACTTCGAGGCTGACGAACCCGGTGTCACCTATTACACCGTGACCGTTGTTTCCGACAACTCCACTATGGGTACCGTCACCGGCGGTGGCACATTCACAGAGGGCGCTTCCTGCACCATCACCGCTACCGCAAACACTGGCTACCACTTCGTCCGCTGGAACGACAACATCTCCACCAACCCATACACTTTCAATGTCACTGCGAACGCCACCTACAGAGCTTACTTCGAGGCTGATACACCGCAGCAGGGTATCGACGATGTCACCGCCAGCAACGTAAAACTCTATCCTAACCCCACCAGCGGCAACCTCTATGTTGACGTTGAGGGTCTCCAGAAAGTTGAGATTATCGACGCTGTTGGCCGTGTTGTGATGAGCCAGAACAATGGCAACGTCAACATGAGCGAACTCGCCAACGGTATCTACACCGTCCGCGTCTCCGCTAACGGCACAACCACAATCAAGAAGGTTGTCAAGAAATAACACTACTTGACCAATCGTTATAAAGGGGTGCGGATTCCGTACCCCTTTATTATTTCTCTTTTTTTAGTAACTTTGCAGCCGTTTTTCAACCTATATATAAATCTTCAACCATATTGATATGGCAGAACTTACCGAACAAGAACAAATACGCCGCAATTCTCTCAACGAGCTGCGCAACCTGGGCATCAACCCCTATCCCGCTGCCCTCTACGAGGTCAACGCCAAATCGAACGAGATTCTCGAACAATATCCAAAGGACAACTCCCTCTATCAGAACGTCAGCATCGCCGGCCGCATCATGAGCCGCCGCATCATGGGTGCCGCCTCGTTCGTCGAACTGCAGGACTCCTACGGCCGCATCCAGCTCTACGTCAAACGCGACGAGATTTGTCCAGATGAAGACAAAACGCTCTACAATACCGTCTTCAAACGCCTTCTCGACATCGGCGACATCATCGGTGTCACCGGCTACGTCTTTGTCACCCAGATGGGCGAGACCTCCATCCACGTGAAGAGCCTCACGGTGCTCAGCAAGAGCCTCCGTCCCCTCCCTATCGTCAAGGAGAAAGACGGCAAGGTCTATGACGCCTTCACCGACCCCGAGCAGCGCTACCGCATGCGTTATGTCGATCTCATCGTCAACCCGCAGGTGCGCGAGACATTCGTCAAGCGTGCCAAGATAGTCAACATTATGCGCGACTACTTCAACGAGCAGGGCTATCTCGAAGTTGACACTCCGGTACTTCAGTCAATACCTGGTGGTGCTGCCGCACGTCCTTTCGTCACTCATCACAATGCGCTCAATATCGACCTCTATCTCCGTATTGCCAACGAGCTCTACCTCAAACGTCTTATCGTGGGTGGCTATGCTGGAGTATATGAGTTCTCCCGCAACTTCCGCAACGAGGGTATGGACCGTACCCACAATCCTGAGTTCACCTGTATGGAGATTTATGTCGCCTACAAGGACTACAACTGGATGATGACTTTCGTCGAGACGATGCTCAGCCGCATCGCTATGACTCTGCATGGCACCACCAAGGTCAACGTGTGGGGTAATGAGATTGATTTCAAGGCTCCGTTCCGTCGCGCCCCGATGTGCGACCTCATCAAGGAGGAAACTGGTGTTGACGTCTCCAATATGGACGAGGACCAGCTACGCGAAGCTTGTAAACAGCTCGGCGTAGAGACCGACTCCACGATGGGTAAAGGCAAACTTATCGACGCCATCTTCGGCGAGAAATGCGAACACAAGCTCATTCAGCCCACCTTCGTCACCGACTATCCCATCGAGATGTCGCCTCTCTGCAAGCGCCACCGCGACAACCCCAACCTCACCGAGCGCTTCGAGCTCTTCGTATGCGGCAAAGAGTTGGCTAACGCTTACTCCGAGCTCAACGACCCCATCGACCAATTGCAGCGTTTCCAGGATCAACTGCGTCTCAGCGAGAAAGGCGACGACGAGGCGATGTTTATCGATATGGACTTTGTACGTGCTCTCGAGTTCGGCATGCCGCCCACCTCTGGTATGGGCATAGGTATCGACCGTCTGGTGATGATGATGACGGGCGAGCAGAGCATACAGGATGTGCTCCTCTTCCCGCAGATGAAGCCCGAGAAGAAAGCCGCAGTCACCACCGACGAAGAATTTGTCGAACACGGTGTCGCCGCCGAGTGGGTGCCTATGTTGCGTAAGGCGGGCATCAACACCCTCGCACAGCTCAAAGAGGCCAACCCGAATAAACTATACAACGACCTCAACGGCCTCCGCAAGAAGAACAAACTCGACATACCGCCCGTCCAGAAAGAAGCCGTCGAAAGCTGGATAAACAAAGAATAACCCCATAGGACCTATAGGACTTATAAGACTTATAAGACCTATAAGACCTATAAGCCCTATAATCCCTATAATCCCTATCCAAAGAAACAACCCCAAATGCTCTCAGTCAAACAGTTTTCGTTTAACCATTTCCAGACAAACTGCTATGTTTTATGGGATGAAGACACAAAGGAGTGTTTCATTATTGATCCTACAGCAGAGACTTCTGGAGAGGAGCAGCGTCTGGCGTTGTTTATCGACCAGAACGGATTGAAGGTTACGCGGATACTCCTCACTCACGCTCATATCGACCATATCGCCGGATTGAAGTGGGCTTGTGAAAAATACCACCTCCCGGTAACCACTCATACTGATAGTAACAAATTGATACGTCAGTCGGCGGCTTACGCTGATATTATGGGCTTTGCCGCAAATGATTTAAGCGGACTTGAATACAATTATGTCAACGGTGGAGACAAGCTGACCATAGGAGCCGAATCTGTCGAATGTCGCTATGTGCCTGGTCACTGTCCGGGCAGTATCTGCTATGTCACCGTCTTTCCCCAGATGGTATTCACAGGCGATGCACTCTTTCGTGGCAGCATAGGACGTACCGACCTCCCAGGCGGTGACCACGATCTGCTGATGGACAAAATCCGCGCCGAGTTGCTCCCTCTGCATGACGACACCGTAGTCCTCCCTGGTCACGGCGACTGCTCTACCATAGGAGATGAGAAGAATTGGAATCCTTTTCTGTGAAACAAGGTAAGACGGATAACGGGTTATGACAGTCAATCCTAAAATAGAATCCTCCTGGCTTGATGTGCTGCGTCCTCAGTTTGAGGCGCCCTATTTTGCTCAGCTGAAAGAGTTCCTTGTAGCCGAACGTCAGCAGTACGAGTGCTACCCCGCAGGTGGTAATATATTCAATGCCTTCAATCTTACCCCTTTCGATAAGGTCAAAGCTGTCATCATAGGACAAGACCCCTACCACGAACCTGGTCAGGCCCATGGGCTCTGCTTCTCGGTGCGTGACGGTATCAGAGTGCCGCCGTCGCTGGTGAACATCATAAAGGAGATAAACAGCGACCTGGGTGTTGCCATTTCGACCGAAAAAGGTGACCTTACAGGATGGGCCGAGCAGGGGGTGCTTCTTCTCAATGCCACTCTCACCGTCCGCGCCCATCAGGCAGGTTCTCATCAAGGCAAAGGATGGGAACTCTTCACCGATGCTGCCATACGTGCTCTATCCGAGCAGCGTAGCGGCTTGGTGTTCCTCCTTTGGGGCAGTTACGCTATCGCTAAATCGAAGATGATTGACCCCAGTCGTCATCTAATACTCACAGCTCCTCATCCTTCACCGCTTTCTGTCTATCGCGGTTTCTTCGGATGCCGTCACTTCTCAAAAGCCAACGCTTTCCTCCAGCAGCAAGGTCTGCAGCCTATCGACTGGACGGATATAAGGTAGTTTAGTACGAGAACGTGATGCCGAAACATGCCAGTATCGGCAGCTGGTTGACGCGCTTAAAGGTGGTGCGGTCAAAGTAGAAGATGTTCTCTCGGCTGTATATGTTCGTCGCGCTCAAGTTCAAATCCAGTTGGCAGCGCTTGCCGAGTGAGAATTTGCGTTTCACTCCGATGTCAAGCCTGTGGTAGGAGGGAAGGCGACCTTTGTAGAGTTCAGCATAGTGCAGATTGAATTCGCCGTTGGCGTTGGTGTAGTCGGTGGTGATGCCCTCGGCGTTGAACACTATATTCTCGTAGGCACCCTGCGTCTGTGTGAACGGGAATCCGCTGCCGAAGTTCCATCTTGCGCTCAATTCCCATTCGCGTTGTTTGCCAAGCGCGTATGTCACCAGCAGGTTTATCGTGTGGCGACGGTCGTAGTGCGGATGGTAAGTCCCGTCGCCCTCGTTGGTGCGCGTAACCCATCCCAGCGAGTATGTGCCCCACACATACAGGCGTTCTATTTCGTATCGGACGCTGAAGTCCATACCGTAGGCCATACCTTTCTCATACACAAAGTCTGAGGTGAGGTAGTCGGGTTTCTCGTAGGCACCGCCGTCCTGGTAGGCAGCCTCGTGCTTGTCGAACATCTTGTTGTGGTTCATGTTCAGCAGCTGGCTGAAGTTCTTGAGGTAACCTTCGAGGTTGAACGAGAGGTGGCGGTTCAGGTCATATTCCACACCGAACACCACATGCTGCGCCTTCTGCAGGTAGCTGTCGTTCTCCTCGCCGTTGCGGCGACCGAGGTCAAGGCTGCTCTTGCCCGAGAGAAATCCCGAGAAGAGGTTCACTATGTCGTTGTCCGAGCGTGCGTCAAGCAGCATCTGGCTGTACAATCCTCCCGCCAGCTTGAAACGCAGGTGGTCTGTGGCGTTGTATTTCATAGCCAGGCGCGGCTCGGGGCTGGGTTCCTGCTGCGACGTGTAGTAGATAAATCGGAATCCTGGTTCTATGAGCAGTTTGTCGTTAACGTTGCATTTGAAAGTGGCATAGCCCGAAACATTTATCGTGTACATATTGCCGGGATTTTTCGTTATGCCGTATGCGTTGGTGTATTGATATTTGGTTGTGTATCCTTCGAACACTATTCCAGCTTTCAGTTTGTGCTTGCCGAAGAAGTTTGTGACGTTTAAACTGGCATTGAATCCATTGATGCCGCTATATTTGGGCTTGTCTGAGGCGTCCTGCATGTTTATCTGGTAGTCAGAATACGCAATTGTACCATCCAATAGCGCTGAAGTCCCAGTGACCAACACAAAGTTCGTACCCACGCCCCAGTTGGTCCAGTGGTAGTCGGCTATTGACTGGTACGCCGTCACCTTGTCGTCATAGCGGAATCCGAAGAGGTTCCACTTAGAGCCTGTGCCCGAGTTGAGGCTCATCTTGGCATACACGTCGAGGAAGTCGAACGGCAGGCCGCCCTTGATGTAGGGGTATATCCATTTCGAGGTTTTCGAGAGATACGACCCTTTGGCTGCCACCAGGTAGGTCAGCGTCGATTTGTCTTTCTCGCCTTTCTCCTTTTTCAGGGGGCCTTCAACTATGAGGTTGGCGCCGAAGGTGTTGATGCTCACCTTGCCCGAGTGGCGTTTCTTGTTGCCGTCGCGTGTGGTGATGTCCATAACCGACGACAGACGTCCGCCGTACTCGGCGCCGAAGCCTCCCGTGTAGATGTCGGCGTTAAGAATTACGTCAGTTTCAAAAATCGAGTAGAGGCCTATCGAGTGGAACGGGTTATAGACAATCATTCCGTCAATCAGGCAGAGGTTCTGAATCATCGAGCCGCCGCGTATGTAGAGCTGTCCGCCCTGGTCGCCTGTCGAGTTGACACCAGGCAGCACCTGCAGGTATTGCGCTATGTCGGCCTGTCCGCCGATTGAGGGCATCTGTTGTATCTGAGTCGCCGTCACCTTCTCTACCGACACCTGCGTCTCCACCTTGCGCTCCTCCATGCGGTTTGAGGTGATCACCACGTCCTTGAGCAGCTGGGCGCTTTCTTTCAGCTTTATGTTGCGGTTCAGCACCTGCCCCTTGGTCAGCGTCACCTCCTCGCGGTAGTCGGCATAGCCTACGTAGCGAATCAATATCGTGTAAGTTCCGTCGGGGATTTTGTTTATCAGAAAGAAACCGTTGATGTCTGTCGATGTGGCGTGCTTGGTGCCTTCCAGCAGCACATTGGCGAACGGTATCGCCTCGCCCGACTCGTCGTCGTAGAGCACACCCTTAATGGTGCTCTGCCCCATGGCGACAGCTGCCATCATCACAAAAAACAACAAAGAAAATATACGTCTCATAAATACTTAAAACTCAATACTTAAAACTTAAAGCTTAAAACTCAAAACTAATGAATAATCTTGAATACTAGTTCTTTCAGCAGTTCGCCGTCGGTGACGGTTCCCGTGTTGCGCACACCCTTCGAGCGCACGTCGGCATCGTGCAGGTAGCCTATGCACGCCGCCAGCTTGGGCAGGGTGTAGTGGCGGGCAGCACCCTCGTAGTCTTTCACAAAATAGGGGTTCACGCCCAGCGCAGATGCAGCGGCATACTGCGACTTGTCCGTCAGCTGGTGGTATATCATAACCTTCATCAGGTACTCGTATAGGTTTGCAATCACAACTGGCATTGGGGCCGACTTCGGGTTGTCGGCGAAATAGTTCACTATCTTGTTGCATCGCACCACATCCTTGCGTCCTATGGCGTTCTGCAACTCGAATATGTTGTAGTCCTTGCTTACGCCCACGTTGCGCTCAATCTCGGCATCGGTTATTGTGCCGCCCTCTTTCACCGACAGGAACAGCTTCTGCAGTTCGTTTGACTGCTTCGAGAGGTTGTTTCCCAGCGCCTCGTACATCAGTAGGGCCGCTTTCTCGGTTATCGAGCGTCCGTGCTGCTTCACGTAGGTCAGTATCCATGTAGGCACCTCGCTGTCGTAGAGTTTGTTGCGCTCATACACCACTGCGCCCTTCTTCAAGGCGGCATACAGCTTGGTGCGCTTGTCCTTCCACTTGTTGCGGTAGCAGAGCACCAGCACCGACTGCTGGGTTGCTTTTTCGAGGTAGGCTGTCAGCAGTTCCCACTCTCTCAGCGCTATGTCCTGAGCCTCTTTCACCAGCACCAGCCTGTGTTCCGACATCATAGGAAACTGGTTGGCATACGCCACCACATCGGCCATGTGTACGTCGCGCCCATATACCACCGTCTGGTCGAAGTCGCGGTTCTCCTCGGGCACTATGTTGCCCTCGAAAAAATCCGACAGCTGGTCGATATAGTAGCCCTCCTCGCCCGTAAGCAGATACACCGGCGCGATGTTACCGGCTTTCACGTCAGCCATTATCTGGCTTTCCGATATTGTTGACTCCTTCTTTGCCATAACCTCCCAAAAAGAAGATGCAAAAATACGAATTTAATTTGAATAACAACACCCACCCCCTACCCTCCACCCTCTCAAGCCCGCACTCACATCACATCCAGCAAGCCGTAAAATCACAAAGAGCAGCCCTCAGCCGCTCCAAGTGTAAAAAAATCACCCTCCCCCCAAGCAAATCCAATATATCCACTAAATCCCTTCCCTCCAAGGGGAGGAGCCTCTCCCTCACCCAGCCACCACAAAGCTCCCCACCGCCATCCGCGACATCAACACGTTCCCCGCGCTCTCGTCCCTCAGCACATCCAGCGTATATTCCTCCGCCGGCAGCTCCCCAGTCTCCTCATCCACCACCGTCAGGTTCGTCAGCCGCGAATACGCCGTCGCGTCCTCCGCGTTCGGGTCCTCCCTCATGTAGTACGTCATCAAGTCATACCTCTTCGCCACCGCCACCTCTGATATCGGCAGCATTATCAGCAGCGGCTCCGCGCTCGTCACCTCATGCCTCACAAACCTCGTCCCTATCGGCATCCCCACCTCGTCAAACGACCTCACCTCATACACCACCATCGCAGGGTTCTCCGCCGTCGCGTCCCTCACCACTATCTGCTTGCTCGCCTGCTCAAACTCCACCTCCGGCGCCGCCATCTGGTATCCCAGCGTCATGTTCGCCTTCGTCCCGAATCCTCCTATCGTCACCGCCGCCTGTCCACCGCTCACCGTCGCCACGTCCCATGCGTCCCGCGTCGCGTCAGCCCTCGCCATCACCCTGTTCATCGCCTTCCCCCTGTAGTACGGCACCAGTATCCACTTCCACAGCGTCACAAACTGCGTCCCAACCTTGAATTTCGCCCTCACCACCAGCTGCTTCTCCGTCCTCGGGTTCCGCACCTCCCCCGGCGCCTCCCTGATCACCTGTTTCCCGTTCGCCACCGAAAACACCGTCGACCCCACTCTCCCCCGCCATTTCCCCATTGCGTTTCTACTTCTTGCCATGATTTTTCCTTTCTTTTAATGGTTAATAATAAATTGATTTTTTTATAAAAAAAGCCATACCCAAAACCCACTCTACCCCCCCCCATCAAATCCACCCCCTCTACTCCCTCTAGTCCCTCCACCCCCTCTAGTAAATCCACCCCTCTAGTCCCTCTAGTAAATCTAGTAAATCTAGTCCCTCTAGTAAATCTAGTAAATCTA